>JALSRN010000080.1 GCA_026984735.1 Sedimenticola sp. | reverse complement strand
GTGACCGAGAAGCGCGGCGCTTTCAAGGCGTGGACCGTGTTGCTGGCCATCTTCACCTTTTCGCTGAGCCTGCTCGGCACCTTCCTGGTGCGCTCGGGGGTGCTCACCTCGGTGCACGCCTTCGCTTCGGACCCCTCCCGCGGCCTCTTCATCCTGCTCTTTCTCGCCACCGTGGTGGGCAGCTCCCTGGCGCTCTACGCGGCCCGGGCCTCCAAGGTGCGCAGCCATGTCCGTTTCGAACTGGTCTCGCGGGAGACGGCACTGCTGCTCAACAACGTGATTCTGGTGGTGACCACGGTGAGCATACTGCTGGGCACCCTCTATCCGCTGATCATCGACGCCCTCGGCGCGGGCAAGATCTCGGTGGGGCCGCCCTATTTCGACGCGGTCTTCATTCCGCTCACCATCCCCCTGGCGATCCTGATCGGCGTGGGATCGCTGGCGCGCTGGAAGCGTGACCGCATCCCCGACATCTGGCGCAAGGCGCGCCTGGCCTTCGTCGCCAGCCTGGTGTTCGGCACCGTCTTCCCGGCGGTGGCCATGCAGCACTTCTCCTGGAAAGCGGCGGTGGGCATGGTGTTGGCGTTCTGGGTCTTCTTCTCCACCCTCAAGGTGATCGCGCAGTACGCCCGGGGACGGGGCCTGGGCGGCCTCTCCCTCTCCCAGTGGGGCATGGCGCTGGGCCATCTGGGAGTGGCGGTCTTCATCACCGGCGTCACCCTCACCTCCATCTACAGCACCGAGGAGGACGTGCGACTCGCTCCCGGCGACAGCTACAGCCTGGGCGGCTACGACTTCCAGTTCCGCGGCACCACCCATCTGAAAGGCCCCAACTATCAGGGGGACCGGGGAGAGATCGTGGTGACGCGCGACGGCCGCCTGGTGACCACCCTCTATCCCGAGAAGCGTAACTATCTCACCGGCATGCCCATGACCGAAGCCGGCATCGACGCCGGCCTCACCCGCGATCTCTTCGTGGCCCTGGGCGAGCCGCTCGACGACAAGGGCGCCTGGGCCATCCGTCTCTACCACAAGCCCTTCGTGCGCTGGATCTGGCTGGGCGCATTGGTGATGGCCCTGGGCGGGCTCTGTTCCGTGGCCGACAAGCGCTACCGGCTGCTGGCGCGCCGCCAGCGGGAAGCGGTGGCGGGGAGTGTGGCATGAAGAGCCGTTACCTGATTCCGCTGGCGCTCTTTCTGGTCATCGTGGGTTTCCTCGCGGTGGGGCTGAAAAACGACCCCAAGCGGGTGCCTTCCCCGCTCATCGGCAAGCCGGCGCCCCATTTCGAGCTGCCCACTCTCTACGATCCAAAGGAGAAGATCGCCACGGAACAGCTGCGCGGCAAAGTGTGGCTGCTCAACGTGTGGGCGTCGTGGTGCGTCTCCTGCCGCGCCGAGCACCAAGTGGTGAAGCGGTTCGCGCAGATGAATCTGGCGCCGGTCTATGGCCTGAACTACAAGGACGAAGAGGCGGACGCCAAGGCTTGGCTCGAGAGCCTGGGCAACCCCTACGAGGCGAGTCTGGTGGACCGCGACGGCAGCACCGGCATCGACTGGGGGGTGTATGGCGTGCCCGAGACCTTCGTCGTCGACAAGAAAGGGATCATCCGCCACAAGGTCATCGGCCCGGTGACCGACGAGATCGTGCGTGACCAGCTGGTGCCGCTGATCAAGAAACTGAAAGAGGAGAAGGGTTGATGCGCCGCGCGTTGCTGTTGCTGCTGCTGGTGCCCCTGGTGGCCGGCGCCGCCATCGAGGTCCACAAGTTCGACGACCCCGGTCAGGAGAAGCTCTACAAGAGTCTCATCAGCGAGCTGCGCTGCCTGGTCTGCCAGAATCAGAATCTGGCCGACTCCAACGCCGATCTCGCCAAGGATCTGCGGGAGAAGACCTACGAGATGGTGGTGGCCGGCAAGAGCAAGGAGGAGATCATCGACTGGATGGTGGCGCGCTACGGCGATTTCGTTCTCTACCGCCCGCCGCTGCAGCGCAACACGCTGCTGTTGTGGGGCGGTCCTTTCGTCATCTTCCTGGTTGGGGTGGTGGTGCTGGTGCGCTTCATCCGCCGCCGTCCTTCCGGCGACCGGCAGGTGCTCACCGAAGAGGAGCGCCGCCAAGCCGAGGCGCTGTTGGGAGAGGGCCGTGAAGGAGGTGACGCATGACCTTTTGGATCCTGGTGGCCCTGCTGCTGGCGCTGGTGGTGGGCGTTCTGCTCTGGTCGCTGCTGCGCCAGCGGGGCGAGATCGTGGATGAGGTGCGCGAGAACAACGTCCAGGTGGCACGGCAGAAGCTCAAGGAGCTGGAGGCCGACTTCAAAGCCGGCACCCTGGACGAACAGGCGTTCCAGCAGGCCAGGGAGGAGCTGGAGCAGGAGCTGTTGGAAGACACCCGGGTGGTGGAACAGCGCGCCTCGGTCACCGCGTTCGGACGCCGCTCCGGCGTGGTTTTTCTCGCCGTTCTGCTGCCGGCCGCCAGCCTGGGGCTCTACGGGTGGCTCGGCTCGCCGCAGTTGTCGAGCGACCGGGCGGTGGCCGAGGTGGAGGCGCTGCACGCCAGGATGCGGGCCGGCGGCGAGGCGCCCACCCTGGAGGAGATCGTGCAGACGCTGGAAAAGCGGGTGAAGGAGAAGCCCGACGACGCCGAGGCCTGGTTCATGCTGGGGCGCGTCTATTCCAGCGAGCGGCGCTTTTCGGAGGCGGCGAAGACTTTCGAGAAGGTGGCCAAGCTGACCGACGAGCATCCGCAGGCGCTCGTCGCCTGGGCCGACGCCCTGGCCATGACCCAGGGAGGGCGCATGCGGGGCAAGCCCTACGAACTGGTGAAGAAGGCGCTGGAGAAGGCGCCGGAAGACTCCACCGCGCTCTGGCTGGCGGGCAAGGGCGCCAGCGAGACGGGCGACTATCAGAACGCCATCTACTACTGGCGTCAGGCCGAGGCGGGGCTGGCCGACAATCCGGACTATGTGCGGGAGCTGCGCGGGCTCATCGCCCAGGCAAAGCAAGCGGCCGCCGCCGCCGGCCTTCAGGTGGAGGATCCGGGCTCCGCGGTGGATCTCGAGGCCGCCTCTTCCGGCATCCGCTTGCAGGTCACCCTGTCGCCGAAGCTGCGCGACAAGGTGAAACCGGGCGAACCCCTCTTCATCTTCGCTAAAGCGCCCAGCGGCCCGCCCATGCCGGTGGCGGCCGTTCGTCTCACCGCGGGCCAGCTTCCGGCCCAGGTGGAGCTCACCGACGGCAACCTCATCCGCGGCGGCAGCCTCAAGGACTACAAACAGCTCAAGATCGCCGCCCGGATCGCGCGCAGCGGCCAGCCCATGGCGGCGAGCGGCGATTTCCAGAGCGCCGAAAAGCTGGTGCAGGTGGGCGCCGGCAAGCCGGTGGAGCTGGTGATCGACCAGGTGGTGCCTTGACGGGAGCGACTCCGGCGCCGCCGCCCCTTCCAAACGGTCTCTAACAGGCTGTTGAAAAAGTCCTTCCATGGTCTTTTTCAACCCCGGAACCGGAAAATGCGATTTCCTGGTTCCTTCATTTTCAATGACTTGCAGTCATCGAAAATGGCGGCACCTCCCTGTACCGCTCACAGGCCGTCGAAAAACAACGTTTTTCAACGGCCTGCTAATTGGCGAACCGCTGGAGCCGGGCTTCTTCAGGCAGCGGCCGACCGTGCAGCAGCCAGTCGGCCATGCGCTCGGCGTACCAAGGAATGGTGAGGCTGCCGTGGGCGCCGAAGCCATTGAAGAAATGGAGGCGCGGCAGCCGCGGGTGGGTGCCGAGCAGGGGCTTGCGGTCGGCGGTGGAAGGGCGCACCCCCGCCTGCTGATCCACCAGGCGCAGCGCTTCGGGATGGCGCACCAGCCGCTTCAGGCCCGCCTCCAACGCTTCGCGCCCCTCGGGGGTGGGCAGCGGATCCAGGCGATGGTGGTCGTGGGTGGCGCCAAGACGGTAACGGCCGTCGGCGTGGCGCAGCAGCCAGTGGGCGCCGTTGACGATGCGCCTCGGCAGCCGCTCCGGCGCCAGCCCCTCGAGGATGAGGAACTCCCCCTTGTCCGGCGCGAAGGGCAGCTTGGCGAACCAGGGGTTGTCCTTGCCTCGAAAGCCCTCGCAGAAGACCAGGTGGGTGGCCTCCAGCTCGCCGTGGCGCACCGCCTGGGCGGTGATCTCCAGGCGCGCGTGGTCGAAGGGCTGGCGCCGCAGCGCCCCCCGCGATTCCAGCCAGCGGGTCATGAACTGCAGCAGCGCGGGCAGGTCGAGGTGGCCGGTGCGCCGCTGGAGAAAGCCGCCATGGGGCGCGTGGACCGGCTCGCCCGCCGCCTCGGGGGCGAATCTCTTTCCCAGCAGATCGCCGTCTTCCGCCACGGCGGCCCGCCTTTCGTAGAAGCGCGCCTGTCCGGGCGAGCGGAACAGCCGCACCATGGCTTGCGGATGCAGAAAGGGGCGGCCGGCCGCCTCTTCCAGCTCGCCGTAGCACCGTTCCAGCTCCTCCAGCCACCGGTGGACGAAGGGGGAGCGGTTGAAGCGCATTCCCGCCAGGGGGTTGATCAGCCCCGCGGCCACCTTCGAAGAGGCGGTGCGATGGCCGTCGTCCAGCACCGTCACCCGCTGTCCCCGGTGGATCAGCCGCCAAGCCAGCAGGCTGCCCGCCAGCCCCTGGCCGACGATGAGAAAGTCCAATTTTCGGCGCGCCCCGGCGTTCAACCCTCTTCCCCGCCGGACAGCGCCTCGAGGATCGCCTGCCGCGCCGCCCGCGCCAGGGCGCGCCGGTCCCGCCCTTCAGGGGAGATGGGCGGACAGAAGAAGAGCGAAGCCCGGGTCCGAGGGCGGGCCAGCAGGCGGAAGAGGATGCCGAGAAAGGAGCGGCCGGGGCGGTAGAGCACGGCGTCTTCCGCCTCGCGAGGGCCGCCGTAGCGCAGCGCCACGGGAACCACCGGCACGTGGGCGTCGATGGCGGCGGCGAACAGAGGCGGAAAGAAGCGCTGCACCTCATGGTTGTCGCCGATGCGCCCCTCGGGGAAGAGGGCCATCTGCCGGCCGAGCGCGAGGCGCTGGGCGATGGCCCGGCTCACCTGCTTCGCTTCGCCTTTGCCCCGGCGGATGAAGAGAGTGCCGGCGGCGCGGGCGAACCAGCCGATGAGAGGCCACCGGCGGATGCTCTCCTTGGAGAGAAAGGCGGCCCGGCTGCAGGCGGCGATCACCGGGATGTCCAGCCAGGAGAGATGGTTGGCTACGATCAGGGCGCTGCCGGTGGGGGGCTGTCCGTGACATTCGAGCTCCACCCCCAGGATCTCCAGCAGGCGCCGCGACCAGGCGGAGACCGGTTCGGGGTCGGGCAGGGGCGCGCGCAGCTGGCGCAGGCTCACCCGGATGCCGCGGCCGGTGTGCGCCAGCAGCAGCAGAAAACGGCGGAGGAATCGGATGAGCGTCATGAGTGGCGCTGGCGCACGTATTCGTACATCACGATGGAGGCCGCCACGCTCACGTTGAGGCTCTCCACCTGGCCGAATTGGGGGATGTGCAGCAGGCGGATGTCGGGCCGGTCGGCGGGATCGAAACTGAGCCCCTGCTCTTCATGGCCGAGAATGAAGGCGCTGCGTTCCGGGAACCGAACGGCGGTGAGCGGTTCGCTGTCGCCGCCCGGCGTGAGGGCGAAGAGGACATAGTCCTGGGAGGCGAGGGCGCGGTGCGCCGATTCGAAGGTGTCGTGGAAACGGGCCGGCACCTTGCGAAAGGCGCCCTTGGCGGGTGACGGGTCGAAAGGGCCGATGTTCACCAGATGGATCTCGCGGGCGCCGAAGGCTTCGGCGCTGCGGAAGATCTTGGGCACGTTGAAGCCGGCCTTGAGATGGTCCAGAACCAGCACGAAAGGGTGGACGCCGGGCCTTGCCAGGCGATTGCGCTGGCGCTGCTTGTGGTAGCTGCGCAGAAGCTGCGCCTGCCGCCGTTTCCGCCACTGCCGTGTCGACAATTGTTCCGGTTTCTCCGGTTCCATGCTGGTAAAATTGGTTTTTTCAAAGGATCGCATTCTAACCCATGCCCCCTTCCTCCGAGCAGCCGCTCTATCCACTGCTGGAACAGGTGGACCATCCCGACGACCTGCGCCGTTTGCCGCTGGAGAAGCTGCCGGCATTGGCGCAGGAGCTGAGGGAGTATCTGGTGGAGGTGGTCGCGCGCACCGGCGGCCACCTGGCGGCGGGGCTGGGAGTGGTGGAGCTGACCATCGCGCTCCACTACGTCTTCGACACCCCGCGGGACCGGCTGGTGTGGGACGTGGGGCATCAGGCCTATCCGCACAAGATCCTCACCGGTCGCCGCCACCGCATGGAGACCCTGCGGCAGAAGGGAGGGCTCTCCGGCTTTCTGCGCTGCGACGAATCGGAATACGACGCCTTCGGTGCCGGTCACTCCAGCACCTCCATCGGCGCCGCCCTGGGCATGGCCGTGGCCGCCCGTCTGGAAGGGATCCGGCGCGAGCACATCGCCGTGATCGGCGACGGCGCCCTCTCCGCCGGCATGGCCTTCGAGGCGCTCAACCACGCCGGCGCCTTGGACATGGACCTGCTGGTGGTGCTCAACGACAACGACATGTCCATCTCCCGGCCCGTGGGCGCGGTGAGCAACTATCTGGCGCGGGTGCTCTCCAGCCGCTTCTACAACCGCGTCCGGGAGGGGAGCAAACAGGTGCTGGGGGTGGTGCCCGGCGTGCGCGACCTGATGGATCGCTGGGAGGAGCACATGAAAGGGATGCTCATGCCCGGCACCCTTTTCGAAGAGCTGGGGTTCAACTACATCGGCCCCATCGATGGCCACGATCTGCCCATGCTGGTGCAGACCCTGGAGAACATGAAGCGGATGAACGGACCCCGCTTTCTCCACGTGGTGACCCGCAAGGGCAAGGGTTTCCCGCCGGCCGAGGGGGATCCCTGCTCCTACCACGGCGTCAAGCCGTTCGACCCGGAGACCGGCGAGGCGCTGGGTGGCGGCGAGGGCGTCAGCTACACACAGGTCTTCTCCGACTGGGTCTGCGACGCTGCCGAAAAGGATCCGCGGCTGGTGGCCATCACGCCCGCCATGTGTGAAGGGTCGGGCCTGGTGCGCTTCTCGAAGGAGCATCCCGACCGCTATTTCGACGTGGGGATCGCCGAGCAGCATGCGGTGACCCTGGCGGCGGGCATGGCCTGCGACGGGCTCAAGCCGGTGGTGGCCATCTACTCCACCTTTCTGCAGCGCGCCTACGACCAGCTGATCCACGATGTGGCTCTGCAGAATCTCGACGTCACCTTCGCGGTGGACCGCGCCGGCCTGGTGGGGGGGGACGGCCCGACCCATGCCGGCGCCTTCGATCTGAGCTACGCCCGCTGCATTCCCAACATGGCGGTGCTGGCGCCCGCCGACGAGGCGGAGTGCCGGGCGCTGCTGCAGACCGCCTGGGAGCACGAAGGCCCCGCGCTGGTCCGCTATCCCCGCGGGCAGGGGCCGGGCGCCGTGCCGATGGAGGGGCTGGAGACGCTTCCGTGGGGCAAGGGCGAGGTGCGTCGGCGCGGCAGCCGGGTGGCGTTGCTCGGTTTCGGCAGCCTGGTGGCGCTCTGCGAAGCCGTGGCCGGCGAGCTGGACGCCACGGTGGCCAACATGCGCTTCGTCAAGCCGCTGGACGAAACGCTGGTGCGCGAGCTGGCCGAGGACCACGAGTTGCTGGTGACGGTGGAGGAGAACGCGGCCATGGGCGGCGCTGGAGCCGCGGTGTCGGAGTGCCTCGACCGGCTCGGCATCGAGGTTCGCCGGCTCCATTTCGGCCTTCCCGATCGCTACATCGAGCAGGGCACCCAGGCCGAGCAGCTGGAAGAGGCCGGCCTCACGGCGGCGGAGCTACTGGCCTCCATCCGCCGGCGGTTGGACGCCGTGGGGTAAGGGTTGCCGCCTCCAGCCGTTTTTTCCTCGGATCGACGGTCGAACCTCAGCTTCCCAAGGGCTTGCTGAAGAAATCGAAGAAGAGCCACATTGCCAGGCTGGAGACCACCAGGGTGGCCAGCATGGCAGGCGTTCCTTTGCGGAACCAGAGCCCCGGAGTGATGCGATAGTCGGCGTTGCCGGTCTCCTTGGCCACCCGTTCCGACAGGGTGACGATGAAGACGTTGGCGGTGGAGCCCAGATGGGTGCCGTTGCCACCCATGCCGACGCCCACCGCCAGCCCCCACCAGAGCGGAGTGACGTTGATCCCCTGTTGCTCCATGCCGAGAATGATGGGGATCATGGCCGCGGTGAAGGGAATGTTGTCGATCATGGCCGACAGGATGGCGGCCACCCACATGAGCACGATGGAGGCCAGCAACAGGTCCGAGGCGACGAACGGCTCGATGAATTGCCCCAGATACTGCAAAAAGTGGCTCTGTTCCACTCCGCCCACCAGCACGAAGAGCGACAGGAAGAAGATCAGCAGGCTCATCTCGATGTCTTCGAAAGTGGCGTCCATGTCCACGTTGCGGCCGATGAAGACCAGCGCGGTGAGCCCCAGCGCCGCCACCACCCAGGGCTCCCAGTGGAGGGTGTGGTGGATGACGAAGAAGACCACCATCACGCCCAGCACCATCAGCGAAGCCTTCCAGGTGTAGGGGTCGGCCACCGCTTCGCGGTCGGAGAAATCGATGGGCGGGGTTTCGTGGGAGAGGTCGCGCTTGAACAGGAACCAGAGGGCGGCCAGGATGGCGAGCCAGGCCGCGGTCACCACGCCGCCCATGTGGATGACGAACGCGTTGAAATTGATGTGGGCGGCGGAGCCGATCATCATGTTGGGCGGATCGCCCACCAGGGTGGCCACGCCTCCGGTGTCGGAGAGGAGCGCGGCGGCGAGGAGGTAGGGAACCGGATTGGTTCTCAGCGCCTGGGCGATGAGGACGATCAGCGGCCCGAAGATGACCACCGTGGTGACGTTGTCCAACAGCAGCGAGATTACTGTCACCGCGGTGCCGAGCATCGCCAGCAGCAGAAACTGGCGGCCCCGGCTCATGTCGGCGATGCGGTAGGCGATGGCCTGGAAACCGCCGGTGGGAATCATGATGGCGACGATGGTCATCATGGCCCCGAGCAGGAAGATCACGTTCCAGTCGATGGCCTCCAGCGCCTGTTCGGGACCGTAGAAGCCCATGATCTGGCCGACGATCACCATCAGCGCCGCGCCCAGCATGGCGAACTTGGTGCGGTGGAAACCGTGCACTCCTTCGGTGAAGATGCCGACGAAAGTGAGCGCCAGGATGATGCCGGACGCGGCCATGTCGGTGTTCCAGGTCAGATGGGTGGCAACGGTCTCCATGGGCGGTCTCTCTCCAAAGTGGGGAAGAAGTTTTCCGCCGCGAAACAGCCGGCAAAAGGTAACTGAAAGGCGGCGGAGCGGGCGGCCTTGCACCGGGGGCAAGCTGCCCCCGGTCGGCCGGAATCAGCCGCGGTTGGCCATCATGTCGTCGATGATGGGACCGAGGATGATCTCCATGGCGAATCCCATCTTGCCGCCGGGCACCACGATGGTGTTGCGCCGCGACATGAAGGAGTTGGGGATCATGTTGAGTAGGTAGGGGAAGTCGATGCCGAACTTCTCCGGATCGGCGAATCGGATCACCACGAAGCTCTCGTCGGGAGTGGGGATGTCGCGGGCGATGAAGGGGTTGGAGGTGTCCACCGTGGCCACCCGCTGGAAGTTGATGTCGGTGCGGGAGAATTGCGGCGTGATGTGCTTGATGTAGTCGGGCATGCGCCGCAGGATGGTGTCCACGATGGCTTCGGCGGAATAGCCCCGCTCCTTGCTGTCGCGGTGGATCTTCTGGATCCACTCCAGGTTGACGATGGGCACCACGCCCACGCCCAGATCCACGTGTTGGGCCACGTTGTTCTCGTCGGTGACCACCATGCCGTGCAGCCCCTCGTAGAAGAGCAGGTCGGTCCCCTCCGGGATCTCCTCCCACGGAGTGAATTCGCCCGGTTTCTTGTCGGTGCCGAGCCGGGCGTTGTGTTCGTCCGCCTCCTCCTGGCTGTGCAAGTAGTAACGCTTCTGGCCGGTGCCCGTCTCCCCATAGGTCCTGAACAGCTCCTCCAGCTTGTCGAAGCGGTTGGCCTCCGGGCCGAAGTGGCTCAGCCCCTCTTCGGCCATCTTCACTTTCATCTCCGCACGGTCGTAGCGGTGGAAGCTGTCGCCTTCGATGATGGCGGCTTTGATGCCTTCCCGCAGGAAGATGTGTTCGAAGGCGCGTTTGACGGTGGTGGTGCCGGCACCGGAGGAGCCGGTGACCACGACGATGGGGTGTTTCTTGGACATGGAGTGGGCCTCCCGGATTTCGTTTCGAAAAAATGGATCAACAGGCGAACGGCCTGGCCGGATGCCGCCGTCCAGGAACCGGGCTCGACGAGTTCATCCCTCCAGGGACAAGCCGCTTGACTGTGGACCCATCGAAAACACTATACCACAGCCCATCCCCGCGGGGGATGGGCCGGTTCGGGGGCGTATGGAAACGATTCCTGCGGTGGCTCCTTCGCTTCCGCGCCGTCAGAAGAGTGCCTTGTTGAGCCAAAGATGGAGGAGAATGCTGGCGGCGTAGCCGAGGGCGATCACCGGCGCCCATTTCAGATGTCCGAAAAAGGTGTATCGCCCGCGCGCCTGCCCCATGAGGGCCACCCCGGCGGCCGAGCCGATGGAAAGCAGCGACCCCCCCACGCCGGCGGTGAGGGTGACCAGCAGCCACTGGCCCAGCGACATGTCGGGCATCATGCTCAGCACCGCGAAGACCACGGGAATGTTGTCCACGATGGCCGAAAGCAGCCCCACGGTGACGTTGGCGTAGGTCGGGTTCCAGCCCGCGTAGAGCGCCTCGGAAGCGAGGGTGAGATAGCCGAGGAAACCCAGCCCGCCCACGCAGAGGACCACGCCGTAGAAGAAGAGCAGGGTGTCCCATTCGGCATGGGCCACGTTCTTGAAGATGTCGAAAGCGACCGGATCGCCCATGAAGCCGGCGTCGGTGAGGGTCTGCCGCTGCTCTCCGGGAACGGCGCTCTTCTTCAGATAGAAGCCGAAGAACTGCAGATAGGCCAGCCCGGTGAGCATGCCGATCACCGGCGGCAGGCCGAGAAAGTGGTGGAAGGCCACGGCGGTGGCGATGGTGAGCAGAAAGAGCAGGATGATGCGCCGGGCGCCGCGAAGCAGAGCGATCTTCTCTTCCAGGGGGTCGGGTCGTTTCGCGGGAATCTTCAAGGAGAGGATCGCGGCCGGAACCAGCCAGTTGGCCAGAGCGGGCAGGAAGAGGTGGAAGAAGGACCAGAAATCGACGGCGCCCTGGGGCGTCTCGATCTCTTTCTGCCAGACCATCAGGGTGGTGATGTCGCCGAAAGGGCTGAAGGCGCCCCCGGCGTTGGCCGCCACCACGATGTTGATGCAGGAGAGCAGAACGAAACGGTTGTTGTCGCCCCCCACCGCCAGGACCACGGCGCACATGAGCAACGCGGTGGTGAGGTTGTCCGCCACCGGCGAGATGAAGAAGGCGAGCAGCCCGGTGATCCAGAACAGAGAGCGGAATCCCAGTCCCCTGCGTACCAACCAGACGCGCAGCACTTCGAAGACCCGGCGTTCGTCCATGGCGTTGATGTAGGTCATGGCCACCAGCAGGAAGAGCAGCAGTTCGGCGTACTCCAGCAGGTTGTGGCGCACCGCCTCCGCCACCAGGTGGTCCATCCCCTGCTGCCGGTAGACCCCGGCGATCACCGCCCAGATGATCCCGGCCGCCAGCACCACCGGCTTGGACTTGCGCAGATGGGTGAACTCTTCGGCCATCACCAGCAGATAGGCGATGCCGAACAGGGCCAGGGAGAGAAAACCGGCCCAGTGGGCGGTGAGGTCTCGCGCTCCCTCCCCGGCGAAAGAGGAACCGGGCAGCAAGGCCGAGAAGAGGATCACGGCCGCTCGGAACGAGGTTGGAGAGGGAAGGGTCGTTCGGTTTCTCATGGCTGGTTTCTCAAAAATGGGTCGCTGGATTACATTGGAGGATCGGCAGGATGGGCCGCTCCTTTACCGGCGTGCCGTCGCATTTCGAGTGTCGATTCTTCCCTTGGAGATCGCGCCGGCCCCTTTCGCGCAGGAACGGACTACCAGCGCACCAGCACGCTGTACTCCAGCGTGGCCCGCTTGCGGGGCGGCACCTCCACCCGCCACTCGAGCCGATGGGCGGCTTTCTTCTCGTGGGGGAGGTTCTCGCGGACGATCTTCCAGTCGCCGGGAATCGACTCGCGAACCGTCACCGTCGCCGCGCGTTCTCCGGCGTTGTGCAGACGGATGCGGAAGCTGCTCAGGGCCGCGTGTTTGAAGGGCGAAGCGGCGGGTCTCTTCTGCCACTCCGTCTGCAGCCGGGTGGCGGTGACGTCGAAGGCGTTGCCCAGCTTCAGACGCACCCGCTCGTCGCGGGGAGTGTGGGAGATGCGGTCTTCGCCGATGAACTGGGCGGCGCCGCGCCGATCGCTCTTGTAGACCCGCACCACCCCCGCCGGCAGCGGCAGGCCCAGATGGTTGGCCTTGGTGTTGCGGAAGCCGATCCACACCACCACCGGCAGTCGGCTCTCCGCCGCGCTCGGATAGCGGTAGGGGGCTCCGCCTCCGGCGAGCACCAACTCCTTTTCGACGCGCAGCCGCCGGCTTTCGAGAAGGGCCACCTGCTTGGTCTGGCGGTCCAGGATGTCCGTTTTGCGCGGCAGCGTGTAAAGATGGTAGGCGAAGAGCTTCTCCTCCCGCATCGCCGCGGCGGGGCTGGCCACTGCCATCCGCTCGAGCATGCGGGGAGAGGGGGCGGAGCGCACGCGATGGAGGTCGCCCGCCACCAGCTGCAGGCGGGCGTCGCGGTAAGAGGCGCCCGATCGGTTGTCGAGAGTGACCCAGCCGGTGAGGTCCATGCGCTGCTCGCTTTCGTCGAGGCGGGCCACGTAGTCCGCTTTCCAGGAGAGGCCGCCGCTGAGATAGCTCAGCGCCAGCAGGCGGTTGCCCGCTTTTTCGTTCTTCAGGCGGGTCACCAGCGTGGGCTGCTCCCTGAGATTCGCGGGAATGCCGTCGAAGAGCAGGCTGCCGCCCGGATTGGTCTCGATGCGGTCGCCGATGCGAACTACCAGCCCTCCTTCGGTGCTCAGCACCTTGGCGCGCTCCACCCGCTCTTCCCCGGTGGCCGGGTTGGTGCGGCGGATACGGATCTCCCGGCCCACATACTTCTCCAGCAGCTTGGCCGGCGTGAGCAGATCGTAGTTGAAGTTCTGTTCCAGCACCTCGAAGCCGCCCTTGCCGTCGGCCGGCCGCACCAGCGCGGTCTCCGGCTGCATGCGCCCGCTCACTCCGCGCAGGGCGAGGTCGGTCACCCCTGCCGGAAGATGGATTTTTCGCTGTTCCCGGATGAGCGCCAGATCCTGGTTGTAGATGGTGAGCGAAAGAGCGGTGCGGTCGGACGGCTCGCTGCCCACCTCGGCCGCCACGACGACCATGGGCAACAGCAGTCCCAGCCACAGAATCTTGATCGAGTCGCGCATGGGTCTTTTCCTCCTTTCAGGGCAGCGCCTTGCCGGGGTTGAGGATGCCGGCCGGATCGAACTGCCGTTTGACGGCACGCATCACTTCCAACGTGGGCTCGTCGATCTCCCGTGCCACGAACCGCCGTTTGACCCGGCCGATGCCGTGCTCGCCGGAGAGGGTTCCGCCCAGCTTCAGCACCAGGTCGAAGAGCGCGTCGAGGCAGCGGTCGGCCGTCTCAAGCTGACGGGGGTCGCCGGGGTCGATCAGCAGGTTCACATGGAGATTGCCGTTGCCGGCGTGGCCGAAGTTGACGATGGTGATCCGCTCTTCGCGGCTCATCCGCTCCAGCGCTTGGACGAGGTCGGGAATGCGGGAGACCGGCACCACCACGTCCTCGTTGATCTTCTGCGGCGCCACGTTGCGCAGCGCCGGCGAGAGCGCCTTGCGGGTGCGCCACAGCCTTTCCACCTCCGCGGCGTCCGATGCGGCGCGCAGATCGAGGCAGCCCTCCACCGCCGCGGCTTCGCCGATCCGCTGCAGCGCCGCCTCCATGGCCGCCCGGCTCTCTTCCACCTCGATCATGAGCAGGGCGCCGGCTTGCGCCGGCACGCCCGGATCGCTGAATTCGCGCACCATGCGCAGCGCGCCTCCGTCCATGAACTCCAGCGCCGAGGGCGTCACCGGCTGGGCCATGAGGGCGGAGACCGCTTTGGCGGCGGCGTGGACGTCGCGATAGAGCGCCCGCAGGGTGGCGCGGCTCTCGGGAAGGGGGGTGAGCTTGAGCGTCGCCTCGGTGATCACCGCAAGGGTTCCTTCCGAGCCGACGATCAAGCGGGTGAGGTCGTAGCCCACCACCCCCTTGGTGGTGCGCACGCCGGCGTGCAGGACCTTTCCGTCGCCGGTAACGGCCACCAGTCCCAGGGTGTTTTCGCGGCAGGTTCCATATTTCACCGCGCGGGGGCCGGCGGCGTTGCAGGCGAGGTTGCCGCCGACGGTGCAGACCGAGGCGCTGGTGGGATCGGGCGGCCAGAAGAAGCCGGCCGCGGCCGCCGCCTGCTGCAGCTCCTGGTTGGCCAGCCCCGGCTCCACCCGCGCCAGCCGATTGGCGGGATCCAACTCCAGCAGGCGGTTCATCCGCTCGAAGGAGGCGACGATCCCCCCGGCCACCGGCACGGCGGCCCCGGCGGTGCCGGTGCCGCGGCCACGGCAGGTGAGCGGAAGTTCCGCTTCGCTGCAGAGCGCCGTCAGTTCGGCCACCTGTTCCGTGGAACGGGGAAAGACCACCGCCTGGGGCGGGTGCTGCAGACGGCTGTTGTCGTAGCCGTAGGCCACCAGGGAGGCCGGTTGGAGCAGCAGGTCTTCCGCGGGAAAGAGGCGCTCGAGACGCCGGCGCAGAGAGGTTGGAAGCTTGGCGTCACTCATCCGTTCCCAACAGCAGCCGGTCCACCAGATCGCAGATGCAGTGGATGCAGAGCAGATGGACCTCCTGGATGCGGGCGGTGGAGTCGCCGGCTACGCGCAGTTCGATGTCCTCGTCGTGGAGCAGCGCGGCCAGGCGTCCGCCTTCGCGGCCGGTGAGGGCGATCACCTTCATCTGTTGCTCCTTGGCCGCCTCCACGGCGCGCACCACGTTGAGCGAATCTCCGCTGGTGCTGATGGCCAGCAGCAGGTCGCCGGGATGGCCGAGGGCGGCGATCTGCTTGGCGAACACCTCGCTGTAGGTGTAGTCGTTGGCGATGGAGGTGAGGGTGGAGCTGTCGGTGGTGAGCGCGATGGCGGGCAGGCCGGGCCGCTCCCGCTCGAAACGGTTGAGCATCTCGGAAGCGAAATGCTGGGCATCCGCCGCCGAGCCGCCGTTGCCGCAGCTCATCACCTTGCCTCCGGAGAGCAGACTCTGCACCACCAGCTCCGCGGCCGCCGCCAGCGGCCGCTGGAGGGAGGGCAGAGCGCGGCGCTTGGTTTCGATGCTCTCTTCGAAGAGGCGTTGGACGTAGGGTTCGAGATTCAAGGGAGATTCGGTCAAAAGGCGTCTCTTATCCAGTCTATCCGGTTGGCGGCGTCGATACCAACGATATCGAAGCGGCACGGCGGAATCCGGCTCAGGCGCTGAAGGTAGTGGTTGGCCGCCCGCCGCAGCCGCTGTTGCTTGGCGGGCGTCACCGATTCGGCG
This sequence comes from Sedimenticola sp., assembly GCA_026984735.1. Lineage (GTDB taxonomy): Bacteria > Pseudomonadota > Gammaproteobacteria > Chromatiales > Chromatiaceae > Thiolapillus. The sequence continues at coordinate 20,192 of JALSRN010000080.1, read as the reverse complement.
GCGGAACCGAAGCCCTGGTGGCTGCGGTAGCGCACTTCCACGAAGACCAGGGTCGCTCCTTCCTGCATGACCAGGTCGATCTCCCCGGCCTTGCAGCGGTAGTTGCGGGTCACCAGGCGCATGCCCTGCCGTTCGAGCCAGCGCCGCGCCCGCTCCTCGGCGGCTTCACCGTTGCGCAGGTGGCGCGGCCTGCTCCGTTCCATTCTGCGACGACGGCGTGGTTTCGGCACCGAGGGGATGCCAGTTGTCGGGCGGAATCTCCTCCGCGGCGGGGGTGACGCCCAAGAGGCGCACGGGCGTGCCGAGCGAGATCCAGGTGAGGCGGCGGCGCACTTGCCGGCGGGCGTCCAGTGAGAGTTCTCCCGTGGCGCCCTGAAGCGGGGGTTGACCCGGCAGCGTGAGCCGGTCGAGTTCGCCGAGGAGGCGGTAGGCGTCCATGCCCATGGCGACGAGGCGGGGATACTTCGCCATCAGATGCGGGAAACGGCGCCGCGCCTCCTCCGGCGAAAGCGGTGCGCCGGTGTCGCTCCCGGCCAGCCAGGGGATTTCCGGCAGCATCAGCCCGGCGAGATCGAAGCGATCCTCTCCCTCGAGGCGCCCCCGCCACACCCGCGAGAGGGTGAGAACCGGCAGCGCCGTGCCGTGGTGGAAGCGGATGAGGGGTCGCAGCCGCTCCAGGTCCGGCTTGTGGCCGACGACGAAGAGGAAGTCCACGGGCATTTTCGGTTCGAAGGGAAGCTTTTCTCCTGCTTTCTTCTCCGCCCGGGCGTGTTCGGCCTTGGCCTGGGGAATCCTCAGCAGTCGCGCCACCGCGTCGGAGTAGTCGTTGCGGGCGGGATGGTAGCGCTGCGTCTGAAGGGGGGCGCGGCCCAACGTCGCCCACTCGCTCTCGAAAGCGCGCAAGAGGCGTTCGCCCCAGGGCGAGTCGGGATAGAGCACGCCGGGCGTGCCGAGCCCGAGAGAGGCGGCCCAGAGCGCCGCCTGCCGCGCTTCATCCTCGGGCGAGAGACCGTACTGGAACAGCCCTTCCGCCGGCAGGGTGTCGGTGGAGACCTCGTTGAGCGCCAGCACTGGCAGCGGCAGGGAACCGGCCCGGGCGAGCTGCAGTACGCCCGCCTTGGCCAGGGGACCGATCACCCGGTCGGCTCCCGATGCCGCCACCTCGTTGAGAAGCGGCCACACCCGTTGCGGGTCGCTGCTGTCGTGAAAGGCGAGGGTCGGTTTCGGCTGGACGTCGTCGGCGTACCAGGCGGCGAGAATGCCCACCCGGATCGCCTCGGCGGCGCGGGCGAAAGGGCCATGGTCGGGCAGCAGCACGGCGATGTGCCGCGGATGGGCGGGCGCCAGTCGCTTCTGTTCCGCGTACCACCGTTCCAGCAGCCTGGGCAGAGCGGGATGATCCGGATAGAGCGCGCGCCACTCCTGGAAGGGGGCGGCCACGCCCTCCGGGTCATTGGGGTATCCCCGCACCAGGGTGGCCAGTTCGATCCAACCGCGGCTGGTGGCGTCCTCCGGCAGGGACTGTTCCAGCACCGCCTGCGGTTGACGCACCAGCAGCGAGAGAAGCTTCAACTGCAGCGCCAGCCGGGCTTCGGAATCGGTTTCCAGAGGGTCCAGCCGGATGAGCGTCTCGGCTTCCGCCAAACGGTCGCCCACAGCCTCTTGAGCCTGGGCGCGCAGAGCGAGTATCCGTCTGGTCAGGAGCTCTCCGCCGGGTTCCTTTTCAAGGTCTTGCAGAAGCTGGAGCGCCGCGGCGGCCTCCTTTCGCGCCAGCTTGAGCCGGGCCTGCAGCAAGCGAAAGCGGGGCTGCAGCTCTTTTGGAAGCCGTTGCGGATCGAGGGAGGCGAGCAGTTCGCTTCCCTTGTCTTCCTCTCCGGCTTGCAGCAGACTGTCGGCGGCCAGCAGCCGGTAGACGGCGCTTCGATCCTTCCCGGCCTTGTCGGCCAGCGCAAGGTAGAGGTCGGCGGCCGCTTGGTAGTGTTTCTGCTGGAAGAGCCGTTCGGCGTGTCCCGCTTGGCCCTCCACGGGAGATTGCGGCGGCGTGGCGCAAGCGGCCAGCAGCAGCGCGAGTAGAAAGGGAAAAAGGCGATGCAACATCTCGGATATGCCGCTCTGGACTCCTTGGGCGGAAAGCAGGCGTTCCGGCCTGCGCTGGTTCCTTGATCGAACAGGGCTCGTTGAACGAAGTGGCGAGTATCTTATGAGCCAGCAATCGGTGTCAAACGGGGTGGGAACCCTCTATGTGGTGGCCACCCCCATCGGCAATCTGGGCGATTTTTCGCATCGCGCCGAAGAGGTTTTGCGGTCGGTGAGCTGCATCGCCGCGGAGGATACCCGCCACACCCGACGCCTGTTGCAGCACTACGGCATCGGCACCCCCTTGATGCCGCTTCACGAGCACAACGAGGCGCGAGCGATGGAGAAGGTGATGGCGATGCTGCGGGGGGGAGAGTCGGTGGCGCTGGTTTCGGACGCCGGAACGCCGCTGGTCAGCGACCCCGGCTTTCTGCTGGTGCGGGAGTGCCGCCGGCAAGGAGTGAAAGTGTCGCCGGTGCCGGGTCCGAGCGCACTGGTGGCGGCCCTGAGCGTGTCGGGGCTGCCGACCGACCGCTTCTGCTTTCACGGCTTTCTGCCGCGCCAGCGCCACGCCCGTCGGGAGAAGCTGGATGCGCTCCGAAACAGCAGCGCCACGCTGGTCTTCTACGAGTCCTCCCATCGCATCGAGAGCGCAATGGCCGATCTGGCGGAGGTACTGGGTCCGCAGCGGCGGGGCTGCCTGGCGCGCGAATTGACCAAGCGGCACGAAGAGATCCTGGATGGCACCCTCGCAGAGCTGGCGGAGCGGGTGGCGGCGGATGCGGATCGACGCCGGGGCGAGTTCGTGGTGTTGGTGGCGCCCGCAGAGGCGTCTGCCACCGATGGCCGCTTGGAACTGGAGGCCGACCGGCTTCTTCTTCTGCTGCTCGAGGAGTTGCCTCTGAAGCAGGCGGTGTCCTTGGCCGCCCGCCTCACCGGCGGCAACAAAAACCGCCTCTACCAGCGGGCGCTGGAATTGCGGTGACGATTCAGAGCATCATCCCCCGCAAAGTGAAATAGAGCAGCGCCGCCATGATGCCGGAAGCGGGCACGGTGACGATCCAGGCGGCCACGATCTTCATGATGGCCGAGCGCTTCACCAGCTCTTTGCGATAGATCTTCTTCAACCCCTTGCGCTCTTTCTTGGTGAGTTCCGCCTTGGCCTTGTGCTTCTTCAGCTCGGCCAGCATGCGACCTTTCTCGTCCACCGAGGCACGGCGGAACTCGTCCAGAAAGGCTTCGATCACTTCATGGTCCTCGCCTGCGTGATGCGCTTTGATCTCCTCGATCATGCGCGCATAGGAGGCCTTGAGAAACTCTCGCAGGAATCCGACCCCGAAGACGGCGCCCACGGCGATGTGGGTGGAGCTCACCGGCAAGCCGAGCTGGGTGGCGATGATCACCGTGATGGCCGCCGCCATGGCGATGGAGAAGGCGCGCATCTGGTCCAGTTCGGTGATCTCCGAACCCACCGTGCGGATCAGTTTGGGGCCGTAGAGGGCGAGGCCGATGGCGATGCCCAGGGCGCCCACCATCATCACCCACAGGGGGATGGCCGCCTTCTTGTGGATTCCGCCCTGCACGATGGCGTCGTTGATGGCGGCCAAAGGCCCCACGGCGTTGGCCACGTCGTTGGCACCATGGGCGAAGCTGAGGAGGGCGGCGGCGAAGATGAGGGGCACGGTGAAGAGCCGGTTGACCGCCCCCTTCTCGTTGTCGAGCCGGTTGGCCTGGCGGGCGATGAGCGGCTTGACGAGGACATAGACGAGCGCCGCCACCACCAGCCCCAGCCCCAGCGCGGTGGTGATGTCGGTCTTCCAGATCTTCTTCAGCCCTTTGAGGATCAGGTAGGAGGCGAAGGCCCAGGTCATCAGGCCCACGAGGATGGGCACCATGCGCTTGGAGGCGGCGATCATGTCCGAACGGTAGGTGATGGTGCGCTTGATCAAGTAGAGGAAAGCGGCGGCGATGATTCCGCCGAGCACCGGCGAGATCACCCAGCTCGCGACGATGGCGCCCATCTTCCCCCAGTTGGCGATGCCCATGCCGCCGGCGGCGATGCCGGCGCCCAGCACTCCGCCCACGATGGAGTGGGTGGTGGAGACGGGCGCCCCCAGCGCGGTGGCGATGTTGAGCCAGATGGCGCCGGCGAGCAGCGCCGCCATCATCAACCAGATGAAGACGTCGGTGTTGGCGATGAGCGCCGGATCGATGATACCCTTCTTGATGGTGCCCACCACGTTGCCGCCGGCGACCAGCGCCCCGGTGGCTTCGAAGATGGCGGCGATGACGATGGCGCCCATCAGGGTGAGCGCCCGCGAGCCCACCGCCGGCCCCACGTTGTTGGCCACGTCGTTGGCGCCGATGTTCATGGCCATGTAGCCGCCGATCATGGCGGCGGCGATGAGCATCAGGCCGTTGTGGATCTCGGTGAAGCGCATGCCGGCGTACATCATGATGCCCAGGATGAACAGCAGGCCCATGCCCAACCGGAAAAGCTCGGGCCGGCCATGGCTGGCGGCGCTCTCGATCTGGTCGATGTTCTTCAGTTCCACTGTGGAATTCTCCCCTTGGCCGACGTCGCCTCGGCCCTTGTACGAGCGGCGGGCGCGAGCGGCGGATTCTATCGCAAAAGCAGGGAAAACAGTGATGACGGCCGTCAAATGGACTCTTTGTGCCGGAAAATTCACGACTGCGGGCTCGCAAGCAGAAGCGGGCCTCTCTTCGGTGGTTGGCGTCCGGTGGGCCGGCTGTCGTATAGTTGGCGGACTGCGCAAACGATCGAAGCCAAGCCGGCCTTCATGACAGACCGCTACGCCGTCATCGGCAACCCCATCGAACACAGTCAGTCTCCCCGCATCCACCAAGCCTTCGCCCGGCAGACGGGGGAGCAGATCGAATACGGCAAGATCCTCGGTGATCTCGACCGTTTCGAGGAAGAAGTGCGCAAGTTCTTTGCGGAAGGGGGGAAGGGGCTCAATGTGACCGTGCCCTTCAAAGAGCGGGCCTGGCGTCTGGCCGACAGCCATGGCGAGCGCGCGCGGCTGGCGCAGGCGGTGAACACCCTGGCGCTGCAGGCGGATGGGCGACTGCTGGGCGAGAACACCGACGGCGTGGGCCTGGTGCGGGACCTGGCGGTGAATCACGGCTTCGTCTTCGAACGGAAACGGATCCTGCTGCTGGGGGCCGGAGGAGCCAGCCGCGGCGTGGCGGGGCCCTTGCTCGAGGAGCGTCCGGCGCTTCTGGTGATCGCCAATCGCACCGCCGCGAAGGCGGAGGCCCTCGCTGACCGATTGCGCCCGTTGGAGACGCCGGTCGAGGGGTGCGGGCTCGAGGCGCTCGCCGGCAAGCGCTTCGATCTCATCGTCAACGGCACGGCCGCCGGCCTGAAAGGTGAAGTACCCGACATTCCCGGCGACTGCCTTCTTCCCGGCGGCTGGGTGTATGACATGATGTACGGCAAGGAACCCACCGCTTTCGTCCGCTGGGGGCTGGAGCATGGCGCGGCCCGGGCGCTGGACGGCTTGGGCATGCTGGTGGAGCAGGCGGCGGAATCTTTCTTCATCTGGCGCGGCGTGCGGCCGCGCACGGCAGAGGTGATCCGCATGCTTCGGCAAGGCTGAAGCCGGATCCCGACGGTGCCGGCGCTTTTTCAACGAACGAGGGACGATTTCATGAAACGAACCACCCAGGCACTCTTTCTTTTGCTGCTGAGCTTGATTCTTGCGGCCTGCAGCGAGCAGCAACAAGGCAAGCGCGCCGTCGCCGGCCTCGAACTTTTTGGCAGGGTGCCGGCGGACACTCCCTATGTGGCGGCCAGCAGCCGGGCGCTGCCCGAGGCGTTGAGCAAGCGGATGCTGAAGGCGGTGGCGTTGCAGTACGAAGACCGCCGCGCGCAGATCGAGGGGAAAATGGCCGCGGCCGCGGACGGTTCCGCGGATCGTCGTTTCTTCGCGCTTTTTGCCGCTCTGAACGACGAACTGAAAGACAAGCTCACCCCCGAAGGGCTCGCCTCCATCGGCTTTCCTCTCAACGGGCGCAGCCTGATCTACGGGCTCGGCGTGCTGCCGGTGGCCTGGGTGGAGGTGGTGGACGAGGCCAAGGTGAACGCCTTTCTCGACCGCGTGGAGTCGAAGTGGGGCGAGTCTTCCCGACGTCTCAAACTGGATGGCATCGACTACCGGCGCTTCGATTTCGACGGTCTCATGGTGACGGTGGCGGTGGAGAAAGGCTACCTGGTGGCGGCGCTGCTGCCCTCGAAGGCGGATGACGATCTGCTTTCCCTGGCGCTCGGCGCCCGCAAACCGGAAAAATCGCTGGCCGACACCGGCGGCTTTAAATCTTTCGTCGGCAGCCACCGTTTTCTGGGTTACGGCGAAGGCTATGTGGATCTCCGGCGCCTCACCGAGCTGGCGCTCGGCGAGGCGAAAGGTGAGAACGCCAAGGCGCTGGCGGCGCTCGGCTTCCGTCGGAGCGAAGTGGATCCGGCTTGTCGTCCCCTGGTGAAACACGTCGTCCAGGCGGTGCCGCGTTTCAGTTTCGGCTATATCGACGCCAAGGCCGACAGCTATCGGGTGGAGGCCGCCCTGGAGACCTCGCCGGCGGTGGGCGCCTGGCTGACCCGCCTCCCCGCCGCGGTTCCCGGCCTGGGAAAATCGGCCGACGCCACCTTCAGTCTGGGGCTGGGGCTGAACCTGCCCAAAGTGCGGGATGCGCTCAAGGCGCTGATCAACGACATCCTGCAGAATGGGAAGGGGTGCCCTTCGGTGGATCGGCAGCAGCTCGCCGGTTTCGTGCAGAGCCTGGACATGGTGCTCAACCCCATGGTCGCTGGAATCCGGGGGTTCAACTTCGTGCTGGATCGCCTGGAGATCGACCCCCGAACCCTCGATCCCAAATCGGTGGAGGCCCGGCTGTTGCTGGCCTCGACCGATCCTCGCGGCCTGTTGGGGATGAGCGGCATGCTCGATCCCAATCTGGCGATGCTGCAAGTTCCTTCGGACGGCAAGCCGGTGAAGCTGCCTTTGCAGAACAGCCTGCCGCAGGCACCGCCCGCCTGGGTGGCGATCAAAGGCGAGGCGCTGGGGCTCTTCCTGGGCGCCGAGCCGCCGAAAGAGGCGGTGAAGCTGCTGCAGGCGGGTTCTGCTTCGCCCACCCTGATCTTCCACATGGGCTACGATCTGCGGCGCCTGTTGCGACAGGTGGGCCCGTCGCTGGAACAGGCCATGCGGCAGATGAGCGGCGAAGAGGCGGCGGATGTGCGGGAGTTCTATCGGACGATCAAGCAGACGGCCGCCCTGTATGACCGTGTCGACTTCACCGTTCACGGCGAAAAGCGGGGGTTGGTGATGGAAGGGCGGGTGACCTTCTACAGCGGATCGGGAGGAGAGGGGTGAGCCGGAAGGATCCCCTGCCCCCGGGCAATCCGTTGCTCGAGTACCCGGGGCTGCCGCCCTTTTCCAAGATCCGCCCGCACCACGTGGAGCCCGCCGTCGATGCGCTGCTGGCGCACAACCGGGCGGAGGTGGCCAGGCTGCTGCGGGAGCTGGAGCGGCCGGAGTGGCACAATTTCGTCGAGCCGTTGGAAGAGATGGAGGAGCGCCTCTCCCGCGCCTGGTCTCCGGTTTCCCATCTGCATGCGGTGAAGGACAGCGACGAGCTGCGCGCCGCCTACAACGCCTGTCTGCCCAAGCTCTCGGACTACGCCAGCGAGATGGGTCAGAACGAGGCGCTGTTCCAGGCCTATGAAAAGGTCTTTCGTGGCTCGGAGTCGCTCTCTTCCCCCCAACGCAAACTGCTGGAGAATGCGCTGCGCGACTTCCGGCTCGCCGGCGTGGATCTGCCGAAGGAGAAGAAGGCACGCTTTCGCGAGCTCTCCCGGGAGCTGTCGGAACTCACCACCCGCTTCGAAGAGAATCTGCTGGACGCCACCAACGCCTGGCAGAAGTTGGTCACCGACGAGGCGGAGCTGGCGGGCCTGCCCGAATCGGCGCGGCAACTGGCGCGGCAGATGGCGCGACAGAAGGGGCTGGAAGGGTGGCTCTTCAACCTGGAGTTTCCCTCCTACTATCCGGTGGTCGCCTACGCCGACCACCGAGAGCTGCGGCGCGAGCTGTACGAGGCCTACTCCACCCGCGCCTCCGACCAGGGGCCTCAGGCGGGGCGGTTCGACAACGGCGAGGTGATGGAGCGCATCCTGGCGCTGCGCCACGAGCTGGCGCGGCTGCTCGGCTTCGGCAATTACGCCGAACGTTCGCTCGCCACCAAGATGGCGCGCTCCACCGATGAGGTGCTGGGTTTTCTGCGCGACCTGGCTCGCCGTGCCAAGCCCCAGGCCGAGCGCGAGCTGGCCGAGCTGCGCGAATACGCCCGCCGGCACCATGGCGTGGAAGAGCTGGAAGCCTGGGACATTCCCTACTACAGCGAAAAGCTGCGCCAGCACCGCTACAACATCTCCCAGGAGGAGCTCAAGCCCTGGTTTCCCGAAACCCGGGTGGTTCCCGGCATGTTCGAGGTGATCGGCCGCCTCTTCGGCGTGGAGATCCGCCAGAGCGGGGAGGCGGTGGAGACCTGGCACCCCGACGTGCGTTTCTACGAGATCCTCGACCGCGCTTCCGGGGAGCTGCTCGGCCAATTCTATTTCGATCTCTACGCCCGTCCGAAGAAGAGGGGCGGCGCCTGGATGGCCGACTGCCTGTCGCGCATCAACACCCGCAACCGGCAGCAGATCCCCGTGGCCTTCATGACCTGCAACTTCACCCCGCCGGTGGGAGAGCGGCCCGCCCTGCTCACCCACGACGAGGTGCAGACCCTGTTTCATGAGTTCGGGCACGGCCTGCACCACATGCTCACCCGCATCGACTGGCCCTCCATCTCCGGCATCTCGGGGGTTGCCTGGGACGCGGTGGAGCTGCCTTCGCAACTGATGGAGAACTGGTGCTGGGAGCGCGAGGCGCTCGATCTCTTTTCCGGCCACTGGCAGACCGGCGAGCCGCTGCCCGAGGCGCTCTACGAGCGCATGATCGCGGCGCGCAATTTCCAGTCGGCCATGCAGATGTTGCGCCAGGTGGAGTTCGCCCTGTTCGATTTCCGTATCCATCTCGAATACGACCCCGAGCGAGGCGGGCGCATCTACGAGATTCTCGAGCAGGTGCGCGACGAAGTGGCGGTTGTGCGGCCGCCGCGATGGAACCGCTTCGCCCACGGCTTCAGCCACATCTTCGGCGGCGGTTACGCGGCGGGTTACTACAGCTACAAATGGGCCGAGGTGCTCTCCGCCGACGCCTTCTCCCTTTTCGAGGAGAACGGTGTGCTCGATCCCGAGACCGGCCGACTCTTTCGCGAGACCATTCTGGAGAAAGGCGGCAGCGCCGACGCCATGGATCTGTTCATCGCCTTCCGCGGCCGCGAGCCGAGCATCGAGCCGCTGTTGCGCCACTCCGGCATCGGAGGTTGAGGTCTCGCACCTTTGCCAGCGGCCGTGGCGGCGAAAGTGAAAGGGGAACAGCGACAGAGCAGAGTTACATCGCCTTCAGCAACTCCAGCACCTCGGCGGCGTGGCCCTTGGGGGTGACGCCGTAGAGGGCGTGGCGAATCTTTCCTTCCTTGTCCACGATGAAGGTGGAACGCTGGATGCCGATGCGCTTTTCGCCATTCACCTCTTTCTCCTGAAGGACCCCGTAGGCCTCGCAGGCCAGGCCGTCGGGGTCGGCCACCAGTTCCACTTGCAGGCCGTATTTGTCGCGGAAGGCGGCATGGCTGATGCAAGTGTCGCGGCTGATGCCGAGCACCAGGGTGTCGAGGGCGTCGAATTCGTCGATGAGGTCGCTGAAATCGTTGGCCTCGAGGGTGCAGCCCGGAGTGTCGTCCTTGGGATAGAAATAGATCACCACATTCTTACGCCCCCGAAAATCGCCCAGGCGGACGATCTCCATCTCGGCGGTGGGCAGCTCGAAATCGGGCGCCGGATCTCCCGGTTGCAACATCTCCACTCCTCCTCGTTTGGAATTGTAATTTTCGGGCTGGAAACCACATCGAGCCCATGTTCCTAGCATAGGCCAGACCGGCGGGGGCCACAACAGGCCGGCGGAAGCTTTGGGCTGTTTCACGGCCGCGGCTTCCATCCAAACTCCCGGAACAGGTCGCGCCATTGGTCGTCCACCGGCGCCTCCACGGCGACCGGCTCGCCGCTGATCGGATGGGTGAAGGCCAGCCGCAGCGCGTGGAGCATGAGGCGGTGCACTCCGTAGCGTTCGCGGAAGAAGCGGTTGTGTTTGCCGTCGCCCCAGGTGGTGTCGCCGATGATGGGATGGCTGATCTTCTTGAAATGCTGGCGGAGCTGCTGGTAGCGGCCGGTGAGAGGGCGCGCCTCCATCAAGGCGTAGCGGCTGGTGGGATAACGGTCCACCGCCACCGGCAGCTCCGCCTTCGCCAGCCGCCGGTAGCGGGTGACCGCCTCTTTTCTCTTTTCCGGATTCTTGTGCTCGCCGCTGTGCACCGGGTGGTCGATGAGCCCCTTTTCGGCCGGCCAGCCGCGCACCAGGGCCAGATAGGTCTTCTCCACGCGGCGCTCCTTGAATTCGCGGGCCAGCGCCGAGGCGGTCTCCGCGTCCAGCGCCAGCAGCAGCACGCCGCTGGTGGCCCGGTCGAGCCGGTGCACCGGCCAGACGCGCCGGCCGAGCTGGTCCCTCAGCCCCTGCAACACGATGTGCCCTTGCCGCGTGGTTGGGGTACGATGCACCAGGGCGCCCGGCGGCTTGTCGATGGCGACCAGGTGTTCGTCCCGATGGAGGATGGTGAACATTCGGCCAAGCATAGCACTCCATGTCCCTGCGCACCCGCATTCTGCTGTTCCTCTTCGTTTTCGCCCTGCTGCCGCTGTTGGGAGCGGTGGCCATCAACCTGCCGCTGGTTCTGGACCGGGTGGAGCTCTTCTACCGGCAGGCCTTCCTGCAGAACCTGCGGGCCGATTTCCAGGATCTGGACACCCATCTGGCGAGCCGCGACGAGATGCTGAGGCTGCTCGCCAAGCTGCCGGAGCCGGGAGTGGTGCTGGGCCAGGACGAGCGGGTCTCCGAGGCGCAGATCGCCCGGGCGCGCCTCAAGTACACCGAGTGGATCAACCGCATCCTGCGCGATCAGCTGGACATCGTGGACATCCTCTTTCTCGACCGCAACGGCATCCTGCGCTTCTGGCTTTCGCGCGATCCCGAGGATCACCGCTGGCAACCCACGGCGACGCCGCCCCATCTGCCGCCCGCCGAGGTGGTGAAGCAGGCGCTGTCGGCGAAGACGCCGCTGGTGGTGCTGGCGCCGGTGGCCATCGACGAGCAGGCGCAAGATCTCTCCCGCGCCATCACCCTGCAGATCCTCAGCCCGCTTGGACCTTCCGAGGGCAAACCCACTTATGGAGTGGTGGCGATGACGCTGGACATCGGCGGCTTGGTGCGGCGGGACGAGCGCACCCTCTGGGTGCACGACGACGGACGGTATCTGAACGTTCCCGGCATCGTCCAGCGGGAGGGGAGCGCCTTTACCGATTTTCCCGGCCTGAAGGAGAGGTTCGCCAGCCGCAAGATCGTGCTCTGGGAGGGCGGGGACGGCCGCACCGTCATCTGGGTGCCGCTGCTGCGCACCGAGGGCGACCGGCCGCTCTGGGTGGGACGAGCGGTGCACGAAGAGCCGCTGGAGGCGTTGCGGAATGCGCTCATCGTGCGGGTGCTGGCCATCATCGCCCTGCTGGTGCTGGTGATCGCCTTGGTCTCCACCTGGGTGGCCTCGCGCATGGAACGGCTGGGGAACCGGCTGCTGGAAGGGGTGCGGCGCGTGGTGGAGAAGGGCGAGCCGGTGAAGTTCGAGTGGCGGGGAAGCCCCGAGTTGCGGCAGCTCGGAGAAAGCCTCTCGCGCCTCTCCGAGACCCATGCCCACAACCTGGCGGAGCTGCGCGACCATGCCCGCGCCCTGGAAGAGAGCAACAGATACAAGAGCGAATTCCTGGCCAACGTGAGCCACGAGCTGCGCACGCCGCTCAACTCCATTCTGCTCCTCTCCAAGCTGCTGCTGAAGGAGTCGCAAGGGCTGAGCCGGGAGCAGCAGGAGCAGCTCAGGGTGATCCACGAGGCCAGCGCCGATCTGCGCACGCTCATCGACGACGTGCTGGATCTTTCGCGCATGGAGGCGGGGCGACTGGAGCCGGTGATCGAGGAGGTGGCGCTGGCGCCTCTCCTGGAAGAGATCCACGCCCAGCTCGCGCCGCAGTTCCACGAGAAGGGGTTGGAGTTCCGGGTGCGGACGGCCGCCGACGCGCCGGCTCAGGTGCAGACCGACGCCCACAAGCTCAAGCAGATTCTCAAGAATTTTCTCTCCAACGCGCTCAAGTTCACCGAACGGGGCGGAGTGGTGGTCGAGCTGGAGGCGGCGCAGGCGCCCTATGCGGTGGCCCTTTCGGTGGAGGACACCGGCATCGGCATTCCGCCGGAGAAGCAGCAGGCGGTGTTCGAGGCCTTCCAGCAGGCCGACGGTTCCACCCGGCGGCGTTTCGGCGGCACCGGCCTGGGACTGAGCATCAGCCGGGAACTGGCGCGGGTGCTCTGCGGCGAGATCCGCCTCCGCAGCCGTCCCGGCGAAGGCTCCCGTTTCACGCTGCTGCTTCCGGCCCGATGTGGCGAAGCGGCGCCCGGCGGCACCACGGAGCCGCGGGAGCCTCCGCCGACCGCGCCTGAACCGCGGCCGGAGCCGGCTCCCGGCGCCGATTTCAACGGCGTGGGGGTGGTGCTGGTGGAGACCGATATCGATCGGTTGCTGGAGTTGAGCCGCCTGCTGGAAAGCTGGAACCTGGAGGTGACCGCCGCGGCCGACGAGGAGGAGCTGCGCGAAGCCATGGAGGAGGGGGAGGTGCGGTGGGTGCTGGCCGCCGCGGGCGTGGTGGACTGGTGCGTCATCTCCGCTATAGTGAAAGGGGGGGCTCATGGGCCGTTTCTGCTGGGTTTGGGCGAGGCCACGCCGGCGGAGGCAGCGTGCGTGGACCGCATTTTGCCTCTGCGCCCCGGTTCCGCCGAGCTGTTGAAAGCGCTTGGAGAGGTGTCATCCACAGAGGAGGAGAATAACGACCCATGAATCGCTACGCCGGCTTTCGGGTGCTGGCGGTGGACGACAACGCGCACAACCTGTTCACCCTCAGATCCCTGATCCACAAGCACATGGACGTGGAGCTGCTCGAAGCCACCAGCGGCAAGGAGGCGCTGGAGATCGCCCGCGCCGACCCGCGCATCGATCTCATCATCCTCGACGTGCAGATGCCGCAGATGGACGGCTTCGAGACGGCGCGCATGCTGAAACTGCACCGCAAGACCCGCGACATTCCCATCATTTTTCTCACCGCCGCTTTCAAGACCGAAGAGTTCCAGCAGAAGGGCTACGACGTGGGCGCCGCCGATTATCTGCTCAAGCCCATTGACGACAACCAGTTGATCAACAAGATCAGCACCTATTTCCGCCTCATCGAGAAGGAGCGGCAGCTCAACCGCCTTCTCGAACAGAAGGTGGCGGAACGGACCGCGGAGCTGGCGCAGGCCAACCGCCATCTGGAGAACATCCTCAACTACATGGGCGAGGCGCTGTTGATCCTCGATCCGGCGGGCCGCATCAAGAGGGTCAACCCCGCTGCGTGCGAAATGCTCGGTTACACCGAGCGGGAACTGGTGGGCATGAGCATCGGCGACGTCTTCGAGGAGGAGGGGCAGGAGGAGGCCAGGGCCTTCATGGGCACCTGGCTGGAGGCGCTCATCCGCACCGGCGCTCTGCGCGATATCGAGGCGGCCTTCATCGCCAAGGACGGCAGCCGCGTGCCAGTGCTCTTCTCCCGCACCGCCATCACGGGGGAGAAGGGCGAGATTGACGAGATCATCTGCATCGCCAAGAATATGTCCGGCTACCGCCGCGTGGAGGCGGAACGCAAACGATCCACAGGAGCCTGAGCGCCATGAGCGATCCTACCAACCAGATTCCTCCGGATGAGGATCCCACCATGACCGCCAACGCTCTCAAGGCGATGGCGCACCCGCTGCGGTGGAAGATCCTCTGCACCCTGGGCGACCGGGAGCTCTCGGTGGGCGAGATCGTGGCGCGCACCGGCACTTCGCAGAGCAACATCTCCCAGCATCTGGAGCAGTTGCGCAACAAGAACATCGTCACCTCGCGCAAGGAGGCGAACCGCATCTACTATCGCATCCGCAACGGCAAGCTGCTGGAGCTCATCGGCACCATGCGCGCGGTGCTCTGCCCCACCAACCTGGACGACCGTTACGACGACTGATCCACACTCGCAAGAGTGGGGCGCTGGGCCAGCAGATAGACTACCGGAAGCAGCACCAGGGTCACCAGCATTGAGAAGCCCAGCCCCCAGCTCAGGGTGATGGCCAGCGGCTGGAGCATCTCCGAACCTTCGCCCACCGCCAGCGCCAGCGGCAGCATGCCGGCGACGGTGGTGAAGGTGGTCATCAGAATGGGGCGAAGGCGCAGCCGCCCCGCTTCGATCACCGCTTCGATCACCGCCAGCCCCTCCTTGCGCTTGAGCTCGATGTATTCCACCAGGATGATGGCGTTGTTCACCACGATGCCGGCGAGCATGATCATGCCCAGCCACACCGGCATGGAGAGGGAGGTGTGGGTCCAGCGCAGCCCGACGGAGACGCCGATGGCGCTGAAGGCGAGGCTCACCAGGATGATCGCCGGGTTGCGCAGCGATTCGTACTGCACCGCCATCACCACCAGCACCAGGAAGAGCGCCAGCCCCAGCAGCGTCAGCCCGGTTCTGCGGCTCTGCTGCAGCGCTTTGTAGGCGCCCCCTTCGTAGATACGGTATCCCACCGGCAGATCGAGCGCCGCCAGTCGTCGCTGAGCCCGGTTCACCACTTGGGAGAGGTTGGCGCCCCCCTCGAGAGTGGCGGTCACCTCCACGATCCGCTGCTGCTGTTCGCGGAGGATGGAGGCCGGGGCCGGGGTGAGCCGGATGCGCGCCACCTCCCCCAGGCGAACCGGCGTGCGGCCGTCGGCGCCGCCCATGATCACCAGCTCTTCGAGCCGCGGGGGAAACGCCTCTTCGGGCTGCAGCCGAAGGAGGATGGCGAGGCCGCGGTCGCCGGCGACGAAACGTCCCACCGTGCGTCCTTCCAACAGGTAGCGCACCGCCTTGCCGATGCGCTCGCTGTCCACTCCCAGCAGTTCGGCCTTGCGGCGGTCCACGTCGATGGAGAGCTGCAGCACCGTCTCTTCGCTGGAAGCGCGGACGTTGCGCAATCCCTTCACCGCTTCCAGCGCCTGCGCCATGCGGCGGCCGATGGTGCGAAGGGTGTCGAGATCGGGGCCCTGCACCTGGAAACTGATGTCGTCGTCCCCGCGGCCGAGCCGCAGTCCGCGCACCCCGCGGGGACGGATGCGTACCCGCACCCCGGCCAGCGCCGCTTCCTTCACGGCCCGTCGCAGATCGCGGACCCAGGCGCCGAGGGGAGGGCGCCGCTCAGGCGGCGCGAGCTGGACCTGGATGTTGGCCCGGTTGGCGTTCTCGTAGGTGGAACGGCCGAAGACGAAACCGCCCACCGTGGTGAAGAGGCTCTCCACGCCCGGCTGGGCGCGCACCAGGGCTTCCACTTTCGCGGTGAGCCGGTCCATCTCGTCCACGCTCACCCCGCGGTCGGCGGTGAGATAGATGCCCACGCGGCCGTCGTCGATGCTGGGCATGAAGCGGGCCAGGGGGCGCAGCAGGTCGGGGAGCGTGGCGGCGAGCGCCAGCACGAAGAGGGCGAGCACCGGCCAGCGCAGCCGGAGAATGCGCGACAACAGGCGGGCGTAGCGCTCCTGCACCCCGGTGGTGACCTTCTCCATCCGGTTTCGGAAGCGACCCTGCCGGCCCACGGGGATGCGGCCGCCGAGGGCGGGAACCAGGGTGAGCGCCACCACCAGGGCGGCCACGATGGCGGCGGAGATGGTGACGATCAGCTCGCGGAAGAGCAGGCCGATTAGCCCGCCGATGAGGAGAAAGGGCAGCACCGCGGCCAGGTTGGTGGTGGTGGAGGCGACGATGGCGGAAGTGACCTCCGCGGCCGCCCGCCGGGAGGCCTGCAGCACCGATTCCCCCAGGCGCTGGTGGCGATAGATGTTCTCCAGCATGACGATGGTGCTGTCCACCAGCATTCCCACCCCCAGCGCCAGGCCGCCCAGGGTCATGAGATTGAGCGTCAGGCCGGTGGCCGCCATGAGGATGAGGGTGACGAGGATGGCGATGGGAATGGCGCTGCCGATCACCAGGGTGCGCCGCAGGCTGCCGAGAAAGAGCCAGACCACCAGCATCGCCAGCAGCGCTCCGCTCGACGCCGCCCCCAACGCATTGTCGAGCGCCGCCCGAATGTGGTGCGCCTCGTCGTTCACCGGCACCACCTCCACGCCGGGCGGAATCAGTCCACGACGTTTCAGGTCGGCCAGCTTCTGGTTCACCAAGTCCACCACCGCCACGGTGTTGGCCTGGGGCTGTTTCTGGATGGAGACTTTCACCGCCGGCCGATCGTCCAGGCGGATGCGCAGCCGGGGCTCCTGGTAACCGTCGTGGATCCTGGCCAGACTCTGCAGCGGCAGCGTCGCCTCTTTTCCATCCGCCTCCCGCACCGGAACGGGCAGCCGGGCGAGCGCTTCCAGGTCGCGCAGCCGGCCCCGGGTCTGCACCGGCAGTTCGGCGCGCCCCAGACGAAGGCGGCCGCCGGCGCGGTCGCGGTTCTCTTTCTGCAGCGCCGATTCGAGATCGGCAGGGTCGAGTCCGTGCGCCGCCAAGGTTAGCGGATCGGCCAGCACCTGGATCTGGCGAACCCGTCCGCCCGCCACTTCGGCGGCGGCCACGCCGGGGAGGTTGACCAGCCATTTCCCCAGCCGGTAGTCCACCCATTCACGCAACGCCGCCGGATCGAGGGTGGAGGAGCGCACTGCGAATTCGGCGGCGGGCAGCTGGGAGGGGTCTCGTTTGTAGATGACCGGCGGCTGGATGCCCTCCGGCAGGAAGCGCCGGGCGCGGTCGAGCCGGGTGGCGGCGTCGCGCAGGGCGGCGTCGATGTCCTTGCCGTAGGCGAAGTCCAGGTCCACCGCGGAGCGCCCCTCCCGGGTGACCGAGCGCACGTGGATGGCGTCTTCGGTGATGGCCAGTTGCTCCTCCAGCTGACGGGTCACCTCGTCCTCCATGACGGTCGCCGGCACGCCGGGATCGTTGACCCGCACGGCGATGCTGGGATAGATGATGTGGGGCAGGAGGTCGATCTTCAGGCTGGCCAGGGAGAAGAGCCCCAGCACCACGGCGGTGAGCGTGAGCATGACCACCGCCACCGGATGGCGCAGCGACCAGGCGGCGAGGCCGCCCTTTTCGCTTTCGACAGGGTTGCGATCGTTCCTCTTCACGTCCCCATTGTAGCGGTCGCCGCGGGGCGTGGTGTAGGCCACGGGCTCCGTGGCGGCGTCGAAAGCCGATTATGCGATTTCGCCCTGGGGCTGGGGGATCATTTCACGATGGCGGCGTAGAGCGCGGTGATGTAGTTCATCTGGTTGAGGATGTTCTCCATCGAGCGCATCACCAGGGAAGGGATGTAGGTGCCTCTTTTGACTTTTTTGCTCAGTTCGAAGGTCTGCCAGTCTTTCTCCACTTTGGCGAGCGCTTCGTCGATTTTGGAGGTGTTTTCCGGAGCGTTCTTGAGATAATCGAGGGCGCTGTGGAACTCGCTCATCGCCTTGTTCATCTCTTTGTCGTAGTTGGGGTCGTCGAAGCCCCACGCCTTGTAGGCGTAGTATTTGGCGATCCGCTGGGAGAGCATACGCTGCCGCCCGGCCTTGTTGATCGCTTTTCCCATGGTGAGGTCGGCGGCTGGAAGCTCGGCCGCCAGGAAGAGGAACAGAAAGAAGACGGAGAGAGCTTTCGGTGCGTTACCCATGGCACTGGGTTCCGAAGAGGTCAGGATAGAGTGAAATTAGTATTCTTATTTGCCGGTCCTGATCAAGGCGCGGTGCGTTTTTTTGGATGCCTTCGCGGGGAAACTGTGACCTCCTTTCCATTTTCGAGATCCATGAAGCCACGCACCACCACCTCCTGAGCCGAGCGCAGGCCCTCGGCGATCTCCACATCCTCCCCGAAACGGAAGCCGCTCTTCACCTTCCGCCGCCATACCTTTCCGCCTTTTACCAGAAAGACGTATTCTCCCTTTCTGTCCACCCGCAGCGCGGAGGCGGGGATCAGCAGTCGTTCCCGAGGGGAGGTGGCGAGCCGCACGCGGACGAAGTCGCCGGCGCGGGCCCCTTCGGGAATCCGTTCGAAGCGCGCCTCCACGGTTCCCAGCCGGCTGACGGTGTCCACTTCGGGAAAGAGGCGGGTGATGACCGCATCGTAGCCCTTTCCGGCCCACCGCACTCGAATCTTCCCGCTGGGCTCGAGCTGTGCCATCAGCCTCCCTTCCAGCCGGAAGCGGATAACGAGGGAGCGGGGGTCGGCCAGGGTGAGCAGATGGGTGTAGCGGGAGCGGACGTCGCCGGGCTCGGCCAGCCGCTCCACCACCACGCCGTCGAAGGGGGCGGTCACCCGGGCGTGGCCGAGGCGGATGCGGAGGATCTGCAGCTCCGCCCGGGCCACCTCCAGCTCGGTGCGGGCCTCGGCCACCTCGTCGGAAGAGGCGGCCTTCTGCCGGGCCAGTTTTTCCAGCCGCTCCAGCCGCCGCTTCTTGAGCCTCATGTCGGCTTCGGCCTTGCGCATCTCAGAGCGGAGCAGGCGGGTGTCGAGCTCCAGCAGCACTTCGCCCTTCTTCACCCGGTCTCCCTCCCGCCAGGGGAAGCGTTGCAGGCGCCCTTCCTCCTGGTTGAAAACCCGGAAGCGGCGGCGGTAGATCAAGGTTCCCGGCCGCTCCAGCTCGATGGCGAGCGCTCTCTTCTCCACCCTGGCCGTCTCCACCACCGCGGGGGCCGCGAAGGTCGATCCCGCGGCCAGGAGCGGCAGGCAGAAGAGGAGCGTGCTCCAAAAGAGGGCCGCCGGCATCGCAAGGAGGGGGCGGGCCGCTCCGTCCGGGGCGGTTCGCGCTTCGTTCCGCTTCCCGCTCAAGGCTCTCTCACCCGAGCTGGCCAGGGGCGTTCCTCCGCGCCATTCCGTTGGAAAGCGAGATGACCCCGTCCCTTCATCTCAGTCGTACCGGTAGTGCTTGACCTTGCGCTTGATGTTGCGCTGGTAGCAGATGGCCTCCACCTGCCAGTCGAGCCCTTCCAGCGGAATGTCGGGGTAGCGCTCGTTGAGCGCCACCAGCCGTTCGCCGTGCTCGTCCTTGCGGTACTGGCGGAACCAGCGCGTTCCCTCCACCATGGCCATGATGTACATGCCGTCCTTGCACACTTCGGAACGCTCCAGAATGATGATGCACCGGTCGGGAAACTCGGGTTCCATGCTGTCGCCCAGCACCATGAGCGCGAACGGCTCGTTGTAGCTGCAGTCGCTCATGGACTGCTCGAGCGCCTTTCTCACCTCGTCTTCATTCTGCATCTGTTATCATCCGCTTGCGGTGTCGAGGAATGAAATTCCCAGAATTTCAATAAGTTAATTCTTTCGGAAGTATAGCATGGTTCATCATCACGGGGTGCCGCCGCAGGTCCACAAGAACCGGCGCGACTGGCACAACCTGCGCAGCATGCTGCCCTATTTGTGGGAGTTTCGCGGCCGCGCGCTCTTCGCGCTGATCTCTCTGGTGCTGGCCAAGGTGGCCAACGTGGGGGTGCCGCTGGCGCTGAAGGAGATCGTGGACGCCCTCGAGAACCGCCCCGGCCAGGCGCTGGTGATGCCGGTGGCGCTGCTGGCCGGCTACGGCCTGCTCAAGCTCTCGGCCAGCCTCTTCAACGAGCTGCGCGACGTCGTCTTCGCCAAGGTGCGCTACCGCGCCATGCGCCGCCTCTCCACCCGGGTGTTGGCCCACCTGCACGAGCTCTCTCTGCGCTTCCATCTGCAACGGAAGACCGGGGCCATCAGCCGCGATCTGGAGCGCGGCACCCGCTCGGTCTCCCAGATTCTCAACTACATGGCGTTCAGCATCCTCCCCATCCTGGTGGAGTTCTCT
>JALSRN010000079.1 GCA_026984735.1 Sedimenticola sp. | reverse complement strand
GGCGGCGGTGGCGCCCAGCAGCAGCACCGCCGCCAGGGAATGCTTGATCAACTTCATCGTCTCCAAACCTTCTTCACTGTTGCCGCTTCCATCTTCGGAAAGGGAGCTTCCCGAAGGAAAAAAAACAGGGAGCCCATCGCTCCCTGTGCGGATTCGAAAGGAGCCGGCCGGCTGGCCGGCTCCCTCTTCACTCCCCTCAGTCGTCGTCCTCCTCGTCGTCTTCCTCGGGGATCTTGCCGCCCTGATCCGGCGCGTTGGCGTGGATCCAAGCGACCGCCGCGTCGAAGTCCTCGGCGATGGGCTTGCCGTTCCAGTAATAATCCTTCTTCTTCGGATCAGCAATGTAGGGCACGCCCTTCTCGTTCACCTCGTGGCAGGCGGCGCATTTGAACGGACCGCGGGAGCCGTCCGGGTTGTACTGCGTCGGCTGCTTGTAGGTGGTGGTGTCGGCACGCGGCGACACCGGATAGAGGCCGTGGATCGACTCGTGGCAGGCCTGGCAGGCCAGTCCGGCATGGCCTTTGGTGTAGCGCATCAGGCTGTACTTGCCGGGCTGGTTGATGGGGAAGGCGACCCCGCCTTGACCTTCCACGAAAGGCGCGGCGTGGCAGTCGGCGCAGTGCGGAGCACCGGGCGACAGCCAGTAGTCGCGGCCATGGGTGGCGGCCTCGTAGGGAACGGCGGCTGCGCCCGTGGCCCCTTCGGGCAGCTTCAGGCTGGCGATGTCCACCGCCGGGTTGGCCGACAGAGGCACCACGTTGATGTCGCCATCCACGTCTTTGTGCACCAGCGGGCCGTTGCCCTTGAGCGCGATCACCGCAATGTCCGGCACCAGGCGCTTCTTGGCCCAGGTGTGCAGGATCTCCGACTTGCCCGGAGTGTCATGCCCCTTGGCGTCGGGCACCACTTTCGGGTCCATCATGCGCTTGAGCTGCGCCAGCGACACGCCGATGCCCTTGGCGATCTCCGGCAGCGACTTGTTGCGCAAGGTGGTGCCGGTCTGCTTGAAGGCGTTCTTCAGGTTGTCGCGCTGATATAGCTCGCGGGAGAGCTGGTTGTGGCAGTTGGTGCACCACAGGC
Source organism: Sedimenticola sp. (assembly GCA_026984735.1). Classification (GTDB taxonomy): domain Bacteria; phylum Pseudomonadota; class Gammaproteobacteria; order Chromatiales; family Chromatiaceae; genus Thiolapillus. The sequence goes on along the minus strand of JALSRN010000079.1, from coordinate 125,282 downwards.
CCTTGCCGCCCTTTCCATTGCCGATCTGCGAGACGTTGGCCTGCAGCCACTTGCCGATGGCGTTCAGGTGCTCCGGCGTGCCCACTCCATCCTTGTCCTTGAAGGGGTTGGAGTGGACGTCGCGGCCCACATAGCAGCCGCCGGCGGCATCCCGGTTGTCGGTGTCGGCATAGGCGTTCTTGCCGTCGGGAGTGATGGGATACTCATCCATGCTGCGGTCGTACCGGTGCGCCGGGTGGCAGCCCTGGCAGGCCCCGGTGCGGCCATGGGAATCGGGCATCGGCCGCTCTTTCTGGTGGATGCCGTGAATCGCCTGAGTCAGCGGCTGGATCAGCTTCTCCTTGCCGTCCTTGTCCTTGTAGGTCTTGGAGGCAAGCACCGCGATGACGTTGTCGGCGTGGCACTTCTGGCAGAGCACCGGATCCCGTCCCAGTCGGTTCATGGTGGAACGGCTGTTGGGATCGTAATTCTTCAGGAAATCGGTGCCGTTCTTGTCGTCGTGGATCTCCAGGATGGAGATGGAGGTCGCCTTCAGGTTGGCGATCCAGTCCGACGCGCCCAACCCTTTCCAGAACGCCCGCTCCTGCTTGTAGAGCTGGTACTTCTTGCCGTTGGCGTTCTCGTTGCTGTGGCAGTTGGCGCAGTTGGGCACGTCGATGGGCTCGGTGCCGATGAAGGTGATCGGCTTGCCGCTGTGGCTGTCCAGCACCGGCTTGCCGGTGTCGGCGTCCACCAGACTCACCCACGCCTCCTGGAAGGGCTGGATGTCGCTCTCAACCAGGGTGAGGATGTCCTTGGCCGCCCGCCGGTCGGAGAAGGGCGTGAGCGGCAGGCCGAGGGCCTCCCAAATGCCGGGGTTGGTGAGCACGATGGGCACGTTGTCCAGAACGGGAGACTTGGTGTAGACCACCGTCCCCGTCTCACCCGAGTAACGGAGGAAACCGCCGTGCAGCGGGCTGGGCACCGCGGCCCCGGCCGGGCCGTTGTCCCGCGGCACGGGGATCTGCAGACCCACGAACAGCTTCTCCTTGTCGGCGCTGGTGTGCTTGGGGTTGGTGCCCTCCAGATCCTTGTAGACGTACAGATGGGTCCAGTAGGCGTTGGCCACGTTCTCGTTCTTGCCGTACTTGCCGTCCCCGTTCACGTCGTAGGGAACGTCCCAGTACTTCATCTTGTTGCCTTCGGAGTAGGTGTTGCCGATGAAGCCGTAGGCCAGCTTGAAGCGCTTCTTGCCGTCCACCAGCACCATGGGATCCTTTTCGTCCGCCTCAAGCACCTCGGGGTACTTCTTCTTGCCGGTGGCGGTCTTGATCACCTGGGACTGAACCGAGTTGTAGGGCGGCAGCACGCAGCAGTAGCTGAAGTCGAAGCCGGTGCAGTGCATCCCCAACTCGTAGTTGATGGTGATGTTGTAGTCGTTCTTGGGTTTGCTGGTATCAGCCGCCACCATCGGCCCGCCGTACACCTTGGGTTCCATGGGAACCACCGGCGCCAACATGGCCTCGGCCTTGGCTGTCTTCTCGGCAGCAGGCTCCTGCGTGGTACAGGCGCTCGTCGCCAGTGCGGCCAGAACGGCCGCAGACAGTGCCTTTTTCATGCTATCCCCCTCGTTGTGGAAGTTCCTTCGAACGGGCTTCTGACTTCCCGCCCAAAGGTTACGATTACGAATTTTTAGTACCACCGTCCACTGGCAGCACCCCCCTCCAAAATTCGCCTCCTTTGGATTCAATTCTGCACGCGAGATTTCGGAGGCTCAAAGCTACCATCAACCTCCTTCGTGCGTCAAATTTTTTTCTTAAGAAACAATAATTTAGAAAATCATTATTCATTAATATTCTTGTATATAAGCAACTTTTGCTCACACATGACCCAGATCAATGCGCCACAACAACGATCTGTGGAAAGTTGTGTAGCTACAAAAATCGGCGTTTCACCCGGAGGCTGGAGTCCGCCATGAAGATCCCGCGGAAGCGTTTACTGCGCGCACAGGCACTGATCCTGCCCCTCGCTCTCTTCGCAGCAAGCATTCATGCAGAACCGTTCAAAGACAAGGCGCCGCCCCACCTCAAGGAGTTCGAGGAGGCCTTGCGACTGAAACCGGACATCGACCACGGCCGCGAACTCTTCGGCACCATCTGCATCACCTGCCATGGTGCCGAGGGTTGGGGCGTGGCTGGCAGCGGCTATCCAGAGATCGCCGGGCAGCTGCGCCCCGTGATCATCAAGCAGCTTGCCGACTTCCGCGCCGGCAACCGCGACAACCCCATCATGCGCGCCTTCGCCTCCGCCCGCTCGCTGGGAGGCCCGCAAGACATCGCCGACGTGGCCGCCTACGTGGCTTCGCTGCCCATGAACCCCGACAACGAGCAGGGCTTTCGCCTGCGCATCGAGGAGGGCCGCAAGATCTACGAGGAGAATTGCGCCAAGTGCCATGGCGACCGGGGAGAGGGCGACCCCGAAAAGCACGTGCCGCGCATCCAGGGACAGCACTACAGCTATCTGATGCGCCAATTCAACTGGATCCGCAACGGCCGGCGGCGCAACGCCGACCCCAAGATGGTCAAACAGATCCGCAATTTCACGCCGCGCGAACAGGTGGCCGTGATGTCCTACGTGGCCAGTTTGCGCCCCGACCATCTGGCGCCTCGCGGCTGGCGCAACCCCGACTTCGACTTCTTCGACCGCAGTTGGCGGCCGGCCACCATCCGCTGATCCTGCGCGCCGCCCCGCTCCATGGCGGGGCGGCAAGGCACATCAATGCGAGATCGGTTTCTGCAACGACTCTTGAAGCAGCTTCAAGCAGCGGCCGTTGCGCATCCCCTTGGCGATCTCCAGGGCTGAACGCCCCTCCTTGTCCTTCCGTTTCGGATCGGCGCCATGGGCGAGGAGAACCTTGACCACCTCGGGCTCGCGCACGTCCACCGCCTCCATCAGCGCCGTGGTGCCGTCCTTGTCGGCGGCGTGCACGTCGGCGCCGTTCCGCAACAACAGCTCCACCGCCGCCACGTTGCCGCTGCCGGCCGCCCAGATGAGCGCCGTGGCGCCGTCCTTGGAACGTAAATCGACTTTCGCGCCGTGTTCGAGGAGCACCTTGGCGATCTCAATGTTCTTGCCCCTTTCCACGGCATGGATGAGCGCCGTCTTCCCTTTCTTGTCTTGCAGATTCACCTTGGCCCCATGCTTGAGCAGCAGTTTCACCGCCTTCAGGTGATCGTGCTCCGCCGCCAGCATGAGAGGCGTCCTTCCCTCCTTGTCGCGGTCGTTGGGGTTGGCGCCGCGAAACAGGAGCTGATCGAGCATCTCGTTCTCGCCATAGCGCGCCGCCAACAACACCGGCGTCGCTCCGGCACGGGTGCGCGCGTTGAGATCGGCGCCACGCTCGATGAGCAAGGCGGTCACTTCGGACTCGCCGTTCTCCGCCGCCAGGGTGAGGGCCGTGCAGTTGGCCACCGTCTTGCGGTTGACGTCGGCACCCCGGGAGAGCAGCACCGACACCGTCGCGAGGTTGCCGTTTTCGGCGGCCATCATCAACGCCGTCTTGCCGAATTTGTTGGCGGCGTTGACGTCCGCGCCCTTATCGAGCAGTTTCCGCACCGTCTCCACATCGTCCACCGACGCCGCCAGGCGCAGTTGGCGATCCAGCTCCGCCTTCTTCGCGTCCGGCCCACCAGCCTGGGCGAACGACGCGCCCATCGCCAGCAGAAGGCAGGCCAGCCAGGAAAGCCTCTTCAACCATTGCGCATTCGTCTTCATCTTCTTCGATCCCCCTGCCATGCCGCTTACTCGTCCGCCTCGTCGTCTTCGGGTTCCTCCGGTTCCTCATGGGCGATGCCCTGATGGCAGTCGATGCAGGTCTTGCCCTCGTCCCGGGCGCGGCCGTGGCGCTTGCGGGCGCTGCGGTCCTGCTCCGCCAGATCCATCGCATCCCAGGAGTGGCAGGAGCGGCACTCGCGCGAATCGGTGGATTTCATCTTGTCCCAAACGGCATTGGCCATCTCCCAGCGACGCGCCTCGAACTTCTCCGGGGTGTCGATGATGCCCACGATCTCTCCATACACGTCCTTGGCCGCCATCACCTTGGCGATCATCTTGGGTATGAACGGCTTGGGCACGTGGCAATCTGAGCAGATGGCCCGTACTCCGGCAGGGTTCTTGTAATGGATGGTCTCCTTGTACTCTTTGAGGTTCTGCTTCATGGAATGGCAGGAAGTGCAGAACTCCAGCTCATTGGTGTAGTGCAGTGCCACGTTGAAAAGACCCGCGAAGACGATGCCGGCCACGAAAATGACGATGGCGATACCCAGGCTAATGCGTTGCGCCATGGTTTCCTCCCCCAACTACTTTGGTTCACGTATAACGATCGAACGGCCGTTTCGCCACGGCCTGTTTTTTTTCTACCGGTACACCACGCCCGGCAGCCAGGTGGCGAGCTGCGGCCACCAGGCGAGCAGAGCCAGCATGAATAGCTGGATCAGGATAAAGGGTATCACACCCCGATAGATGGCGCTCGTGCTCACTTCGGCCGGGGCCACGCCACGCAGATAGAAGAGGGCGAAGCCGAAGGGGGGCGTGAGAAAAGAGGTCTGCAGATTGATGGCGATCATGATCCCTAGCCACACCGGATCCAGCCCCATCTCCAGCAATATGGGACCGACGATGGGCACCACCACGAAGGTGATCTCGATGAAGTCGAGAATGAAGCCGAGGAGGAACATCAACAACATCACCACCGCCACGGCACCCACCACCCCGCCGGGAAGATTGTGGAGCAGCTCGCCCACCAGGTCATCGCCTCCGAAGCCGCGAAAGACCAGCGAGAAGACCGCCGCGCCGATGAAGATCACGAACACCATGCTGGTGACCTTCACGGTGGACCGCATCACCTCCCGCAGCGAGGCGAGGCTCAACTCGCGACGCTGGGCAGCCAGCAGCATGGCGCCCACCGCGCCCACCGAAGCCGCCTCGGTGGGGGTGGCCATGCCGGCCAGAATGGAGCCGAGCACCGCCACGATCAGCAGCAAGGGAGGCAGCAGCACCGTCACCACCCGCCGCGCCAGAGAGCCCTGGGCCGAGAGGTCGGGGGCGGGCGGCACCTTGTGGGGCCGGAACAGGGCGACGCCCAGCAGATAGATCAGATACATGGCCACCAGGCCCAGCCCTGGAATCACGGCGCCCACGAAAAGGTCGCCCACGGAGACCGTCTTCAGATCCCAGATGCCCATCTCCAGCTGCGCCTGCTGGTAGGCCGAAGAGAGCACGTCGCCCAGAAGCACCAGGATGATGGAGGGCGGAATGATCTGTCCGAGGGTGCCCGAGGCGCAGATGGTGCCCGCGGCCACCGCCGGATCGTAGTCGCGCTTGATCATGGTGGGCAGGGAGAGCAGCCCCATGGTCACCACCGTGGCGCCGACGATGCCGGTGCTGGCGGCCAGCAGCATGCCCACCAGAGTCACCGAGATGCCCAGCCCCCCGCGCAGCCGGCCGAACAGCGCCGCCATGGTGTCGAGCAGCTCTTCGGCCACCTTGGAGCGCTCCAGCATCACCCCCATGAAGACGAAGAGCGGCACCGCGATCAGCGTCTCGTTGGTCATGATGCCGTAGATGCGGTTGGGCAACGCCTCCAGAAAGGCGCTGTCGAAGGTGCCGAACCACTCCCCGGCGTAGGCGAACAGCAGCGAGACGCCGCCCAGGGTGAAGGCCACGGGGTAGCCCAGCATCAACACCAGGGCCACCACCGCGAAGAGGATCAGCGGCAGGTATTCAACCATCCACGGCTCCCCGCAACAGCCGCAGGCTCTTGAGCGCCAACGCCGTTCCCTGAAGCAGCAGAGTCAGGGGCAGCACCAGGATCAGCGTCTTGAGAAGAAAGACGCCCGGCAGGCCGCCCGCTTCCCGCGACCCTTCCAGCACCTTCCAGGATTCGGCCACGTAGTCCCAACTGACGAAAAGGATGAAGAGCGCCAGGGGAAAGAGGAGAAAGAGGGTACCCAACAGATTAATCCACGCCTTGCCGCGCGGACCGAACCCCTGATAGAAGATGTCCACCCGCACATGGCCGCCATGCTTCAGGGTGTAGGCCGCCCCCAGCATGAAGACGGCGGCGTGCAGATAGGTGACCGACTCCTGCATGGCGATCCAGCCGGTGTCGAACAGATAGCGCAGCAGCACCACCAGAAAGGTGATCAGCACCATCAGAAGCGTGGCCCAGGCCACCATCCGCCCGAGCCATTCGGCGGTCACCTCCAACCTGCGGATGAGTCGCTCCACGGTTCCTCTCTACCAGCGGAACAGGATCCACTGGGGCAGCACGATCTGACCGGGATCGTCCCCCCTCACCTCGTCGAACTGGCCGTCGCCGTCCAGGTCCAGCAGGTAGTAGGGCGCGCCGCGCCGGGGCACGATCTTGACCATGTAGAGCTGGCCGTTGACGCGGTACTCCTGGATGGTCTTGCCCCCCTCCTCGCGGATGGTCACTTCCGGCTCCAGCGGCTGGCCGTTCTCGTCCACGGGCGCCGGCGGCGGGGGCGGTTCTTCCGCCGCGGCGAGGGCGACGAAAAGCAGGAAGAGTGCCGTGGCGGCGAAGGAGGCCCGTTTCATGGTTGCGCTCTCCGGAGGATGAAAAGCGTCATTATAGCTCGAGCAGGATCTCCTGCTCCTCGCGGGAGGGTTGGAAACCGCGACCGCCGTAGTGAGCGAAGATCGCCTCGACGATCTCCTCCGGTTCGTCGCACAGACGCATCAGATCCAGATCCTCGGGGCCGATGGTGCCTTCCGCCACCAGGGTATCGCGGAACCAATCGAACATTCCCTGCCAGAAACGTTTCTCCACGAGGATGATGGGAATGCGCCGCCCCTTGCCGGTCTGCACCAGGGTGAGGCACTCGGCCAGCTCGTCGAGGGTGCCGAAACCGCCCGGCAGCACCACGTAGGCCGAGGCGTATTTGATGAACATCACCTTGCGCGCGAAAAAATGGCGATACTCGATGGAGATGTCCTGGTAGGGGTTGGGGCGCTGCTCGTGGGGCAGTACGATGTTGAGACCCACGCTGGGGGAAGGCCCCTGGAAGGCCCCCTTGTTGGCCGCCTCCATGATCCCGGGACCGCCGCCGCTGATGACGGTGAAGCCCGCCTCGGAGAGCAACCGGGCCACCTCCTCCGCCTTGCGGTACCAGGGGTGGTCCGGCGGCGTGCGGGCGGAACCGAAGATGCTCACCGCGGGGCGGATGCGGCTGAGCTGCTCGAACCCTTCGACGAACTCCGACATGATGCGGAAGATGCGCCAGGACTCCCGCTTCAGCTCCGCCTCGGATTCGGGCGTGCGCGGGCGGATGGTAGAAAAATCGCTCATGGCTTCTCCTCTGTTGCGCCAGCCCCGCAGAGGGTGAGGCGCCAGGATGCGGCGAACAAGATCTCCCCGGGAAAATTCCGGATTCCGGCGCGACATTTGGCTAGAATCTCCAGCCTTTCCCGACCCTCGGGCTCCGGAGCGAGCCCCTCGGCAGAGGCCTCCTCGCACCCGGGAGCCGGCACACTATAGGCCATGCACGATCTCAATCCAAGACAGCGTCAGGCGGTGACCTGGATCGACGGTCCCCTGCTGGTGCTCGCCGGCGCCGGCTCGGGCAAGACCCGCGTCATCACCCACAAGATCGCCTGGCTGATCCGCGAGGCGGGGCTTGCCGCGCGCCACATCGCCGCCGTCACCTTCACCAACAAGGCGGCGCGGGAGATGAAGGCGCGGGTGGGCGGCCTGCTCGAAGGAGGCGAAAGCCGCGGCCTCACCGTCTCCACCTTCCACACCCTGGGGCTCGACATTCTCCGCAAGGAGCGCAAGGTCGGGGGGCTGCGCGAAGGGTTCACCATCTTCGACAGCCTCGACAGCGAGCACCTGGTCAAGGAGCTGATGGCCGAAGAGGGCGTGGACAAGGAGGCGGTGCGCGGCGCTCTGTGGCGCATCTCCGCCTGGAAGAACGAGCTGATTCCTCCCGAGGGGGCGCTGGCCGCGGCGGCGGACGACAAGGAGCTGCGCCACGCCCGTCTCTACGGCGCCTACCAGCGGGCGCTGGTCGCCCACAACGCCGTGGATTTCGACGACCTCATCCGCCTGCCGGTGCAGCTTCTGCGCGAAGAAGCGCACGTCCGCGAACGCTGGCAGAACCGCATCCGCTACCTGCTGGTGGACGAATACCAGGACACCAATGGCGCCCAGTACGAGCTGGTGAAGCTTCTCACCGGAGTGCGCCAGGCCCTCACCGTGGTGGGAGACGACGATCAGTCGATCTACGCTTGGCGCGGCGCCCGACCCGACAACCTGGCCCGCCTGCAGCGGGATTTTCCTCGTCTAAAGGTGGTGAAGCTGGAGCAGAACTACCGCTCCACCGGCCGCATCCTGCAGGCCGCCAACCGTCTCATCGGCCACAACCCCCACCTCTTCGAGAAGCGGCTGTGGAGCGAATTGGGTCCCGGCGATCCCATCCGCGTCCTGGTGTGCGACAACGAGGAGCACGAAGCGGAGCGGGTGGTTTCCGAGATCCTGCACCAGAAGTTCCTGCGCGGCCGCGCCTACGGCGATTTCGCCATCCTCTACCGCGGCAACCACCAGGCGCGTCCTTTCGAGAAGCAGCTTCGGCGGCACAAGGTGCCCTATTTCCTCAGCGGCGGCACCTCCTTCTTCTCCCGCACCGAGATCAAGGATTTGACCGCCTACCTGCGCCTGCTGGCCAACCCCCACGACGACACCGCCTTCCTGCGCGTGGCGAACACGCCGCGGCGGGGCATCGGGCCGGCCACTCTGGAAAAGCTCGCCGACTGGGCGGAGCACCGCCGCTCCCCCTTGCTCGAATCGGTACAGGAGCTGGGGTTGGAGGAGCGGCTCTCGGGAAGAGCGTTGACGGCGCTGCGCCGCTTCGCCGATTGGGTGTGGCAGCTCTCGCGGCTGGCCCACGAGGAGAGCCCCTCGGCGGCCCTGCGCCAGCTCGTTCGCGACATCGACTACGAAGAGTGGCTGCGGCAGACCTCCCCCAATGATCGCGCCGCCGACCGGCGGCTGGAGAACGTGAACGACCTTCTCGAGTGGATCGAGCGCCTGCAAGAAGAGGAAGAGGGAAGCGCGGACCTCTCGGGGTTGGTGAACCGCTTGTCGCTGCTGGACATCCTCGAACGCCAGGACGAAGAGCGCGCCGACGACCGGGTGAACCTGATGACCCTGCACGCGGCCAAGGGGCTGGAGTTCCCCGTGGTCTTCCTGGTGGGGATGGAGGAGGAGCTGCTGCCCCACCGCGCGAGCATCGAAGCGGAGACGATCGAGGAGGAGCGGCGGCTCGCCTACGTGGGCATCACCCGCGCCCGCCGGCTGCTCCATCTGACCCTGGCCCGCAAGCGGCGCCGGGGCGGAGAGCTGAGCGAATGCGAACCGAGCCGCTTCCTCGAAGAGCTGCCGCGGGAGGCGCTGGAGTGGGAAGGACGCGGCGAGCCGCAGGATCCCGAAAAAAAGAAGGCCAGGGAGCGCGCCCACCTGGCCAACCTCAAAGCGATGCTGGAGTAGTTCCCCTTCGCCCCCTCATCGCCCGCCCTTCGGATCGGAACGGGTGGAAAGCGCGGGGCGTCGCCTTTTCCGCATCCAGGGAACGAAACGGAGCGGACTAAGGCGTCAGCGAGGAGAGCCAAGCGGCGATGGCCTCCATCTCGGCGTCGGAGACGGTGGCGATGATGCCTTTCATGGCGGCGGTCTGGCCGTTGTGGCGGTTGCCGCTCTTGATGTCCTTCATCTGGTTCAACAGATAGGTCTTGCTCTGCCCCGCCAGCTTGGGATAGAGGGGCGTGGCCGTGGTCTTGGCGTCGGCGCCGTGGCAGGCGTTGCACCCCTTGGCCGCATAGAGCGTTTTGCCGTCGGCGCCTCCAGCAGCGGGAGCGGCCGCGGCGGGGGCCGGCGCCGGGGCGGCGGGAGCCGCGGCCTCCTTGGGGGGAGCGGCGGGCGCGGAAACCGCCGGAGCCGCGGCCTCCTTGGCGGGAGCCGAAGCCGCCTCCTGCTTCTGGCCCGCCACGTTCACCTGGCCGACGGGCCTGATTCTCGACAGCACGTCGTCTTCGGCATGGGCCGCGGCGGTCAGCGCCGCCGTGAGCGTCAATGAAGCGAACAGAGCGTTGAACTTCTTAGCCACTTTTCTGATTCCTCGAGATTGGATCCGGGCCGGACGGCCACGCGATGATTCACGGTCCCGCCATGATACCACCCCCCGCCGGACCCTCAAAACCGCCCGGCGCCACATCGACGCCCATCGAGCCTTGCCCCGCGCCACCCGCATCCATGGCATGCCGGACGTACATCTTGTTATAGTTGTAAGGTCAAGGCTCGCCGACGATGGCGCCGCGCCATTCGACCGAGGCACCCGAAAATGGCTGAAGAAACCCGTTCCCCGACCCAACCGATCGACCCCAAGCTGCTCCGGGCCGCGCGCTCTTTCGAGGCGATCCTCTTCAGCCAGATCGAAATCCAGGAGAAGCTGAGCAACGACCTGAAGAACGCCATCCGCTTCGGCATGGTGATTCTCGGCCTCATCGCCGTCTCCATCCTGGTGCTGCTGTTGACCCTCTCTTCGCAGATCAACCGCATCTCGGCGGTGGTGGCGGACATGAACCGCAATTTCGAGACCGTCACCGGACAGATGGACCGCATCAGCGGCTCCATGAGCCACATGGTGGAGCGCGTGGCGCTGCTCGAGCCCATGGATGCCCAGACCGCCGCCATGAAAGGGAAGATGAAGCAGATCGACGAAGACATCGCCGCCATGCAACGGACCATCGGCACCATGGGCACCCATGTCACCGAGGTGAGGCGATCGGTGGAGAACATGGCTACCACCATCGACCGCATGGACGACGAGGTGCAGATGATGGCCGCCGACATGCAGTACATGGCCAAGCCGGCACGCACCATCAAGAAGATGTTTCCCGTTCCTTGAGGAAGAGCGCCCATGTCGGAAAACGAACAGAAACTCTTCATCGACATGGTGGGCCGGCTGAGCTGGGAGACCCAGCTGCACCTCGACGAGCGTCACCACCATTTCTACGTGAACAAGGTGATCATCGTTCTCATCTCCATCCTTCTGGTGGTGCTGGCGGTGATCAACGTCTACTACGTGGCCATCCTCTATCGCGACCTCAACGGCATCGTGAACAACATGGACTCCATGCACACCTACATGCAGAAGGTGTCGGACCGGATGGCCCACATCACCACCATGGTGGAGCGTTTCGACCGCCACATGCGCCACATGGACCAGATCGAAAGCAGCACCCAGGCCATGGCCCGGATGATGCCCGAGATCGCCGAAGAGATGCATCTCATTCGCGGCGACGTGGCGCTCATGGACCAGGAGATGGGCCGCATGAGCGGCGGCATGGCGCACATCGACCAGCGCTTCCACCACATGGCGGACGGCGTGGCGGTGATGCGCTTCCACGTCTGGACCATTTCGCGCCCCATGGGCTCCCTGAATCCGCTGCTGCCCTGACCGGCCGTGCTCGAGTTCGCCAATCTGGCGCTGCGGCGCGGCCCCCGGCTGCTGTTCCGCGACGCCACCCTGCAGATCCACCCCGGCTGGAAAGTGGGCGTCACCGGCGTCAACGGCTGCGGAAAGTCCAGCCTCTTCTCCCTCCTCCTGGGCGAATTGCCAGCGGACCGGGGCGATTGGAGAGTGCCCCGCGAGTGGGTGACGGCGCACGTCGCCCAAGAGACGCCCCGCGGCCCCCGGCCGGCGCTGGAGTACGTGCTCGACGGAGACGCCGAACTGCGCGCTCTGCAACGATCCCTGCAAGAGGCCGAAAAGGCCGGCGACGGTTCCCGCCTGGCGCGGCTGCATGCCCGCCTGGAGGCGATCGACGGCTACCGGGCCCGCAGCCGGGCGGAACGACTGCTGCACGGCCTGGGTTTCGCTCCCGGCGACGTCCACCAGCCGGTGGAACGCCTCTCCGGCGGCTGGCGCATGCGCCTCAACCTCGCCCGCGCCCTCTTCTGCCGCTCCGACCTGCTGCTGCTCGACGAGCCCACCAACCATCTCGACCTGGACGCCGTCATCTGGCTGGAAGGGTGGCTGCAGCGTTATCGCGGCACCCTCCTCCTCATCTCTCATGACCGGGAGTTTCTCGACGCCGTCTGCGGCCACATCCTCCATCTGGAACAGCAGCGCCTCACCCTCTTTCGGGGCGACTACAGCGCATTCGAGCGGACGCGGGCGGAACGGCTCGCCCACCAGCGGGCGGCATGCGAACGGCAGCAGCGGGAGATCGCCCACATCCGCTCCTACGTGGAGCGGTTCCGCGCCAAGGCAAGCAAGGCGCGCCAGGCCCAGAGCCGTCTCAAAGCGCTGGAACGGATGGAGCGCATCGCTCCCGCCCACGTCGATTCGCCCTTCCGCTTCCGCTTCCTTACTCCGCGAAAACTGCCCCGCCCCCTCCTGCGCCTCCACGACGCCAGTTGCGGTCACCACGGCAGGCCCGTGGTCTCGGAGGTGGAACTGGTCCTTTCGCCCGGCGACCGCCTGGGCCTGCTCGGAAGCAACGGCGCCGGCAAGTCCACGCTGATGAAGCTGCTGGCCGGCGAGCTCGCCCCCTTGAAGGGCCGCCTGGAAAGGGCGCGCGACCTCACCATCGGCTATTTCGCCCAGCACCAACTCGACCAGCTCCAACCGCAATGTTCCCCGCTGGAGCATCTGTTGCGGCTCGACCCGCAACTGCGGGAGCAGGAGGCGCGCGACTATCTCGGCGGCTTCGGCTTCGGCGGCGATCAGGCGCTGCAGCCGGTGGCCCCCTTCTCGGGAGGCGAAAGATCCCGCCTTGCCCTGGCGCTGATCGTCCGGCGAAGGCCCAACCTGCTGCTGCTCGACGAGCCCACCAATCACCTGGACCTGGAGATGCGCCAGGCGCTGGCGCTGGCTCTGCAGGCGTTCAAAGGCGCGCTGGTGCTCGTCTCCCACGACCGCCATCTGCTGCGCACCACCACCGATCGGCTGCTGGTGGTGGACGAGGGCCGGCTCCACCCTTTCGAGGGCGCCCTGGACGACTATCCCGCCTGGCTGTCCCGGCGCCGCGAGAAGAGCCGCCCGGCGGGGGAAGGCGCCGGCAACCCGCCCAACCGCAAGGAGGAGCGGCGCGAAGCGGCCCGTCGGCGCAAGGCGCTGCAACCCTTGAAAAAGAGAGTCCAGGAGGCGGAAGCGCGGCTGGAAGCCGCCCAGAAGCAGAGAGCGGAAGTGGAAAGAAGCCTGGCCGACAACCAGCTCTACCATCCCGAGCGGAAGGAGGAGCTCAAGACGCTGCTGGCGCGGAAACGGGAACTGGACCGGCGCTGCGAGGCGGAAGAGCGCGCCTGGCTGGAGGCCGCGGAAGCCTTGGAGGAGGCCGAAGGAGCCGTCCAATGAGATCGAATGGGACGGCCAAAACGACGCGGCTCTTCCCTTCCTCGATCGCTAACGCCGGTTCCCCGACTCCACCAGCGCCGGCAGAAAGAGCTCGTTGACCAGGATCGGCCTGCCGGCGTAGCGAAAGAGCGTGCGCCGCCCCCACACCGCGTCGGGCCGCTCCCGCAAATGGCGAGTGGCCACCTCGAAAAGACGGTGGCGGGAGTGGAACCGGGCGATCTCCACCCGCTCCCTGCGGGTGTGGGGATCTGCGAAAAGCACCGCGCCCAAGGGTTTGTCCCGCAATCGCGCCAACCGACGGGCGCTGCCAGCGAGACTGGTGGCGGGCATCAAGGTTCGAGCGAACACCTGGGGCACGCCGTCGCATAGCAACTCCACCTCGCGCACCAGGCAGGCCGACCGGGTTCCCAGACCGAGCAGGCGCCTTTCGCTGTTGAACAGCCTTCCCCAGTTCTGCGAGACCACCCGCACCCGAAAGCGGCCGCCGCAGGCCGCGGTCACCCGCCGGGTGAGCGAAGCATCGTCCCACAGCCACTGCCGCACCGGCTCCGGAATCCCCGCGGGCGTCCCCTCCTGCAGCCCGAGCCAACGGGGCTCGCCAAGGGAACGGTACAGCCGGGAAGACATGGAACGGTGGAATCAGCGGCCGAGATCGCGCACGATGCGGATCACTTCGGGAATGGCCCGCAGCCGCCGCAGGATGGCCGCCAGATGCTTGCGGTCGCGCACGGAGATCACCAGATGGAGGGAAGAAGTGGAGCCGTCCCGCTCCTCGCTGCGGATGTCGTCGATGTTGGAACCCATGGAGGCGATGGCCGAAGCGATGGTGGCCAGCATGCCCCGCTTGTTGGAGACGGTGACGTCGATCGCCGTGGGAAACTCGCCTTCGATCTTCTTCTCCCACTGCACGTCCAGCCACTCGGCCTCGGCACGGCGGTCATCCAGCACGTTGGGGCAACTCTGGTGGTGCACCACCAGCCCCTTGCCGGGGTGGAAGATGGCGATCACCGGATCGCCCGGAATGGGACGGCAGCACTTGCCGAACTTCACCACCAGCCCTTCGGTGCCGCGGATGGTGAGCTGCCCTTTCGAATCTTTCTCCTCCTCCGCCGGTTCCCGCGCCAACAGGGCTCCCGCCACCAGCTTGGCCATGCGGTTGCCCAGGCCGATGTCCACCAGCAGGTTCCAAAGGCTCTCCACCTTGAGCTGCGCCAGCACCTTGTCCATGCGGTCGATGTCGATGTAGTGGAGGCTGGCGCCGTACCGCTCCAGCTCCCGCTCCAGCAACCGACCACCCAGTTCGGCCGCCTCTTCCTCTTTCAGACTCTTGAGATAGGCGCGAATGGCGGCGCGCGCCTTGCCGGTGACCACGAAATCGAGCCATGCCGGATTGGGCCGCGCCTCCTCTTTGGTGAGGATCTCCACCGTCTGGCCGTTGCGCAAGGGGGTCCGCAACGGCACCAGCCGTTTCTCCACCCGCGCCGCCACGCACTGATTGCCCACGTCGGAGTGGATGGCGTAGGCGAAATCCACCACGGTGGCCCCCTTGGGCAACACCTTGATCTGCCCCTGGGGGGTGAAGACGTAGACCTCGTCGGGGAAGAGATCCACCTTCACATGCTCGAGGAACTCCACCGAGGTGCCCGAGCCCTTCTGCACCTCCAACAGGCTCCGCACCCACTCCATGGCGGCGCTGGGGGGAAACTGCTCGTCCCCCGTCTTGTAGTGCCAGTGGGCAGCGATGCCCTCCTCGGCCACCTGATGCATCTCGTGAGTGCGGATCTGCACCTCGATATGCTGGCCATGGGGACCCACCAGCACCGTGTGCAGCGACTGGTAGCCGTTGGCCTTGGGAATGGCGATGTAGTCCTTGAAGCGGCCGGGCACCGGCTTGTACAGGCCGTGCATGGCGCCCAATACGCGGTAGCAGGTGTCCACGTCCTTCACCAGGATGCGGAAAGCGAAGACGTCGGCCACCTCGCTGAGAGGCACATGCTTCTCCTTCATCTTGCGATAGAGGCTGCAGATGTGCTTTTCGCGACCGCTCACCTCGCACTCGATGGACTCCTGGGACAGGCGGTTGCGGATGCTCTCCTCGATGCCGTTGACCAGCTCCTTGCGGTGGCCGCGCAGCCTCTTCAGGCAGTCGCTCAACACCCGGTAGCGCCAGGGGTAGTAGGACTGCATGCCCAGGTCTTCCAGCTCCAGCCGGATGCTGTTGATCCCCAGCCGCAGAGCGATGGGCGCGTAGATCTCGAGAGTCTCCCGGGCGATGCGGCGCCGCTTGTCGGGGCGCATGACGCCGAGGGTGCGCATGTTGTGAAGCCGGTCCGCCAGCTTGATGAGAATGACCCGGATGTCGCGGGTCATGGCCAGCATCATCTTGCGGAAATTCTCCGCCTGCGCCTCGGTGTGGGTCTGAGCGTCGATCTTGGCCAGCTTGCTGACGCCGTCCACCATCTCGGCCACCTCTTCGCCGAACTCCTCGGCCAGCTTCTCCTTGGCGGTGGAGGTGTCTTCGATGACGTCGTGGAGAATGGCCGCCATCAGGCAGCGGTAGTCAAGGCGCATCTCGGCGAGGATGCGCGCCACCGCCACGGGGTGGCAGATGTAGGGCTCGCCGGAGAGGCGCTTCTGCCCCTGGTGGGCCTCGGCGCCGAAGAGATAGGCGCGGTAGACCTCGCGCACCTGCTCCGGCGGCAGGTAGCGCTCGAGATAGGTGCAGAGATCGCTGATGAGGTAGCGGGGGCGGGAGGGCGCAGTCTGGGTTTCGGGCACAGCCGACGGCCAGCGGTTCCCGGCTTCGCGGGTGAGCGCCGTGGCCATCGGCAGCCCTCCGGCCTCAGAGGCCGTTCACGGCCGCCTGTACCTCCTGCGCCAGCGCCGCGGCCAGTTCGTCGTCGATGGAGTCGCGCTGCTGCTCCTGCTCCTCCACCGTCTCGGGGGTGATCAACCCGGCTGCGATCTCGCGCAGGGCCACCACCGTGGGCTTGTCGTTGTCCCAGGGCACCAGCGGCTCCACGCCGTGCTCCAGCTGGCGGGCCCGCTTGGAGGCCAGCAGGACCAGGTTGAATCGGTTGTCTACATGCTCCAGGCAGTCTTCTACGGTTACGCGTGCCATCTCTACTCTACGTCCATGGGGATTTCGCCTTCAAAAACCTATTGTAGCCGCAAAAACGCCTTTCAATGAAGAATTTTCGCCGTCACCGGCTCCACCCGCGCCGCGCCGCCGCCCCGGGGATCGCTGGCGGCGCCGACCTCTCCCGTGACCCGATCCCAGAGCACGGCCTGCATGTTGCCCCAGGGCCGTTCCACCACCTTCAGCCGGTGTCCCATGGAGCGCAACGCCGCCTGGGTTTCCTCGTCCAGCGCCCCCGGCTCCAACTGCACCTCGTCCGGGAGATACTGATGGTGCAGGCGAGGCCGGCGCACCCAGTCGTCCACCGGCTTGCCCGCCACCGCTTCGAGCACGCCCAGGAGAACCATGGTGATGATGCGCGAACCACCCGGCGTGCCCAGAATCGCCACCCGCCGCGGCGATTCGACGAAAGTGGGGGTCATGCTCGAAAGCATCCGCTTGCCCGGAGCGATGGCGTTGGCCGCGCCGCCCACCAGCCCATAGACGTTGGGCGCGCCGGGGCGGGCGGAGAAGTCGTCCATCTCGTCGTTGAGCAGAACCCCGGTCCCTTCCGCCACCATGCCCGATCCGAAGGGGTAGTTGATGCTCAGGGTGGCGGCCACACGGTTGCCTTCGGCGTCGAGGATGGAGAAGTGGGTGGTGTCCGGACCTTCCGTCGCCACGCCGGCAAGCCGGGCGCTGGGAGTGGCGCGCGCCGGATCGATGCGGCGGGCCAGCGAGCGGGCGTACTCCCTCGACAGCAGCCTGGCCAGCGGCATCTCCACCTGGTCGGGATCTCCCAGGTAAAGCGCCCGGTCCCGGTAGGCGCGACGCATCACTTCGATCAGCAGATGGAGAGAGGCAGCGTCGCCCCGATCCTCCCACCCCAGGGCGTCGAGCATGTGGAGCATCTCCACCAACACCACGCCGCCGGAGGAGGGTGGTGCGGCGGAGACGATGCGGTAGCCCCGGTAACGCGCCACCACCGGCGCCCGCTCCACCACGCGGTAGGAAGCCAGGTCTCTCTCGCTCCAGATCCCGCCCCGGCCGCGCACCGCCCGCACCAGCCGCCGGGCCACTTCGCCGGAATAGAAGCCTTCGCGGCCCCGCTCCGCCAGCAACTCCAGGGTGCGGGCGAGCTGGGGCTGGCGAATGCGATGGCCCTTCGGCGGCACCTCTCCACCCGCCAGAAAGAGCGCGGCGCTCCGAGGGTATCTTCGCAGCACGGAGAGGCGCCAGCGGGCCAGCCCGCGGTAGCGTTCGTCCACCAGGAAGCCTTCCCGGGCCAGGCGGATGGCCGGCGCCAGCGAGCGCGCCAGCGGCAGGCGGCCGTAGCGGCGGGCGATGTGCGCGAGGGCCGCCGGTTCGCCGGGGATGCCCGCCGCCAGCGGGCCGTCGATGGACAGGCCGGGAACCACTTCTCCCTTGTCGTCGAGATAGAGATCCCGCCGCGCCGCCAGAGGCGCCTTCTCACGCCCGTCGATCATCAGATCCCGGTCGTCGGCGGCCAGATGCAGCAGCCAGAAGCCGCCCCCGCCGAGACCCGAGCTGTAGGGCTCCACCACCGCCAGGGCGGCGCTCACCGCCACGGCGGCGTCGAAGGCGTTGCCTCCGGCCCGCAGGATCTCCAGCCCCGCCTCGGTGGCGGCGGGATGGGCGCTGGCCACCGCCACCGCCGGTGGCGTCTGCGCCCGAACCGCGCTGAAAACCAGGAGCCACAAAACAAGAAAGCTCCCCAAGGGAGCTTTCCAGGAAGCGGTTCCGCCGGCCGCGGTCATCCCTTTTCGGCAGTGATCCGCTCGTACTTGGCCATCAGTTCCTCCTTGGTCTCCTGGTGTTCCGGATCGACGATGATGCAGTCCACCGGGCAGACCTCCACGCATTGGGGCTCGTCGTAATGGCCCACGCACTCGGTGCAGAGATTGGGGTCGATCTCGTAGATTTCCTCACCCATATAGATGGCGCCGTTGGGGCACTCGGGTTCACACACATCGCAGTTGATGCATTCGTCGGTAATCTTCATCGCCATGGGTCGGTACTCCACATAAACTCAGTGAAATCTGTCCGCCAATGCCTGCTGCACCGCGGGATGAACGAATTCTGCCACATCTCCGCCCAGTCGCGCTATTTCCCTTACCAGCGACGAGGATATGAAGGCGTACTGTTCGGCGGGCGTCAGAAACAGGGTCTCGATCTCGGGCGCCAGCCGCCGGTTCATGCTGGCCAGCTGAAACTCGTATTCGAAATCGGAGACGGCGCGCAAGCCGCGGATCACCACCTGGGCGCCGCGCGCCCGGCAGAACTCCACCAGCAGGCCGCTGAAGGCGGTGACCTCCACGTTGGCGAACCCCGTCAGCACCGTCCGGGCCAGCTCCACCCGTTGATCGATGTGGCAGAAGGGCTGCTTGGCGGTATCCCGGGCCACCGCCACCACCACCCGCTCGAACAGGCGGGAAGCCCGCGCCACCAGGTCGGTGTGGCCATTGGTGATGGGATCGAAGGTGCCGGGATAGACGGCGGTGATCATCGGCTTTCGTCGGATTGTTTCGAAGCGGCCATGGTAACACGGCGCACCAGGCGGCAGGCCGCCTGGCCGGCGCGCGCCTCGCGGTGGACCCGCCAGCCCGGCGGCAGCTCGAACCAGGGGCGACGGCTCTCCTGCTCCAGATAGATCCAGGCCCGCCGCGCCAGCCAGCGGTTCCGCTCCAGGTCGGAACAGAGGGCCGGCAGCACCCGCAGGGCATAGGGCGGATCGAGGAAGACCAGATCGTAGCACCGTCCGGCCGGGCCGCGCGCCAGCCGCACGCCGTCGGCCCGCTGCACCACGGCCCGTTCTTGCAGATCCAACAGACGCAGGTTCTCCCGCAGCTGGCGGACCACGGCCGGAGCCGACTCCACGAAACGGACGAAACCGGCGCCTCGCGACAGGGCTTCCAAGCCCAAGGCGCCGCTGCCGGCGAAAAGATCGAGACAGGCGGCGCCGTCGATCTCCCCCTGCAGCCAATTGAAGAGGGTCTCGCGCAGCCGGTCGGCGGTGGGACGCAATCCGGCGGCCGAGGGAAAGCGCAGCCGCCGCCCCCGGAATCGCCCGCCGATGATGCGGATGCTGTTGCCACGCCCCATGAGAAAAGTTGATAGAGTATGCCGCCAATCGGTATCGGCTCACGATTCTTTCAAAAGCCCTCCCCTCTGTCCAAGGGAGGCCAACCTCGGGAACAGACCAGAACGATGTTCGGTTTCGGCAGAAAGAGAAAGGAGGCCGCCACGGAAACGGCGGACCGTTCCGGCCTCCTCGGCCGCCTCAAGAGGGGGCTGGCCCGTACCCGCTCCAGTTTCACCGACGGCCTCGCCAGCCTGGTGCTGGGCCGTGGGCGGATCGACGACGAGCTGCTGGAAGAGCTGGAGACCCTGCTGCTCACCGCCGACGTGGGGGTGGAGGCCACCCGGCGCATCATCGATGGGCTGAGCGAACGGGTGCGGCGCAAGGATCTGAAAGATCCCGAGGCGCTCACCGAAGCCTTGAAGCGCCAGCTGGTGGAGATCCTGAAACAGGCCGAGGCGCCGGTGAGACAGCCTGCCCCGGGTCGTCCCCAGGTGATTCTCATGGTGGGCGTCAACGGCGCCGGCAAGACCACCACCATCGGCAAGCTGGCCAAGCGGCTGCAGCAGGAGGGACAGAGCGTGATGCTGGCCGCCGGCGACACCTTCCGCGCCGCTGCGGTGGAGCAGCTGCAGAGCTGGGGCGAGCGCAACGGCACCCCCGTGATCGCCCAGCACACCGGCGCCGACTCCGCCTCGGTGATCTTCGACGCTCTGCAGGCGGCCACCGCCCGCGGCATCGACGTGCTCATCGCCGACACCGCCGGCCGGCTGCACACCAAAAGCAACCTGATGGAGGAGCTGGCCAAGATCGGCCGCGTCATGAAGAAGATCGACCCCGACGCCCCCCACGAAGTGATGCTGGTGGTGGATGCCACCACCGGCCAGAACGCCATCAACCAGGCGGAGCAGTTCAACCGCGCCATTCCCCTCACCGGGATCACCCTCACCAAGCTGGACGGCACCGCCAAAGGGGGCATCGTCTTCGCCATCGCCGAACGGCTGAAGGTCCCCATCCGCTTCATCGGCATCGGCGAGGGCATCGACGATCTCAGGCACTTCGACCCCGAAGCCTTCGTGGACGCCCTGTTCGACCGCAGCTGAGCCTTCCATGATCCGCTTCGATAACGTGAGCAAGAGCTATCCGGGCAGCCAGGGTGGGCTGCACGAGGTGAGCTTGCACATCGAGCCGGGGGAGATGATCTTTCTCACCGGCCACTCGGGCGCCGGCAAGAGCACCCTGCTCAAGCTCGTCGGCCTGCTGGAGCGCCCCAACCGCGGGCAGATCCGGGTGAACGGCCACAACCTCGGCCGCATCAGCCGGCGCCGGCTGCCGCTGTTCCGCCGCCAGGTGGGCATGATCTTCCAGGACCACCGCCTGCTCGCCGACCGCACCGTCTTCGACAACGTGGCCCTGCCGCTGGTGGTGGCCGGCGTGGGGCGGGGCGAGACCCGGCGGCGGGTGCAGGCGGCGCTCGACAAGGTGGGGCTGCTGCACAAGGCCAAGGCGCTTCCGGAGACCCTCTCCGGCGGCGAGCAGCAGCGGGTGGGCATCGCGCGGGCGGTGGTGAGTCGTCCGCCCGTGGTGCTGGCCGACGAGCCCACCGGCAACCTCGATCCGGAGCTGTCGGTGGAGATCATGGAGCTGTTCCGCCGCTTCAACCAGGTGGGCGTCACCCTGCTCATCGCCACCCACGACCTGGCTCTGGTGGAACGCTTCGGCATGCGCACCCTCATTCTCAAAGAGGGGCGCTTGGCAGGAGAGCGCCGGTGAAACGCCGCAACGGCGGCAGGCTGCGGCCGCCCTTCCGCCCGCGCGCCTGGGCAGCGCGCCACCTGCAGGTTCTCATCTCTTCCCTGGGCCGACTGTGGCGGCGCCCCCTGGGCAACTTCATGAGCATTCTGGTGATCGCCATCGCCCTGGCGCTGCCGACGGGGCTGCATCTGCTGGTCCACAACCTGGAGCGGCTGGCCGGCGGCTGGCAAGGAGCAGCCAGCGCCACCCTTTTTCTGCGCCGGGAGATCTCCGACGACCAAGTGAAAAGGTTGCTGAAGCAGCTTCGAGAAGATCCGGCGGTCGGCCTGGTGCGGCACCTGACGCCGGCGCAAGCGCTGGACGACTTCCGCCGCCATTCCGGCATGGCTGACGCCATCACCCTGCTGGAGACCAATCCCCTGCCCCATGTGGTGATGATCCGCCCCGCCGACCCCCACATCGCCCCCGCACGATTCAAGAACCTGGTGGAACGGCTGCGAAAGCGGCCGGAAGTGGAGCGGGCCATCGCCGACCTGCAGTGGGTGGAGCGTTTTCAAGGCATGGTGGACTTGGTGCGCAGGAGCGCCCTGTTGCTCTCAGCGCTGCTCTCGCTGGCGGTGCTGCTGGTCATCGGCAACACCATCCGACTGGAGATCCAAAGCCGCCGGGACGAGATCGAGATCGTCAAGCTGGTGGGCGGCAGCCAGGCTTTCATCCGCCGCCCCTTTCTCTACGAGGGCTTCTGGTACGGCCTACTGGGCGCGATCCTGGCGCTGGTGTTGCTCGCCGTCTCCCTGGTGGCGTTGCGGGTGCCGGTGGCGCGCCTCGCCCATCTCTATGCCAGCGATTTCACTCTGAAAGGTCCCGGATTCACCGTCGTTCTACTGCTGCTCGCCGCCGGTTCGGCGCTTGGCGTGCTCGGCGCCTGGGTGGCGGTTCGCCAGCAGCTGAGGCGAATCGAGCCGCATTGAAGCGGTGAGCCACTGCAAGTCTCGCGAAACGGGCATGGCAATTTTCTCCGATCCCCATTACTATTGAAACAGCAACCCATTAAGGGAACGGCATGACCATCGGAGATCTCACCGGCCAGCTGCAGGATTTCAGCGCATGGAAGCAGCAGCAGTTGCAGATCATGGAACAACTGGAAAACTGGCTGAAGCAGGAAGGGCTCTATACTTCCCAGGTCCAACGTGCTCTGAGGTACGCTACACTTGCCTTGCACCGCGACCACGTCACCGTGGCGGTGGTGGGCGAGTTTTCCCGGGGCAAGACCGAGCTGATCAACGCTCTCTTCTTCAGCGACCACAAATTCCGCCTGCTGCCCACGGACGCCGGTCGCACCACCATGTGCCCCACCGAGATCTTCCAGGACAACAGCGAGCCCCCCTGCCTGCGCCTGCTCCCCATCGAGACCCGCCTGGAAGAGGCCAGCCTGGCGGAGCTGCTGGAGAACGAACCACTGTGGGAGAAGCTGCCCATCGATCTCGACGACAGCGACCAGTTGATCGAGACCCTGCTGAAGATCCGGGAGCAGAAGCTGGTACCACGCGAGGTGGCGACCAACATGGGGCTAGGCGACGTCTCGCAGATCGCCGAGGAGGTGGAGGCAATGGTGTCAGTGCCAGCCTGGCGGCTGGCCCGGCTCAACTATCGCCATCCGCTATTGTCGCAGGGGCTCCACGTTCTCGATACACCGGGGCTGAACGCCGTTTCCAGCGAACCGGAACTCACCTACGAGATGCTACCCAACGCCCAGGCGCGTCTCTTCGTGGTGGGGGCCGACACCGGCATCACCCAGTCGGATATGGAGATGTGGCAGCAACTGATCCGCCAGCCCGGCGTACGACAACGGCTCGGCGTCATGGTGGTGCTGAACAAGGCAGACACGCTGTGGGACGAGTTGCGCACGGAAGTGGAGATCCAGAAGATCGTCGAGCGCCAGTGCCGGGAAGTGGCGGAAATCCTCAACATCGACCCCAACCAAGTCTACGCCGTTTCCGCCCAAAAGGGATTGGTGGCGCGGGTCAAAGACGACTACCAGCTGGAGCAACGGTCCGGCATTCCCGAGCTCGAAAAGCAGCTCGCCAAGACGCTGGTGGAGAACCGCCAGGCCCTCATCGTGGAACAATCCACTGAAGCAGTGATCTCCGCTCTGTGGAACATCGAAGCGCTGGTCTCTTCCCGGTTGAAGCGGTTGCGCAAGCAGGCCCGTGAGCTGGACGAGCTTAGTACCAAGAGCGAGGCGGCTATCGACCAGTTGCTCAAGCAGGCGCAGCATGACAAAGCGCGCTACCAAGCGAGCATCCAGGCCTACAAGCAGTCCCGCGCCGAGTTCACTGCCCACGGCAAGATCCTGCTCGACGCCATCTCACCCTCCCGCCTCGACACCATGATTGGAGAGGCCTACAAGCGCATGACCGGCGCCTGGACCACCATCGGCCTCAAAGAGGCGATGCGCCAACTGTTCGAAGACATCAACCAGCAGATGGAGATCGCTTCCAACCAGACTCAAGAGATGCGCCGCTTGGTGCGCGCCATCTACCGGCGCTTCCAGAGCCAGCACGACATGCAACTGGCCGAACCCCAGATGCTGTCGCTCATCGGCCACCAAGTGGAGCTCAACCTGGTGCACCAGGAATCGGAGATCTTCCGCAAAAGCCCGCTCACCACACTCACCGAACAACATTTCGCCGTGAGGCGCTATTTCCAGACCATCGTGGCGCGAGTTCGAAAGATCTTTCTCCAAGCTCATAGCGATGCCAAGGAGTGGCTGGAGACCGCCCTCGACGCCCTCACCCAGGAGATCCACGAACACCGGACGGCGCTTTCCCAGCAGTTGGCGGACCTCAAACTGTCGGGCCGCTCCCGCAGCATGGTGCGCCAGCGCCTCGCCAGCCTGGACCGGGAGTGCCGCAAACTGGAAGACCAACTGGAAACCCTGCAGAACACCCGCAAGACGCTCACCAAGTCCGTTCCCGAAAAGGATTCGAAAAAGCTGCACCTGAGGGTGGTGAGCAGCCGCAGCGCCTGATCCTTGTTGGACTATACTTTCTTTCGGAAGCCGGCGATGGAAACATCCAGCGTCTGGATCCGGTCCCATTCCGGTAGAGAGAAAAACCACCAGGAGGCAGCCATGGTCAAATCCTTTGTCTTGTCGCTCACGACCCTGCTGGCGTTGTGGAGCGCCGTCGCCACCGCGGAAAACGCCACCCGGGCCCACGGCTACGCCATCCACCACAACGCCTTTCTCACCAGTGACCTGTCTCCGGACATGGCCAGCCGTTACAACATCCGGCGCAGCCCCCACCGCGGCATGGTGAACATCAGCGTCATCAAGGAGAAGCCCGGCACCACCGGCCGATCGGTGCGGGCCATCGTCAAGGTGACGGCGCACAACCTGCGCGGCCAGGTCCGTCCCATCCCTTTGCGCGAGGTGAAGGACGGCGACGCCATCTACTATCTGGGCGAGTTCCTGGTGGAGAACGGCGAGGTCGACACCTTCGACGTGGAGGTGACGCCCGAAGGCACGCGCGACACCATCAAAGCGCGATTCGAACAGCAGTTCTTCACCCGCTGAACGGCTCAGCCTCCCGGTCGCAGCTGTAGCAGCAGCATCAGGCCGAAGCCGATCACCAGAGCACCGGCCAAGCGGCGCACCCAGGGCCGGCGCAGAAAACCGGCCAGCCAACCGGCGGCGGCCCCCATCAGCAGCAAATTGGGAAGGGTTCCCAGCCCGAAAGCGCCCATGAGCAGCGCGCCCCGCACCATCCCGCCCGCCGAGAGCGACCAGATCAAGGCGCTGTAGACCAAGCCGCAAGGCAGCCACCCCCACACCATACCCAGCAGAAAAGCGCGAAAAGGGGAGCGCACCGGCAGCAAGCGACGGCCCAAAGGCTCCACCCGCCGCCAGAGCAGGCCGCCCGCCTGCTCCACCCGCGCCAGCCCGCTCCACCAACCGCCCAGGTAGAGCCCCAGAACGATCATGAAGAGGCCCGCCAGCACGCTCAGCGCCCGCTGCGCCCCGGCGAGGGGGACGGAGCCGGCCAGCAACAATCCCAGCCCGCCTGCCAGGGCGCCGGCCGCCATGTAGCTGGTCAGGCGTCCCAGGTTGTAGCCGAGCTGCAACTGCCAGAAATGGAGGTCGCCGGCGGACGCGCCACCCTGCCCCAGGGTGAGCGCACCGACGATGCCCCCGCACATGCCCAGGCAGTGAACCCCGCCGAGCAGTCCCACCACCAGGGCGCCCAGAAGATCAGGCGCCATGACGCCCTCCGCCGTTCACCGGCACCCACCTCCAGGCCAACGCCACCAACAGCAGCACCGGCACTCCCATGGCGGCGGTGAGAAGAAAGAACCCCGGATAGCCCAGTTTCTCCACCAATATCCCCGAGAAGCCGCCGATGAACTTGGGAAAGAGCAGCATCACCGAGCTGAAGAGGGCGTACTGGGTGGCCGAGTAGGCCACATTGGTGAGCGCCGAGAGATAGGCCACGAAAGCGGCGGAGGCGAGCCCCGCGCTGAGGTTGTCCGCCGCCACCACTCCTATCAGCAGGCCCAGCTCCGGGCCGCTGCGAGCCAACAGCGAGAAGAGCAGGTTGGTGGCCGCCGCCAGGAGAGCGCCGACGAAGAGGATGCGCATGACGCCGAAACGCGACACCAGCACCCCACCGAGGGCGGCGCCCACCAGAGTCATGGCGATGCCGAACACTTTGGTGACGTCGGCGATCTGCGTCTTGGTGAATCCAAGATCGATGTAGAAGACGTTGGCGATCACTCCCAGCACGATGTCCGATATGCGGTAGCTGGAGATGAGGGCCAGCAGCAGCACCGCCTGCCAGCGGTAGCGCCGCAGAAAATCGGCGAAAGGGCTCACCACCGTGCGCCACAGCCACTCGAGCAGTTCCGCGAGCCAGGAAGGCAGCCAGGAGATCCGCCGGATGCGCCGTGCTCCCAGCCGTTCCACCTCCTCGTCGCTGGGCGGCACCGTGGGCTCGTCCACCAGCAGGGTGGTGGCCACGCCCACCCCCATGGCGGCGGCCATCGCCAGGTAGGCCAGCGACCAAGCCCCTGGATGGTAGCCCTTCTCGCCGCCGCCCGCCCAGTCGGCGAGCCAGAGCACGCCGGCGGACGCGAGGATCATGGCAAGGCGGTAGCCCACCATGTAGGCGGCCGCCAACGCCCCCTGCAGACGGGTTCCCGCGCTCTCGATGCGGAAGGCGTCGATGACGATGTCCTGGGTGGCCGAGGCGAAGGCCACCAGCACCGCCAGCCACACCAGGCCGGCCAGGCCATGCACCGGATCGCTCAAGGCCATGCCCACCAGCCCCCCCATCACCGCCAGCTGGCTCAGCAGCAGCCAGCTTCTGCGCCGTCCCAACCGCCGGGTGAGCAGGGGCAACGGCAGTTTGTCCACCAGCGGCGACCAAGCCCATTTGAAAGCGTAGGCCAGCGCCACCCAACTGACGAAACCGATGGTGGAACGCTCCACCCCCGCCTCGCGCAGCCACACCGAAAGAGTGCCGAAGACCAGCAGCAGCGGCAGCCCCGAGGAGAAGCCCAAAAAGAGCATCACCCGAGCGCGGGGGTGGCGATAGACCTGCAGGCTGCGCCAAGTGCGAACCAGAAAGGGAGCTGTGGCGTGGGAGGTCGGCATGAGCGGCGATTATACGCTACCATTCCGCCACCCTTTCCCAGCGGGTCGCACCCATGCAGCCATACCAGCAGGAGTTTCTCGAGTTCGCCCTGAAGCAGGGCGTGTTGCGCTTCGGCGAATTCACCCTCAAGTCGGGCCGCGTGAGCCCCTACTTCTTCAACGCCGGCCTCTTCAACACCGCAGAGGCGTTGGCGCGGCTGGGCCGCTACTACGCCCAGGCAATCGTCGACTCGGACGTCGGTTTCGAGCTGCTCTTCGGCCCCGCCTACAAAGGGATCCCCCTGGCGGCGGCGGCCGCCGCCGCGCTCTACGACCATCACGGCCGCAATCCCGGCTGGGCCTTCAACCGCAAGGAGGCCAAGGACCACGGCGAGGGGGGTCGCATCGTGGGGCACCCCCTGGAGGGCAGAGTGCTCATCGTCGATGACGTCATCACCGCCGGCACCGCCATCCGTGAATCGATGGAGATCATCCACGCCCAGGGCGCCGAACCCGCCGGCGTGGTCATCGCCCTCGATCGCCAGGAACGGGGCCGCGGCGAGCTCTCGGCGATCCAAGAGGTGGAGAGGGACTACGGCATCCCGGTGGTCGCCATCGCCCGGCTGGAGAACCTGGTGGAGTTCCTGGAAAAGCGGCCGGAGGCCGGCGCACAGCTGGACGCCATCCGCGCCTACCGCGAGCGCTACGGGGTATAGGGCAAAAACCCCACCCGCTTATCGTTATTTATTTGAGCTGGGTCAATATCAGTTTCTGCTGAAGCGTTAAACTACGCCTCAAGATATTGGAAACAATATCTTGCCATTCGGGTAATGGAAGTTATCCAGAATGTTCTCACTCCTCCTGACTGTTGTCAGATTTAGCCCGCCATCCCCTGGCGGGCTTTTTTCTGCCCCAGTGGTTTTGCGCTTGGCACTTCTCCCCGACGATATCCACCCAGGGGCCAGCGGGGCCGCTTCATTCCGGCTCCCACTCGCGCCAGCCATCCAGCAGGGGGTGGTAGAGCGCTACCCGCAGGGGCCGCCGCGGCTCCAGCAGACGGAAGGCGGCGGCATAGGTTTCGAGCTGGGTCCGGTAGCGCTCCTGCTCAAGGTCGAGGAAGGTTTGGGGATCGCCCCCTTCGTGGCGCCCCGTCTTGTAGTCGATGATCCAGCGCCGCCCCTCGCCATCCACAAAGGTGCGGTCCACCACCAGCCGGCAGAGGCGGCCCTCCAGCACCGCTGTGAGCGGCAGCTCGCACTGCGCCATCGAATGGCGCCGGTCGAGGATCCATCGGCCCCGCTCGCTGGCCAGGGTGTTTTCGATGGCGGTCTCCACCAGGACCAGAGCCTGGCGGTGGCGCTCGCCGGCCAGCCCTTCCCGCTGCAGCAACCGCGCGGCCGCCTGCCGCAGGGGCGGGAAGCCCTTGTCCAGACCGCCCCGGGTGGCCAGGTGCTGCAACAGGCGGTGGGCCGCCACGCCGGCGGCGCGCACCAACTCGCCGGCCCAGTCGAACTCCACCGTACCGCCGCTCTCCTCGGCAAGGGAAGTGGAGAGCGCCAAACCGGAAGGCGGCGGAGGCGGCCTCCAGGAGGCGACAGGCCGCCGCAAGGGTGGCACACGCAGCAGTGAATTCTCAGCAGCCGTTCCCTCCTCCCCGCCGGCCTCCAACGCTTCCCACCGGTGGCTCAGCGCGGGCCACAGCAGCGCCAGCAGGCTCCCCTTTGCTGCTGCGGGCTCGCCGTCACTCCTGGGTGGCGCATGGCCCAGTAGATGCAGGCGTCGCCTGGCGCGGGTCACCGCCACATAGAGAAGGCGGCCCGCTTCGTGGCCCGCCTTGCGCGCCTCCAGGGCCTTGATGAAACCGGTCGCGGGATTCTCCCCTTTTTCCCAGGCGGCCTTCATGGGAGCCATCATCAGCTGCCGGCGACCTGCGTCGTCCACCGCCTCCAGCCAGTAGAGCAAGCGAGACTCCTCGCCCCGCGGAATGCGTCCCAGCCCGGGGAGGATCACGGTGTCGAACTCCAACCCCTTGGCCTTGTGCATGGTCATCAGCTGCACCCGGGCGTTGGCGCCGCCGGGACGGGCGTGAAGATCGTCCAGGCCCTGCATGAGCCGCTCGCGGGTCAGCGGGCCATCCCTTTCCAGGGCACGAATCCGCTCGAAGAAGAGCTCCGCCTCCTCCAATGCAGTGTCGTCGCAGGCCGCCGGCCCGCCCAGCGCCAACCAGAGCCCTTCCAGGCGCAGATGCAGGGGACGCAGCCCTTCTTCCGCCAGTGCCGCCTCCAATAAAAGGCGGACACGACCGATGCGCTCGCGCCCTTCCGGGGAGAGGCGCCGCAACCGCTCGGCGTCGGCCAGGAGTTCCGGAAGGACGGCGTCTTCCCCCCCTGCCAGGGCGTGAAGATCGGCCAGCGAAAGGCCGCAGAGAGGGCTGCGCAGCAACGCCAGCCAGTGGAGCCGATCGGCGGGATAGAGGAGCGCCAGGGCAAGCGCCAACAGATCCTGGATCACCGGGCGCTGCGCCAGCCCCTCCATCTCCACCGCTTGGAAGGGGATGCCAGCCGCTTTGAGTGCAGGCGCGATGGCGGCAGCGTGGGAGCGGCTGCGCACCAGGATGGCAAGATCGCCCTGCTCCTCGGCCAGATGGCGGCGCACGATCGCCACCACCTCTTCCGCCTCGGCGCGGTCGTCGCGGATGAGGCGGGGGTGGATGCTGACGGCCTTTCCCGGCAGGGCGCTCTGGTGGGCAGTGGCGGGAACATAGTGCACCGCGCCGGTGAAGGGATCGTCGCGGGAGGGAAGGGCGTGGGGCAGATGACGATTGACCCACGCCACGAGGTCCGCCTGCGAGCGAAAGTTCACCTCCAGCCGCAGGGGAGTGAGCGGCAGATCGCCGAGCCCATGGCGCCACGCCTGCAGAAACAGGCCCACCTCCGCCTCGCGAAAACGGTAGATGGACTGCATAGGATCGCCCACCAGAAAGAGGGTGCGGCCATCGCCCGGTTGCCAGCCGGCAGTGAGGCGCAGCAGCAGCTCGTACTGGTTGCGCGAGGTATCCTGAAATTCGTCCACCAGCAGATGGCGGATGCGGTAGTCCACGCGCAGAGCCAGTTCGGTAGGCTCTTCGGGGGCGCCCAGCGCCTGCTGAGCGCGCAACATCACTTCGGTGAAATCCAGCTCCCCACTCTCGGCGAAAACCAGCTGGAGATGGGCCGCCGCCCGCTTCAGCGCCTGGAAGAGAGCTTCGAGCGCCAGCCACTCCTCGTCCCGATAGCCCGGTTCGGGCAGTTTGCGCACTGCGTCCAGGATCTCGGCCACCTCTTCCTGGCCGTCAAGCTCCCGCAGCAGTTCCCGCATTGCGATCTTTTGCTCGCAGCCGGCCGGAAAGCCCTGGTTCTTGTTCACCTGCCGGCGCCATTGGAGAGAGTCTTTCTTCAGAAGCAGATCGGCCAGGGCGCGCCAAGCGGGCAGGAAGTCCGCGGCGGCCGGCGGCAGGGCATGGAGATCGCGACAGGCCGACAGAGGACCGCTTGGATCCATATTGTCGGCGGCGAAACGCACCAAGGGCACCAAGGCCGCCTCCCAGGGAGCCAGGGCCTCGGCGGCCGCCTTCAACCCCTGCTCCACCGCCACCCGCAACGCCGCTTCCAGATGCGCGCGAGCATTGCCGGCGCTCAGATGGTGCAACCACTGGTCGCGCCGCGCCAACATCTGTGCCAGCAGGGTGGCGAGGCGGCCGGCATCGTTGTCACGCTCTTCCAACAGCCGCTCCAGAGCGGCGCCTACCGTTTCGCTCTCCAGCTCTTCGAGCAGATTGCGGGCGGCCTGCTCATAGAGGGGAGCGGCCGATTCCGCCACTCCAGGCACGGCACCCAAACCGGAACCCAACGGCGCCTGGGCGGCCAGGTATTGGCAGAAGGCGTCGATGGTGCGCACCCGCAGCCGGGCGGGATTCTCCAACAGGCGCCATTGGCGCTCCCGGTCGCGGGCCAGGGCGGCCCGGGCCAGCTCGAAGGTCTGCCGCGCGTACGCCTCTTGCGGCGCCACGCCGTCGGCGGCCTGGCGCAGCGCTTCCAGGATGCGTTCCCGCATCTCTCCAGCCGCCTTGCGGGTGAAGGTGATGGCCAGGATCTCTTCCGGATGTTCCACGTTGGCCAGCAGCCGCAGGAACCGCTGGGTGAGCAGGCCGGTCTTGCCCGACCCCGCCGGCGCCTGGACGATGAAGGAGCCGCCCGGCTCCAGGGCCTGCTGGCGTGCCTTCCAGTCTAGCGGGCGCTCACTCATGGCCAGCCTCCTCCGCCGAGTGGAAGCGGCACAAAGGCTGTAGTTGGCAATAGGTCTCCCGACAGGTGGCGGCGCCTCTCTTCGGATCCACCGCCGCTTCTCCAGCGGCGAAAGCGCAGGCCAGCCGGTCGAGGGTCCGCCGCCAGCGGGCCAGGGCCGCGGCCCAATCCTCCATCGCTTCGCGCTGCTCCGGAAAGGGGCGCGACGGAGGCACATCGGGCAGCAGCCCCGCCTCGGCCGCCACTCCTTTGAAAGCGATTTCGCCAGCGCGCAGCACGGCGAAGGCCACGCCCACCGGGGCAGTCTCCAGAGTGGTGGCGTAGAGCGGAAGTTGGGGGTCTTCCGGTCGCTCGCCGAACCAGGCGGAAGGACTCACGCGGCCGCTCTTGTAGTCGATCACCAGGCGGCGGCCGTCTTCCAGCTCGTCCAGCCGGTCGATGAAGAGACGATACTCAACGGGGCCGCTGCGCCCCTTCAGGTGCAGTTCCCGGGCCACTACCCGGAAAGGAGCACGCTCCTTCTCCAGCTCCAGCCATTGGAGCAGCAACCGCTTCAGGCGGCGCGCCTCCAGGTTGCGCCCGCGCGGCCCGAAGAGACCGGGGAGCTCAACCTCCAGCCGGGCCAGGGCGGCGGAGACGGCATTGTCCACCTCCCGCCGCAACGCCGCGCCGTCCAGCGACCGCAGAGTGGCCTGATCTCCCAGCTTCTCCCAAAGGATCTCCAGGGCGCGGTGGAGCAGGGTGCCCCGGCCGGCGGCGTCCAGCCCGACGCGAACGGCGGGAAAAGCCTCGGCCCGCAGCCGCTCCTCCGCGAAGGCGCGGAAAGGGCAGTTGGCCTGGTGGCGAAAGAGAGCGGTACCGCCCGGCACCCGGCCGGAGAGAGGCGGCGCCTCGTCCCTTTCCAGGAGTTCCAGGCGCGCCTTCTCCCGAATCCGCTCTTCCCAGCGCGGCGGCGGGACCACGCCCAAGGCGGCGGCCTCGGTCTCTGGATAGGAGTGCAACAGGGGGCTGGGCGACAGCGGCTCGCTGCCCTCGGCCCGGGGATGGCTGAAGATCACTTCGGGAGCGGACTCCGCCAGCCGCCGTGTCCAGCGACCGGCCAGTTCCAGCTCGCGCCCTGGATCGACGCCCGGCATCCGCCGCTCGCGCTGCAGACTCAGGGGCAGGAAGGGGTCGGGAGGGGGCAGCGCCGGCCAGGCGCCTTCGTGCAGGCCGACCACCCAGAGACCGTCGAAGGCCAGCCCACTCACTTCGTAGAGCCCCAGCACTTGCAGCGGCGCCGGCGGGCTCTGCGGCTGGAAGAGGACACCGCGCGCCATGGCGCCCAGCTCCACCAGCGCTTCGCCCAGAGAAAAGGTGCCGGCCACCAGATCCAGAGCGCGATATTCCTCCAGCAACCGTCGCCAACGCTCCAGCACTTGGAAATGGTGGCTGTCGAGTCCCGAAGTGACCCAGCCGCCCGCCTCCAGCCAGAGGGTGAACCGTTCGGCCCAGCGGGAAGGGGAACAGGGGGCGCGGCCGGTTTCGCGCACCGCCGCCTCCAGCCGGGCGAGGGATCGGCTCAGGCGGGGAGCGTTCCATGGCAGAGGCCCGCCGCTCTCCGCGTCCAGCGCCGAGGCGTGGTGCAACAGGGCCGTCAAACCGAGGGGAAAGCGGCTCTTCTCGCGCAGGCGGCGGAGCAGCTTGGCCCGCTGGAAGCGCTCCTCTTCCGCCCCCGCCAACCAGGGGCTGCGCAGCAGCAGCTCTACCCGTTCCGGTGGAAGCGGAGCGGCGGCCAGCTCCAGCAGAGCGAGCGCGATCTCCACCTGGGGCTGCTCCGCCAAGGGGCGGCCGAGCGAGAGGTTCCAGGGGCGCGGCCCGGCGCCGGCGCCGGGCGCCAGGCCTCCCGGCTCGAAGATCTTTCCGAGGCGGTGCTCCACTTCGTCGCGCCGCCGCTGCAGATCGGGAATGACGATGGCCAGCCGCCGTCGGGGATCCTCCTCCAGCCGAGCGCGGGCCCAGGCGCAGGCCAACTCCAACTCTACCCCGGGATCGGCAGCGGCAAGGCGCCAAGCCCGGCGGCCAGCGGCGGGAGGGGCAAGCCGGCGCACCTTCACGCCCTCCTCTTCCAGCGCGTCGAGCAGCCACTCCTGCGCCGGAGTGAGAAGCTCGAAGCCGGCTAGCTCGATGCATTCGGGCAAGGGAAGGATCCCCGCCAGCTGCGCCAGGCGCTCCGGCAACTCGTCGGCGGTGAGCAGCTGGCGCCGCCGGCACAGCGCCCGGAAGCGGCGCGCCAGTTTCGCAAAGAGAAAGCTCTCTTCGTTGCTTTGGAAGAGGGGATCGTCCAGCGACAGCCGCCACTGGTGCAACCGCTCCCAGCTCTTCTGCAACTGTTCCGCCAAGCCGCCGGGAATGAGGGCCGAAATCTCCTCACGGCGCACCGCCTCCCGCCACAGACGCCGCGCCTGATGGCGCCCCATCAGCAGCGGCAGCGGCTCGGAGGAGAACAGGAGCGCCTCCTCCCAGAGCCGCTCCAGCCAGCGTTCCCATGGCAGAATGGCGGGCGTCTCCCAGGCCGAAGCGCCCTGCACCTTCCGCCAGGCGGCGTGGGCCTCCGTCAGGGTGCGCGCCAGGCGGCTGCCGGCAGTGAGCAGAAGAGTACCTTCGGTGAGCCCCTGAAACAGCGTTTCATGCGCGACGGCTTCACTCATCGCCAAAATGGTCCATCCAGACGGGCGTATCCTCCCGGATCGGGAATCCGGCAAATGCTTCCGAAACTCCAGGCGTGAACCCGCCAACCCCGCTCCAGCAGCGCTTCGGCGAAACCCCGGTCCGATCCCGAGTTGATGCCTACGATGAAGACGTTTCAAATGCCTTGCTTCATGGATTCCAAAGGTATGGTAATTCAATTTCGGAAAGGGAGCTCAAAACGCAAACCAGACCAGAATAGAAGAGAACCGGCGCAGCGTACCCCCAAAACGGTCCATGTCGTTCGAAAAGGCCACAAGCCCGGGTAGGAATCCCGTGGATCAAGGCCGCATTCGATCCGGTGGAGCTCTCTGGAAACGAAGACGCCCCGCGCGAAGCGGAGCGACGAGGTCAGGTAAGGGAAAACATCCCGGCTCAGCAGGCGAGCAATCTTCTCGCGGTAGCTCTTGCTCTTGGTCGCCAGGTGCTCGGCTATCCATTCTTCAGCAACCGCCTGAAAGGAATTGGCGGCGGCAAGACGGCGCTCCACCTGCTCCGCCCGGCGTGCCTGTCCAGGATCAATCCCGACATCAAGCAGCTTGCGGGCCTCATCACGTCGTCGTCTGGCTTCCTTCAGCGTTACTTCCGGATAAACACCCATCGAAAGCCGGTTCTCCTTGCCCGTGCCAGGCCGCCGGTACTTGAACCGCCAACGCTTCGCCCCCTTGGGGGTGATCTCCAGATACAACCCCTTTTCGTCGTGCAGCTTGAATATCCGCTCTCGTGGCTTGGTCTTGCGGATGGTCGCGTCTGTCAGTGGCATGGCTCCCCCCTGGAATCCGTCTCCCCGGAAAAGTTGCCCCACCCCCTCGAAGAGTTGCCCCCAAAGTTGCCCCACTTTTTCGGGGGCAACCCTGGGGCGGCATGGGGCAGTATGGGAAGAGTCTAGCATCAAAAAAGCCCGCAGTTACGCGGACTTCGGAACGGTATGGGATAGTATGCGAGAAGTATTTGGTGCCCAGGGGCGGAATCGAACCACCGACACGAGGATTTTCAGTCCTCTGCTCTACCGACTGAGCTACCTGGGCGCGATGATCGGCAAGGCGGCATATTTAATCCCGGCATTGCCGCTTGCGTCAAGAAGAAATTCGACGCCCCTCCTTCACTGGGGGCGAAAATCGGGTGGGATATCGGCCCCTTCGCCGAAGAAATACTTCTCCATCTGCTCCTCGAGGAACTTGCGGTCCTTGGGCTTGAGGGGCGAGAGGCGGTATTCGTTGATGAGCATGGTCTGGTGCTGGAGCCAGCCCTGCCAGGCCTCCTTGGAGACGTTGTCGAAGATGCGCTTGCCCAGTTCGCCGGGATAGGGTTGGCGATCGAGCCCTTCGGCCTCGCGGCCCAGTTTCACGCAGTGCACGGTTCGGGTCATGGTGGGTCTTCCTTAAAGAGTTCCCGCAGCAGGGCCGCCACGGGCGCGGCCAGGCCGCGATGGGATTGGTCCGGTTTATACCAGAGGGTCCGCCGGCCATCCAGCACGCCCGTTGCCGGGTTTTTCAAGCGCAGCAGGCGCGGTTGGATGTGAAGAAGAAAGTGGCTGAAGCCGTGGCGGCGTTCGGCCAGTGCACCTTCGTCGCGCACCTCCAGGGCGAGATGCTCGCGGCACCAGGCGCACGGCTCTTGGTCGGGCTGGAGTTCAGGGAGGCTCCACAAACCGCCCCAGACGCCGGCGGGCGGTCGCTTCTCCAGCAACACCCGCCCCTTGGAATCCCGCACCACCAGCATCTGCACCCGTTTCTCGGGAAGGATGCGCCGGGGCCTGGGCGCGGGGTAGCGCTCCACGGCGCCGGCGGCTGCCGCTCGGCAGCTCTTGCGAAGGGGGCATCGACCGCAGCGCGGGCGGGCGCGGGTGCAGAGGGTGGCGCCCAGATCCATCATCGCTTGGTTGTAGTCCGCCACCGCTTCGGTTGGAGTGAGGCGGTCGCTCAAGGCCCAGAGGCGCTTCGACACCGCGCTCCGCCCCGGCCAGCCGGCCACGGCGAAGTGGCGCGCGAGCACCCGCTTGACGTTGCCGTCGAGAATGGGATGGCGCTGCCCCAGAGCCAAAGAGAGGATGGCGCCGGCAGTGGAACGGCCGACGCCGGGCAGCGCCAGCACCGCGTCGAACGCCTCGGGAAAGCGGCCGCCATGTTTTTCCACGACGATGCGGGCCGCGCGGTGCAGGTTGCGCGCCCGGGCGTAGTAACCGAGACCGGACCAGAGGTGCAGCACCCGATCTTCCGTGGCCGCGGCGAGCGTCCCCACTTCGGGAAAGGCGGCGAGGAACCGTTCATAGTAGGGGATCGCCGTCTCCACCCGGGTCTGCTGCAGCATGATCTCCGAGATCCAGACGCGGTAGGGGGTGCGCTCCCGTTGCCAGGGGAGGTCGTGGCGGCCGTGACGCCGGTGCCAGCGCAGCACGCGCCGGGCGAACGCTTCGGAGGCGGAGTCCGTCAGATCCATGCAACAAGCTGTGCGATATGGCGCAACTATATGAAATATCGAAATAAATTGACCTATGTCCTGTCTGGGCGGAAGGGATCGCTGTTATGCTTTTTGCTCCCCATGACACTTCGAGGAGTCGTATCATGCGCAATCCTTTCCCAGTCGCCGCTCTGGCCCTGCTGCTCTCGGCACCGGCCTTCGCCGGCACGGCCGCCCAAGAGGTGCAGGTGATGGATCCCTGGGCGCGGGAGATGCCTCCCAACATGACCACCACCGCCGCCTTCTTCACCATGATGAACAAGGGAGCGGCGGATCACAAGCTGGTGGCCGCCGAATCGCCCGCCGCCGGCATGGTGGAGCTGCACACCCACATCAACGACAACGGCGTGATGCGCATGCGCCCGGTGAAAGAGATGGCCGTTCCCGCCGGCGGCCGCACCGAGCTCAAGCCGGGCGGTCTGCATCTGATGGTGATGAAGCTCAAGCACGCCTTCAAGGCGGGCGACAAGCTGCCCATCACTCTGGTCTTCGAGGACGGCAGCAAGAAAGCGATCCAGGCGGAAGTGCGCCGCTTCGGAATGACCATGGGCCATGGCATGCCGATGAAACGCCACATGCCGATGCAGTGATGAAACGGCTGGCGTGGCTGCTGGCGTTGGCCCTGGTCGGCGCCGGCGGCTGGTTTCTCTTCACCGAAAAGGCGCCGCAAGGCCCCTATCCCGGCATGGGTGGCGACTTCACCCTGCAGTCGGCGCAGGGGCCGGTCTCTCTGTCGGACTTCCGCGGCAAGGTGGTGCTGCTCTATTTCGGCTACACCTCTTGTCCGGACGTCTGCCCCACCACTCTTGGCGCGCTCGCCACCGCGCTCAAGCGACTTTCGCCCGAAGAGCTGGCGCGCGTGCAGCCGCTCTTCGTCAGCGTCGATCCCGAACGGGACGCGCCCCGAAAGCTGGTGGAGTACGTCCGCTACTTTCACCCCAAGCTGATCGGCCTCACCGGCCCGTTGGAGCGGCTGAAATCGATCGCCAAACGCTACGGCGCCTATTTCCGCAAGGCGCTGGTGGAAGATTCCTCCTTCGGCTACGCGGTGGACCACTCCTCGGTGATCTATATCGTCGACGAGAGAGGGGTGCTGGTGGATATGATCCAGCACAGCAGCTCGCCGGAAGTGATCGTGACGCGGCTGCGGCGGGTCCTTCACCCGGGCTCTTCGTAGCGGACCGACACCACCAGCAGGGTGCGCCGGCCGCCGGGGGTGCGGACCCGAACCTCCTCGTCCAGCGCCTTTCCGAGCAAGGCGCGGGCCATGGGGGAATCCACGCTGATCCAATTGCGTTTGGGATCGAACTCGTCGGCGCCGACGATGCGGTAGCAAGCCGTGTCGCCGGCTTCGTCCTCCAGCTCCACCCAGGCGCCGAAGAAGACCCGATCGCAGGCGCCGGAACGGCGCTCCACCACCTTCAGCTCGGGCAACCGCTTCTGCAGATAGCGGATGCGCCGGTCCAGTTCGCGCAGTTGCTTCTTGCGGTAGATGTACTCGGCGTTCTCCGAGCGGTCCCCTTCCGCCGCGGCCGCCGCCAGCGCCTGGACCACTTCGCGGCGCCTCTTCCAGAGCCCTTCCGCCTCGGCCTTGAGCGACTCGTAGCCTTCGCGGGTGATGTAGGGGGATCTCGGCGCCATGGTCTCAGAACTGGCCCGTGCGCAGCAGCACCAGGGTGCAGGCCTCTTCCCAGGGAATGGCGGCTTCGTCCAGGGCCCGCTGCACCGAGGGGGTCTCGGTGCCCGGATTGAAGATGACGCGACCGGGGCGGGCCGCAAGGATGGCGTCGGTCAGGGGCTCCAGGCGGGCGGGACCCACATAGAGGGTGAGGGTGTGGATGGGCTGCTCCACCGCTTCCAGCGAGGAGGCCACGGCTAACCCTTCGATCTCGTCGATCCTGGGATGGATGGGCGTCACCTTATAGCCCTTCTCCAGCAACAGGCGCACCGCCTGGTTGGCGTATCGTTCGGGCTTGGGCGTTGCGCCGAGAACGGCGACATGGTGTTCGGCGGGATTCATGGCGGTTCTCCTGGCTGAGGTGAAAGGATTTTAGCGCGTATCGGGCGGGGGCAACTTTGGCTTGCCCGGCTTTTCGAGCGCGGGGGACGCCCGGGGTCGAGTAAAATGGAAGGAAACTCACATCGTCGGAGCAACCTCCATGAACCTTGCCATCCCGTTGCACGTGCTCGCCGTGGTGATCTGGGTGGGCGGCATGTTCTTCGCCCATCAGTGCCTGCGCCCCGTGGCCGCAGAAAGATTGGAACCGCCCCAGCGGCTGCGCCTCTGGGTGGGGGTCTTCGGCCGTTTCTTTCCCTGGGTGTGGGGCTGCGTGGCGGCGATTCTGGCCAGCGGCCTGTGGATGATCTTCAGCGTCTATGGCGGCATGGGCGGCGTCGCTCTGCACGTGCACCTGATGCTGGCCATGGGGCTGGTGATGATGGGAGTCTTCTTCTACGTCTTCTTCGTCCCCTACCGGGCGCTGAGGATGGCGGTGGAGGCGGAAGACTGGCCCGAAGGGGCGCGCGAGCTGGCGAGGATCCGCAAACTGGTGGGCTTCAACCTGTTGCTGGGGCTCGCCACCGTGGCGGTGGCCACCGGCGGAGTCTATTGGCTGCAACCCTCCTAGACAAGCGACCGCCGGACCGGTTCGGGCCGACGCTCCTCGACTGAAATCAACTGAAATTGCGCGGATCCTGGGCCCCAGGGCAGGGCATCTGCAGAGGACCGGGCTCCGGCAGGTCGATGCGCAGCGCGGTGAGCTTGCCGCCCCAGAGGCAGCCGGTATCGATGGCCCAGGTGTTCTCCGCCACGTGGTATCCCAAAGTCGACCAGTGGCCGAAGACGATCCGTTCGCCCCGGGTGCGCCGCTCCGGGTGCAGGAACCAGGGAATGTACTTCTTCTTCTGGCCGGCCGGCGGCCCTTTGAGCTTGAGCTTCAGCTTGCCTTTGCGGGTGACGAAGCGGAGACGGGTGAAGCAGTTGGTGATGAAGCGCCAGCGGTCGATGCCGCTCAGTTTCGGATCCCAGCGGTTGGGCTTGTTGCCGTACATGCCCTGAAAGAATTCGCGGTGGGCGTCGCTCCGCAGCACCTCCTCCACCTCGCGCGCGCAGGCGACGGCGGTGGACAGATCCCACTGCGGCGGCAGGCCGGCGTGGATGAGAGTGAACGCCAAGCCGGCATCGTGATGCAGCAGCGGCCGGTGGCGCAGCCAATGGATCAGCTCGTCGCGATCCGGAGCGCGCAGCACCTCTTTCAGATCCTCGTCCGCCTTCGCCTCTCCCTCGCCGCAGGCCAGCGCCAACAGGTGCAGATCGTGGTTTCCCAGCACCACCGTGGCCAGCTCCCCCAGCCCCCGGACGAAGCGCAGGGTCTCCAGCGAGCGGGGGCCACGGTTCACCAGATCGCCGACGAACCAGAGGCAGTCTTTCGAGGGGTCGAAATGGAGCCGGTCGAGCAGGGCGCGCAGCTCGTCGTAACACCCCTGGATGTCACCGATGACCCAGGTGGCCATGTCAGTTTATGGTGTGGGGCATCCGCAGGGAGAAGGGCTCGATGAGCGCCAGAAAACGGCGCCCCTCGTCATCGACCATTTCGTATTCGCCCTCCATGGCGCCCACCGGCGTCTCCAGGGCGGTTCCACTGGTGTAGCGGTAGCTCTCGCCAGGCGCCAGATGGGGCTGCTGGCCCACCACCCCTTCTCCGCGCACCTCCTGGGTCCGACCGTTGGCGTCGGTGATGACCCAATGGCGGTTGAGCAGCCGCGCGCCCAGGGTTCCCCGGTTGGAGATGGTGATGGTGTAGGCGAAGACGTAGCGGTTGCGCTCGGGCCGGGACTGGTCAGGCAGGTAGGCGGTCTCCACCACCACCCGCACATCGTGCTTGTCGGTATCCATAGAAAAAATTATACCGCGCTCCGTCGCCGCTCCGGAATGTGGTTTCGCAGAGCGCTCTGGAAACCTTTACTTCGCGGCTCTTTTCTTCACCGCCTTGCGGGGGGTGGATTTCTTCTTGGACGCACTCTTTTTGGGGACCTTCTTGGCCGCCGCCTTCTTCTTGGCCACCTTGGAAGCCGGCGTCTTTTTGACCACCTTTTTCGCGGCGACCTTCTTGCTCGCTGCTTTCTCGACCGCCTTCTTGGCCGCCTTCTTGGTCGCCTTCTTGGTCGCCTTCTTGGTCACCTTCTTGGTCGCCTTCTTCGCCACCTTTTTCTTGACGGCCTTCTTCTTGGACGCTTTCTTTTTGGCGACCTTCTTGACCGCCGCCCTCTTCTTGGACACCTTGGAAGCCGGCGTCTTCTTGACCACTTTTTTCGCGGCGACCTTCTTGCTCGCCGCTTTCTTGACCGCCTTCTTGGCCGCTCTCTTCGCCACCTTTTTCTTGACGGCCTTCTTGACGACCTTCTTCTTGGCCGCCGCTTTCTTGGCGGCTTTCTTCGATGCCTTCGCCGCTTTGACGGCAGAAGCCTTCTTGACGCTTTTCGACGAGCCGCTTTCCCCCGAAGCCTTCTTCGCCGGCGGCTTTTTACCGCCCCCTTTTGCGCCAACCGACTCTTCCACCTCGGCGGGTTCGACGGAGTCGATGACCCGTTGGACGTTCCGCCACAACTCCTCCTCGGTGCCGTTGCCGTCCACGTAGCGGAGGAGGCCCCGCTTCTCGAAATAGTCAAGGATGGGCTGCACGTTCACATCGTACTCGCGCAGCTGGTTGGAGATGTTCTCTTCGTAGCCGCGGGGGCGCCGGGTGAGACGGCCGCCGCAAAGGTCGCACACCCCTTCCACCATGGGCGGATTGACGTAGAGGTTGTACTGGGCGCCGCAGCTGTCGCAATCGATGCGCCCCACCCGGCGCTCCATCAGCTCGTCCCGGTCGATGTCGATCATCAACACCAGATCGAAGGGGCGGCCCGCCTGGCGCATCGCCGTGTCCAGCACCTCCGCCTGGGCGCCATCCTTGGGGTAGCCGAGGAGCACATAGCCCCGGGTCAGGTCGTCTCGCGAGAGCACTTGCTTGAGCACCAGGTTGCACACCTCGTCCGACACCCGGCCCGCCGCGATGGCGTCTCTGGCCATCCGGCCCTCTTCGTCTTCGCGGCTCGCCAGAGCGGAAAGCGCTTCCGCCACCTCTTCCATGCCGATGGTGGGAATGCCATATTTCTCTGCAATTTTCCTGGAGATCGTCGCTTTTCCCGACCCAGGCGGACCCATAAGAATGATTCGCATTGTTATTCCGTCCCTTTCGAAAATGGCCTCTCCACCGTTTTCCTGTATAATTGGCAGATTGACCGGATTGCAGGCATACCTGCTATAAACTAATCGCTCCAAGGCCCGGATGTCAAATGAATCCGTGCCAAAGTGTCTGATTTTCTGCGAATTTTGAATTGATCCACCATACAGCCATGGCAACGATTCCCGATTTCGGCAAGAGCGAGGAGTGGATCATCACGACCACTCTCAAAGAGCGCTACGGCGAAGAGAAGCCCTACGAACTGGCCGACGCCGAGATCCGTCTCTCGCCGGCGGACCGCGAGCTCACCACCTGTCCCGTGGTCTATTGGAACCACGAAGGGTGCAACTTCGTGGTTTTCAAGACCGGCGACCGGCGCTACCGGTGCCAATTCTTCTACCGGGGTTACCAGCAGTATGGAACGGGCGTCCACGAGTACGACGACCTGAGTGAATGCATGGTCTCTCTGCTGCAGGCCCAGGCGGACCACGAGGCCCGCGAGCGGGGAGACATCAAGTGAGATCGCCGGCGCCGGGCGCGCCCGCGGTTCCGCCCGCGCCGGAAGGAAATTTTCAACCCCAATCCGATTCGTCAAGAAGATAAAGGAGATCCCATGACTGCCAAGAACGCCTTCTACGCCCAGTCCGGCGGCGTCACCGCCGTGATCAACGCCTCCGCCTGCGGCGTCATCGAAGCCTGCCGCAACCACTCGGACAAGATCGCCAACGTCTACGCCGGCCGCAACGGCATCATCGGGGCGCTCACGGAAGACCTCATCGACACCAGCCAGGAGTCAGACGAGGCCATCGCCGCTTTGAAGCACACGCCGTCCGGCGCCTTCGGCTCCTGCCGCTACAAGCTCAAGAGCCTGGAGGAGAACCAGCGCGAATACGAGCGGCTCATCGAAGTGTTCAAGGCGCACGACATCGGCTACTTCTTCTACAACGGCGGCGGCGACTCCGCCGACACCTGCTACAAGGTCTCCCAGCTCTCCGAGAAGATGGGCTTCCCCGTGCAGGCGATCCACGTGCCCAAGACGGTGGACAACGACCTGCCCATCACCGACAACTGCCCCGGCTTCGGCTCGGTGGCCAAATACATCGCCGTCTCCTCTCTGGAAGCCAGCTTCGACGTGCGTTCCATGGCCAAGACCTCCACCAAGGTCTTCGTCATCGAGGTGATGGGGCGCCACGCCGGCTGGATCGCCGCCGCCGGCGGCCTCATCGAGGACTACGGCATCCCCGTGGTGGTGCTCTTCCCCGAAGTGGAGTTCGACCAGGAGAAGTTCCTCGCCTCGGTGAAGGCCAAAGTGGAGAAGTTCGGCTATGTCACCATCGTCGTCTCCGAAGGGTGCCACTGGCCCGACGGTCGCTTCCTGGCCGAACAGGGCACGCGCGACGCCTTCGGTCACGCCCAGCTCGGCGGCGCCGCGCCCGTGGTGGCCAACATGATCAAGGACGCCCTGGGCTACAAGTTCCACTGGGCGGTGGCCGACTACCTGCAGCGGGCGGCGCGCCACCTGGCCTCCAAGGCCGACGTGGACCAAGCCTACGCGCTGGGCCAGGCTGCGGTGGAG
Organism: Sedimenticola sp.; assembly: GCA_026984735.1. Classification (GTDB taxonomy): domain Bacteria; phylum Pseudomonadota; class Gammaproteobacteria; order Chromatiales; family Chromatiaceae; genus Thiolapillus. The sequence goes on along the minus strand of JALSRN010000079.1, from coordinate 81,991 downwards.
AAAGCGCTGGAAGGCAAGAACTCCATCATGCCCACCATCGTGCGCGAGTCCTCCAGCCCCTACAAATGGAGCATCGGCGAGGCCCCGCTCTCGGAAGTGGCCAACGTGGAGAAGATGATGCCCATGGAGTTCATCACCGACGACGGTTTCGGCATCACCGACGCCTGCAAGGAGTATCTCTATCCGCTCATCCAGGGCGAGGCCTATCCTCCCTACGACGAGAACGGCATGCCCAAATACGTGACTCTGAAGCTGGCAGCGGTGGAGAAGAAGCTGCCCGCCTTCGAGATCTGACGGCGAAAGGCCGGCCCTCGGGCCGGCCTCTTCAACATGAAGATCGAACGCGCCAAGGAGCTGATCGAGGTTCAGCTGCAGTTCACCAGCGGCTACAACCGCAACAGCATCCGTATGATTCTGGCCGAGGTGCAACTGGTGCACGGCCAGGCGGCGGTGGACCGCCTGATCCGCGAATACGACCTCGAGGCGCGCTTCGATCTCAGGCCCGGCGAGGACTACTCCAGCCTGAGGCGGCGTTGACGCCGACGGGCAGCGAAGTCTCGTCGGGCACGCCGGCCTCGCCCCCATCCACACCGACGAAACCCGCAGGAGTGAGAAGATGAACCTGGATCGCGTGACCAGCGGCAAGAACCCGCCCGACGAGGTGAACGTCATCATCGAGATTCCCGCCAACGCCGACCCGGTGAAGTACGAGGTGGACAAGGAGTCGGGCGCCATGTTCGTGGACCGTATCCTGCGCACCGCCATGCGCTACCCGGTGAACTACGGCTACATTCCCCACACCCTCTCCGACGACGGCGACCCCTGCGACGTGCTGGTGCCCACCGCCTTCCCCCTGATTCCCGGCTCGGTGATCCGCGCCCGGCCGGTGGCGGTGCTCATCATGACCGACGAATCGGGCGACGACGCCAAGGTGATGGCGGTGCCGGCCGACGACATCACCGACCGCTGGAGCCACGTGCAAGACGTGACCGACCTGCCCAAGGAGCTGCTCGACCGCACCGCCCACTTCTTCGAGCACTACAAGGATCTGGACGAGGGCAAATGGGTGCGGGTCAAGGGCTGGGAAGGGGCGGAAGCCGCCAAGGAGGAGATCCGCAACTCGCTCAAGATGTTCCAGAACGCACCGGAAAAGCCCCATTTCTGATGAAGGTCTGCATCCTCTCCGACAGCCACGACCACATTCCCCTGCTGGAAGCGGCGGTGGCCGACGCCAAGGCGCTGGGCGCCGAAGCAGTGCTCCACTGCGGCGACGTGGTGGCGCCCAGCACCCTGGCCAAAATCGAGCCCTTCGGGCTGCCGGTGCACGTGATCCACGGCAACAACACCGGCGACCTCTACGCACTGACCCGGTTGAGCCACAAGCCGGGCGGAGCGATCCGCTATCACGGCATGGATGCCGCCATCGAACTGGACGGCCGACGCATCTTCATGGTCCACTATCCCCACTATGCCCGCGCCATGGCGGCCACCGGCGACTTCGACCTGGTCTGCTGCGGCCACAGCCACAAGGTGGAGATCGAATGGCTGCCCAACGTGCGCGGGGGTAGGACGGCCCTGGTCAACCCGGGCACCGTGGGCGGCGTGGGCAAGCCCAAGGCCACCTGGGTGCTGGGCGACCTCCGAGCGATGGCCTTCGAAGTGCACGAAGTCTCCAAATCCATCGAGTTCGACCGGGAGCGGGCATGAGCGATCTCACCCATTTCGACGAGCGCGGCCAGGCCCACATGGTGGACGTGGGCGGGAAGGAGAGCAGCCACCGGGTGGCGGTCGCCTCCGGGATGATCCGCATGCAACCCGAAACCCTGAGACTGATCCTCGAAGGGGGCCACAAAAAGGGAGACGTGCTGGGCGTGGCCCGCATCGCCGGCATCATGGCGGCCAAGAAGACCGCCGACTTGGTGCCGCTCTGCCACCCCCTGTCGCTCACCCGGGTGGCGGTGGAGTTCGAGCCGGAAGAAAAAGAGGACCGGGTGCGCTGCACCGCCCGGGTGGAGTGCCGCGGGCAGACCGGGGTGGAGATGGAGGCGCTCACCGCGGTCCAGGTGGCCCTGCTCACCATCTACGACATGTGCAAGGCGGTGGACCGCGGCATGGTGATTGACCGCGTGCGCCTGGAGGAGAAGTCGGGCGGCAAGTCCGGCACCTGGAAGCGTCCCACTGGCAAGACTCTCTAGTCGGGCCTCGGTCCCCGACGGTCGGCCCGCAAACCAAGATGAACGACCTTTTCTACCGTCAGGCTCGTTTCCTCACCAGCGCGGCGAAGCTGAGCCAGTGCCCGCGCGACGAAGGTTTCGAAGTGGCCTTCGCCGGCCGCTCCAACGCCGGCAAGTCCTCGGCCATCAACGCCCTTTGCGACCACAAAGGGCTCACCCGGGTGAGCAAGACGCCGGGCCGCACCCAGCTCATCAACTTCTTCGCGCTGGACGAGTCACGCCGCATGGTGGATCTACCCGGCTACGGATTCGCCCGGGTGTCGGTAAAGATCAAGCAGGCGTGGCAGCGCAACCTGGCCGACTATCTGGAGCAGCGCCGCTGCCTGCGCGGCCTGATCCTGCTCATGGACGTGCGCCATCCGCTGAAGGAGTTCGATTTGCAGATGCTGGAGTGGGCCGCCCATAGAGGGCTTCCGGTCCATGTTCTGCTCACCAAGGCCGACAAGCTGGGACGCGGCGCCGCCGCCTCCACCCTCATCCAGGTACGCAGGGCGCTGGAAGGGATGAAGGGGGATTTTAGCGTCCAGCTCTTCTCCGCCCTCAAACGGAGCGGCATCGACGAAGCGCACAGCGTGCTGGATCGCTGGCTGAACAAACCGGAAGAGAAGAGGGCAAAACGGTGATCTCCTGTGAACGCCGTTGCATTTATCTAACTTCTAGCATTGTCAGTATCGCACTGTCGGCATGGTATGCCTATATCCACCCCATCATCAATAAAGATGCAGTAGTCTACCTCTTGGCCGCCTATGCAAAAGGAGACGCCTCTTCCTTGGGATACGCGAGCCACTGGATCTTCTTCTCGTGGCTCATTCACGGCGTAGCCACGGTCTTGGGAGTGACCGCAGAAACAAGTGCGAAATTGCTTGGCGCCAGCCTAGATCTATTGCTGATACTCGCCTTTCTACGCCTTTTGGAACGACTTCGTGCAAACAGCCGAACCTTGGCTGTAGGGGCTATCGTAGTGCTGGTATTGCCCTATCTTAATGACAATCGTGCGGAGATCATCCGAGACCACGGTTACTGGGCCTTTTCGATGATTGCCCTAATATTTTATGTGGATTTAATGCGCCGTTTTTCCTGGAAAGACTTGCTAGGGTGGTATATCGCCATGGGAACGGCCACCCTATTTCGAGTGGAAGGCGCCGCCTTTTTAGCGCTCATGCCTTTGGGTTTGCTGACCATTCCCGCCACAGAGGGAAAGCGGCTCTTAGGCATGCTCAAGGCTTACCTACCCCTTGCCGTTGGCATCACTGTCCTTCTAGCTGGTATGGATAAGCACACATGGGATGAGACCCGCTTGGCAACGGAACTTTCCAACGGCTGGTTTACTCTGCAAAAGGTATTGATGGAGGAGCTTCCCGCCAAGGCAGAAGCGCTACAGCAACTTCTCTCACCCTATTACGATCACGCTGCGGCAGTGTGGGTCCTTTTTTTCGCAGCTCTAGTGGACATTGTAAAAGACCTGATAACGACCCTTTCCTGGCCTTTTTTCCTGATACTGCTCTTTCGGCGCTGGTTTCCTGCTCCTGGGCTTCCCGCGGAATATCGCCGTGCTCTGTTCTTCTATCTTGGGGTAAGTGCCTTGGTGCTTCTTTTTCAAGAGTTGCGCTTCTTCATTATGATTGCCCGCCATACCCAGGCACTGGCTCTAGCATTGCTGCCGGTGGTGGTTTTCGCCCTTGACGACCTTTGGCAACGTTATCGTAAGGGGAGAGTGTCCAAAACGCTGGCCACGGCAGTACTGGCGGGAATTCTCGCTTTAGCCGCTGACAGCCTGATCGAATCAGCGAGCGACAAAAGCTATCTTCTTGAGATAGGACAGTGGGCCGCAGGCCATATCCCCTCTCGGGCCCGAATCCTCAGCGACAATGAAACGGCACGTCTTCAGTACTATATGAACGACCGAGCCCCCGGCGAACGGCAGGTCAGACTCTACCCCAAAGAAGCAGACACTCTGCAAGGCTTCGATTACGCCGTGGTAGCCAAACCCGGCAGCGAGCTGAGTCGCATACTGTCAGATCGGAAAATTCGCTCTGTGGCACGTTTCCCGCAGCGAAAAGGAAAGACGGTAGAAATCTACCCACTCAAATAATGGTGATCGCTGCTCACCTACTTTCTTCTCCATCGGCCAGGAAACCGCAGAAAGGCGTGGAGTGAAAATGAGAGACCGCGCAAAAGAAAACCCCGAAGCCAGAAGGGGGGCAGACTCCGGGGTTTGGGTTGCCGGTTTGCCCGGCAGGGCCGTCAAGGGAGGAAAACGACCCGACGTCGTACAACGTCTGTCCATATGACCGGGAGAAAGCGCCAAAGTTTCCACCAATGCAAAGAAAGCGGCAGCCAGATTGGCTCCGTCGCCCCGTAAATTCAACAAGCCACTGATTCAAATCACATTTTTGTTGACGACCGACTCTTTTTCCCTGTTTTTTTCGATGATTTCGACGCCATTCGACTCGGGCACCAGGCCGGCCAGCAGCCGCCGAAGCCGCGCCTCGTCGTGGTCGGCGCAAGCCCGGGCCATCTTGTCGAACGCCTCCATCAGTACCGGCCAGGCCACTTGCCGGTGGCGCGCCAGAAGAATCTTTTCGTGGGCGGTCTCGCGCAGCGCCTCCTGCTCATGAAAGAGCTCCTCGTAGAGCTTTTCGCCCGGCCTCAAGCCGGTGTAGACGATCTCGATCTCCTCGCCCGGTTCACGGCCGGCGAGGCGGATCATCTGCTCGGCCAGATAGCGGATCTTCACCGGCTCGCCCATGTCGAGCACGAAGATCTCGCCGCCCTTGCCCATCACCGCCGCCTGCATGATGAGCTGGCACGCCTCGGGGATGGTCATGAAATAGCGTTCGATCTCCGGATGGGTGACGGTCACCGGCCCGCCCGCCTCCACTTGCTTGCGGAACAGGGGCACCACGCTGCCGGCCGATCCCAGCACATTGCCGAACCGCACAGTGATGAAACGGGTGCGGGAGCGGGCGTCGAGATTCTGACAGAAGAGCTCCGCCACCCGCTTGGTGGTGCCCATCACGTTGGCCGGATTCACCGCCTTGTCGGTGGAGATGAGCACGAATTCCGAGCAACCGTGGCGGTCCGCCGCCTCGGCCACCACCCGGGTACCCAGAACGTTGTTGTTCACCGCCTCGCGCACCTGGTGCTCCAGCATGGGCACATGCTTGTAGGCCGCCGCATGGAAGACTACTTGGGGACGATACCGCTCGAAGAGCCTCTCCACGGCGCCGGCGTCGCGCACGTCGCACAGATGGGCGCGCAGATCCAGCTCGGAAAAATCGCGCGAGAGCTCCAGCTCGATGGCATAGAGGTTGAACTCGCCGTTCTCCAGCAGGATCAGCTGGGCCGGTTCCAAGCGAGCGAGCTGGCGGCAGAGCTCGGAGCCGATGGAGCCGCCGGCGCCGGTGACCAGCACGCGGCGCCCCTGGAGCCCGGCCCGGATCGCCGGCCAGTCGAGGGAGACCGGCTCGCGCCCCAGCAGATCCTCGATGGAGAGCTCGCGGAGCTGATTCACGCTCACCCGCCCCGACATCAGGTCCTCCAGCGGCGGCAGGGTGCGCACCGGCACCCCCGCCTCTTCGGCCAGCGCCGCCAATCGGCGGATCTGTTTCGACGAAGCCGAAGGAATGGCCAGGATCACCGCCTCGGCGCCGTACCGGGCCGCCGATTCGGGGATCCGGTCGCAGCCGCCCAGCACGCGCACGCCGTGAATCTCCCGTCCCCACTTCTTGCGGTCGTCGTCCACGAACCCCACCGGCTGGTAGGCGTGGTTGGGATCCCGCAACAGATCGCGCACCAGCATCTCGCCGGCGCGCCCCGCCCCCACCACCAGCACCCGCCGGTCGCCCACGATGGGCTGAAGGCGGAAATCTTTGAGCCAGCGATAGAGAAAGCGCGGCCCACTTAGCAGCCCCACCAGGAGCGCGGCGTAAAAAAGGGGCACCGAGCGGGGGATGTGGTAGAGCCGGGTCCAGAGAAAGAGCAGACCGAAGGAGACCACCACCCCAGCGGCCACCGCCTTGAGAATGCGCAGCAGATCGGGCATGGAGGCGAAGCGCCACATGCCGCGATAGAGCCCGAAGCGCCAAAAGAAGAAGCCCTGCACCGGCAACAGCACCCACAGCGCCTGCTTCAGCGGCCCCAGCAATTCCGGAGGAATGGCGCCCAGATTGAAGCGCAGCCAGTAGGCCCCCAGCCACGCCAGCGGAATCATGGCCAGATCCAGCAGCGCCACCACGAGGGCGCGGCGAAGTTTTTCCAAAAGGTTGCGGAAGGCCGTTTTCATCTTTTCATGAGCCGACGCTCAGACTCCATCAAAAAGCGATGGCGCCCCATCGAGCCAGACCAAGGCAGACGCGCCGCTGGCCGGCGACCACCGAACGAGCTTTGCCCGGTGGGCGCAAAGCCGGTGGGACGGCGCCGCCTCTTCGTCCCGAACATGGAGAAATTTCAGCGAGATCGCCGTCATCCACGTGACCCTTCCCATCCATTCAGCAGTCATAATGATATCGCAAAGAGCCCCATCCCCCGGCAGCGCTTCCGCCTCCATTCGCGGGAGTCGGGCGAAGCGGCGGGTCTCACTCTTTCACGAGATGGCGGCGCCAGGTCCGATCCACCCAGCCCATCAGGCCCACGAACACCGAGGCCCATCCTCCCGCCAGGATCCATTGGAGAGTCGTCGACAAGCGCACCGCCCCCACGGCGCTGAGGCCGCAGGCCAACATCAACAGATATTCCCAGAACACCGTGCGCCCATGCCCCCAGCCGAGCTGCACTAGCCGCTGATAGTAGTGGCTGCGGTGCGCCCGCCAGATGCGTTCGCCGCGCAGCAGCCGTCGCAGCAGAGTGACGCTGGCATCGACCACGAAGGGGGCGAAGACCAACACGCCCGCCCAGAAGGGAAAGAGCCCGGAACGATCGCCCCAAAGCACCAGCCCTGCCGCCAGCAATCCCAGCGCGGTGCTGCCCACGTCGCCCATGAAAAGGCGCGCCGGAGGCAAGTTGAACCAGAGAAAACCGGCTGCCGCCGCGGCCACGGCGGCGCACAACAGAGCATAGGCCCAGCCGCCGCCCTGCCACCCCAGCACCGCCAGAGCTCCAAAGCCGAACAGCGCCATGCCGCCGGCGAAGCCATCCATGCCATCCATGAAGTTGTAGAGATTGGTCATCCACACCAACCACAATCCGCTGAAGAGCATGCCCAATAATGGCGGCAAATCGGGAGAGCCCGGCAAGGGAAGGTGCGGCGCCCACAAACCCAGCCCCACCAACAGCGTGGCCACGGCTCCCTGCACCAGAAACCGCACTCCAGGCGACAGATGAAAAAGATCGTCCAGCAGAGAAAAGGCGCCCAGCGCCAAGGCGAGCCCCACCAGCCAGAGCAAGAGGACCGGCAAGGACGGCAGAAACGCCAGCGCCGCTCCGATACCCGCCAGGATGCCGATTCCGCCGCCCCTGGGCACTGGAGTGTCATGCAGGGAACGCTCGTTGGGATGGTCAAGCAAGCGGCCTCCGGCTCGAACCAGCCAGCGGCACAGAAGCCACGCCACCGAAGCCGGCACCACCATCGCCCACTCGGGCGTCATGCGACGGATCCCATGGTCGCCACCATCTCGTCCAGGCTGGAGAGCAGATCGTACCGCGGCCGCCAGCCCAGCTCTCTCATCGCCCGCTCGCCGCTGTAACAAGCCGAATCCAACAACCGCGACACCACCGCGGAATCCAGGGGCAAGGTGCGACGCAGCAGCCTCTCGGCCCAATCCCCGGCTCTGCCCCCCATCCGCAACAGTCCCGGAGGCAAACGCCAACGGGGAACGGAGCGCCCCAAGGCGCCGCAAAGACCCTCGTACAGCGCCCGGGTGCTCACTGGATGGGCATCGGCCGCAATGAAACAGCCACCAGCCGCCGCCGGATTTCGTGCCGCCTCCAAAGCCAGCGCGCACAGATCCTCCACATGCACCATGGAACGCCGATTGCTGGTATCCGGCAAAGGCGGACACCAGCCCGAAGCCACCAACCGCGCGATCCGGGCGAGGTTGCCCTTCACCTGCGGCCCGTAGACCAATGTGGGACGAATCACCACGACATGCATCCCGGCCCGTCCCCCCGCTTCCAACACCAGCGATTCGGCTTCACGCTTGGAGCGGCCGTACGCGTCGCTGGGCGGCACATCCCACGACTCGTCCACGCATTCGTCCCGCGGCGGATCGGCCACCGCCTTCACCGAACTGAAATAGACGAACCGCTCCACGCCCGCCGCCACTGCGGCTTCCAGCAAGTTCCGCGTGCCCTCCACGTTCACCCGCCGGTACAGGTCGTCGGACACGCCCCGCCTGTGCGCCACCCCCGCCAAATGAAAAACTGTGTCTACTTCCCCGAGGTCCACCGCCGGCAGCAGCTCGTCTCCCAACTCGCACCGTACCACCGCTTTCCAAGGCCCTTCCGCGTCCCGGCGAAGTAAAGCGTGAACGGTAGCGCCAGAGGCTTGCAACCGTTGGCAGAGGACATGGCCGATGAAACCGGTGGCTCCAGTGACGAGCGTTCTCTTTCCGACCCACTCACCACAATCCCGCTTCACGTTTCCTTCCTTTCCAGTAACTCCTGGTACACATCGAACGTTTCCCGCGTTACCCGTTCTGTGGAAAAGAATCGCTCTGCGTGCCGCCGACCAACGGCCCCAAAGCAGCGCCGCATGGAGGCATCGTCCAGCAGACGCCCGATGGCATCAGCCAACGCGGCAGGATCCCGGGGCGGCACTAGATAGCCGTTCTGTTCATGCACGACTACCTCCCGGCAGCCAGGAACATTGCAGGTGATCACCGCCCTGCCACAAGCCATGGCCTCAAGCAGCACTTTGGGCAAACCCTCTCGATAGGAGGGCAGACAGACCATATGTGCCTGGGGCAGCACCGTTTCCATCCTTTCTTGATGACCCCACCACTCCACCAAACCTTCCGCCTGCCACGCCTCCAGCCGCTCTTTGGATACGGCGGCAGGATTGGCAGGGTCGGGGGCACCGACCAGCACGAATCTCGCCTCCACCCCGCTCTCTTTCAGGTGCCGGGCAGCCTCCACAAATTCCCCAACTCCTTTGTCCCAAAGCATGCGCGAAGGCAGCATCACCAGTGGGGTTCCAGTAGATTCAGGCTCCACCCGGAAACGCTCCAAGTCCACACCGGAGCCGCGGATCAGCCGCAAAGACTCCTCTGGCACGCCCATCTCGACCAAAAGAGCGGCGTCGTCTGGGTTCTGCACGATTACTAGACCGCCACGCAGGCTACGCCCCAACAAGCGGCGGACCAGAGGCATCAACACTCCGCCCCGACCTCCATCCGTGAATAGAAATCCCATGCCGGTTACTGCAGACACCCGGCGCTTTGCTCCCGCCAACCGGGCAGCGAGATTCCCCAGCAGTACCGGTTTGAGAGCTACCATGTGCAGCAGGTCAGGGCCTTCTCTATGTATGAGCAGGGCCAGCCGGAGCATCGCGATCAACTCCTTCAAAGGATTCATACCACGACGATCTATCTCGAAGGGCACCACGCGAATTCCAGCTGCCTCAATGGCTTGAGCAGAATTTCCCGGTCGAGTGGCCACCGCCACTTCATATCCCGCCTCTTTCGCCGCCACGGCTAGAGATAGGCGGTGGGAGATGAAGTACCAGTCCTCTGTGACCAGGAAGAGGAGACTAGCCATCCAACTCCTCCAGCCAAGACTGGAACATGAGCACATCCCACAAGTGGTAGGCCCAGTTGCGCCGCCCAGATAAGTGTTCCGCCCATTTCTGCCGGATTGGCGCCGGATCAAAAAAACCTTCCTGCTTGAGGCGCGCCTCCGACAACAGCGATTCTGCCCACTCCTTCAAGGGCCCACGCAGCCAGTGATCGATGGGCACACCAAAGCCCATCTTGGGCCGCTCCATGATCTCCCGCGGAACGTAGCGGTAGAGCACCTGTCGCAGGATTCGCTTACCTTGTCCGTCGTGGATTTTCATGTTGAGCGGCAATGTCCAGGCAAATTCCACTACCCGAGGATCCAGGAAGGGCACGCGGGTCTCCAGACTCACCCCCATAGCTGCGCGGTCCACCTTCACCAGTATATCGTCCGGTAGATAAGTGACCGTATCCAGATACATCATGCGGTGCTCGAAGTCAGAGCAATCCAACCATGCCGCCGGATCCGTAATTGGGGTGGTGGGTTCTTCAGACTCCAGAACCAGCCGTGCCGGATCATCCCAGTGTGAGACGAGATGCTGGTAAAGTACTTCGGGCCGGCCTGCTCCAAAGAGCCCCGTTAGTTTGTGCAGTTTGTCGCCGGGATTGCTGTAACGCAGGCGTTGGGGCAGCAGGTAGGTGGTAATATCGAAAAACCGGTTCCACTTTGTGGGTGATATCCTCTGAATCGTCGTTGCTGCCAAACGTCGGACGGAATGGGGCATGCGCGCAATGCGTCGCCACAACGCCATCGCCCAGAAATAGCGATTGTACCCACCGAAAAGCTCATCCCCACCGTCGCCCGACAGTGCCACCGTCACCTGCCGGTGTGCAAGCTGTGCCACCAAATGGGTAGGAATCTGTGAGGAGTCTGCAAAGGGCTCGTCATACAGCTCTGGCAGCTTGGGGATCACATCCAGCGTCTCCCTTGGGGTGACATAAAACTCTGTGTGATCCGTCCCAAGGTGGCGCGCCACCGATTTGGCATGCTTAGCCTCATTGTATTCGCTTTCATGAAAACCGATGGTGAAAGTCTTCACCGGCTGGCTTGACTGTGCCTGCATGAGTGCCACTACAGCCGAAGAATCGATACCCCCCGACAGGAAGGCCCCAAGCGGAACGTCCGCGATCCGCTGCCCGGCGATGCTCTGCCGAAGCAGCCGTTCCAGCTCGGCAGCCGCTTCGGCCTCGTTCCCCACGAAGCGTTCATGCAGTCCCTGTTCCGCCACTGCGCGCGCGGACCAGTAGGCCCGCACCTCGCCGCGCCCCACCGACGCATCTGCCGCGCCAAACTGCACGAGCGAGCCCGGGGGCAGTTTCCAGATGTTCTCGTAAATGCTCCATGGAGCGGGCACGTAGTTATGCCGCATGAAGAGCGCAAGTGCCCGCCTCTCAATCGCATTGTCGAAACCCGGCCATGCGCGGATCGCTTTGAGCTCGGAGCCGAACACCAGCGCGCCACGCACCCAGCCATAGTAAAGCGGCTTCTCGCCCAACCGGTCGCGCACGAGCGTCAATGTGCGGGTTGCACGATCCCACAGGACAATGGCGAACATGCCCACGGTTTTAGCAAGCGCCGCTTCCACTCCCCAATCTTCGAAGGCCGCGAGCAGGGTTTCGGTATCGGAATGACCTCGCCAGGCAGGCGCTTTGTCCGCCTTCTCCAGCTCGGCACGAAGCTCCAAGTGATTGTAAATCTCGCCATTAAAGACAATGATATAGCGTCCGGAGGCCGATACCATGGGCTGATGCCCGGCGGGCGAGAGATCAAGGATGGAAAGGCGCCGGTGCGCGAGGGCGATTCCAGCTGACGCGTCCACCCATACACCCGCATCATCTGGGCCACGATGGAACAGCGTGTCCGCCATGCGGTGGGCGGTGTCCCGTGCCCACCGAGGCTCGAAACCGTCCTGCTGCCAGAAGCCCGTCAGGCCGCACATAAGGCACTCGACCTTCGGTACACGTATTCGTCGCAGCCCGAACCAAAAAAGCCAAATTCGCGTCCGAACAACCAACCTTTTCGGGTGAAGCTTTGCACCTGTTCAAACCTCAGCGGGCGCATGAGCGCTTCCACCTCCTTGGGAAGAATGCTCTCGTACGGCCAGCCGCCGAGCCAATCATGTACATCATGCGAGTAATCCATGCCACGATTGCTTCGATAGCCCGCCAAATAATCCGCAAAACTGCGTCCCGTCAGGCGCAGGCCCAGACGAAAAAGCGCCATGTAAACGGTGCGCGCCCGCGCCTGGGCGCGAGACGAGGCTCGGGCATACCAAGGCTTCTCGCGCCGCCAGAACCAGTCCATCCACACACGCCGGTAAAGGGCAAATGCAAAGATGCCTCCCGGGGCGGGCAGGGCCGCTGCTTGGCGTATTGCCCTCTGCATATCGCCGGTATGATGCAACACGCCCCAGGCGTAAACCGTATCGAACGCACCCATCGCATCCAGGCTGAGATCGAATACGCTGATCTTATCCACTTGCCACACATGGCCCGGGGCATGGTGGGCGAGCACACGACGAGCCGTGAGCACACTGTTCTGGTCCAGATCAACAGCCACCACCTCCCTCGCACCGAGCCGCAAAGCCGCTAGTGCATGCAGTCCAGAGCCACAGCCGATATCGAGAAAACGCTTACCATTGAGCGCGCCCACCAGCCGCTGCAGGCCCACGACCGCCTCTTCGATTTCAACTTCTGTGATCCTATCAGCAAAAGAGGCCCAATTACGCCCGAAGGCGAAATGCGTCTCCACCCGCGTCAGGTCTTTCGTCATATTGCCATTTCCCGATAAAGATCGAGATAACGTTTCACTATTGCATCCCTTCCGAAGTGCGCCCGCACATGGTCCCGGCCCATCATCCCCAGATGGCAGCGCGCATTGGAATCCATGGCCAATAAATCCCTCCAGGCACGGGCCATGGCTTGCGAATCGCCAGGCGGCACGATGCGCCCTGCGTCGCCCACGATCGCGCTCGCATCGCCCACGGCGGTCGCGACCACCGGCACAGCGCAAAGCAAGGCCTCGGCAATGGCGTTGGAAAATGCCTCACCCCAGGAGGAAGAAGAAGAAGCGACGTCGAGGGCAGCGGTCAAACGTGGAATGTCCCTGCGCTCACCCAGCAGATGCACGCACCCGGCAAGCATAGGATATTCCGACAACCATTGGGCAAAGACGGGCGTATCCTCCATCACCCCCTTGCCCGCAAGCAGAAAATGCACATTGGGTTGCTCTTCGACCAGTAGACGAGCAGCCTCTAAGAACACCTCATGACCTTTCATCGGGTGATAGCGGGCGATGATGCCAATGAGTGGTGTATCCGCCGCAAGCCCCAGCTCCGCACGCACGGCAAGGCGCGCCTGTGCATCCGGTTGCCAACGTTCGGCATCGAAGCCGTTGCCGATAACAAGCCCGCGGGAGCTGGCAAACCCAATATGTTCATGTTGGGTGCGGGCCACCTCCGCGTTATACACGATGGCGGCAGCCTGCGCCGATAGCCGGACCGAAAGGCGGATCACCCCTTGTGTCATCGGTTTCTCACGCCTGATATCGTAGAGCGACTGGCGAACGCCCCACACCACCGGCACACGCCAGCCTGTTGCCCGCGCCGCCCAATGCGCAGCCAGATTGGCATGATACATCCATCCCTGCATCACATCAGGCCGAAACCGGCGCGCTAGGGTGACGATTTGAACTGCGGCCAGCGGCAAGCGCCAGTGATGATCGAGACCCAAATGCCAGACCGGGATGCCAAATGCGGCGATCTCCTTCGACACCGGTCCGGGCGAAGCAAGGGAAACCACTCCGACCCTCACACCCTTTCCATGTAGCAATGCGAGCAGCCCCGCAAGCTGTTTTTCCGCACCGCCCGTAGCGAGACCTGTCGAGACGAAAAGCACGCGCATCACGTCACACTGGATTGCGTGGACATTGACCTGCCGTGCCGCCAGTCTCGCCAGCATTTGACCAGAGCCGGCCAGCCAATTGCCGCGAGCGCAAAAAACGCCGGCAGCACAAACACCCGCTGGCGCGTAGACCACTCTCCTAGGAAAACCGTATAAGCTCCTAGGCAGGCGCCGAGGAAAAACAAAAGGGTCCACCACGCTGGATCACGACTGCACAGGCCGAGGCCGATTGCCCAAAAAATGCCCGGCAGACAGGCCATCCACAACAATACTCCCGGATAGTACAATTCGCTGAAGGAACTCCAGGTCAGCCCCGGATAAATCGCTACCCAGGGATAGGGTGCGAACAAGGTGTGCGCTATCGATTTGATCGCGGCTCGCAGTGGGTTTGTCGAAAGATTTTCCTTCCACCTGAGAACTGTGTCATCGGCGGCCGCTTCACCACGGGCTGCCCGCAACGTGGCCATTCCTCCTGAAATTGCCTTAAAAGGTGCGGTCACAGTCTGAGGCGCGGTCACAGCGTGGGGCGCGGTCACAGTCTGAGGCGCGGTCACAGTCTGAGGCGCGGTCACAGCGTGGGGCACGAAATACAGCAGTCCAAGCCCGACCCAGGCCAGAGCCAGCCCCGCCAATAGCCGCCGTGACACCTGCGCCATCCTTCGCCAGAAAAAAAGCACGACAAAACCCGCCGCCAGGATCACGGCGAGAAAGGCAACAAACCGTCCCGCGCCCAGCGCTGCCAGCGAAGTCGCTAGCAAACCGGTTGCCGGCCATCCCGCTCCCCGCCATAGCCGCACGACTGCCCACACTGCCGCCATTGCGAGGAAGGCAACGAGAGTATCCTTGAGCATCCAGCTTGCGTTAACGCCGCTAGATGGATCCAATAAGGCAAGCCAGGCCGCTGCGAACGCAAGTCTGCGCGATGCACCGAGCGAAAGCGCAATACCAAAGGCTGCTGCCGGTAGGAAGGCAGCGAAAAGCGCATTCGAGCTGATAGCCAGGGATGGGGTTGCGCCGAGGCCGTACTGCAGACCGACCCACGCAGGATACAACCATTCATGTGAACCGATCACGGATGTATAACTCAATGGGTCATCCGGCGTCCAGCTACGGCCATGCAAGCCGGCTTCGTGCCACATCTGCAATCCCCGCAGGTGGTATTCGTAGGCATCCACCGTCTCCCCCGCCCAATGCCGTGCGAAGGCGCGCGCGTTGACGTCGTAGGTGATCGAATCGGGGTTGATGTCGTGCCACTGGGGCGCCTGCTGGAAGAGCCAGATCTTGATGAGCGCCGTCACAAGGCCGAGCGCACACAGGTACATGGTTGCCTTGCGCGCGCCGGGCCCAGCGAGCGACACGGCCATGCCCATCACGATCGCCAACACAGTCAGCCACGAGATGATCAAACCTGCGCTCATCGCGTAAGCACATCCCAAGTTCGTTCCACCATGCGTTCCACACTGAATTTAGACGCGATGCGGCTGCGCGCCCGCGCACCCAGTGCGACCCGTTTCTCCTTCGATAAGGCGGCAAGCTGGATGAAAGCCAGGGCGAGCGCGGCAGCGTCACGCGCAGGCACCACCCGTCCACAATCACCGACAATCCGCGCCGAATCCCCCACGTCGGTCACAACAACTACGCGCTCGCAGGACATGGCCTCGGCAACTGCGTTGGAAAACCCCTCGCCAAAAGAAGAAGAAGAAGAAGCGATATCGAAGGCGGAAAACACCGCCGGCATGTCTTGCCGCGTCCCCGCCCAAAGGAACCGCTTCCCCAGCCCGGCTTTCCCAACCTTTTTCCGCAGTAAGTAGGCATAGCCAGGTTCACCCTCGCCCACGCAAACGAAACGCAGCATGTGATTTTCTCGACTGGCCTTTGCCGCCGCCTCGATGAAAGTCTCCAACCCCTTCATTGGATCGAGGCGCGCCGTCACACCGATAAGAATGTCGTCGTCCGAGATTCCCCATTCCGCCCGCACCCGTACACGCCCTGCTCGATCGAAGCCAAAACGCTTCGTGTCAATACCGTTTTCGATGACTTGTATACGTTCGGAAGGGAACCCCTGCTGTATGTGGTATTCCCTACCTGCCTGTGAGTTGGTGATGATTGCGTCCGCAAAGCGCGAAAGCCGAGCTTCAACCCAAGCTGCAACCCGAGACAAGGGGTCATAACGGTCAAGATCCATGTTCGATGCACGCACGCCCCAGACAACGCGCATGTCTCTCAAAGCCGGCCGCATTGATGCCGCGAGCACATTGGACACCGGCAGGAAACTATAGAGCACCTGCGGACGCAGCGCTCGCAACCGCCGCACGAGCCGCGCCAAAAATCCAGCGGCGTCCCACCGCCCAGTCTTTCCCAGGTCTTCCACCGGAACGCCAGCCGCCGCGAGCTCGCCCGCGAGCGCACCGCCAGGGTAAAATGTCAAAACGCGCACATTGACACGGCGCGCCCTCAGTCCCACGGCCAGGGCCACGAGCTGCCGTTCCGCCCCCCCGATTTCCAGCGAGCGAATCAAAAGCACTACTTCACTCACACCGGCCTGCGAAACACAAACTCGTTGCTGCCATATCCCTGACGCGTTACCAGCTCCTCCAATATAAAGCCTTGATCCCGATAAAAGCGAAAAATTTCTTCTGGCGCTCCCGCCTCGTAAGGCCAGCCGCTGATACGGCCCACAACATCCCACCAAAGCGACATCCCACGCTCGGCATGATAGGCACACCAGGAAGCAAAGGGCCGTAGATGATAGATGTCGAGGAGCATCATGATTCCCCATGTACGTGCCAACCCATAAGTAAGCAGTAACGGGCGCAGCCAGCGGCGCTGGTTATAGCTTCGCTTGATCCATTTCCAACGTCTTGTCTTGTAGCACTGATCATTATGGATAGCGATGAAAAAGCGACCTTCCGGAGCCACCAGCAATGCAACATTTTCCAAGGCCTGCCAAATCGCCCCGGTATGATGCAACACACCCCAGGAATAGACGATGTCATATTGCTCCAACTGAGCTAAATAATCTTCATCCAACACTGAGCCCTACTCTACTGTCCAATCCGGGTCTTCTGGAAAAAAATTTTCGCCGCAGCTCCGTTATGCAGGCGACTGACTGAGGATCGTAGTCGAAGGAATGAACCTTGGCTCCTAGTCACTATGCTACAAGGCTGAACAAGCCCGAGCCGCTTCCGATATCCAAAAAACGCTTACCTTCCAATGTGCCTAGATGCAGCATAGTCTTCAGCGATTCTTCCGCACGGCCAATGCGGGCATCGTCTAGTGAATTTAGAAAATCTGCCCGGTTGGCACCAAAGGCAAATCGTTCGCCCTAAGTGATTTCCGTCGTGGGCGCATTCACATTCTTTGCTTATCCTCCATGATTTCTTCGATCAAAGCTTCCCATTGCCCAAGGATACGTTCGCGTACAAAACGATTGCGAATCTCGATTGCTCGTCGCCCAAGACGGCCACGCAGCACGCTGTCGTCAAAGAGGCGTACGAGCGCCCGCGCCAGGGCTTCGGAATCCTCCGGAGGCACCAGCAGCCCATCTATCTCGTGCCGCACGATCTCGCGCGGCCCCGAATCGCAGTCGGACGCGATAGTCGGACACCCCATAGCCATGGCTTCGACGAGCGCATTGGGAAAACCCTCGTAGCGTGAAGGCAACACGAAGGCGGTGCAGCGGGCCATCCAGGTTTCTGGATCCTTTACTACTCCTGGTAGATGTACGGCCTCTGCGATACCAAGCTTGCGCGCCAGAGCTTGCAGCGTAGCCCGCTCCGGCCCCTCGCCGAGGATCGTCAACCGCACCCCCCGCGGCATAAGGTCCGCTCGGGCAAATGCCGTCAGCAAGACATCAAAACCTTTTTGCCTGTCCAAACGTCCGACCGCAAGCAGGTGCGCGGCCTCGCGACCCTCCAGGATAGGTAGCGGCAGTTCCCGAACAAAATTCGGGACAACCCGTACCCGTGACCGAGGGACAATACGTGCCGCCCACTGGGCGACCGATTCCGTCTGTACCACGACCCGAGCCGCCAGTGGATAGAGCACTCGGCGTGCAAGCGCCCAGCTTCGTCCCACGGGGTGGCGGCGCGGATCAATCCGTTCCGAGACAATGACGGGAATGCCGCTGCCCCTCAGTGCGGCAAGGAGCCTCACGTTGTTCTGGTCGATGAAACTTATCACGACTTGCGGCGAAAATAGGACCGCCGCCTGCCGTATGATGCGACTGCGACGTACATTGCTGACCACGCTTTGCCATAGGTTTCTAGAATCCCAAATGAGATCGAGCGCGATATGCTCCACTTCAGGATGAAGAGTGTAGTGGTCGTTCGCTTGTCCTCCCAGCGTCAACACCCCCACTTCCCAGCCTGTCTCGGCAAAGGACCCAGCAAGCTCTGAGATCACACGTTCCGCGCCTCCAGCAGACAGGCTGGAAACCGAAAACAGCAGGCGTTTCCTTACTTTCGGCTCCTCCATCTATGATTTCTCAAACAGCAACCAGAATCCACCTGCCGTTCGGTTAGCGGGACCATCTGGGTTTTTATAGCGGTCTAGCCATGAGAGGGGATACATTAGCCAAGAAAATAACCATCGCGCCAAATAGTAAGCTCCTTGATGCCTCTCAGCATAAAGGGGAGTAGCGAGCGTTTCCGCTGCCATCAGACGAAGTGATGTACCTATACCAACATTGATGCCATATTCCAACAGATGATCGCCAGGCAACAACCGCCGAGCGCCCTCAAACGTCCAGCGCCGGAAATCTGCACGATCAGCCCAGGAACTGACATGAAAATGGTAAATGAATGGAACCTCCAGCCAAATCCGGCCGCCTCGGCGAGTAACACGGCGCAATTCTCTCAATGCAGACTCGGGATCTTCTACATGTTCCAGAACGCTGGTACAAATAACTAAATCAAAACATTCGTCGGGGAAAGGGACTGAACTACATATATCGGCCACGACATCTGTACCAGGTATAGCGACAACGTCTACTGTAGTACAGTGAGGCGCCAGCCGGCGACCGCCTGCGCCAGCGTCGAGGACTTGTACTGCGCTTGCAATTTCCGCACTAAGTCGTTCGACGCATAGCAACCTGATAGGTGGGTGCTTCATCTAGCGTGCCTCCGCTTCCTCCCCAACGACGGCAATGCTATAGGCAAACCCGCGGTTCTGAAGCCAGCGCCATGCCGCCCGGGGCATGAGCCTGCGGGCCCAGATCTGGGCTGGCGTGACGGTTATATCTCCATAGCCAAAAGCAACAACAACGGAAAGCCCCGCATCACGCACGATTCTCTTCAGTTCCGTGATATTGTAAATGCGTTCGTCCGTAATTTCATTGGTATATGCAGTATATTTCGTTGGGATTTGGATCAGCACATAGCGGGCACACCTTGCTTGCTCACGCAGAAGTTGAATCGTAACGTCCCGGTCGAAATGTTCGAGCACGCCGCAGGAATAGGCCAGATCAAACTGGCCATAGAATGGTGAAAGATCAAAAGCGTCTGCTACTTGGAATTGAGCTGGAACTCCAAGGTTAGCGGCCAATTCACGTGCACGTGCCACTAGACGTTCTTCGTTGTCGATGCCCAGAATCTCGTAGCCACAAGAGGCCAAATAAGCGTCCGACCATCCCAGCCCGCATCCTACATCGAGCAGACGTGCCGGAGGAGAGCAATAACGCTGGATCATGCCATATAGGATTTCGTGAAATCCCCAATGGGTGACAGCAGCCTTCAGCCAAGTCTCGCTCAAACCGCCCTGGCGAGAGAAATAATCCAGCCAACGGTCAGTCATCTCGTTCCTTGTTTTTCCAATTCATTCATGGGGCTTTTCAATGACAAACGTCATGATAAAACCAAAACCGAGGTAATCGAGCAGTTTCTCAATCGGCCATGTGATCGCCCGGTCCAGTCGACTAACGGCCCGAACAAAGCGCGATGGGCGGCTTCGCCAGCAACCCCAAAACAGATCCGGATCATGCGGCTGTTTCCACTCGGAAAAAGCTTCGTCCTGACTGTAGCCACCAAGCCGCTTGACGGCATAGAGTAACCCACCATTCAGTGCTCCGCCAAATATTTTCTGGTCGGTCCGTACCTGCACCAACCGCAACCCCTCACGCCGGCATAACTTGCGAAGTGCAGCTGCGGTAAATATCGTCAGGTGTCTGGGATAATCGTCCGCATGATACCAGCGCGCCTGTATTGATTGCAGATTAGTCACCAACGCTACGAGGCGTCCACCAGGTTTCAACAGGAATGCCGCCTTCCTAATAAAAGCTGCAGGTTTATAGACATGTTCAAGAACCGCCCAAAAGGTTATGCAATCATAGGAGGCCGGCTCGAACACCATATCGAGAAAATCGCCATACCGGATCGGCATGTCAGAGGGATTGGGAACGTCGTTGTCCAGTTCCACTCCTTCGACATCCCAGCCAAGGCTTCGCATATACCAAATAAATTCTCCTTTTTGCGCGCCGATATCAAGAAGCCTGCCCGGGGGTAAGTCAGCCAACCATGTTGCTTTGGCGTCCAGTTGTTGGCGCCTCTTTTCAATTACCTCTGACCAAGATAAGTCCTGTTGCACCCCTTCCCACGACCAGTAAAACTCCTTAGGATAATACCGATAGATTTCATGTTCTGGAGGACGAGGACTTAGGTAACCACATCCACAGTCATTGCAACGCTGCAAGGTAAATCGTTCATCCGAACAATGAAAAGCATAATCGCGTGTATCAAACAATTGGCGCGAGCGGTTAGATCCACATAGTGGGCAACATACCTCCACAGATGTAGGATGTGATTTGTTACCGGTATCCATTAATCACCTAATAAAATCAATACGTGTGCGTATTTGCGATGAATAAAGACCCCATAACAACAGAAATACCACCATGCTCGAGATCGAAAGTCCAGCAGATACCGCTTGCTCACCAAAAGGCTTCGACAATAGCCACTCCGTGCCGACAAATGCCATCAATCCTACCCCTGCCAGAAATGACAGCATGCGTGCATGACCACGGGCCTGCCACAGCTTTGCCAGAACATTACCTTGAACCGCGGGAAACAAACCTACAGTCAACCAAAGCCATTGCTTGGCAACGTGACTAGCAGCATTGGCATCAAATTTCCCCTGAAAAACCAACTCCAAGAACGGCGCACCAAAAAGCCACACGAACACAGTGGCCATGGCACCCAGCCCAATAGCCATCTGCGCACCTTTGCGCACCAATCGGCGGATTTCCCGATGCGCATTTTGTGCAACCAGCGATGAGAAGCGTGCCAGAACGACAGGCGAGAAGGCCATGACGGCCACTTGCACTGCCACGTTATGCAAACGCCAAGCATACCCGAATGCGGAAATTGCCCCTTCTCCATATGCGGCCAGCATTAACGGTGGCAGCGAAACCGTTAGATTGGAGAAAGCCACGCCAGGCAGACTCCAGCCACATAAATACGCCATTTCGCGCCATTCATTGATCCGCTCTGCGACACCAGCCAGTGGAGCCGCAAATATGAATCCAGCCTTTTGCAAACCCCAGGCGCATATAAAAACTTGCAGAATCAATCCTAGCACAGTACCAAGAGCGAGATTCAGTAGGCCACCTTCTGGCCAAGCCAACAACAGCCCAGCGCCCAACAGGGCATTTGCTATGGGCGCGGCCGCTGCAATCGGAAACCGGCCTCGAAAAGCAAGAAAATACCCCAATGTATCTCCCACAGCATTGAGGGGAACAAGCATTGCTGCCCATGGCAACACGAAAATCGCCGAACTTTGAATCATGTGGGATCGACTTTCACCTACTCTAGCAATCACGACGGGCATGATGAGCAAAACGACAAACGCAAGGATAGTTCCCAGCAGCAATACACCTGCTAATATTGAGCGCTCAAAACGCGCGGCTACCTCCTGGCCCTGTCTTTCTGCCAAACGCGCGCGCACCGGGAAAATAGCGGTCTGCAAACCACCGGAAACGATGCCGCCAATCAAGGTTGGTGCCGTCAAGGCAAGAAAATAGCCATCCAGAACGGACCCTACACCGAACAGGGATGCCGTGATCCACATCTTTGCAAATGCCGCGGCCTGTGCGAAGATGGTTAAGTTCGCCACGGCGAATAGTTGCTTACGCAAAAAAACCCACCACTAGTTGCCGATGTTGGATGTCGCCGATCCGATTGAACACACCAAGGTTCCTGGCCAGGATAAAAACCATCAGAAAAAAGGAAAATTTTCACGCACCGACCACAGGCGCCAGGCAAACACCCCGACACGACTCATACGCATTTTTAATGCCATATGACCTGTCTCTGCCAATATTTCAGTCGGCATTCGATCATGAACTTCCTCAAACCACACAATACTTTATTCCAGATAACTCGCTGACTGCACCTTGCTAATCTCCAGCGAGATAGTATCGGGTTTCCCCAACTAGCACTTGGTTTTGGATCCCAGCGGGAGTGAGATAGTAGGCGTAGGCGCGCTTGTTGTCGGCGCGGCGGAAGTTGCGGACCTTCACCAGCCCCCGCTGGGCGAAGGCGCGCAGGCAGTAGTTGACCTTGCCCAGAGAAAGGCCGAGCTCGCGAGAGAGTTCACGCTGGCTGATCTGGGGACGCTCCTCGATCAACTTGAGGATGCGGTAGTGGAGAGAAGTGTCGGGTTCCGCCGCCATGGCGGCGCATGTTCACAGAATGAACGAATGAAAGCAAGAGCGAAATGGAGCCGGGCCCACAGGGAAGCTCAGTTAGGGTCCCCGCCTGCGCGGGAACGACGTCCCCGCCATCAATGCGCCGCCTCCCAGTTCTCTCCCACTCCCACGTCCACCACCAGCGGCACCTTCAGTTGCGCGGCCTGCTCCATGCGGGCGGCGATCCGGGCGGTGGCGGTCTCCAGCTGATCTTCACGCACTTCGAAAACCAGCTCGTCGTGCACCTGCATCACCATGCGCACCGCGGGCCTTTCCGCTTCCAGCCAGCGGTCGATGGCGATCATGGCGCGCTTGATGATATCGGCGGCGCTGCCCTGCATGGGCGCGTTGATGGCGGTGCGCTCGGCGGCGGCGCGGCGCTGGCCGTTGCGGCTGTCGATCTCCGGCAGATGGAGGCGGCGGCCGAACAGGGTCTCCACATAGCCCTGTTCCCGGGCGCGCTCGCGGGTGCGCTCCATGTAGTCGCGCACGCCGGGGTAGCGGCTGAAGTAGAGGTCGATGTACCGCTGCGCCTCGTCGCGGCCGATGCCGAGCTGGCGCGCCAGGCCGAAGGCCGACATGCCGTAGATGAGCCCGAAGTTGATCGCCTTGGCGCGACGGCGCGCTTCCGGCTCCACCGCCTCCGGCGATCCAAAGCCGAACACCTCGGCAGCAGTGGCGGCGTGAATGTCCAGCCCCTGTTCGAAGGCGCGCAGCAGCCCTTCGTCGCCGGAAAGGTGGGCCATGATGCGCAACTCGATCTGGGAGTAATCGGCGGCCACCATCTTCCACCCCGGTTCGGCCACGAAGGCCTTGCGGATACGCCGCCCCTCCTCGGTGCGCACCGGAATGTTCTGCAGGTTGGGGTCGGAAGAGCTGAGCCGGCCGGTGGCGGCCACCGCCTGATGGTAGCTGGTGTGGACGCGGCCGGTGCGGGGATCCACCATGCGCGGCAGCTTGTCCAGGTAGGTGGACTTGAGCTTGGCCAGACCGCGATGCTCCAGGATCACCGCCGGCAGCTCGTGGCCGCGCGCGGCCAACTCCTGGAGCACCGCCTCGGAGGTGGATGGAGCCCCCTTGGGCGTCCTGCGGATCACCTCCATGCCCAGCTCTTCGAAAAAGATCTGGCCGATCTGCTTGGGCGAACCCAGGTTGAAGGGGCGACCGGCGATCTCGTGGGCGCGCGCTTCCAGCCGCTGGAGCTTTTCGGCCAGTTCGGCGCTCTGCCTCCGCAGAAGGGCGGTGTCGATGCGCACGCCGGCGCGCTCCATGCGCGAGAGCACCGGCACCAGAGGCATCTCGATCTCTTCGAAGACGTACTTCAAGCCCGGCTCGGCCTCCAGCCGCGGCCAGAGCGCGCGGTGCAACTGCAGGGTGACGTCGGCATCCTCGGCGGCGTAGGGGGCGGCCTTCTCCAGCGTCACTTGGTCGAAAGTGAGCTGATCCCGGCCCTTGCCGGCGACCTTCTCATAAGAGATCGGTTGGCGGCCGAGGTATTTGCGGGCGAGGGAATCCATGTCGTGGCGGGTGGCGGTGGAATCGAGCACATAGGACTCGAGCATGGTGTCGAAGGCGACGCCGCGCAGCGCCACGCCGTGGCGCGCCAGGATGCTCATGTCGTATTTGAGATTCTGCCCCACCTTGGCGCGGCCGGGATCCTCGAGCAGGGGTCGCAGCCGTTCCAGCACCCACTGGCGGTCGAGCTGATCGGGCGCTCCCGGGTAGCGGTGGGTCAGCGGCACATAGGCCGCCTCGCCCGGCTCCACGGCGAAGGAGAGCCCCACCAGCTCCGCTTGCATGTAGTCCAGGCTGGTGGTCTCGGTGTCGAAGGCGAAGAGCTCGGCCGCCTGAAGTCGCGCCAGCCACCGGTCGAAATCGGCCCGCTCCAGGATGAGGGCGTAGTCGCCGGCGGCGGCCGGAGGATCGGGGTTCTCCTCTTCCAAAGTGGCCAGCAGGCGGCTCGCCTCCATCTGCTGGAAGAGCTCGCGCAACCGCTTCCGGTCCGGCTCCCGGGGCCGGAGCGCTTCCGGTTCCACCTCCAGCTCCAGGTCGGTGCGGATGGCGGCCAGCTCGCGGGAGAGGGGCAGTTGATCGAGGCTGGCGCGCAGGTTCTCTCCCACCTTGCCCTTGATCTCGCTCGCATGGGCCACGATCCCGTCGAGAGAGCCGTACTGGCTCAGCCATTTGGCGGCGGTCTTGGGGCCGCATTTGGGGACGCCGGGAATGTTGTCGGAACTGTCGCCGGTGAGCGCCAGAAAATCGACGATCTGCCCGGGCTTCACGCCGAACTTCTTCTCCACCCCTTGGGGGTCGAGGATGCGGCCGGTCATGGTGTCGATGAGGGTGACGCGGTCGTTCACCAGTTGCGCCATGTCCTTGTCGCCGGTGGAGACGAGCACCTTCAGCCCCTTCTCCGCCGCCCGCTTGGCGAGGGTGCCGATGACGTCGTCCGCCTCCACCCCCTCCACCATCAGCAGGGGCAGCCCCATGGCCTGGACGATCCGGTGCAACAGTGGGATCTGCGCCTTCAACGCCTCGGGCGCGGGGGGGCGGTTGGCCTTGTACTCTTCGTAGAGCTCGTCGCGGAAAGTCTTGCCGGGAGCGTCGAAGACCACCGCCATGTACCTTGGGCGGTACTCGTTGACCAGCTTGCGCAACATGTTGACCACCCCCACCACCGCGCCGGTGGGCTCGCCTTTGGAGTTGGTGAGCGGCGGCAGGGCGTGGAAGGCACGGAAGAGATAGGAAGAGCCGTCGACGAGGACGAGATCGTAATCAGGGGCCACGGGGCTCGAAGCGGGTTGGTGACGACAGCGGGTAGGATACCATCCTCGGCCGCCGGCCAGCGCCGCCAAGCACGGCTCTCAGGCCGACGAGGCGCTCCCTGATGATCGCCCCCATTTCAACAAGGCCCCAACCGCAAACCCGGCGCCATTCGCCCGGATACGGCTTGCGTACCCGATCCCTCCATGGAAAATCCAATCCACGCAGTCGCGACGCTGGACGCAATTTCCGTTGCAATAGAATATCGTCATGAAGATCCGCCTCGTCGCCGTGGGAGAGAAGATGCCGCGCTGGGTGCAGGAGGGGTACCACGAGTACGCCCGGCGCTTGCCCGCGGAGTGCGCCCTGGAGCTGGTGGAGATCGGCGCGGGGGCGCGGCGGAAGAGCGCCGACATCGCCCGCGTTCTGCGCGAGGAGGGGAAGCGGCTGCTGCAGGCGGTGCCCAAGGGCAGCCGGGTGGTGGCTCTGGATGTGAAGGGGCGCGGCTGGAGCACCGAACAGCTCGCCGGCCGCCTGGAGCGCTGGATGGCCGACGGCCGCGACCTGGCGCTGCTGGTGGGCGGCCCCGAGGGGCTGTCGCGAGAGTGCGTGGAGGCCGCCGAAGAGCGATGGTCCCTCTCTCCCCTCACCCTGCCCCACCCGCTGGTGCGGGTGGTGGTGGCCGAAGCGCTCTACCGGGCGTGGAGCCTGATGCGCAACCATCCTTACCATCGCGCCTGAAAGATGATTTTGCTCGCCTCCGCCTCGCCCCGCCGCCGTGAACTGTTGGATCAGATCGGCGTCCAATATCGGGTGATGCCGGTGGAGGTGGACGAATCGCACGTTGCGGGCGAAACGGCCGAAGCCTATGTGGAACGGATCACCCGAGCCAAGGCGCGCGCGGCCGCGGCGAGGCAGGCCCGGTTGCCGATACTGGCCGCCGACACCGCCGTGGTGCTGGACGGCGCTCCTCTGGGCAAGCCCCGCGACCGGTCGCACGCGGTGGAGATGCTGCTGGCGCTGGGGGGCCGCACGCACGAAGTGATGAGCGGGGTGGCTCTGCTCCACAAAGGTGCGCTGCGTTACCGATTGAACGTCAGCACGGTGACTTTCGCCCCCATCACCGAGCGCCAGGCGCGGGCCTACTGGGCCACCGGAGAGCCCTTGGACAAGGCGGGCGGATACGCCATCCAGGGGCGGGCGGCGCTCTTCGTTCGGGAGATCCGCGGCAGCTACTCGGGAATCGTGGGTTTGCCGCTCTACGAAACGGGAAGGTTGCTGCGGGAAGCGGGGCTGGATGGAGCGCTTTGAAGCGGCGGCCGCCCATCCCCCCGGCGTTCCAGGGCGATCGCCCGGCCTTGGCACAACCTCGTCCGGATGCCGTAGGATGACCTGAACCTGGGGCGCCCATCGACTCCGCCCTGTAAACCATGACGAGACCAGCCTCATGAGCGAAGAGATCCTCATCAACGTCACCCCTCCCGAAACCCGCGTCGCCCTCATCGAAAACGGGGTGGTGCAGGAGGTGCTCATCGAGCGCACCGCCAGCCGCGGCCTGGTGGGCAACATCTATCGAGGCAAGATCTGCCGCGTGCTGCCGGGAATGCAGGCCGCTTTCGTGGACGCCGGCCTGGCGCGCGCCGCCTTCCTCCACGCCGCCGACATCAGCAACGGCAACGGGAACGGCGGCCGCCCCGACATCACCCGGCTGGTGCGCGAAGGCGCCCACGTGGTGGTGCAGGTGGTGAAGGACCCGCTCGGCACCAAGGGAGCGCGGCTCACCACCAACATCTCCATTCCCTCCCGCTATCTGGTCTATCTGCCCAACGGCACCACGCTGGGGGTGTCGCAACGGGTGGAGGAGGAGCAGGAGCGCCAGCGCTTGAAAGGCATCCTCAGAAAGGTCTCGGAAGAGTACGGCATGGAGGGCGGCTTCATCGCCCGCACCGCCGCCGAGGGCATCGACGAAGAGGCGCTGCGCACCGACATGCTCTTCCTCCGGCAGTTGTGGGAGTCGATCCAGGAGAAGGCGGCCCAGGCCAAGGGCATCCAGCTCCTTCACGAGGACCTGCCGCTGGCCCTGCGCGCCCTGCGCGACCTCGCCGGCCCCGAGGTGGAGCGGGTGCGCATCGACTCGCGCTCCACCTGGGAGAAGGCGGTGCAGTTCGCCGGCCAGTTCAACAAGGAGATCGCCGAGCGCATCGAGTACTACCCGGGCGAACGCCCCATCTTCGACCTCTACAACGTGGAGGACGAGATCCAGAAGGCGCTGGCGCGCCGGGTGGAGCTGAAGTCCGGAGGCCACCTCATCATCGACCAGACCGAGGCGATGACCACCATCGACGTCAACACCGGCGGTTTCGTCGGTCACCACAACCTGGAAGAGACCATCTTCAAGACCAACCTGGAAGCGGTGCAGGCCATCTGCCGCCAGCTGCGGCTGCGCAACCTCGGCGGCATCATCATCATCGACTTCATCGACATGAAGGAAGAGGAGCACAAGCGCCAGGTGATGCGCGCGCTGGAGCGCTATCTGGCCAAGGACCACGCCCGCACCACCATCTGCGAGGTCTCTTCCCTGGGGCTGGTGGAGATGACCCGCAAGCGTACCCGCGAATCGCTGGAGCACGTGCTGTGCGACAACTGCCCCACCTGCGGCGGGCGCGGCTACATCAAGACGGCGCAGACCACCTGCTACGAGATCTTCCGCGAAATCCTGCGCGAGGCGCGTCAGTTCGAGAGCGAATCGCTGCTGGTGCTGGCCTCGCCCGAGGTGATCGACCGCCTTCTCGATGAGGAGTCCCAGGAGCTGGCCGAGCTGGAGCAGTTCATCGGCAAACCCATCCGGCTGCAGCCCGAGTCCCTCTACACCCAGGAACAGTACGACGTGGTGCTGGTTTGATCTTCGTCGGCCTGCTGCTGCGGGGTCTGGCCCGCTTCACTCTCCGGCTGCTCTTCGTGGCCCTGGTGGCGGCCACGCTGCTGAAGGTGCTCTCCTTCGGCGTGGCGCTCTATGCCGAACACCATCCGCGCCAGGTGGAACGGCTCGCCGGGCGGCTGTTCGGCATGCCGGTCCAGGTAGCCGCCATCGAGACCCGCTGGCGGGGCTTCACTCCCCGGATCTGGCTGCGCGACCTGTCGGTGGGAAAAGGAAAAGAGCGGCTCCATCTGGGCAACGTGCTGGCCGCCGTCTCGCTCGGCGCCCTGCCCCGCTTCCGCCAGACGCTGCCGGTATCCCTCTATCTGCAGGGAACCCGCCTGCGGGTGGTGCGCGACGAGCAGGGGATCACCCGCATCGTCGGCCTGCCCGCCGGCCAGGGAGGCCGCTTCACCCCGCCCGCCCTGCTGCGCATCGAGAACGCCACGGTGATCTGGGAAGACCGCAAGCGGGACGCCACGGTGGTGGAGCGGCATCTCGATCTGCAGCTGCGCGCCCGCGGCGAGGTCCGGGAGTTGCTGGTCACCTCGCGCAACCTCGACCTGCGCCTCCGCGGCGAGATCCGGGGACGCCTCAGCGGCACCCGCTGGTCGGCCCGCTTCTGGCTTCGCTGCCGGGGGCTCGAGCCCGCCTCCCTGCTCGCGCCTTACCTGCCTCGAGGCATGCGCATCGGCTCCGCGCGAATGGACCTGGAGGCCTGGAGCCGCTGGGAGAACGGCAGCCACCGCGCCACCCGGTTGCTGTTCCAACTCGCCGACATCCAGGCCGCCCGGCCACAGGCGCCGCCCTTCCATTTGGAGAAGATCGCCGGCGATCTGCTGTTCAAGGCCACCCAGACGGGCTGGCTGCTGCAGTTGGCCGGCGGAGCGCTCCAGGCAGAGGGCGCGCCGCCGCTGCAAGGGGTGGAACTGGCCATGCGGAGCGACGGCGAAAACCGCCTGCTGGGCGTCTCCAAGCTGGAGCTCGCCGCCCTCACCCCCCTGGTGCCTTGGCTGCCGCTGCCGCCCGCCCAGGCGGAAATGGTCTCGGCCATCGCCCCCACCGGAAAGGTGGAGGGGCTTCGTCTCTTCCTGCAACGGAAAGAGGGGACCGTCGACTGGCGTGCCCGCGCCCGGCTGGCCGGCCTGCGTGTCCACCCTTGGAAAAGCGTGCCGGGGGTGCGAGGCTTACAGGCTGAACTCATGGCCGACCCCAGTGGAGTCGTACTCCAGCTCCACAGCGAGGAGACCGCGGTGGAGATGCCCCGTCTGTTCCGCCAGCCCATCGAGCTGGAGCGGCTCGAAGGGACGTTGACCTGGCGCCATACCGAAAAAGGGTGGCGCCTGGACGCTCCGGCCCTGGTGGCGGAAAACGCCGATCTGGCCACCCGTACCCGCTTGCATCTGTCCAAAGAGGAGAAGGCTCCTCTCTTCGCGGACATCCAGACCGACTTTCGTGACGGCGACGGCGCGCACGCCCCCCGCTACTATCCGGTGGGCATCATGAAACCCAAGCTGGTGAAATGGCTGGACGAGGCGATCCTCTTCGGCCGAGTGCCCCAAGGCAGCTTCATCCTTCACGGCCCGCTTACCAGCTTCCCCTTCCACGAGCGCCACGACGGGCACTTCGAGGTGCTCTTCCGGGCGGAAGACATCGCTCTGGCCTACCACAAGGAGTGGCCCACCCTCCAGGGCGCCGAAGGGTGGGTGCGCTTTCACGACAACAGTCTGGAGATCGAGGTGGGCCATGCGCGGCTCTACAAGAGCGAGATCCACGACGCCGTGGCGCGCATCCGTTCTCTCAAGCCGCTGGCGCCGCTGGAGATATCCGGCGTGGCGCAGGGCCCTCTGGCCGACCAGCTTCGGCTGCTGCGCGAGACGCCGCTGAAGAAGCGGCTGGCGCGCCGGATCGAAGGCATCGAACTGGGAGGCAGAGGCCGGTTGCAAGCCACCCTGCGCATTCCCTTCCGGCGCTACGATTACCGCTTCGACGGCACTCTGTCGTTCCGCGACGCCCGCTTCTCCTGGGCGCCGCAACGCCTGGTCGTGGACCGATTGACCGGGCGGCTGAAGATCGACAACGACGGCATCCGGGGCCAGGGCGTCACGGGCCGGGCGTTCGGCGAGCCCGTCATCCTCGATGTCGCCCCGGACGACGGCTCCACCCGGATCACGGCCAGGGGCAGGATCCCGGCGCAAGCCCTGGGGCGCCACTACCCTCTCCTGACCGCGCTCCACGCCGATGGCGCCGCCGTCATGAAGCTGGAGCTGGAACTGCCCAACCACGGCAAAGGAGAGAAGGCGCCGGTGACGCTCCAGCTCCGCTCCGACCTCCAGGGTCTGTCGCTCGACCTGCCGCCGCCGCTGGGAAAGAGCGCGAAGGAGGCCCGGGAGACGGTGATCGGCATGCGGCTGGGTGGCACGGAAAATCGATTCACGCTGCGCATGGGAAAGCGCTTCGGGCTCACCGCCACGCTCGCTCCCGACCGCTCCCTCAAGCTGCTCGCCGCCTTTTCTCGCTTGCCGCTGCAGCCCTGGCTTCGCTGGCTTCAGGAGCTGCCGGAACGCTCCATGAAAGGGGGTTCCAAAATCACCTCCGTCATGCTGAAGACCGATCGCCTGGAAGCCTATCCACTGCCGGCCGGCCCCCTCAAGCTAGAGGCCCGCCGGACCCAGGGCGGATGGCGCGGGACTCTCGACGGCGAGGCCGCCGCCGGAGCGGTGGAGCTGGTGGAGGAGAAGGGGCGGCAACGGCTGAAACTCGATCTGGACCGGCTGCGCCTGGAGACCCTCCAGAAAGCGGCGTCCAAGGAGACGGCCGACTCGCCCATCGATCCCCGGCGGGTGGCGCTGATCGATCTGCACAGCCGCCGATTCCGGCTCAACCAGGCCGACCTGGGCGAACTGCGCATTCGTTCGACCCCCCTTCCGGAGGGACAGAAGGTGGAGACCCTCAGCCTGCGGGGCGGCATCGCCCGGCTGGAAGCCCAGGGGCGATGGACTCGGGCGGAAGGGCGCCAGGAGACCCATCTGAGCGGAACCCTCAACACCGACGACATGGGACGCTTTCTGCGTGACGGCTTGCGGATGGACTTCCTCGCCGGCAGCAAAGCCTACTTCAGCTTCGATCTCGGCTGGCGCGGGGCGCCGTTCCGGTTCGGCCTGGGCCGCCTCGAAGGGCGTTTGCAGCTCGACATGACCGCCGGCCGGTTTCTCAACATCAAGCCGGGCGCGGCCCGGATTCTCGGGCTGCTCAACTTCGGCGCGCTGGGCCGGCGGCTCAAACTGGACTTCAAGGATCTCTACAAGCAGGGACTCGCCTTCGACACCATCCTCGGCACCTTCCGACTTGAACGGGGAAAACTCTACACCAACGACCTGGAGATCAACGCCCCCTCCAGTCTGATCCGCATCGCCGGCAGCACCGACCTGGTGGCGCGCACACACGACCAGGTGGTGACCGTCTCGCCGCGCCTCGACGCCACCCTGCCGGTGGCCGGCGCCCTGGCCGGAGGCCCCGTGGGGGGGCTGGTGGCGCTGTTGGCCCAGCAGGCATTCTCCGGAAAGCTGGAACGTCTGCAACGAAGGTATTATTCGGTCACCGGCTCCTGGGACGACCCCCAGGTGGCCCCTTTGAAGAAAGAGCCCAAGGCCCCTTGAAAGAGCCGCCACCTCGAGAACCGCTCACCAAGAAATTAACAACAGGCTGTTGTAAAACGGCGTTTTTCGACAGCCTGTGTGCGGTACAGGGATGTGCCGCCATTTTCGATGACTGCAAGTCATTGAAAATGAAGGAACCGGGAAATCGCATTTTCCGGTTCCGTGGGTGAAAAAGTCCAGGGAAGGACTTTTTCAACATCCTGTGAAATGGCGTTCCCGCAACGGCGGCCGGATCCCGGATCTCGGCTATGCTTCGTCATTCCACTTACTCGTCATTCCCGCGAAAGCGGGAATCCCCATGAAAACCCGTCCCCACCCGCCCATGTTATCCTTGCCGCATCCAGACTTACATTGCCCGCACGATGACCGAAGAAAAATTCACCGCGGCCTGCATCCAGCTGGCCTCCGGCTCCAACGTCGACGCCAATCTGCTCGAAACCGAGAGGCTGGTGGAACACGCCGCGCGACAAGGCGCGCGGCTGGTGGTGCTGCCGGAGAACTTCGCTTTCATGGGCGCGCGCTGCCACGATCTGCTGGAGATCCGTGAAGAGGACCAGGACGGCCCTATCCAGCACTTTCTCTCGCAGCTCGCACAACGACTGGGCCTCTGGCTGGTGGGGGGGACGGTGCCTCTGGCCACCGCCGATGAAAACAAGGTGCGCGCCGCCTGCCTGGTCATCGACGACCAGGGAAAGCGCGTGGCCCGTTACGACAAGATGCACCTCTTCGACGCCCGTTTGGTGCAAACCGGCGAGCACTATGTGGAGTCGGAGACCATCGAGCCGGGCGACCGGCCCTGCGTGGTGGAGACCCCTTTCGGCCGGCTGGGACTGGCGGTCTGCTACGACCTGCGATTTCCCGAGCTGTTCCGCGCTCTGGTGGACCAGGGCATGGAACTGCTGGCGCTGCCGGCCGCCTTCACCGCCATGACCGGCGAGGCGCACTGGGAGCTGCTGCTGCGCGCCCGCGCCATCGAAAACCTCAGCTTCGTGCTGGCCGCCGCTCAGGGAGGATTCCACATCAGCGGGCGCCAAACCTGGGGCCATAGCATGATCGTGGACCCTTGGGGAACCAAGCTGGCGGAACAGACCAGCGGCAACGGCCCGGTGCTGGCGGAGATCGACCGCAGCTTCCAGGAGGCCACCCGCCACAACTTTCCCAGCCTGGACCACCGACGGCTGCACTGCCGCTGAACGGCCATGGAAACTTCATTGCAGATCGCCCGACAAACCCTGCTGGAGCCGGCGGAACTCGGCGAACATCATCTGCGCGAAACGGTGGAGCGCCTCAGCGGTCCGGGGGTCGATGCCGCCGACCTCTTCTTCCAGCTCCACCGGCTGGAGTCGTGGGTGCTGGACGACGGCATCGTCAAGGAGGGGAACTTCAGCCTGGAGCGGGGCGTCGGCCTGCGCGCCATCAGCGGCGAGAAGAGCGGCTTCGCCTACACCGAAGAGCCCACCCTGGAGAACCTTCTGGAAGCGGCCGCCAGCGCTCGCGCCATCGCCCGCGCCGGCCAGTCGGGCCGCATCGCGGTGGGCAGCCCCGGCGCCGTGGCGCCGCTCTATCCCGTGGACGATCCCATCAGCAGCCTCCCGGATGAAGCCAAGATCGAACTGCTGCACTGCCTGGACGCCGCGGCCCGCGCCGCCGATCCGAGAGTGCAGCAGGTGACGGTGTCGCTGGCGGCGGTCCACGAAGTGATCCTGGTGCTCGACGAGCAGGGCCGGCTGGCCACCGACGTGCGCCCCTTGGTGCGCTGCAACGTCCAGGTGATCGTCGAGCAAAAGGGGCGCCGCGAGCAGGGCAGCGCCGGCGGCGGCGGGCGCACCACCCTCGACCTCTTTGTGGAAGAGGATCGCGCCCTGGGCTACGCCCGCGAGGCGGTGCGCCAGGCGCTCGTGAACCTGGAAGCAGTAGAGACGCCCGCCGGCCCCATGACCGTGGTGCTCGGCCCCGGCTGGCCCGGCATCCTGCTGCACGAGGCGGTGGGCCACGGCCTCGAGGGCGATTTCAATCGCAAGGGGCTCTCCGCCTTCTCTGGCCGCATCGGCGAACGGGTGGCCTCGCCCTTGTGCACCGTGGTGGACGACGGCTCCCTGCCCGGCCGGCGCGGCTCCCTCACCGTGGACGACGAAGGCACGCCCACCGGCGAGACGGTGCTCATCGAGAAGGGCGTCCTCCGCGGCTACATGCAGGACCGCTTCAACGCCCGCCTCATGGGGGTGCCGCCCACCGGCAACGGCCGCCGGGAATCCTACGCCCACCTGCCCCTGCCGCGCATGACCAACACCTACATGCTCGGCGGCGACCACGACCCTCGAGAGATTCTGCGCTCGGTGAAGAAGGGGCTCTATGCCGTCAACTTCGCCGGCGGGCAGGTGGACATCACCTCCGGTAAGTTCGTCTTCTCCCTCAGCGAGGCCTATCTCATCGAAAACGGGCGGGTGGGCGCGCCGGTGAAGGGGGCCACTCTCATCGGCAATGGCCCCGATGTGATGACCCGGGTGAGCCTGGTGGGCAACGACCTGGCTCTCGATCCCGGCGTGGGCACCTGCGGCAAGGAGGGACAGAGCGTGCCGGTGGGGGTGGGGCAACCCACCGTCAAAGTGGACGAGATCACCGTGGGAGGGACTGCTTTGTGAGCCTGACCATCGAGCAGCTCGAGGAGCGGGTGGCCGATCTCTTGGCCGAAGCGAAGCGGCTGGGCGCCGACGCCGCCGAAGCGGCGGTCTCCTCCAGCGCCGGCCTTTCGGTGACGGTGCGCCTGGGCGAGGTGGAGACCATCGAACACCACCGCGACCGGGGGCTGGGCGTCACCGTCTATTTCGGCCGCCGCAAGGGATCGGCCAACACCACGGATCTGTCGCCAGCCGCTCTGAAAGAGACGGTGGCGCGCGCCTGCGCCATCGCTCGAAACACCTCGGAAGACCCCTGCGCCGGCCTGGCCGATCCCGAGCTCCTGGCCCGAGACTGGCCCGACCTCGATCTGCACCACCCCTGGGAACTGGAGCCGGCGGACGCCATCGCCCTCGCCCAGGAGTGCGAAGCGGCGGCGCTCGATTTCGATCCGCGCATCACCAACTCGGAAGGGGCCAACCTCGCCACCGACGAAGGCAGCTTCGTCTACGGCAACAGCCACGGCTTCCTGGGGGGCTATCCCACCACCCGCCACAGCCTGAGCTGCGTGGTGATGGGCCGTGAAGGCGACTCCATGCAGCGCGACTGGTGGTACGACACCAAGCGCGCCGCCGAGGAGCTGGCCCCGCCGCCGCAGATCGGCCGCCGCGCCGCGGAACGCGCCGTGGCCCGGCTGGGAGCCCGCAAGCTCGGCACCCGCGAGGCGCCGGTGATCTTTCGCGCCGACGTGGCTCCGGGCCTCCTGCGCAGCCTCATCGGCGCCATTCGCGGCCATGCCCAGTATCGCCAGTCGAGCTTCCTGCTCGACACCCTGGGCGAGCAGCTCTTTCCCGAATGGGTGCGCATCCACGAAGATCCCCTGATCCCCCGGGGACTGGCCAGCGCCCCTTTCGACAACGAGGGAGTGGCCACCCGGCCCCAGGATTTCATCCATCAAGGGGTGCTGAAAAGCTACGTGCTGGACAGCTACTCCGCCTGCAAGCTGGGGCTGCGCACCACCGGCAACGCCGGCGGGGTGCGCAACCTGGCCATCGAATCGAACGGACCGTCTCTCGACGAGCTGTTGCGGCGGATGGACCGCGGCCTGCTGGTCACCGAACTCATGGGCCAGGGAGTGAATCCGGTGACCGGCGATTACTCGCGCGGCGCCGCCGGCTTCTGGGTGGAGAAAGGGGTGGTCCAGTATCCGGTGGAAGAGATCACCATCGCCGGCAATCTGCGCGACATCTACCGCGACCTGGTGGCGGTGGGGAGCGACGACGAGATCCCTGGCAGCGTGCGCACCGGCTCCTGGCTGGTGGCGCGGATGACCATCGCCGGGAATTGAGAGGCGTTCCCCAGCAGGGAATCATCTCCCGTTTATACTGGCCAGGCGCGCTCGCCCTGGACCTGAACGTGTCACCCCTTTATCGGTACATCTACTGAAGATGACCCATGGCAACTACCAGATCCCTTGACGCCAGGGAGGCGTCTCAATTTTACCAGACGCCCAAAACAGACCTTCCTATCGTGGCAAATCGGTGCGGCCGGTGAGGTACTCGTCCACCGCGCGGGCGCACTGACGCCCTTCGCGGATGGCCCACACCACCAGCGACTGGCCGCGGCGCATGTCGCCGGCGGCGAAAACCCCTTCCACCGAAGTGTGGTAGGCCTTCTCGCCTTCGGTGGAACTCTTCACATTGCCGCGCTCGTCCAGCTCCACCCCCGCCTGCTCGAGCATCCCTTCATGCACCGGATGGAGGAATCCCATGGCGAGCAGCACCAGGTCGGCCTTGAGCTCGAACTGACTGCCCTCCACCTCGGACATCTGCCAGCGGCCACTGTCATCTTTTCGCCAATCCACGCGCACGCAGCGCAGCGCCTTCACGTGGCCCTTGCCGTCGTCCACGAACTCTTTCGTCAGCACCTGCCACAGGCGCTCGCACCCCTCCTCCTGCGAGGTGGAAGTGCGCAGCTTGTGGGGCCAGTCGGGCCAGGTGAGCTCCTTCACCTCCTTCTCCGGCGGGCGGGGCATGAGTTCCAACTGGGTCACCGAGCGGGCGCCATGACGGTTGGAGGTGCCCACGCAGTCCGATCCGGTATCGCCCCCGCCGATCACCACCACGTCCTTGCCCTCGGCGCTGATGAAATCGCGCTCGGCGCCCGGCACGCCCTGCACCACCTTGGAGTTGGCGGTGAGGAACTCCATGGCGAAATGGATGCCCTCGAGCTCCCGGCCGGGGACCGGCAGATCGCGCGGCTTCTCGGAGCCGCCGGCCAGTACCACGGCGTCGAATCGGGCTTTCAGTTCGTCGAAGGGAAGATCCACCCCCACGTGGGTATTGACGTGGAACTCCACCCCCTCGGCACGCATCTGGGCGATGCGCCGGTCGAGGATGCGTTTCTCCAGTTTGAAGTCGGGGATGCCGTAACGCAGCAGGCCGCCGATGCGGTCGGCCTTCTCATAGACCACCACCTCGTGACCGGCGCGCGCGAGCTGCTGGGCGCAGGCCAGGCCCGAAGGCCCGGAACCCACCACCGCCACCTTCTTGCCGGTGCGGTGGGCGGGAATCACCGGCTTGATCCACCCCTCTTCCCACGCCCTGTCCACGATGGCGCACTCGATGGTCTTGATGGTCACCGGAATGTCTTGCAGGTTGAGGGTGCACGACTCCTGGCAAGGCGCGGGACAGATCCGGCCGGTCACCTCGGGAAAGTTGTTGGTGGAGTGGAGCGTCTCCATGGCCGAGCGCCAGTCGTCGCGATAGACCAGATCGTTCCAGTCGGGAATGAGATTGTTCACCGGGCATCCCTGGTGACAGAAAGGGATGCCGCAGTCCATGCAGCGCGCCCCCTGGATCCGCAGCTGCTCCTCGGTGAGGGGAATGACGAACTCATGGAAATGGGTGATGCGGTCGGCGACCGGCGCGTAGCTGCGGTCCAAACGCTCGTATTCCAGAAAACCTGTTGGCTTGCCCATTGCTCGTTACCTGATCATTGAACCTTTTCGTGGGGCTCGCGCCCGCGCCTCAGCCCACCGCCCGCTGCTCTTCCTGCTCGGCCTGCAGCTCCAGCAGGGCGCGGCGGTACTCCACCGGCATCACCTTGACGAACTTGGGCAGATAGTTCGCCCAGTCGTCCAGGATCCTCCGCGCCAGTTCGGAGTCGGTGTAGTGCAGATGCCGCTCGATGAGCTGCCGCAGGCGGATGGCGTCGTAACGGGTCATGTCGTGGCTCACGTCCACGCGGCCGTGGGTCTCCAGGTCGCCGCCCAGGTGTTCCAGCCGCTCCAGCGCCTCGTCCTCCTCCTCAATGGGCTCGAGCTCCACCTGGGCCAGGTTGCAGCGCTGGTCGAAGCCGCCCTCTTCGTCCAGCACGTAGGCGATTCCGCCCGACATGCCGGCGGCGAAGTTGCGTCCGGTGGAACCGAGCACCACCACCACGCCGCCGGTCATGTACTCGCAGCCGTGATCGCCCACCCCTTCCACCACCGCCGTGGCGCCCGAGTTGCGCACGGCGAAGCGCTCGCCGGCCACGCCGCGGAAATAGCATTCGCCGGAGATGGCGCCGTAGAGCACGGTGTTGCCCACGACGATGTTCTCTTCCGCTCTGCCGATGGCGCTCTTCTCCGGGGGATAGATGACGATGCGGCCGCCCGACAGCCCCTTGCCCACATAGTCGTTGCCCTCGCCGGCAAGCTCCAGGGTGACGCCATGGGCCAGCCAGGCGCCGAAGGACTGTCCGGCCGTGCCGTGCAGCTTGATGTGGATGGTGTCGTCGGGCAGTCCGGCGTGGCCGTAACGCTCGGCCACCCGACCCGAGAGCATGGCGCCCACGGAGCGGTTGTAGTTGAAGATTGGCAACTTGAGCTGCACCGGCTCGCCCTTCTCCAGCGCCGGGGCGGCCTGCTCGATGAGGCGGTTGTCCAGCGCCTGGTCGAGGCCGTGGTCCTGGGCGTCGGTGTTGTAGACCGAATCTCCGGGCGCCGCTTCGGGCTTGGCGAGGATGCGCGAATAGTCGAGGCCGCGCGCCTTCCAGTGGTCCACCGCCTTGCGCATGTCGAGACGGTCGCTCTGACCGATCATCTCGTTGACGGTGCGGAATCCCAGCTTCGCCATGATGCGGCGCAGCTCTTCGGCGACGAAGAAGAAATAGTTGATGACGTGCTCCGGCTTGCCCATGAAGCGCTTGCGCAGTTCGGGGTCCTGGGTGGCCACGCCCACGGGGCAGGTGTTGAGATGGCACTTGCGCATCATGATGCACCCCTCGGCGATGAGGGGTGCGGTGGCGAAGCCGAACTCGTCGGCGCCCAGCAGCGCGCCGATGGCGACGTCGCGGCCGGTGCGCATGCCGCCGTCCACCTGCACGCAGATGCGCGAGCGCAGCCGGTTGAGCACCAAGGTCTGGTGGGTCTCCGCCAGGCCGATCTCCCACATGGAGCCGGCGTGCTTGGTGGAGGTGAGCGGCGAGGCCCCGGTGCCGCCGTCGTAGCCGGCGATGGTGACATGGTCGGCATGCGCCTTGGAGACCCCCGCCGCCACCGTGCCGACCCCCACCTCGGAGACCAGCTTCACCGAGATGCGCGCCTTGGGATTGACGTTCTTCAGATCGTGGATGAGCTGGGCCAGATCCTCGATGGAATAGATGTCGTGGTGCGGCGGCGGCGAGATGAGCCCCACGCCGGGAGTGGAGTGGCGCACGCGGGCGATCTGCTTGTTCACCTTGTGACCGGGAAGCTGGCCGCCTTCGCCCGGCTTGGCCCCCTGGGCCATCTTGATCTGGATGTCGTCGGCGTTCACCAGGTACTCGGTGGTGACGCCGAAGCGGCCCGAGGCCACCTGCTTGATGGCGGAACGCTCGGGGTTGGGCGAGCCGTCGGGCAAGGGGTTGAAGCGCTCGGGCTCCTCGCCCCCCTCCCCGGTGTTGGACTTGCCGCCGATGGCGTTCATCGCCCGCGCCAGGGTGGAGTGGGCCTCGTAGGAGATGGAGCCGAAGGACATGGCGCCGGTGGCGAAGCGCTTGACGATCTCGCTGGCCGGCTCCACCTCCTCCAGAGGAATGGGCTCCTCGGCCCACTTGAACTCCATGAGGCCGCGCAGGGTGAGCAGCCGCTCGCTCTGCTCGTTCACCTGGCGTGCGAACTCCTCGTAGGTGGCGAAATCGTCGCCGCGCACCGCGTGCTGCAGCTTGGCGATGGTGTCGGGAGTCCAGACGTGGTCCTCCCCACGCACCCGCCAGGCGTAGTCGCCGCCCACGTCCAGGTGCTTGCGATAGATGAAGGCGTCGCCGTAGGCGTTGCGGTGCCAGCGCACCGCCTCCTCGGCCACCTCGGCCAGGCCGATGCCCTCGATGGTGGTGGCGGTGCCGGTGAAGTACCGCTCCACGAACTCGGAGGAGAGCCCCACGGCGTCGAAGATCTGGGCGCCGCAGTAGGACTGGTAGGTGGAGATGCCCATCTTCGACATCACTTTGAAGAGCCCCTTGCCCACCGCCTTGATGTAGCGCTTCTGCGCCTCGGCGAAATCAAGCTTCTCGGGCAGCCTCGGCAGCATCGCCTCGATGGTCTCGAAGGCGAGATAGGGGTTCACCGCCTCGGCGCCGTAGCCGGCCAGGGTGGCGAAGTGGTGCACCTCCAGCGCGGCGCCGGTCTCCACCACCAGTCCCGACTCGGTGCGCAACCCCTTGCGGATCAGGTGGTGATGCACCGCCGAGGTGGCCAGCAGGGCGGGAATGGCGAGATGGTCGGCATCCACCTTGCGGTCGGAGAGGATGAGGATGTTGTAGCCCTCGAGCACCGCCCGCTCGGCCGCCTCGCACAGCTTGTTCAGCGCTTCTTCCATCCCCGCCGCGCCCGCGGCGGCGGCGTAAGTGATGTCCAGGGTGCAGGTGCGGAAAGCGCCGCCGGAGCTGTCCTCGATCTGGCGGATCTTCTCCAGATCCTCATTGGTGAGCACCGGCTGCTTCACCTCCAGCCGCATGTTCTCGCCGCCGCTGGCCAGCCCCAGCAGGTTGGGCCGCGGGCCGATGAGAGAGACCAGCGACATGACGATCTCTTCGCGGATGGGGTCGATGGGCGGGTTGGTCACCTGGGCGAAGTTCTGCTTGAAATAGTTGCTCAGGTGCTTCGAGCGGCCGGAGAGCACCGCCGGCGGATTGTCGGCGCCCATGGAACCGATCGCCTCCTGGCCGGTGGCCACCATGGGGGTGAGCAGGAACTTCAGGTCCTCCTGGGTGTAGCCGAAGGC
Source organism: Sedimenticola sp. (assembly GCA_026984735.1). Classification (GTDB taxonomy): domain Bacteria; phylum Pseudomonadota; class Gammaproteobacteria; order Chromatiales; family Chromatiaceae; genus Thiolapillus. The sequence continues at coordinate 41,262 of JALSRN010000079.1, read as the reverse complement.
CTGCTGGCGGTCGAGCAGCACCTCTTCGTCGGGCGCCATGGTGCCCACCGCCGGCGGCAGTTCGTCCAGACGGATCTGGGTGCGGTCCAGCCACTCGCGGTAGGGGTGCGCCGACGCCAGATCGGCTTTCAGCTCGGCGTCGTCGATGATGCGCCCCTGCTCCATGTCGATGAGAAACATCTTGCCCGGCTGCAGGCGCCACTTCTTGACGATCTTCTCCTCGGGAATGTCGAGGACGCCCATCTCGGAGGCCATCACCACCAGGCCGTCGTCGGTGATGAGATAACGCGCCGGCCGCAAGCCGTTGCGGTCGAGAGTGGCGCCGATCTGCCGGCCGTCGGTGAAGGCCACCGCCGCCGGGCCGTCCCAGGGTTCCATGAGGGCGGCGTGATACTCGTAGAAGTCGCGCCGCTTCGGATCCATCAGCTCGTTGCCGCTCCACGCCTCGGGAATGAGCAGCATCATGGCGTGGGCCATGGAATAACCGCCCATCACCAGCAGTTCGAGGGCGTTGTCGAAGCAGGCGGAGTCGGACTGCCCCTCGGGAATCAGGGGCCAGATCTTGTCCAGGTCGTCGCCCAGGATCTCGGAGGCCATGGAGTGGCGGCGCGCCGCCATCCAGTTGACGTTGCCGCGCAGAGTGTTGATTTCGCCGTTGTGGGCGATCATGCGGAAGGGGTGCGCCAAGTCCCAGGTGGGGAAGGTGTTGGTGGAGAAGCGTTGGTGCACCAGGGCCAGCGCCGAGACCAGTTCGGGCGCCTTCAGATCCGGATAGTAGTCGCCCACTTGCGCGGCCAGCAGCATGCCCTTGTAAACCAGGGTGCGGGAGGAGAAGGAGGTGAAATAGAAGCTCCCTTTTCCGTCGATGTCCGATTCCCGCACCCGGTTCTCGATCTGCTTGCGGATGACGAAGAGCTTGCGTTCGAAGGCCTCCTGGTCTTCGGCGTTCTCCCCGCGCCCCACGAAGACCTGGCGGATCACCGGCTCGGTGGGACGCACGCTCTCGCCCAGGTCGGCGTTGTTCACCGGCACGTCGCGCCAGCCCAGCAGCTTCTGCCCTTCGGCGGCGATGTACTCCTCCACCAAGCCCTCGGCGCGGGCGCGGCTCTCCTCGCTGCGCGGAAGGAAGAGCATGCCCACGGCGTAGCGGCCTTCCGGCGGCAGCTCGAAATCCACGGCCTTGCGCAGAAAAGCGTCGGGAATCTGCAACAGGATGCCGGCGCCGTCGCCCGCCTTGGGGTCGGCGCCCACCGCGCCGCGGTGAGTCAGGCGCTCCAGAATGGTGAGCCCCTGCTCGATGATCTCGTGGCTCTTGCGCCCCTTGATGTCGGCCACGAAGCCGACGCCGCAAGCGTCGTGCTCGTTGGCAGGATCGTACAAGCCCTGTTTCGGCGGCAAGGCACCGTGACTCATGGCAAACCTCTTCACAGACATGGGGTTGCAGAGGGCTGCAACCGGTGAGAATTCAGCTTGCGGACGCATGGAATCGTCGGCGTCCGCGGAGAACCCGGTAGAATACTGCAATCGTGTCCGTGAATCCAGCAAAGAGCGGGGCAGCCACGGCGGGGCCGTTCCGCTTCATTCTAGGACCCGGCTTCGCCGCCCACCTCTTCCTGCAGCAGCTCGCGCAGCGCCCGCCGGGAGAAATCGGCGGTGACCACCGCCTTGCCGATGCCTCGCAACAGCACCAGCCGCAACTGCCCGCCCTGCACCTTCTTGTCCACCGCCATCAGCGCCTCGAAGCGGTCGGCGCCCAGGGCGGGAGGCCGGGTGGGGAGGCCGGCGGCGTCCACCAGGCGCTCTACCCGCGCCACCTCTTCCGGCGACATCCAGCCGAGCCGCCGCGAAAGGCGGGCCGCCATGCACATGCCCGCCCCCACCGCCTCGCCGTGGAGCCACTCTCCGTACCCCATGCCGGTCTCGATGGCGTGGCCGAAAGTGTGGCCCAGGTTGAGCAGGGCGCGCTTGCCCGCTTCCCGCTCGTCCTCGGCGACCACGGCCGCCTTGTCGGCGCAAGAGCGCTCGATGGCGTGGGCGAGGGCGGCGGGCTCTCTTCGGCGCAGCGCCGCCATTTTCCCCTCCAGCCAGCCGAAGAACGCCTCGTCCTCGATGAGCCCGTATTTGATCACCTCCGCCAGGCCGGCGGAGAGCTCGCGGTCGGGGAGCGTGGAGAGGGTGTCGATGTCGATGATCACCGCTTTCGGCTGGTGGAAAGCGCCGATCATGTTCTTGCCCAGCGGATGGTTGACGCCGGTCTTGCCGCCCACCGAGGAGTCCACCTGGGAGAGCAGAGTGGTGGGCACCTGGATGAAGTCCACCCCGCGCTGGTAGGTGGCGGCGGCGAAACCGGTCATATCGCCAACGACGCCGCCCCCCAGCGCCACCAGGGTGCAGCCGCGGTCGAAACGGTTCTCCAGCAGGGCGTCGAAGACGAGGTTGAGCGTCTCCAGATTCTTGAACTCCTCGCCGTCGGGAAGCACCACGGAGGCCACGCGAAGGCCCTCCAGCGCACGCTCCAGCCGCTCCAGGTAGAGCGGCGCCACCACCTCGTTGCTGACGATCATCACCTGCCCGGAATCGACGAAGGGACGAAAGAGCCCCCCCTCGTCGAGCAGGCCCTGACCGATGTGGATGGGATAGCTGCGCTCACCCAGGTCGACCTCGAGAGAGGCCAGGATGGAGCTCATGGATTCAGGCCTCCTCGAAGTGGCGGATCACCTCCTTCACCACCGACTGGGCGGAACGTCCTTCGGTGGAGACCACCAAATCGGCGATCTCCCGGTAGAGCGGATCGCGCTCCTCGTTGAGTTCACGCAGTTTCTGCAGCGGATCGTCGGTGTGCAGCAGCGGGCGGTTCTTGTCCTTGTAGGTGCGCTCATACTGCTGTTCGGGGGAGCAGGCCAGATAGATGACATAACCACGGGCGGCCAGCAGGCGGCGATTCTCGGGCTGGGTGACAGCGCCTCCGCCGGTGGCCAGCACGACGTTGTCCCGCTCCACCATCTCGGCGATGGCCTTCTTCTCCCGCTTGCGGAAGCCCTCCTCGCCCTCGTACTCGAAGATGGTGGGAATGTCCACGCCGGTGCGCCGCTGGATCTCCTGGTCGGTGTCGTCGAAATCCAGGCCGAGGGAGTGGGCCAGCTGCCGGCCGATGGTGGTCTTGCCCGCCCCCATGGGGCCGACCAGAAAGATTCGACTGGGTTTCAGCATCGATCAACCACCTGTTGAAAAAACGCGGATTATAGCAGCCCAACGAACAGGGCGCCCCGAAAGGCGCCCTGCCAGTGCTTCACCTGAAGGCGTGTCAGCGCACCGAAAGGGTATCCTTGATGATCTTGGGGGTAATGAAGATGAGCAGCTCCTTCTTCTTGTCTTCCTTGTACTGCTTCTTGAAGGCCCACCCCACGCCGGGAAGGTCGCCGAAGAAAGGAACCTTGTCTTCACTATGAGCACGATTGCGCTCGAAAACCCCGCCCAATACCACGGTTTCACCGTTGTCCACCAGTACGCGGGTTTCCACTTCACGTTTTTCCAGTGGAGGCACGCCAAGCACTGCGCGGGTGAAATCGGCATTGTCCTTGCTCACCACCAAATCCATGATGATGCGGTCGTCGGGGGTGATGTGCGGTGTCACTTCGAGTTTCAGCACCGCCTCTTTGAACTGCACCGAGGTGGCACCGCTGGAAGTGGCCTGCTGGTAGGGAATCTCCAGGCCCTGCTTGATCACCGCCTTGTTCTGGTCGGAGGTGACCACCCGGGGGTTGGAGATGATCTCGCCGCGGCCCTCCTGCTGCATGGCGGTGAGTTCGAGCTGCAGCAGATAGGAGCCCACGGTGCCCACCAACACATTGAGCGCGCCGCCCCGGCTGCCACCCAGCGTCTTGGGCAGGTTGACCATGAGGGCGTCGATGCCGGCGGCGCCCGAGGGGTCGTTCAAACCGTTGGCCGTGCCGACGCTTCCCTGAGCCCCCGGTTGCCCGCCGGAAACGATCCAGCTGCCGTTGGCGGTGCCCTTCGGCCCGCCCGCCTTGTTGAAGCCGAAGCGCACGCCGAGATCACGGGCGAAATCGTCGTTGGCGATGACCACCCGAGATTCCACCAACACCTGGCGAACCGGAACGTCGAGCTTCTTCACCAGCGCCCGGATTTCGTCGAGCTTGGCCGCGGTGTCCTGCACCAGCAGGGTGTTGGTGCGCGAATCCACGGTGACGTTGCCCCGCTCGGAGAGCAGGCGGTTCTCCTTCGATTTGAGCAGATCGGCCAGGGCCTGCGCCTTGGCGTAGTTGATCTGGATGAGCTCTGAATGGAGCGGCGCCAGTTCCTGAACCTGTTTCTGCGCCTCCAGCTCCAACTTTTCGCGCGCCGCGATCTCTTCGGTGGGTGCCACAAGGATCACGTTGCCGTTCTTGCGCATGGCCAGTCCCTTGCTCTTGAGAATGATGTCGAGAGCCTGGTCCCAAGGCACGTTCTTCAGACGCAGGGTGATGTCACCCCCCACCGAATCGCTCACCACCATGTTGAGACCAGTGAAGTCGGCGAGCAACTGCAACACCGAACGCACCGGAATGCTCTGGAAGTTGAGAGAGAGCTTGTCGCCGGTGTAGAGCAGCTCCTTACGCTTGCGCTCCTCCTTCTGCCGCTTGGTCATTTCGCGGAACTCCACCACATAGAGGTCGTCCGCTTGATAGGCGAGATAGTCGTACTCGCCCTGCGTTTTGATCACCATGCGCGCCCCACCCCGATGCGGCGAAGTGGCAATGGTCTTCACAGGAGTGACAAAATCGGTGACGTCCAGCACACGCGCCTGATCGGGCGGTACCTTGACCCCGAGGAAATCGACCACTACCGAGCTCCCTTCTTGACGCATGTCCACGGTCACGTCGGGATTGCTCAGACGCACCTCCACCCGGGCCACCCCCTTGCCTCCGCGGCGGAAGTCGACCTTTTCGATGCGGGGCGCACCGTTCCGCATGGCGGACTTGGCGGCCTTCCTGGTGATCACCGTCTCACCGCTGGAGACCATGGAACCACCGCCTTTGATCATGAGCACCACGCGATTGCCCTTGGCGTGAACCTCGTAGGGAGCCTTGTTGAGCAGACTGACCACCACTCGGGTCTTGTCACCCGCCTCGATGGCGGTGACGCTGCGCGCGATGCCGGAAGCGATCTTTTTGGTCTTGTAATCGAGGCCGCTGTGAGTGTTCGCCAGATCCACCGCGATCCGAGCGGGGTGGTCCGTGGCGAAACTCTTCACCTTCCCCACCGGGTCGGTGGTTTCCAGAACCACCTGGACGCGCCCTCCCGAGAGGACGGAATAACTGATCTGTTTCAGCGTGTTGGCCCACGCCCCCGAAGCCGGCAACCAAGCCAGCAACACCGCCAGCAGCAGCGCTTTGTTGTTCATCGTCATCTTGCCAACTACCATTACGGCCTCTCCCTTAAGATCGTTCACCCAATGCCAGCGATGCCTGGCGCTCGAGGTAGCCTCCCCGTCCGTTCGGGATCAACTCCACCAGGTTGATGTGCTCCTCGTCGATGCTCGTGATGCGGCCATAGTTCTGGCCAAGATGGTTGCCGACGCGCACCCGGTGGATGGTACCATCCGGCGTCTGCACCAGCCCCCACATCGTTCCCTTACGATTCATGGTGCCCACCATCTTAAGAGAATCGAGGGGGAAGAACTCGAGCTCTTCCTTGCGCCGGTTGGGATCGGGACGCGGCCCCTCCTCGGTGCTCTCCTGCAGCACGTCGGCGATCTCTTTGGTGGGTTCGAAAGGATCGCGCCGATCATCCCCGATGTAGAGAAAGGTCTCTGCCTGAGTGATCTGAGGAATCGGATCGATGGGCGTGGGCGGACGCGCTTTCACCTCGGCGACATAGTTCTCGAGATCGTGCATGTCGTGATTTTCACAGCCCGCCAGCAGGAACACGGCCAAGACGATGTAGCACCCCTTTCTCATCAGCCCTCCTCCTCGAGATAGCGGTAGGTCTTGGCCGTAGCCTCCATCACCAGTTTGTCCGTTCCCTTGCGTCTATAGATCTTCACGTTGTGTACGGTGACGATGCGCGGCAGAGCGGCCAAGCCGCTGACGAACTCTCCAAATTCGTGATAGCTGCCCACCACCCGAATACGGATGGGCAGCTCGGCATAGAAATCCTTCTTCACCTCGGGCATGGGCTGGAACAGCTCGAATTCCAGCCCTGCGGCCAGGCCGGTCTGGGAGACATCCACCAAAAGGGCCGCCACCTCGGTCTTGTCGGGCAGCTGCCGCAGCATGGCGCCGAATGACTCTTCGATCTCCTTGAGCTGCGCCCGATAGGCGTTCAGGTTGACCGCCTTGGCCTGCTTCTTCTCGAATTGCTGACGCAGGGCAAGCTCCTCTTTCTCCACTCTGTGCAGGTTCGCATAGAGATCCTGAATGTGATAGTAATAGCCAGCGGCGATGAGGGCGCCACAGAGCACCACCACCACCACTCCCTTGATCCAGGCCGGCCAATCCCCCACATTGTCCAGGGTCAGCTCGTTGAGTTCGCTCAAATCCATGCCAATTCCACCCTAAATCGTTTAACTTCCCGCTCAGCCACGCCGCCCCCGTTTCCGCGCACCACCGGCCTTGGCATTCGGCTTGGCCTTGGCATTTGGATTGGCCTGCTTGGCGACCAGCTTGAAACGGCTCATGCCAACCTCGGTCTTGCGCTTGTCGTCGCTCTGGATGATCTTCAGGTCGGCGTCCTTGATCCAGGCGCTGCGATCGATGGCCCGCATGTAGGCGGACACCCGGGCGTTGGACTGGGCCCACCCTTCCAGGGTGACCCGATCCCCTTTCTGGCTGAGCTGATCCAGGTAGGCGCCATCGGGAATGGTCTTGACCAGCTCGTCGAACAGGTGCACCACCTGGGGCCGGCTCACCTGAAGCTCCTGAATGACGTTCATGCGCGCTACCAGCTCGGCACGCCGTTTCTCCAAGTTTTTGATTTCCCGGATCTTCTTGTCCACTTTGGCGATCTCCGCCTTGAGGAAGGCATTGCGGTTTTTCTGGTAGGCGATCTGGTTCTGCACCTGGATATGCCACAAAACCAACGCCAGCAACGCCACGACGACTGCGCCGACCAGCTGGAGATAAAACTCCCGCTTGCGCTGTTTGCGCAGATTCTCCCGCCAGGGAAGCAGATTGATGTGCGCCATTAGTCGAAGCTCCTCAAAGCCAGTCCACAGGCGATCATCATAGCCGGAGCGTCATTGGCCAAAGCCTGGGCATCGACCTTCGAGCCTATGGACATGTGAGTGAAGGGGTTGGCCACCAGGGTATCTACACCCAGGCGCTCCTGGATCAGTTCATCGAGCCCGGGAATGGAAGAGGTTCCTCCTGCCAACACGACGAGATCCACATGGTTGTAAGGAGTAGCGCCGAGGAAGAATTGGATAGCCCGGTTCACCTGCTGGGTCACCGCCTCCTTGAATGGATCGAGCACCTCGGCTTCATAGCTGTCGGGTAGGCCACCGTTGCGCTTGGCGAGCCCCGCCTCTTCGAAAGAGAGCCCATAGCGCCGCTGAATCTCCTCGGTGAGCTGGCGGCCACCGAAGTTCTGTTCGCGCGTGTAGACGGTCATGCCGTTGTGCAAAGCGTTGAGGGTGGTGGTGGTGGCACCGATGTCAAGGAGCGCCACCGTCAGCCCTTCGCCACCATTGGGCCACTGACTGGCAAGAATGCCGCAGGCTCGTTCCAGGGCGTAACCTTCCACGTCCACCACTTCGCACTCCAGACCGCCGAGCGAAATGGCGGCCACCCGGTCGTCCACCGTCTCGGTGCGACAGGCTGCCAGCAGCACGTCCACCATCTCCGGGTTCTTCTCGTTGGGCCCGATCACTTCCCAGTCGAGATTCACCTCTTCCAAGGGAAAAGGAACGTGCTGGTCGGCCTCCATCGTGATCTGCGCTTCCAACTCCTTCTCGGAAAGTGAGGCCGGCAAAGAGATCGTCTTGGTGATGACCGAGGAGCCGGAGACCGCCACCGCTGCCTTCTTGGACCGGCTGCCGGATTTCTTGACTGCGGAACGGATGGCGTTGCCGACGGCCTCCACGTCCATGATGTTTCCTTCCACCATGACGTTGGGCCGAAGGGTCTCCACAGCGTAGGCCTCCACGCGGTAACGGTCGCTGCCGCGCCCCCCCTGTTCGCTCAGCTCCAACAGCTTGACCACCGACGAGCTGATGTCCAGCCCGATCATGGGCGGCTTTCGACGACTAAACAGACTCATGACTGATACCGGGATCCCTTTTGCTTTCGTTGTCTCTCTCCAGACCGGGCGCCCCCGTTCACCCGCTGCCTGGAATCCTCATGCAGATCGTCTTCCTTCGTTCCGGTTCCACGCACCCCTTCCTGGAGCGCCGCCGCTACACTTTGCGCAAAATGTAGCAAGAAATCAAACGAAATGCTTTAATTATTTACCCTAACATTCGGGCTTGCATTGTCTTTTTGCGACCTGAATCTCAATACGAGCGGACTCATGGCCACCAAGCGCAGAGCGATTATAACAACGCCCTGGCCCAGCGTTTCGATAACCAGATCATAATTACGGAACCGAAGCCGGTGCACCGCAAGCTGATATAATTTCGGCTTTTCGCCTATCCTCCTTCACCCATGGGCTGGCCACGCAGAATCATCAAATTCGGACTGTTGCTGACCCTGCTGGGAGTCGTGCTGGGGCTCCTGGCGGCGGCAGGCGCCTACTTCTATTTTGAAAGGGACCTCCCTTCCATCGACAACCTGCGGAAGATCCAGCTGCAAGTTCCGCTGCGCATCTACAGCGCTGAAGGCCGGCTCATCGCCCAGTATGGAGAGAAGCGGCGCTATCCGGTCCGCTACGACGAGATCCCTTCTCTGCTGGTGAAAGCCTTCCTGGCCGCCGAGGACCAGCACTTCTTTAGCCACCGGGGCATCGATCCGGTGGGGCTGGCGCGCGCTGCAGTAGCCCTGGCCCTCACCGGCAAAAAGCGCCAGGGCGGCAGCACCATCACCATGCAGGTGGCGCGCAACTTCTACCTCACCCGCGAACGCACCTTCACCCGCAAGATCCGCGAGATCATCCTCGCCGTGCACATCGAAAAAGAACTGACCAAGCCCGAGATTCTCGAGCTCTATCTGAACAAGATCTACTTGGGGCACCGCGCCTACGGCATCCGTGCGGCAGCCGAGGTCTATTACGGCAAGAGCCTGGAGCAGCTCACCCTGCCCGAGATCGCCATGATCGCCGGCCTGCCCAAAGCGCCTTCCCGCTACAACCCCCTGACCAACCCCGCGCGCGCCAGGGAGCGACGCAACTATGTCCTGCGCCGCATGCTCGATCTGGGCTACATCGACCAAAACGAGGCGCAACAGGCGCTGAAAGCCCCCCTCACCGCCGCTCTCCATGGCGCCGAGATCGAGGTGGAAGCCCCCTATGTGGCCGAGATGGTTCGGGACCGCATGGTGCACAACTATGGAGAAGAGGCCTACACCGGCGGCTTCGAAGTGTGGACCACGGTGCGCGCCGAGCTGCAGACCGCGGCCAACCGGGCGTTGCGCCACGCGCTCGAACTTTACGACCGCCGCCACGGCTGGCGGGGGCCGGAAGCGCACATCGATTCCCTCCCCGATACCGCGGAAGCGCGTGAAGCGGTGCTGCGCAACTATCCGGTGGTGGGCGGCTTGCGGCCCGCCCTGGTCCTCGAGGTGGGCGAAAAGGAGGCGGTGGTCCAGGCCGCCGGTCTGGGCGAGATCACTCTCCCGTGGAAAGGATTGAGTTGGGCCCGCCGCTATTTGACGGTGGACAGGCGGGGCCCCAAGCCGAAGAGAGCCGCCGACATACTCGCGCCGGGAGACCTGGTCCGTATCGAACGGTGGCAGGACCCGCCTCCCAAGAAAGGAAAAAGCGAAAAGAGAAAAGAGAAAGCCGCAGACCTCTCCCCTCCTTATTGGCGGCTGGCCCAGGTGCCTCGGGCGAGCGGCGCACTGGTTTCATTGGACCCCACCAACGGGGCCATCCTGGCGCTGGTGGGAGGCTACGACTTTTCGTTGAGCAAATTCAACCGAGTCACTCAGGCCAAGCGGCAGCCAGGCTCCGGCTTCAAGGCGGTCATCTACTCCGCCGCCCTCGAGGCGGGCTTCACTCCGGCCAGCGTCATCAACGACGCGCCCGTGGTGATCGAGGACGACGGCAGCGGCAACGCCTGGCGCCCGCAGAACTACAGCGGCAAATTCTTCGGACCCACACGCCTGCGCGAGGCGTTGATCCATTCCCGCAATCTGGTCTCCATCCGCCTGCTCCGCGCCATGGGAATCGAGCATGCGTTGAAGCACGCCCGCCGCTTCGGGTTTGATCCCGACAAACTGCCCCACAGCCTCTCCCTCGCCCTCGGCAGCGGCGAAGTGACTCCCTTGCAGATGGCTCGCGCCTACTCGGTGCTGGCCAACGGCGGCTATCTCATCGATCCCTGGTACATCCAGCGCATCGACAGGAATGGGGAGACAGTGTTCCATACCGAACCTCTGGTAGCCGGCTGCAAACCCGAAGAGAGCGGCTGCAACCCCGCTCCCAGAACCTTGAACGAAGAGAACCGTTACATCATGTACTCCATGATGCAGGACGTGGTCCGCCGCGGCACCGGCTGGCGCGCCCGCGCGCTGGGGCGGCAGGACCTGGCCGGCAAGACGGGCACCACCAACGATCAGCGCGACGCTTGGTTCAACGGCTACAACCAGCACATCGTCGCCATCGCCTGGGTGGGATTCGACGACAACCAGACGTTGGGCAGGCGGGAAACGGGCGGCCGAGTGGCCCTGCCCGCCTGGATGGAATTCATGAAGACCGCGCTGAAAGGGATTCCCGACGACCCTCCCAAAATGCCCCCCTCTCTGGTGGTGGCGCGCATCGACAAGGCCACCGGCTTGCGCGTTTCCGGAAGACGGCCCGGCACCATGTTCGAGATCTTCCGGCCGGGCACCGAGCCTCCGTTGCTGGAGGAACGAAGAGAGGAAACGCCTTTCGACACCGCCGGCGGCGAAGGCGGACCGGCGGCGGGCGTCAGCACCGACGACCTCTTCTGAAGGTTCTCCCGAAGAAAAATCAGCCGCGCTCTTCCAACGACACGTAATCCCGCTTGGGAGCGCCGTCGTAGATCTGCCGCGGCCGGCCGATGCGGAATTCGGGATCGGAAACCATCTCCATCCAGTGGGCCACCCAGCCTACGGTACGTGCGATGGCGAACATGACGGTGAACATGTTGTCGGGAATGCCCAGGGCCCGATAGATGATGCCCGAATAGAAATCGACGTTGGGATAGAGCTTGCGCTCGATGAAATATTCGTCGTTGGTCGCCTCCTCCTCGAGGCGCAGAGCGGTCTCGAAGAGGGGATTGTTGCTGTCGGCCAGTTCGTCGAGCACCTTGTGACACACCTCGCGGATGATGCGGGCGCGAGGGTCGTAGTTCTTGTAGACGCGGTGGCCGAACCCCATGAGCCGGTAGGGATCGTTCTTGTCCTTGGCGCGGGCGATGAACTTGTGGATGTTGCCGGCGTGCTCGATCTCCTCGAGCATCTTCAACACCGCCTCGTTGGCGCCGCCATGCGCCGGCCCCCAGAGAGAAGCGATGCCGGCGGAGACGCAGGCGAAGGGGTTGGCTCCGGAACTGCCCGCCAAACGCACCGTGGAGGTGGAGGCGTTCTGCTCGTGATCGGCGTGGAGGATGAAGAGCAGATCCAGCGCCCGCTCCGCCAAGGGATCCACCTGATACTCCTCGCAGGGAGTGCCCTTGAGCATGTGCATGAAGTTGGCCGCGTAGCTGAGATCGTTGCGCGGATACATGAAGGGCTCGCCGATGTTGTGCTTGTGGCAGGCGGCGGCGATGGTGGGCGTCTTGGCGATGAGGCGGTGGGCGCAGATGTCGCGATGGCGGGGGTCGAAGATGTCCAGAGAGTCGTGGTAGAAGCCGGCCAGGGAGCCCACCACCCCCACCATCATGGCCATGGGGTGGGCATCGTAGTGGTAGCCCTCGAAGAAGCGCAGCAACGCCTCGTTGACCATGGTGTGGTAGGTGATGATGTCGCGAAACTCCTGAAGCTGCTCCGCTGTGGGCAGCTCGCCGTAGAGCAGCAGCCAGGCCACCTCGATGAAGGTGCTCCGCTCGGCGAGCTGCTCGATGGGGTAGCCGCGGTAACGCAGAATGCCCTGATCGCCGTCGATGTAGGTGATGGCGCTGTGGCAGCTGGCGGTGGAGAGAAAGCCGGGGTCGTAGGTGAACAGGCCCGCCTCGCCGTAGAGCTTGCGGATGTCGATGGCCGACGGCCCTTCGGTGCCGCTGAGCACGTCGAACTCCCAGGAACCTCCACCGGGCTGCAGAGTGATGGTCGCTTTCTTGTTGGACATCTGGTGCACCGCTCCAAAAATCGTTGGAAACCCGGCCGCGGAAGAGGATCAGCCGGACGCCTTCCCGAGCCGTTCGATATCGGCCTCCACGGCGGCCGCCGATCCGGCGAACCAGCCCCGCTCCTCCTCGGTCAAATCCAGCTCGACCACCCGGCTCACCCCCTCCTGGTCGAGCACGCAGGGCACGCCCATGGCGATGTCGGAGAAGCCGTATTCGCCGTCCAGGATCGCCACGCAGGGGAGCAGCCGTCGCCGGTTGCGGGCGATGGCGTCCACCATGGCGGCGACCGAAGCGCCAGGGGCGTCGTAGGCACTGGAGTTTTTGCGCAGAGCGAGGATCTCGGCCCCGCCGTCGCGCGTGCGGCGGATTATATCGCGGATTTGCGATTGATCGAGAAAATGGGCGACAGGAATCCCATTGATCGTGCAATAACGGGGAAGAGGCACCATGCTGTCGCCGTGGCCGCCCAACACGATGGTGGTGATGTCCCGCACGGAAAAGCCGGTGGCCATGGCGATGAAGGTCGCCATGCGCGAGGCGTCCAGCACCCCGGCCTGGCCCATGATCCGCTGCCGCGGCCAGCCGGTGCGCCACCAAGCCCGCCAGGTGAGCACGTCCACGGGGTTGGTCACCATGAGAATCATGGCGTCGGGGGCGTGGCGCATCACCTCGTCGAGAATGCTGTCGATGATGGCCACGTTGGTGTCGAGCACGTCCGAGCGCGACATGCCCGGCTTGCGCGGCACCCCGGCGGTGATCACCACCAGATCGGCGCCGCTCATGGCGGCGGGGTCGTTGCTGCCGACCACCCGGGTGTCGAAGCGGAAGAAGGGCGAGGTCTGAAGAATGTCCAGCGCCACTCCTTGCGGCCAGTCCTCGCGAACGTCGATGAGCACCACTTGCCGGGCGATCTCCTGTTCGGCCAGAAACTGCGCCGTGGTCTCTCCCACCCGGCCGGCTCCCACGATGGCTACCTTTTCCATCCCGCTCCTCCTCTTTAGTACGATTGTACTAGGACAATTGTCTTTTTTTCTGCCAGCGTTTCCATGAAGAAAGGATAGCAGCTTTCAGAAGAACGTCAGAAAACGGTCTGCACCGCTTCGCCCGTGGCGAGGAGAGCGAAACTCTTCGAGGGGGAAACCTCAGGCGAAATCGGCCACGGAAGGATAGTGTTCCGGCCAGCCGCTGCGCGCCACGCCGGTTCGGATGGCGGCGGCCGCCACCGCCGGCGGTACCCGCTCGCGTAAACGGGGATCGAGCGGCTTGGGAAGGATATAGCCCGGCCCCGCCTCCAGATGGTCGAGTCCGTAGGCTTCGAGCACCGAATCGGGCACCGGCTCGTGGGTGAGACTTTTGAGCGCATGCACCGCGGCGATCTGCATCTCTTCGTTGATGCAGCAGGCGCGCACGTCCAGGGCGCCGCGAAAGATGAAGGGAAAACCGAGAACGTTGTTCACTTGGTTGGGGTAGTCGGAGCGGCCGGTGGCCATGATGAGATCGTCGCGCACTTCGTTGGCCACTTCGGGACGGATTTCCGGAACGGGGTTGGAGAGAGCGAAGACCACGGGACGCTCCGCCATGGAATCGAGCATCTCCGGCGTCACCAGATCGGGACCGGAAACGCCGATGAAGACGTCGGCACCGCGCATCGCCTCCGCAAGGGTGCGCAGATCCGTATCCGCCGCCACGCTCCATTTGTAAGGATTGAGCCCCTGGCGCCCGGTGTGGATCACGCCTTGGCGGTCGAGCACCAGAATGTGGCTGCGTCGCGCTCCCAGGCTGCACAGCAGCCGCACCGCGGCGATGCCGGCCGCTCCCGCGCCGAGCACGGTGATGCGCGCGTCCTCCAGCCTCTTGCCTTGCAGCTCCAGGGCGTTGAGCAGGCCGGCGGCGATGATGATGGCGGTGCCGTGCTGGTCGTCGTGAAAGACGGGAATGTCGAGCTGCTCGATGAGCGCCTGTTCGATCTCGAAGCAGTGGGGCGCGGCGATGTCCTCCAGGTTGATGCCGCCGAAAGTGGGAGCGATGCGCACCACGGTGTCGACGAAATCCTGGGGATGTTCGGCGTTCACCTCGATATCGAAGACGTCGATGCCGGCGAAATGCTTGAACAACACCGCCTTGCCCTCCATCACCGGCTTGCCGGCCAGCGCCCCGGTGTTGCCCAGCCCCAGCACGGCGGTGCCGTCGGTGATCACGGCCACCAGGTTGCCCTTGGCCGTGTAGCGGTAGGCCGCCTCCGGGTCTTCGACGATGCGGCGTACCGGCTCGGCCACGCCCGGCGTGTAGGCCAGCGCCAGATCGCGCTGGGAGCCGGCGGGCTTGGTCACCTCCACGCTGATCTTGCCCGGCACGGGCTCGGCGTGGTACTCGAGCGCGGCTCGGTTGAGCTCCGCATCCAGATCCTTGTCTTTGCTCATGGAGTAGGCGTCCCAAGCGGAAACGTAAAGAGGCGCCTCCAGGGCGCCTCCGTGCTTTGCAAGTACCGTCTCGGCTCAGCGGCCGTAGCGCTTGCGGAACTTGTCCACGCGACCGGCGGTGTCCACGATCTTCTGCTGGCCGGTGTAGAAGGGGTGACAGGCGGAGCACACCTCCACGTGCAGATCCTTGCACAGAGTGGAGCGGGTCTCGAAGCTGTTGCCACAGCTGCAGGTCACCTTGATGTCGCAATATTCGGGATGGATGTCTGCTTTCATTTCCGTTCGCGGCCGGAGCCGTCCTCGTCTCTTCGCGGATCCGGCGCCCGCCCGGGCGCCGCAGGATGGCGAATTGTACGCAAGCGAAGTTGGAAACGCAAGCAAACTCCCGGCAATCGCATGAATCGCGGATCGAGCCGCCGCCGTCCCCCTTGCGAGGAGTCCAGACGCCTCTTGCGCGGCTACAGCAGTTTTTCGAGCTCCGCCAGGGAGTCGATCACCGCGTCCGGGCGGTGGATGCGGATGTCCTCGCCGTGGTTGTAGCCGTAGCTCACGCAGACGATGGCGAACCCCGCCGCCCGCGCCGCCTTCACGTCGCTCACCGAATCGCCGATCATCAGGCATTTTCCGGGCTCGGCGCCGAAATACTCGGCAGCGTAGAGCAGCGGCGTGGGATCGGGCTTCTTCTGGGGAAGGGTGTCGCCAGCCACGACGATGCCGAAATAGTCGTAGATGCCCAAATCCTGGAGCAGCGGCACGGTGAAGCGCTCGGCCTTGTTGGTCACGCAGCCGAGGGGATACTCCTGCTCCTTCAGGTAGTCCAGCCCTTCCCGCACGCCGGGATAGAGGCTGGAGCGCTTGGAGGTGTTCTCGGCGTAGCAGTCGAGGAACAGAGGGTAGGCCTTCTCGAACAGCGCCTCGTCCGGCTCTCCCTCCAGTCGGCCCACCAGCGCGCGCCGCACCAGCCGCTCCACGCCGTTGCCCACCCAGTCGCGCACTTTCTCCTCGCCGTGGGGCTCCCGCCCGATGGCCTTCATCATCTCGTCCACGCAGAAGGCCAAGTCCGGCACGCTGTCCACCAGCGTGCCGTCCACGTCGATGAGGATCATCTGCGGCCGCTCGAAAGGCACCTCAGCCCACCTTGGCCAGCGCCTCGCGCATCCGCCCGACGATGGTGTCGTACTTATTGGGATCGTCCTCGTTGCGGAAACCAAAGATGCCGGAGCCGGAAACGAAGGTGTCGGCGCCCGCCGCGGCGATCTCGGCGATGTTCTCCACCTTCACGCCGCCGTCGATCTCCAGGCGGATCTCGTGCCCAGAGGTTTCGATGCGCCGACGCGCTTCACGGAGTTTCTCCAGCGCGGAGGGGATGAAACTCTGCCCCCCGAAACCCGGGTTCACCGACATGATGAGGATCATGTCGATCTTGTCCATCACGTAGTCGAGGTAGTCGAGCGGCGTGGCGGGGTTGAACACCAGCCCCGATTTGCAGCCGGAATCGCGAATGAGCTGCAGGCTGCGATCGATGTGCTCGGAGGCCTCGGGATGGAAGGTGATGTAGGTGGCGCCGGCCTTGGCGAAATCGCCAATGATGCGGTCCACCGGCTTCACCATCAAATGGACGTCGATGACCGCCTCGATGCCGTGCTTGCGCAGCGCCTCGCACACCAGCGGCCCGATGGTGAGGTTGGGCACATAGTGGTTGTCCATCACGTCGAAGTGGATGAAATCGCACCCCGAGGCGAGCACGTCGTCGCACTCCTGGCCCAGCTTGGCGAAATCCGCCGAAAGGATGGAAGGCGCAAGAACGAAATCGGTCATGGTGAAAACTCCCTGCCGGCAACTCCGGCCAACGTCATGAGGGTCGGGTCAGGTTTTCAAATGGTACCGGAATCGACGCCGCTTTTCATTGAGGAAAAGGCCTATTTCACCGCGATGGGCAGGGAGGAGTAGCCCGACCGGGAGAGCCGCTTGCGCGCCTGCTGCATGGCGGCCTTGGTGGAATAGGGCCCCAGCCGCACCCGGTACCACGTGATCCCTTTGATGGTGGCGCGGCTCACTTGCGCCTGCAGACCGAGAAAAGCGAGCTTCGCCTTCACGGCATCGGCCTCGCGGGGGGTGCGCACCGACGCCACCTGCAGCAGATATTTGCGCGACGGCGCGGCCGGCGCCTGGCCGGCACTCCTCTTCCGCTCCGCCGCCGGCGGCTCGGAACGCCGCAGCTCCTCTTCGGGGATCACCACCTCCTGATCGGGCAGCAAGGTGTAGAAATCGAAATCAGGATGGCGCGGCGGCTTCTTTTTCGGCGCCGCTTTCTCGCCGCCGCCAAGGGCGCGCCGCTTCTGCGCGGGCGGAGGGGTGCCGATCCATCCGCCGCCTTCCGGCTCGCCGGAAAACTTCAACCAAAGGAATCCCACGCTGGCCGCGCCGGCGAGATAACCGGCGAGCAACCAGATCCAGAAAGGCGTCGGCTGGCGCTTCTTGCGGCGCGTGGCCCGGTGCTTGTAGTCCCGCCGCGCCACGCCTCACATGCTCTCGGGGGCGGAAACGCCCAGCAGCCCGAGACCGTTGCGCACCACTTCGCGCACCGCGAGGATCAGTTTGATGCGGGCGTCGCGCAACCCCTCGTCCTCGACCAGGAAGGGGTGGGCGTTGTAGTAGGTATGGAACTCGTTGGCCAGTTCGCGCAGATAGTGGGTGAGCAGGTGGGGCTCCTCGCCGAGCGCCGCCGCCTCCACCACTTCGGGATAGCGCGAAAGGGTCTTGAGCAGCGCCAGCTCGTGGGGCTCGACGAGCCGCTCCAGATTGGCGTCCCCCTCGCTGGGCTCCACGCGCAGCCCCTTCTCCGCCGCCTGACGCAGCACCGAGCAGACCCGGGCGTGGGCGTACTGGACGTAATAGACCGGGTTGTCGCTGCTCTGGGACTTGGCCAGGTCCAGGTCGAAGTCCATGTGCTGCTCGCACTTGCGCATCACATAGAAAAAACGCGCCGCGTCGCGGCCCACCTCCTTGCGCAGCTGACGCAGGGTGACGAACTCGCCCGAGCGGGTGGACATGGGCACCTTCTCTCCGCCACGCCAGAGGATGGCGAACTGCACCAGCAGCACGTCCAGCTTGTCGGGATCGTCGCCCAGCGCCTTCAGCGCCGCCTTCACCCGCGGCACGTAACCGTGGTGGTCGGCGCCCCAGACGTCGATGATCCGGTCGAAACCGCGCTCCAGCTTGTCCATGTGGTAGGCGATGTCGGAGGCGAAATAGGTGGTCTGGCCGTTCTCCCGCTCCACCACCCGGTCCTTCTCGTCGCCGAACTCGGTGGAGCGGAACCAGAGCGCGCCCTCCTTCTCGTAGAGCCAGCCCCCCTGCCGCAGCCGCTCCAGGGCGCGGTTCACCGCCCCCGACTCCACCAGGGTGCGCTCGGAGAACCACTGGTCGTAGACCACGCCGAACTTCTCCAGGTCGTCACGGATGTCGTCGAGAATGGTGTTGAGCGCCAGTTCGAAGACGTAGCGGTAGCGGTTGTCGCCCAGCAGCTCCCGGGCGCGCGCGATGAGCGCGTCGATGTGCTTCTCCTTGTCCCCGCCGGCGGGGGCGTCCGCGGGAATCCCCTCGAACACCTGCGCGGCCGGGCGGCGGTAGTCGTCGCCGTGCTCGCGGTGGAGGGTGGCGGCGATGTCCCAGACGTAGTCGCCCTGGTAGCCGTTGGCGGGAAAGGCGAGCTCCTCTCCGGCCAGCTCCAGATAGCGCAGCCACACCGAGACGGCAAGGATGTCCATCTGGCGGCCGGCGTCGTTCACATAGTATTCGCGATGGACGTCGAACCCCACCGCCTCCAGCAGGTCGGCCACCACCGCGCCGTAGGCGGCGCCACGGCCATGGCCCACGTGCAGCGGCCCGGTGGGGTTGGCCGAGACGAACTCCACCTGCACCCGCCTTCCCCCGCCGAGGTCGGAACGGCCGTAGTCGTGGGACTTCTCCAGGATCTCGGGCACCACCTGGCGCCAGGCCGCCGGGGCCAGGTGGAAATTGATGAAGCCGGGGCCGGCGATCTCCACCTTGGCGATGCGGCGGTCGTCGGGCAGGGCGGCCACCAGCCGCTCCGCCAGCTCGCGGGGCTTCATGCGCGCCGCCTTGGCGTTGACCAGCGCCGCGTTGGTGGCGAAGTCGCCGTGTCCGGCGCCCCGGGCCCGCTCGACCACCGGCTGCGTGGTCAGCCCGCCGTCGAGCGTTCCCTCGGCCACCAGCCGTTCCAGGGCCGCCGACACCAACTGTTCGATCTGCGCTTTCATAGGGGATGGGAGAGAGACTCCAGACAAGCTGGCAAGGATACCAGAAAGCGGGCTTCAGTAGAGATCGAGCGGATCCACATCCAACGACCAGCGTACCCGGCCCGCCTCCGGCAGCCGCTGCAACCGCGGCATCAGGGCGCGCAGAACCCGCTGGAGGACATCTCGGCGGGCACCCTGCAACAACAACTGGGCCCGATACCGTCCGGCCCGCCGCGACATGGGCGCCGGCACCGGCCCCCACAGAACGAGGCCGGACTCCCCCTGCGACTGAGCAGCCGCCGCCGCCTGCCGCAAGAACTCCTCGGCGGTCTCCATCCTCGCCGCCGCGGCGCGCAACAGCGCCTGGCGGCTGAAGGGCGGCAGCTCCGCCGCTTTCCGCTCGGCCAGCGCCTCCTCGGCGAAAGCGTCGTACCCGCCCCGCACGAGAGTCTGCAGCAAGGGGTGCTCGGGATAGCGCGTCTGCAGGATCATCTCCCCGGGATGGGCGCCCCGCCCCGCCCGTCCCGCCACTTGGACCACCAGCTGGGCGGTGCGCTCGGCGGCCCGATAGTCGGCGCTGAAGAGACCTCCGTCCACATCCACCATCGCCACCAGGGCCACGCCGGGAAAGTGGTGCCCCTTGGCGAGCATCTGGGTGCCCACCAGCAGACCGGCGCCCCCTTTCCGCACCCGTTCCAGGAGCCTCTCCACGCTCCCCCGCGCGGCCGTGGTGTCGCGGTCGATGCGCACCAAGGGGTGACGGGGAAAACGGGCCGCCAGCACCTCCTCCAGCCGCTCGGTGCCCTGGCCCAGGGGATGGAGATCGGCGGCGCCGCAGGCGGGGCAGCCAGACGGCACCGGCCGCTGGCTGCCGCAGTGGTGACAGACCAACTTGCGCCAGCCACGGTGCCAGGTCTGGCGCGCGTCGCAACGGGGGCACTCCGAGAGCCAGCCGCACTGGTAGCAGGCGAGCACCGGCGCGTAGCCGCGACGGTTGAGGAAGACCAGCACCTGCCGGCCCGAGTCGAGGGTCTCGCCGATGCGTTCCAGCAAGGGGCGGGAGAGCCCCCCTTCCAGCCGTTGACCGCGAATGTCGAGCAGGCGCATGCGCGGCAGACCGCCGCCCGTGGGCCGCCGGCGCAGCCGAAGCCAGCCGTAGCGCCCTTGGCGGGCGTTCCTCAGGCTCTCCAGCGAAGGGGTGGCCGAGCCCAGCACCGCCGGACAACCCGCCCGCTGCGCCCGCACCAGGGCAAGATCGCGCGCCGAGTAGCGCACTCCCTCCTGCTGCTTGTAGGAGGGGTCGTGCTCCTCGTCCACCAGCACCAGCCCCAGGTCGGGCAGAGGCGCGAGCACCGCCGAGCGGGTGCCGATGAGCAGCCGCGCCCGGCCGCTGCGCGCCCGTTGCCAGTCGCGCTCGCGCTCTCCTTCGCTGCGACCGGAGTGGAGCAGCGCGATCGGCACCGCCAGCCGCTCGCGAAAGCGCGCCACCAACTGCGGGGTGAGAGCGATCTCGGGCACCAGCAGCAGCACGCTGCGCCCCTCCTCCAGCACCTGTTGCGCCAGCCGAAGATAGACCTCTGTCTTGCCGCTGCCGGTGACTCCCTCCAGGAGCCAAGGGCGGAACCGGCGCAGCTCCGCGGCCACCGCGGCCACCGCCGCCTCCTGCTCGGCGGTGAGGGGGTAGGGTGGCGGCGTTCGAGCGCCGCACTGCAGCGGCTCTTCCGGCGGCGACTCCGTCACCAGCCCCTTCTCCTGCAGGGCGCGCAGGGCGGCCCGGCCCTTTTCGAATCGGGCTCGGAAAGCGGTCAGTGGAGCGGCGCCACCCTGTTCCGCCAGCCAGCGAACCACCTCCCGCTGCTTCGGCGCCCGGCGCAGTCGCCTTTCGGCCTCCGCCGCCTCCACGGCGAGGCGGATCCCCTTCGGCACATCGGGCAAGGGCGGCTTGCCTTTGCGCAGGCGCAGCGGCAGGGCCGGCAACAGCACCTCGCCCGGAGGATGGTGGTAGTAGTCGGCCACCCAGCGCAGAAAATCGAGATGTTCCGGAGACAGCAGAGGCGCTTCGTCGAGCAGCTCCAGCGCCGCTTTGAGACGACTTGGAGGCACCTCGGAGCTCTCCGCCCGCTCCACCAGCAGGCCGCAGCGCCGGCCGCGGCCGAAGGGCACCAGCAGCCGCTGCCCCGGCTGCAGCTCATCGGGCTCCGCTCCCGGGGGCGGCAGATAGTCGAACAACCCCCAGACGGG
This sequence comes from Sedimenticola sp., assembly GCA_026984735.1. Lineage (GTDB taxonomy): Bacteria > Pseudomonadota > Gammaproteobacteria > Chromatiales > Chromatiaceae > Thiolapillus. The sequence goes on along the minus strand of JALSRN010000079.1, from coordinate 19,933 downwards.
GGCGGGCAACGCCACGCGCAGAACCGACCCGCTCATGGAAGACACCGGAGAAAGGAGGGAACGGCTCCGAAAAAGGCCGTTGGGAATCTCCGCCGCCATAAGGAAAGGGGTTCTCCGCTTCGCCTTCGCCCTGTGGATAACTTTGTGGATCTTTCTCTCGCTGCAGCGCGACTTTCCGGACAACCGCGGCGAAAGCGTTCCCACGACACCGGAACCATCAAGACAACTCTTCTATTATCAATAACATACATTGAATCCGCGCGTGCGGGCCGCAGGCCCGGAAAAGATGCCGCCCGGCTTTCGACCTTTGAAAACCCTTGTGTATAACAATATTCTAATATTCTCTCCAGAACCCGCCCCCCAAGTTGCCAAAGCCGCCGCCACTCCGTATCATCTGGGCCGGTTTTCACCACTCTTTCCGCCGGATGCCCCCCTTTTCCCGCCCGCTCTTTCTGCTCTTCGTGGCCATCTTAGCATTGGCGGCCAGCGGCTGTTCCTCCACCAAGATCACCGAGAAGTGGCGGGCGGAAAAGCTCTCCGGGCCCAAGGCCAAGCGCATTCTGCTGCTCTCTCTCATCAAGGACCCGGTCACCCGCGCCTATTTCGAGGACCACTTCGTGGCCGAGGCCAAGGCGAAGGGGTTCGAGGTGATACCCAGCCACCGCCTCGCCCCGCACCGCACCGATATGGATGAAGAGGCGGAGGTGCGCCATCTGTTGGCGGCGTCCGGCGCCGACGGGGTTCTGGTGGCCCAGCTCCAAGGGGTGGAGAAGAAGCACAAACATGTGCCCAGCCGACTCGATTGGTTTCCCGACAGCTACCACTACAACGGCTTCTACGACTACTACTACCGCAGCTACCGCGGCATCTACCGCCCCGGCTACATCGGCGCGGACGACTATTTCAAGATGCAGTTCCGCTATTTTTCGCCGCGCAGCGAGAAGATGTTGTGGGCCGCCAACGTCCAGACCAAGAATCCACGCAGCATCGTCGGCACCATTCGGGAGATCGCCGACGAGGTACTCGACTCACTCCGGGGAAGCGGGCTGATCTGAACATCTGGCAACACATCGCCGAACGAATTTCCAAGGAGACGGGCCGTCCCTTCTCTCCCGCGCCTCCGCGCACCCTCGGCGGCGGCTGCATCAACACCGCGGTGAAGCTGGCGGACGGCGAGAGCGCCTGGTTCGTCAAGCTCAACGACGCTTCCCGCCTCGACATGTTCGAGGCCGAGGCGGCCGGCCTTCAGGCGCTGGCCGGCGCCGGCGCCATCCGGGTGCCCCGCCCGCTCTGCAGCGGCCGGCATCGGGGCCAGAGCTTTCTCGTCCTGGAGCACATCCCCATGGGCCCCGGCTCCGGACGCGCCATGGCCCGCGCGGGCGAACAACTGGCGGAACTGCACCGCCACCAGGCCGAGGCGTTCGGTTGGCATCGCGACAACACCATCGGTTCCACCCCCCAGCCCAACGACTGGATGACAGAGTGGATCGAATTCTGGCGCGAGCGCCGGCTCGGGTTCCAGCTGGAACTGGCGAGGCGCAACGGCTATGGCGGCCGGCTCCAACGGCTGGGAGAGGCGCTGCTGGAGCGGTTTCCGGCCCTCATCGACCACGCCCCCGCGCCCAGCCTGATCCACGGCGATCTCTGGGGCGGCAACCTCGCCTTCGACCCGGAGGACCGACCGGTGATCTACGACCCCGCGGTCTATTACGGCGACCGCGAAGCAGAGCTCGCCATGACCGAGCTCTTCGGCGGCTTCGGAGGCGCCTTCTATGAGGCCTACCAGGCAGTCTGGCCCCTCGACCCCGGCTATGGCGTGCGTCGCACCCTCTACAACCTCTACCACATCCTCAACCACGCCAACATGTTCGGTGGCGGCTACGTGGGCCAGGCGCAGAACATGATGGAACGGCTGCTGGCGGAGGTTTGACTCGGCTTCATCACATTCGCGCGAGGAAAGAAAGAGACCGCTCCATCGGGCCGAACATGGAAAAGCCCCCGTTTTCGGGGGCTTTTTTGTGCTTCGTCTTGCGGCTGTACTTGCGGCGGTCGCGCACCACTCTCATGCGGTAACGCGGCTGCATCACCAGCCGTTTCGCTTTGCCCTTCTTCATGGTCTCCTCCGTTCCAGGTTCACGAAAGCGTAGGGAAACTCGTTGCGCTCGTCCGCCGGAAACTCCTCCCGCCGTCGCTCCTCCCATTCGGACTCGTCGAAGGAGGGAAACCAAGTATCCCCCTCCACTTCCGCATCCACTTCGGTAAGGTAGATGCGCTCCGCCAGGGGCAGCGCCTGGCGGTAGAGCTGGGCGCCGCCGATCACCATCACCTCCTCCACCGCGCCGGCCAGCGCCACCGCCCCGGCCAGCGAGGAGGCCACTTCCGCCCCCTCGGCCCCGTAGGCGGGGTCACGACTCACCACGATGTGGCGACGCCCCGGCAGCAATCCCGGCAGAGACTCCCAGGTGCGCCGCCCCATCACCATGGGCTTGCCCATGGTGACCGCCTTGAAGCGCTGCAGGTCCGCCGGCAGGCGCCAGGGTAGCCGGTTCCGCCGGCCGATGACGCCGTTGCGCGCCCGCGCCACGATGATGCTGATCCGCGGTCTCCCCATGAGGCCCATTATGGCAGCACGGTTCTCCCTTGCAAAAAAAGAGAACCCGCCAAGCGGCGGGTTCCGGGTTCGGGCGGCGGAGCGCCTCAGGCCGCTTCTTCGAAGCAGAGCTCCTCCTCGGCCTCGATCATCATCTCCACCACCACCTCCATCTCGGAAGGGTTCTCATCGGCCACTTCGCGCCACTCGGCGCAATCCACTTTCAACATTTCATCACTCATGGCAACCTCCGGCGTATTCGCGCAAGAATTTCATTTAACTCTAATATACTAATTGCCATCTGGGGGCGAATTGACCGATCTCAATGGTTCCGTGAAAACTTTTCCTCCCTCATCATCAGCCCCTTGATCTGGATCAGCAGCCGAGCGGCGCCGGCTTTCCTGCAACCAGCGGAGGCCCTACCATGAAAGCGTGGTTTTTTTCCGGAGGATGCGCCATGCGAGACCTGATCTGGGACAAGACCCTGAGCGTGCAGGTGGAAGAGATCGACGAGGACCACCGGCGGCTGGTGGAAAGCTTCAACCGCCTGGGCCACGCCATGGAGCAGAACGAGCCCCGGGAGTACGTGGAGCTTTTGCTGGAAGAGCTCCTCGCCTGCACCGAGTGGCACTTCAAGCACGAGGAGCGGCTGATGTTCGAGGCGGGCTATCCGGATCTGGAGGCGCACCGCAAGGAGCACCAGGAGCTGCTGGACGGCATCCGCGAACTCCACCGCCGGCGCATCGAAGCCAACCGTCCGCTTTCAGCGGGCGACATCGAGCACCTGGAGCAGTGGCTCACCGGCCATATCTTCGGCTCCGACATGGAGGCGGGGAGCTGGATCAGCGCCCACTGATCACTCCACCGTCACCGACTTGGCCAGGTTGCGCGGCTGATCCACGTCGGTGCCCTTGAGCACCGCCACGTGGTAGGCGAGCAGCTGCAGGGGCACCGTGTAGACGATGGGGGAGGTGCCGGGGCAGATGTCGTCCAGAGTGAGGCTCTGAAAACGGTCCAGGTCGATCTTCACCCGCCGGTCGCTGAAGAGAAAGAGCTCGCCGCCCCGCGCGCGCACCTCCTGAAGGTTGGAGAGCACCTTCTCCAGCAAGGGATCGTCGGGCAGGGCGCAGACCACCGGCATCTTCTCGTCCACCAGCGCCAGGGGGCCGTGCTTGAGCTCTCCCGCCGGATAGGCCTCGGCATGGATGTAGGAGATCTCCTTGAGCTTCAGCGCCCCCTCCATGGCGATGGGGTAGAAGGCTCCCCGCCCCAGAAAAAGGGCGTTCTCCTTGTCGGAGAAGGATTCCGCCATCCGCCGGATGGGTTCGCTGAGCTTGAGCGCCTGCTCCACCTGGCGGGGCAGCGCCTGGAGCTCTTCCACCTGGGACTCGAGCCAGGCATCGGGCGCACCGCCCCGCTTGGCGAAGGCCAGCGCCAACAGCCGCAGCGCCACCAGCTGGGTGGTGAAGGCCTTGGTGGAGGCCACGCCGATCTCGGCGCCGGCGCGGGTCATGAGCGCCACGTCGGACTCGCGCACCAGCGAGCTCTCGGGCACGTTGCAGATGGTGAGGCTGCCCAGATACCCCATCTCCCGGCTGCCCCGCAGCGCCGCCAGGGTGTCGGCGGTCTCGCCCGACTGGGAAATGGTGACGAAAAGGGTATTCTCCGGCACCACCACTTTGCGGTAGCGAAACTCGCTGGCCACCTCCACCTGACAGGGCACGCCCACCTCTTCGAACCAGTAGCGCGCCACCAGCCCGGCGTGATAGCTGGTGCCACAGGCGATGATGTGGACGTTGCGGGCGCCGTCGAGGAGTGCCCGAGTCTCGTGGCCGAAGCTCTCCTCCAGCAGCCGCCTTTTGTAGATGCGACCCTCCAGGGTCTCGGCGATGACCGAAGGCTGCTCGAAGATCTCTTTGAGCATGTAGTGGGGATAGGCGCCCTTGTCCACCGCTCCGGCGTGTAGCCGCGAGGAGGACACCGGCCGCTCCACGGGATTGCCGTCGCGGTCGCGCAGGAAGACGCCGTCGCGGCGCACTTCGCCCCAGTCCCCCTCTTCCAGAAAGATGAAATCGGAGGTCTCCGGCAGCAGCGCGAAAACGTCCGAGGCGATGAAATGCTCGCCCTTGCCCACGCCGATCACCAGGGGACTGCCCGAGCGGGCCACCATGATGCGGTCGGGATCCGCGGGGCTCGCCACCGCCAGGGCGTAGGCGCCCACCAGGCGGGCGACGGCGCTGCGAAACGCCTTCTCCAGATCGCCGCCGGCCCGCTCCAGCTCGCGGGCCAGCAGGTGGGCGATCACCTCGGTGTCGGTTTCGGAGACGAAGCGGTAGCCGTCGGCCTCCAGCTCGCTGCGCAGCTCGGCATGGTTCTCGATGATGCCGTTGTGCACCACCGCCACCTGCTCGCCGCTCATGTGGGGGTGGGCGTTGCGTTCCGCGGGAATGCCGTGGGTGGCCCAGCGGGTGTGGGCGATCCCCAGGGAGCCGGTCAAAGGCGCCTCGTCGAGCCGCGCCTGCAAGGCGGCCACCTTGCCCACCGAGCGGATGCGCTGCAACCGCCCCTGCTCGTCACGAATGGCGATGCCGGCGGAATCGTATCCGCGGTACTCGAGACGGCGCAGTCCCTCCATGAGAATGGGGGTCACGTTCCTCTGCGCAATGGCGCCGACGATGCCGCACATGGATCACTTCTCCTTTTGTGGACGGCTCCAGCCTTCGATGGTCACCTGGCGCGGACGGGTGAGGGTGAGCTTCTGCGCCGGGGCCTCCTTGGCGATGACGGAACCGGCGCCGACGGTGGCGCCGTCGCCCACGGTCACCGGCGCCACCAGGGCGGTGTTGGAACCGATGAAGGCGTTGTCGCCAATGAGGGTTCGGTGCTTGTAGGCGCCGTCGTAGTTGCAGGTGATGGTGCCGGCGCCGATATTGACCCCCGCCCCCATGTGGGTGTCGCCCACATAACTGAGGTGGTTCACCTTGGAGCCGAGCCCGATGGTGGAGTTCTTGATCTCCACGAAATTGCCCACGTGGGCCTCGCCCACCAGCTCGGTGCCGGGACGGATGCGGCTGAAGGGGCCGATACGGCAACCCGGTCCGATGTGCGCCTGCTCGATGACGCAGTTCTCCAGGATGGTGACGCCGTCCTCCACGCGCACGTCGCGCAGCACGGTGTTGGCACCCACCCGAACCCCGTCGCCCAGCGCCACCTCGCCTTCCAGGATCACGTTGACGTCCAGCACCACGTCGGTGCCGGCTCGCAGGCTGCCCCGCAGATCGAAACGGGCGGGATCGAGCAGCGTGACCCCTTGCGCCATCAGCTCTTCAGCCTGCCAGCGCTGGAACACCCGCTCCAGAGCGGCGAGCTGGGCGCGGGTGTTGACCCCCTCCGCCTCCACCGCCTCGGCGGGCTGGGCGACGTGGACCGCCACCCCTTCGTGCACCGCCATGGCGATGACGTCGGTGAGGTAGTACTCGCCCTGGGCGTTGTCGGGCGAGAGGCGGGCGAGCCACTCCTTCAGCCGCTCCACCTCCAGCAGCAGGATGCCGGTATTGATCTCGGTGACCGCCTTCTCCTCTGCGGAAGCGTCCTTCTCCTCGACGATGCGGAGCACGTTGCCCGCCTGGTCGCGCAGCACGCGCCCGTAGCCGGAGGGGTCGGCGAGATTCACGGTCATCAGCCCCAGGGCCGATTCGGTGGTGTCGATTAGGCGACGCAGGCTGGCGGCGCGAATGAGGGGAACGTCGCCGTAGAGCACCAGCACCCGGTCGAGCCCTTCCAGGGCGGGAAGGGCCTGTTGCACGGCGTGCCCGGTGCCCAGCTGCTCACGCTGCTCCACCCAGACGAGGCGTTCGTCGGCAAGCGCGCGGCGCACTGCCTCGCCGCCATGTCCGTAGACCACCACCACGCGCTCGGGCGCCAGCGCGAAGGCCGTCTCCACCACATGCTGCAGCAGGGGCCGCCCCGCCAACTGGTGCAATACCTTGGGAAGGCGCGACCTCATCCTTGTGCCCTGGCCGGCGGCCAGGATGACGATTCCCAGCTTCATCCCTCGATTTCCCGATGCTGTTCAGACGATGGGAGCTTTCCCAAAATCGTCAATTGACGGTTGACGAACCCGGCATGTTCACCGCATGGATGCCGCTGGTGAGCTCTTCCCCCGGCTTGGCGTCCCGCACCTCCAGGATCTCCACCCGCACGGTCAGCGCCTTGCCGGCCAGAGGATGGTTGCCGTCCACCGTCACCTTGCCGTCTTCGATGCGGGAGATGTAGAAGGTGCGGGTCTCGCCCGCCTCGTTCTGCATCTGCACCTCCGCGCCCACGCGCCGGAACTGGGGGGGGACGTTCTCGATGTCGTCGGTAAAGGTGAGGGCCGGATCGTGCTCGCCGAAAGCCTCCTGGGGCTTGAGCTCCACCTCCACCGTATCCCCCGCCACCTTGCCGAGGATGGCCTGGTCCATGCCGCCGATGAGCTCCGTGTCCGAGCCGTAGACGAATCCCACGGGCAGGTCGTGCTGCTCCACCACGTTGCCGGCGTCGTCGCGGATGCTGTAGCGAATGGCGACGTATTTCCCCGGCTGTACCTTCTCTTCGCTCATCGTTTTCACATTCTAAATGAAAGGAAAAACCCTGGCAGCAGCGCTGACAGGGCCTGGATCACAGAACCGCCGATCCATGAACGATCGGCTTCATTTCTTCATCTTGCGCAGCTTTTCGATGGTTTGCAGCTGGGCCACCGCTTCGGCCAGCTCGGCCTGGGCGCGGGCGATCTCCATCTCACCGGTCTTGTTGGCCAGCGCCTCTTCGGCCCGTTTCTTGGCCTCCAGCGCAGCCGCCTCGTCCAGATCGGTGGCGCGCACGCCGGTGTCCGCCAGCACGGTGACGCGAAAAGGCTGCACTTCGAGGATTCCACCGGAGACGTAGAAATGCTCCATGGGTTTCCCCTGGCCGGGATCGACCCGCACGTCGCCCGGCTTGAGCCGCGTCACCAGTGGCGCGTGCCGCGGCGCGATGCCGATCTCGCCCATCACCGCCGGCGCGTAGATCATCTCGCCCTGGCCCGAGAAGAGCTCCCCTTCGGCGCTGACGATGTCGACGTGTACGGTCATGGCCATGGTTCAGTCCCCCAAAGGCTCAGTGGCCGCTCTTGGCCAGCACGTCCTCGATGCCGCCGCACATGTAGAAATCCTGCTCCGGAATGTGGTCGTACTCGCCGGCCACCAGCCCCTTGAAGGCGGCGATGGTGTCCTTGAGCGGCACGTACTTGCCCGGCGCGCCGGTGAACACCTCGGCCACGAAGAAGGGCTGGGAGAGGAAACGCTGGATCTTCCGCGCCCGGGCCACGATGAGCTTGTCCTCCTCGGAGAGCTCGTCCATGCCGAGGATGGCGATGATGTCCTTGAGCTCCTTGTAGCGCTGCAGCACCCCCTGCACGGCGCGGGCCGTCTCGTAGTGCTCGCTGCCGACGATGTTGGGATCGAGGATCCGCGAGGTGGAATCGAGAGGATCCACCGCCGGATAGATGCCCAGCTCGGCAATCTGGCGCGACAGCACCATGGTGGCGTCCAGGTGGGCGAAGGTGGTGGCGGGCGAAGGGTCGGTGAGGTCGTCCGCCGGCACGTAGACCGCCTGGAAGGAGGTGATGGAGCCGGTCTTGGTGGAGGTGATGCGCTCCTGGAGCACGCCCATCTCTTCGGCCAGGGTGGGCTGGTAGCCCACCGCCGACGGCATCCTGCCCAGCAGCGCGGAGACCTCGGTGCCCGCGAGGGTGTAGCGGTAGATGTTGTCGATGAACATCAACACGTCGCGCCCCTCGTCGCGGAAGTACTCGGCCATGGTGAGGCCGGTGAGCGCCACCCGCAGACGGTTGCCCGGCGGCTCGTTCATCTGGCCGTAGACCAGCGACACCTTGTCGAGCACGCCCCCTTCCTGCATCTCGTGGTAGAAGTCGTTGCCCTCGCGGGTGCGTTCGCCGACGCCGGCGAAGACCGAGAAGCCCGAGTGCTCCACGGCGATGTTGCGGATCAGCTCCATCAGGGTCACCGTCTTGCCCACTCCGGCGCCGCCGAACAGCCCCACCTTGCCGCCCTTGGCGATGGGCATGATGAGATCGATCACCTTGATGCCGGTCTCGAGGATCTCGGTGGTGGTGGCCTGGTCCTCCAGCTTGGGCGCTTCCCGGTGGATGGGCATGCGCTCGTCGGTGGGGATGGGACCCGCCTCGTCCACGGGATTGCCCAGCACGTCCATGATGCGGCCCAGGGTCGCCTGCCCCACCGGCACGCTGATGGGCGCCCCGGTATTGACCACCTCCAGCCCCCGGCGCAGGCCGTTGGTGCTGCCCATGGCGATGGTGCGAACCACGCCGTCGCCCAGCTGCTGCTGGACCTCGAGCACCAGATCCTCCGATTCGATGCGCAGCGCATCATAGATCTTCGGCATCGCGTCGCGCGGGAACTTCACGTCCACCACGGCGCCGATGATTTCCACCACGTTACCCGTACTCATGTGCGGATCCTCTTCGTTTTCTGTCGTTCGGGCCGCCCGCCGGCGGCCAACACAAATTCGAATTCTTCACACCGCCGCGGCGCCGCTGACGATCTCGGAGATCTCCTGGGTGATGGCCGCCTGGCGCGCCTTGTTGTAGACCAGCTCCAGCTCGTCGATGAGGCTGCTGGCGTTGTCGGAGGCCGCCTTCATGGCCACCATGCGCGCCGACTGCTCGCAAGCGCCGTTCTCCACCACCGCCTGGTAGACCAGCGACTCCAGGTAGCGGCCCAACAGGTCCTCCAGCACCTCGCGGGCGTCCGGCTCGTAGATATAGTCCCAGTGGTGCTTGAGCTTTTCGCGCTCCTCGGCGTCGGCCTCGGGCAGCGGCACCAGCGTCTCCACCGTGGGATTCTGGGTCATGGTGTTCACGAAGCGGTTGTAGGCGATGCGCACCTCGTCCACTTCGCCCGCCTCGTAGGCGTCCAGCATCACCTTCACGGTACCCACCAGCTCCTCCACCCGGGGGGTGTCGCCCAGATGGGTGGCCTGGGCCAGCACCTCGCCGCCCACGCGGCTGAAGAAGGCCACCGCCTTGTTCCCCACCAGGCAATATTTCACCCGCTGGCCCCGCTCCTGGTGCTCTTTCACCTCGTTCACCAGAGCGCGGAAGAGGTTGTTGTTGAGCCCGCCGCAGAGCCCCCGGTCGGAAGAGACGATGATATAGCCCACCGTCTTCACCTCGCGCCGCTCCAGGAAAGGGTGCTTCTGCTCGGGATGGGCCAGCGACAGATGGCCGATCACCTGGCGCATCTTCTCGGCGTAGGGCCTGGAAGCGAGCATGCGGTCCTGCGCCTTGCGCATCTTGGCCGCGGCCACCATCTCCATCGCGCGGGTGATCTTGCGCGTGTTCTTGATGGAGCCGATCTGGGTGCGTATCTCTTTGGCGCCTGCCATGGAATACCTCTGATGTCAGTTGCTTCCGTTGCGAATCACCAGGCGCCGTTGGCCTTGAAATCCTTGAGGGCCTCGTGGAAGGCCGATTCGATCTCGGCGTTCCAGTCGGCCTCCTCGTTCACCTTGGCCATGAGATCGGCGTGGCTGCTGTTCATGTAGTCGTGCAGCGCCCGCTCGAACTCCACCACCTTCTTGGCGTCCACGTCGTCGAGGTAGCCCTCGTTGGCGGCGAACAGGGAGATGGCCATCTCGGCGATGGTGAGCGGCGTGTACTGCGGCTGCTTCATCAGCTCGGTGACCCGCTCGCCACGCTCCAGCTGCTTGCGGGTGGCCTCGTCCAGGTCGGAGGCGAACTGGGAGAAGGCCGCCAGTTCGCGGTACTGGGCCAGCGCCAGGCGCACGCCACCGCCGAGCTTCTTGATGATCTTGGTCTGCGCCGAGCCGCCCACGCGCGACACCGAAAGACCGGCGTTGATGGCCGGGCGGATGCCGGCGTTGAACAGGTCCGACTCCAGGAAGATCTGACCGTCGGTGATGGAGATGACGTTGGTGGGCACGAAGGCCGAGACGTCGCCCGCCTGGGTCTCAATGATGGGCAGGGCGGTGAGCGATCCGGTCTTGTCCTTCACCTCGCCGTTGGTGCGCTTCTCCACCTCGGCCTCGTTGATGCGGGCGGCGCGCTCGAGCAGACGGGAGTGGAGATAGAAGACGTCGCCGGGATAGGCCTCCCGTCCCGGCGGCCGGCGCAACAGCAGGGAGACCTGACGGTAGGCCCAGGCCTGCTTGGTGAGGTCGTCATAGATGATGAGGGCGTCCTCGCCGCGGTCGCGGAAATACTCGCCCATGGTGCAGCCGGAGTAGGGCGCCAGGAACTGCATGGCGGCGGAGTCGGCCGCCGGCGCCGCCACGATGATGGTGTGCTCCAAGGCGTCGTGCTCTTCCAGCTTGCGGATGATCTGGGCGATGGTGGAGTTCTTCTGCCCCACCGCCACATAGATGCATTTGATGCCGGTGCCCTTCTGGTTGATGATGGTGTCCACGGCCAGGGCGGTCTTGCCGGTCTGGCGGTCGCCGATGATCAGCTCCCGCTGGCCGCGGCCGATGGGCACCATGGAGTCGATGGCCTTGATGCCGGTCTGCACCGGCTGGTCCACCGACTTGCGGGTGATGACGCCGGGAGCGATCTGCTCCACCGGCGAGGTGAGCTTGCAGTCGATGGGCCCCTTGCCGTCCATGGGGTTGCCCAGGGCGTCCACCACGCGCCCCAGCAGCTCGGGGCCGATGGGCACCTCCAGGACGCGGCCGGTACACTTCACCGGGTCGCCCTCGCTGATGTGCTTGTAGTCGCCCAGCACCACGGCGCCCACCGAGTCGCGCTCCAGGTTCAGAGCCAGCCCGAAGGTGTTGCCGGGAAATTCGAGCATCTCGTAGGACATGGCGTCTTCGAGGCCGTGGATGCGCACGATGCCGTCGGAGACCGAGGTCACCATGCCCTCGTTGCGCGCTTCGGTGCGGACCTCGAACTGCTCGATCTTCTGCTTGATGAGATCGCTGATTTCAGAGGGATTGAGTTGCATGTCGCTTACCCGTTTGGATTCCTAATTCGTTGGCCAGCCGCGCCAGTTGCCCGGCGACCGATGCGTCGATGACCAGGTCGCCCGCCCGGATCCGGGCGCCGCCGATGAGTTCGGGATCTTCCGTGGCGCTGAGCTCCACCTTGCGCTCCAGCTTGCGCTCCAGGGCTTCCCGCAGGGCCTGCTCCAGGCCGGGTTCCAGGGCGTAGGCGGTGGCCACTTCCACCTCCAGTACGCCCTCGCGCTCCTGGCGCATGCGCTGGAAGAGGAGATCGATCTCGGGCAACAGCGCCACGCGGCCGTTGGCCACCAGCAGGCGCACCAGGTTGCGCCCCTCTTCGTCGAGGCGCTCGCCGGCGACCTGCTCCAGCAGCGCCACCTTCTGATCCCCTTCCACCGCGGGATGGCTCAAAAAAGCGCGCGCCCGCGGCTCGGAGACCACGGCGGCCAGAAACGCCAGCTTCTCGCTCCACGCCGCCAGGCTGTCCGTCTCCAAAGCGCGCTGGAAGAGCGCTTCGGCATAGGGCCTGGCGATGGTGATTGCATCCGCAGCCATGGTTCGAAGCTCCTCAGATCTGCTGCGCCAGCTCGTTCAGGATCTCCTGGTGCGCGGCGGCGTCGATCTCGCGGCGCAGGATCTTCTCGGCGCCGGCCACGGCCAGCTCGCCCACCTGCTCGCGCAGCGCCTCGCGCGCCTTGTTGAGCTCCTGCTCGGTCTCGGCGCGGGCCGCGGCCAGAATGCGCTCGCCCTCGGCGCGCGCCTGCTCCTTGGCCTCGTCCACGATCTCGGCGGCGCGCTTCTCCGCGCGCGCCACGATCTCCGCCGCCTGCTGCTTGGCCTCGTGCAGCTTCTCCTTGGCCACCTGCTCGGCCAGCTCCTTCTCGCGGACCCCGCGTTCGGCGGCCGCCAAGCCGTCGGCGATGCGCGCCTTGCGCTCTTCCATCGCCTTCACCATCGGCGGCCAGATGTATTTCATGGTGAACCAGACGAACACCACGAAAGAGGCCAGCTGGGCGATGAGAGTGAGGTTGATGTTCATCCTGCCACCCTGGTCGTGAGTGAGATTGAAAACACTCCGGCCGTCTTCAGCCGGCCAGCGCGAAGAGCACGTACATGCCCAAGCCAACGGCGATCATGGGCACCGCGTCGGTCAGGCCCATGACGATGAAGAACTGGGTGCGCAGCATGGGAATGAGCTCGGGCTGGCGCGCGGCGCCCTCCAGGAAACGTCCGCCAAGGACGCCGATACCGATAGCAGCGCCGACGGCCCCGAGGCCCATCATCAGAGCGGCGGCGATAACCAGCAGTGCATGTTCCATGATTGTCTCCAGTTGTATAGCCAGAAGTTGAAAAACGAAGGTTGAAAATTCAGTGGTGCTCGTTGTGCGCCATGTCGAGATAGACGATGGTGAGTGTCATGAAGATGAAGGCCTGCAAAGTGACCACCAGCACGTGGAACACCGCCCAGACGAACTGCAGGGCGCCTCCGAAGAGGCCCAGCGCCCACCCCGCCCCGTACATCAGCGAAATCAGGATGAAGATCATCTCGCCGGCATACATGTTGCCGAACAACCGCAAGGAGAGCGACACCGGCTTGGCCAGCAGGTTGACCCCCTCGAGCAACAGGTTGACGACGAAGAAGAAAGGCTTGAGCAGCGGGCTCTTGGTCTCGAAGGGGGTGCCGGTGAGCTCGCGGACGAAACCGCCCACTCCTTTGATCTTGATGCTGTAGTAGATGATGAGCACGAACACCCCCAGCGCCAGGGCGAAGGTGACGTTGGGGTCCGTGGAAGGCACCACCCGCATGTGGTGCACGCCGAGCCAACCGGCGATGCGGGGAATGAGGTCCACCGGCACCAGGTCCATGAGATTCATGAGGAAGACCCAGACGAAGATGGTGAGCGCCAGGGGCGCCACCAGGGGGTTGCGGCCGGAGAAGGAGCCTTTCACGCTGTTGTCGACGAACTCCACCATGATCTCGACGAAGTTCTGCAACTTTCCCGGCACGCCGGCGGTGGCGTTCTTCGCCGCTTTCCAGAAGAGGTAGCTGAAGAAGAGCGCCAGCAGCAGGGACCAGAACATGGTGTCCAGGTGGATGGCCCAGAAGCCGAACTCCTTCGCCTCCTCGGCCGAGTGGGCCAGCCCCCAGTGGCCGTCGGCAAAGCGGCCCAGAACCAGGTTGGTGAGATGGTGGGAGATGTATTCGCTGGAAGTGATCGTTTCACCGGCTGCCATCTTCTCGAACCCTTGCCAATCCTCTCTTCACTCCCTCGCCGGCAGCGCGTGCACCAGCAGAGGCGTGACCACCTGAACCACGAAAAAGGCCACAAAAAGAGCCGCGACGTCCGGCGGCCCGATCCACGAAAAAACCGCCGCGAAGGCCAGCCCCACGAAGAGGAGCTTCACCACCTCCGCCGCGTACATTCTGGTTGCCAGCGCCCCCGGCTCCCCCGCGTCGTAGGCGGCGAAGAGCAGCGCGGCGAACAGCCCGTTGGCCGCCAGCGCGATGGCGCCGCCGAGAAAGGCCGACCAGGCCGCCTCCCTACCCATGGCCCCCGCGGCCAGAACGGTGACGAGCAGCACCAACAACTGGTTGCGGAGCAGCCGCGCGGCTCTTTTCCGATCGGGGGTTTGCATCACGCCCGGCCACCGGCAACGGGTGGCACCGCCACAAAGGCCGGCAATTATAAGGAGAGCGCCATATAAGGTCAACAGATGGCGCGATTAGCCGCCGTAATTGAATTCCCGGAGCGGCCGCCCTCCCTCAACGGATGTGCGACAGGATCCCTTCGAGCTCTTCCAGGCTGTTGTAGCGGATCACCAGCCGCCCCTTGCCGCCGCGGGACGGCTTCAGATCGACCGGAGCGCCGAGGCGATCGCTCAGATCCTGGAGCAGGCGGCGCACGTCGGGGTCCGGCTCCGCAGCCGGCGCGCTCTTCTTCCGCGGCTCGCCGTCCTGCTCCTTGTAGCGGCGCACCAGGGCCTCGGTCTCCCGCACCGACAGCCCCTTCTTCACCACCCGCTCCGCCGCCCGGCTCTGGAGCTCGCCGTCGAGCGCCAGCAGCGCCCGGGCGTGCCCCATCTCCAGCTCGCCCCGCTCCACCAGGCGCTTGACGTCGGCATTGAGCTCCAGCAACCGCATGAGGTTGGTCACCGTGGTGCGCGACTTGCCCACCGCCTGGGCGATCTGCTGATGGGTGAGCTCGAACTCTTCCAGCAGGCGGTGCAGCGCCTGAGCCTCCTCCAGCGGATTGAGGTCGTCGCGCTGGATGTTTTCGATGAGCCCCATGGCCATGGCGGCCTGGTCGTCCACTTCGCGGATCACCGCGGGGATCTCGGCCAGCCCCGCCAGTTGCGCCGCGCGCCAGCGCCGCTCGCCGGCGATCAGCTCGTAACGGCCAGGCTCGCGCGCCGGCCTGACCACCACCGGCTGCACCACGCCCTGGGCGGCGATGGAATCGGCCAGCTCGCGCAAGCTGTCCTCGTCGAAATTGCGCCGCGGCTGAAAACGGCCGCGCTCCACCAGATCGATGGCGATGGCCGCCGGCGCGCCGGCAGGCTCCGCCGCCTTCTTCTCCTTGCTGGCGGGGGCCCCGCCCCCCAGGAGGGCGTCGAGCCCCCGACCTAGTCCTCTCTTTGCCATGGTCTCTCCAAGGATGTTGGAAACGCTCAAGCCGTCGCCTTCTCGGCGGCGTGCCGGCGCAGCAGCTCGCTGGCCAGGGCCATGTAGCTCACCGCGCCCCGGGAATAGCGGTCGTAGAGCAGCACCGGCTGTCCGTGGCTGGGCGCCTCGGCGACGCGCACGTTGCGCGGAATCACGGTGCGGAAAACCCGGTCACCGAAATGGCCGATGAGCTGGCGCGACACTTCCGCCGCGAGGCGGTTGCGCAGATCGTGCATGGTGCGCAGGATCCCCTCCAGCTCCAGCCCGGGATTGTAGAGCTCACGGATCTTCTCGATGGTGGTGAGCAGGCCGGTGAGCCCTTCCAGCGCATAGTATTCGGTCTGCAGCGGCACCAGCACCCCGTCACTCGCCACCAGCGCGTTGATGGTGAGCATGCTCAGCGACGGCGGACAATCGACGAGCACGTAGTCGTATGCCGGCAACAAAGGCTTGAGCGCCAGCTCCAGGCGCCGCTCCTTCATGGGGTGGTTCATCAGGGTCACCTCCGCCGCCGTGAGGTCGGTGTTGGAGGGGAGCAGATCGAACTCGTCCCCGGCGCTGCGCTGGAGCGCCTGGCGCATCGGCCGGTCCTCCAGCAGCACCTCGTAGCTGGAGAGCTCCAGCTCCAACTTGTCCACCCCGCAGCCGGTGGTGGCGTTGCCCTGGGGGTCGAGATCCACCAGCAGCACCCGCTTGCCGGCGCGCGCCAGCGCCGAGGCGAGGTTCACCGCCGTGGTGGTCTTGCCCACGCCCCCTTTCTGGTTGGCAATGCTGATGGTGCGCGTCATGAACTCCGGTTCCGCGATTCGGGGCCGAGGCGACGCCCGGCCCGGGCCCGTTAGTTTAACTCGAATGCAGCGTCGGAATCCGGGATTTTCCCGGCTCCCGGCGCCGGCGCATAACTCGGGTCGAATGTTTTGTGGTAATTTACCGGGCCAGCGGTCGAACCGAAACGAATAAGAGGATCCCCATGAACGCAGAAGAACTCAAGCGCCAGGCGGCCGAAGCCGCCCTGGAATATCTGCCCGACGGCGGCGTGCTGGGCATCGGCACCGGCTCCACCGTGAACCATTTCATCGACCTGCTGGCCGATCTCAAGGGGCGCTACGAGGGCGCCGTCTCCAGCTCCGAAGCCTCCACCGAACGGCTCAAGAAGATCGGCATGCCGGTGCTGGACCTCAACGCCGTGGGCGACCTGGAGATCTACGTGGACGGCGCCGACGAATCCAACCGCCAGCTCCATCTCATCAAGGGCGGCGGCGGCGCCCTCACCCGCGAGAAGATCATCGCCGCGGCCAGCAAGAAATTCGTCTGCATCGCCGACGAGTCCAAGCTGGTGGACGTGCTGGGCCGGTTTCCCCTGCCGGTGGAGGTGATCCCCATGGCGCGCAGCTACGTGGCGCGGCAACTGGTGAAGCTGGGCGGCACCCCCGTCTGGCGCGAAGGCTTCATCACCGACAACGGCAACATCATCCTCGACGTCCACAACCTGGAGATCATGGAGCCGGTGAAGCTGGAGACCGAGATCAACCAGATCGCCGGAGTGGTCACCGTGGGCATCTTCGGCCACCGCCCCGCCGACGTGCTCATTCTCGGCACCCCGGAAGGGGCGCGCACCATCGTGCCCTGAAGCGGATCGAGCGGCCTAGCCCGGATATTGTGCCAGATCGCTCTAATTTTCGATGTTTTTTATTGTATTTTCAATAACTTATTGTCATTCGCCCGCAGTCACACTTTGTACGGGGCACACTATCCGGACTAGCAGCCGGTCTCGCTTCGGCAATATTCGATCAGCCTTTCGGCGATCTCTTCCAGAACCGGCAGCTCTTTTTCGCCGAGCAGGCGGGCCTGCGCTTCCAGCGAAAGGCCGCCGGGCCGTTCGAGGTAGAGGCCCATGTCGCCTCCTCTCCTATGGTCGTCCAGGCGCGAGCCGAACAGGCCGATGAAAGTGACATCGGGCACACTCCGCTTCACGATGCGGCGGATGGCTTCCCTTTGGGAGGCGGTCAGTCGCATGCTTCCATTATGACCGACGGCAAAGACGGCGAAAAGCACGGAAGCACCGAAAAGGGGAGTTCACCGAGAGAACCTCTTCAGCCGCGCGCCTTCAGCTCCTTGCGGGCGCGGAGGAGATAGCCCGCCGCGCCGCTGCCCGCGCCGGTGACCAGCAGCAGCCCCAGGGTCATGAACTGGGTGAAGAGTATGACGCCGCCCACCGCCACCAGGCCGCCCACCGCCAGCGCCACCTTGCGGTTGGCCCTGGCCTGGATGCGGTCGCGCTCGCGATCGACGCGGCGCTGGCTCTGCTGCTCCAGCCGCGACCTCTCCTGCTCGGCGCGGGCGTGGAGCTTCTGCCGCTCGCGCCGGAAGCGCTCCTCCAGGCGGCTGCGCAACAGGCGGCGCTGCTGCCCCACCAAGGACGAGAACCAGAGGGCGGCCACCAGGGCCAACACCAGCGCCGGCGCCACCAACGCCAGCCGCGCCTCCATGGAGTCCTGCCGGAAGGCCACCACCGACAACAGCGCCGTGGCCGACTGGATCACCAGGATGGCGACAAACACCCGCAGGAAGTTCATGGCGACATCTTCTCAAACGGGCCCGCTTTTGTCAGGATGAACCAGGCATCGAGCCACCGTCCGGGAAGAGCGCTCTTCCGGACAGCGACACCAGGAGGAGAGAAGATGACCGCCGAAGAGCTGGAAGCGGTGAGGCGCCGCTGGAACCTCAACGCCGCCGAGCTGGCCAAGGCGCTGTGCGTGCACAGCAACCGCATGAGCGAATACCTGGGGGGCGTCACCCCCATCCCCTGCGCCCTGGCCTTCAGCGTGGAAGCGCTGGAGCTGCTGCCCGAGGCCACCCGCGCCCGCCTGCTGGAGCGCCGCCTGGCGCGCAAGGCGCACGAGCGCTGAAGACGTTTCCTGAGCAGGGAGTGGGCATGACCCTGCCTTCTCGCAAGGCGTCTCGCCAAAGGCGGGCTTGGAACGGCCGGGTGTGCGTTGGAGAGGGCCAAACCAATAAAAAAGGGAAGCGCCGAAGCGCTTCCCTTTCACCTTTCCCGCATCCGAAGATGCCGGGCCTGGCTTCAAGCTCGATCAGAACTTGTGAACCATGCCCAGGGAGAAGGCGGACTGCTCGCGGGCCTGGGAAACGACGCCGCCGGTAGTCTTATTGAAATTGCTACCATTAAGAGCCATGTCGCTGTCGGCATAGATGACATACACTTTGCTCCGCTTGGAGAAGTTGTGATCCAGACCGATGGCCCAGGTGTTGAAGGTGTCGTCGGCCTTGGGACCCTTACCCGCTTCACGATAGTAAGGCACGGTGTTGTCATCGAACTTGGTACCCAACCACATAGCCTTCACCACATTGTTGCCGAACTTGTAGGAACCGTTGATGGTGTAGGTCTTGTAGTCGTTGGGCTTGCCGCTGGAAGTAGTGTAACCGCTGAGAGCGCCATCCGCCTGCTGGTAGACACCGCCGATGTGGAAGTCGCCCCAGTCGTAGCCGGCGCCAATCCGCCAATGACTGACGTCTCCACCATTCTTGACATCATCCAGGCTCTCGTAGCCACCAGCGAGGAAGAGACCGCCGTTGGAGTACATGGCGGCGATGGAGTAGGCGCCTGCAAGGTCGCCCTGCTCACCCACCTGCTCACCATAGTTGGCATCGGGGACGATGGCGCCGATGAGGGTCAGGCCACTGAAATTGGGCGAGACGTAGGCGATGGCGTCCTGGGCGCGGATGTCCACCAGACCGCCGGTGCCGAGACCACTACCCTGCAGGTTGTAGTCGGCGATGGTGTCCACGAAGATGTCCAGCTTGCCGGTGGAGATCTTCACCGGAGTGTCGTGGATGCCGTAGAGGAAGGTACCCCAGTTGCCGGCCAGGCCGATGTAGCGGTTCCGGGCGCTGAGGCCGCCGCTGCCACCGGTCACGTCGATGCCGCTCTCCAGTTTCCAGATCAGCTTCATGCCGTTGCCCAGATCCTCGGAACCTTTGAAGCCGAGGCGGGAGGCGCGGCTGGCCACGTTCCAAAGGCTGTCGTTGGTGGCGGGGGTGATGCCATCAGCCTTGAAACCGTTATCGTTTTGATCCGCGTTCAGGTAGTCGATGGATGCATGGATCTTGCCGTAGATGGTCACTTCGGCGTTGGCCGCCTGGGTGGCCATGGGCAGGGCGGCGGCCACTGCCAGAGCGAGAAGCTTCTTTTTCATAGCGAGTAACTCCTTACTGAGTTGGTTGAAAGAATGCTGTCCAAGCGGACGAAATATTAGTGCTTTTTTTGCCGAGAGGCAACACTTTTTTGCAAAAAAATCACAGAAGACGTATTTGTTGCGGAAATGACACAGAACCGCTCGCCGCCACCGGAGCTGGCAAGATGTTGAATAAAGTCCTTCCCTGGACTTTTTCAACCACGGAACCGGAAAATGCGATTTCCCGGTTCCTTCATTTTCAATGGCTTACGGCCCTCGAAAATGGCGGCACATCCATGTACCGCACAGGCTGTCGAAAAACGCTGTTTTTCAACAGCCTGCTAGAAGCGGAAGCGGCGCGGCTCGGGAATGCGCCTCAGGGGCGGCAGGTCGGTCTCGAAGAGATAGTCCTGAACGAATTCGTCGCCACGACGGCGGATGCGTAGGGCGTGCATCACCGGCGAC
>JALSRN010000078.1 GCA_026984735.1 Sedimenticola sp. | reverse complement strand
GAGATCAAGAATCCCTTGGGCGGGCTGCGCGGCGCCGCCCAGCTGCTGGAGATGGAGGTGGACGATGCGGAGCTGAAGGAATATACCGCCATCATTCTCAAGGAGGTGGACCGGTTGGGAGCCCTGGTGGACAACATGCTCGGCTCCCGCAAGCTGCCGGTGAAGCAGGCAGTGAACATCCACCACGTGCTGGAGCGGGTCGCCTCACTGATCGAGTCGGACCCAGCCAATCGGGTGATACTGGTGAGGGACTATGATCCCAGCATCCCCGATCTGCAAGGCGATCCCGACCAGCTCATCCAGGCGCTGATGAACATCGTCCGCAACGCCGTGCAGGCCAGCGGGAGCGAGGGGGAAGTGCTGTTGCAGACCCGGGTGCTGCGCCAGTTCACGCTGGCCAGCCGGCGACACCGACTGGTGGTCCAGGTGAACGTGGAGGATCACGGGCCGGGCATTCCCGCTGAGCTCCAGCACACCGTCTTCTTTCCCATGGTCACCGGCAAGGCGGAGGGGACGGGGTTGGGACTCTCCATCGCCCAGTCTCTGATCAACCGCCACGGCGGGCTCATCGAGTTCGAGAGCCGGCCGGGACACACCGTTTTCACCATCTATCTTCCCTTGGAGAGCGAATCGTGAGCGTCGACGCCGACGTCTGGGTGCTGGACGACGACCCCTCCATGCGCTGGGTGCTGGAAAAGGCGCTACAGAAGGCGGGGATCGGCGTGCGCGGTTTCGCGGCACCCGCCGATCTGCTGCCGGAGCTGGAGGATCGCCGCCCCGATGTGGTCATCTCCGACATCCGCATGCCGGGCATGGACGGCATCGAGCTGCTCAGACGAATCCATGCGCTGGATCCCCGACTGCCGGTGATCATCATCACCGCCCATTCCGATCTCGACAGCGCCGTGAAGGCCTACAACGAAGGGGCTTTCGAATATCTTCCCAAGCCGTTCGACGTTCAAGAAGCGGTGGAGCTGGTGAAACGGGCCTTGGCCAGCCGCGAGAAGCCGGAGACAGCAGCGCCTTCGCTCGAGCCTTCGGGGGTGGGCATCGTGGGACAGGCGCCGGCGATGCAGGAGGTGTTCCGCGCCATCGGCCGGTTGTCGCGTTCCAACATCTCGGTGCTCATCACCGGCGAATCGGGCACTGGCAAGGAGCTGGTCGCGCGCGCGCTCCATCGCCACAGCCCGCGCGCCGACAAGCCCTTCATCGCCCTCAACATGGCCGCCATTCCCCGGGAGCTGATGGAGGCCGAGCTGTTCGGTCACGAAAAGGGGGCCTTCACCGGCGCCCAGGCCCGCCGCGTGGGGCGTTTCGAACAGGCCGAAGGCGGCACCCTCTTTCTCGACGAGATCGGCGACATGCCGGCGGACGCCCAGACCCGGCTGCTGCGCGTCCTCGCGGAGGGGCAGTTCTACCGGGTGGGGGGAATGGAGACCATCGACGCCGACGTGCGGATCATCGCCGCCACCCATCAGGATCTGCAAAAGCTGGTGGAGGAGGGGCGCTTCCGGGAGGATCTCTTTCACCGGCTCAACGTCATCCACATCGACATTCCGCCGTTGCGCGAACGGCGCGAAGACATCCCTCTCCTGCTGGAGCACTTTCTGCGCCGGGCCGCCGCCGAGTTGGGAACCGATCCGAAGGAGATCCAACCGGATGCCCTGGAGCGGCTGCAGGCCTTTTCCTGGCCCGGCAACGTGCGGCAACTGGAGAACTTGGCGCGCTGGCTCACGGTGATGGCTTCGGGGCGTGAGATCCATGCCCAGGACTTGCCGCCCGAGTTCCTGGAGAGCGGCGCCGTGGTTGCGGCAAGCGGTGCTTCCGACTGGCGTAAGCTGCTGGAGGAGTGGGCGCTCGGCCGTTATCTCGAAGGCGCGGAAGGCATCGATCGGGAGGTGGAGCAAGCGCTCATCCGAGCCGCCCTCGCGGCCACCGGCGGACGCAAGCAGGAGGCGGCCCGCCTGCTGGGATGGGGTCGCAACACGCTCACACGCAAGCTCAAGGAGCTGGAGTCCTGAGCCCGCCGCTCACCATTTCCACGGCTTGAGCAAGGCGATGACCAGCGCCACCAGGGCTACAATCAGAAAGAGTTCGATCAGCATCTTCGTGGAGTGACCATGGATCTCACCAGCATCGAATTGGCCGGTTCCGTCATCAGCGCCGTCAAGGTCGCCGATGGCGAGGTGCGCATTCGCTTCGAACCCGCCTATCTCCTTCAGCGGATGGCCGGCGCCGAGAACATGAGCCGGTGGTGGCAGAACCTCGAACTGGTCTTCGAAGAGGCGGAGCTGCTCGAAGGCGCCGAGGCGGGCTTGCCCGCCACTTGCGCCGGCGGAGACGTCATCGACAATGTCTACACCTATCGCGACATGATCCCTGTTCCTCTGGAAGGGCGCGGGCGCGCCGGCTGCAGCCTGCGGCTGGAAGAGAACGGGACCACCATTCGTGTGGAGGCGGAAGGGGTGCGGCTCGAGCAAGAAGACCATCCCAGATACATCGAGCACATTTCCCGAAAGTGAGGTTCTCTCAAGCCGCCGTTTCCGGCTCGCGGGGCTTGGGCTTGCTGGAACGGCGGTCGAGACCGAGGAATCTCCGGGCTTCGGCCACCGACTGGATCGCCAACCGTTGCAGCTCTTGGCCACGGCTCGAGCGTGGATCTTCCAACTTCAGCTTGCGCAGGGCGGGCACCTCTTTCAACGGCCCCTTGCCTCGCGCCAGTCGCGCATAGAGGCGGGCGGCGATGAGGATGTCGCTGAGGGTCACCTCGCTTCCCCCGTGCTCTTGGGACCACTCGAAGGAGTCGGTGATTCCCCGCACCAGATAGGGAGGGAGGTTCCAGTGGGTCAATACCATGCGGCCGGTCTCCTTGGCGAACATCTGGCTGCTCACCTTCAGTTCCTCCAGGCTCACCTCGCGGTAGAAGTTGTATGCATAGCTGATAAGGGTGAGTTTGCCCATGTTGTGCAATAGCCCGGCCACTGCCACGCTCTCCACCGGCTTAAGCCCATGTTCCGCCGCCAGCTCGCCCGCCAGTCGGGAGACGGTGAGCGCTTGCTCCCATGCGCTGCGGAATATCTGGTTCATCAAGGCGCTGTGCGGCTTGCTGGATTCGCGAAACAGATTGAGGAAGGCAATCCGCCGGACCCGTTCCGGTCCGAGGGCGCGCATCGCTCCGCTCAACCGTTCTGGAACCTCCGCCTGCCCTTTCTCCATCGCGCTGCGCAGGAGCTTCACGGTGAGAGCTGGATCTAGCAGGGCAATGGGGGCCAGCGCCTCAATCTCCTCTCCTCCCGTCATTAACTGCGTGGTCACCGGCAAGGCCACCGGCTGCCAGGAAAGCAGCAACAGCCGGTCCTGCTGCAGCTCTTCGTAGATTTGCGCCAGCACCTGGGTGGCGAAATCGTTGTCCTTCCCATCCTCGCCTCCTTCCTCGACCACATAGTAGTGCGACGAGATCAGTTCGGAACTCTCTTCCTCTTCCAGCAGCTGGTCCAGTATGGCATTGTCGATCTTGACGTACTGAACGGGCGTGAGCGCTGTGACCCGGTAGCGGCTGGGGCGCAGCCTGGACAGAGGAGAGCGGGCGGCCGGATCCGTGTGCTTGATGATCTGCTTGCGGCCGTCCGCCGCTTCCAGGAGGATGTTGCCCTTTAGCAGAAAAATGCTGTGTTCGTCGTTGTCGCCCACCTCCATGAGCACTTCGTTCTTCTCGGCCCGTAACCACTGCGCCTCTTTGGCGATCTCTTCCAGCCGCTGGGGGGGTGCCTCGTCGAGGGGGGAGAAGCACGAAAGCTGAGTGCTGTTGCCGGCCATCCTCGTTTACCGTTTCCTCAACAACTGCATGAGTTGGGGCGGTCGCCCGCATCGAGCCGCAGGCTGCCGGTGAGTTGCCCCACTTCCGAAATTTCGTGGCGGTCGAGGTATTCCAGGATTCCCTGGTTGATGCGGCGGCAGACCAGGGGGTCGTAGAAGAGAGCGGTGCCCACGCCCACGGCGGTGGCGCCGGCGATGAGGAACTCGATGGCGTCTTCGGCGCTGGCCACTCCTCCCTGGCCGATGATGGGCACGCCGTGATCCCGGGTCACCTGGTACACCTGGTGAACCTTGAGCAGGGCCACCGGTTTGATCGCCGGCCCCGAGAGCCCGCCCTGGTTGTTGCCGAGCACGGGCGTGCGGCTTTCGATGTCGATGGCCATGCCCATCAAAGTGTTGATCACCGCAAAGGCGTCGCTGCCCGCTTCCAGGCAGCGGCGCGCGTTTTCGGCGATGTCGGTCTGGTTGGGCGACAGCTTGGTGATGAGCGGCTTTTCGGTGGCGCGGCGGCAGGCCTCCACCACCCGGGCCGACATCTCGGGATCGTTGCCGAAGGCGGCGCCGCCTCGCTTCACGTTGGGACAGGAGATGTTGATCTCGATGGCGTCGATGGGCGAGTCGTCGAAGCGCCTCGTCACCGCCTCGTACTCCTCCAAGGTGGAGCCCGAGACGTTGGCGATGAAACGGGTCTCTTCGAAATCGAGGCGGGGAAGGATCCGCTCCACCACCGCATCCACGCCGGGATTCTGCAGGCCGATGGCGTTGAGCAGTCCTCCGGGCGTCTCGCACAAACGGTGGGGCGGGTTGCCCAGGCGAGGCGAGCCGGTGGTGCCCTTCAAGCAGACCGCGCCCACGTCGCGGTTGGAGAAGCCTTCCACCCGGGTGTACTCTTCTCCGAAACCCACGCACCCCGACAGCAGCACCACCGGCGTCTGGAAGTGGAGGCCGCAAAAGTCCACGGAAAGCCTGGGGTCGGCGGTCGCGCTCATGGGTCGGTGAATCTCCTGTGTTCGACGTCGCATTGTATCAGCCGGAAATCCCTCCCAACACGGGAAATGTCATCCGTTTGTGCGCCAATACCGGTTGTCGGCTCCACCTGATTCGTCCGCTCGGATTCGAACTGGACCACGCCCGCTTGCGGCGGGCCGGGCTGGATTATCACGAATTCGTCGAGGTTCGGGTACACGACTCCTTCGAGGCGATGATGGAGGCGCTGAGTCCCCCTCGCCTGTTCGCGTTCACCACGCGGGGGAACCAGGTTCCCAGCGAGGTGGTCTTCCAGGCGGACGATCTGTTGCTGTTCGGCTCCGAAACCCGGGGATTGCCTGGGGAACTGCTCGATTCGCTGCCTCCGGAGCGGCGCTTGCGTCTGCCCATGCGGCCCGGCCAGCGCAGCCTCAACCTTTCCAACGCCGTGGCGGTGGCGGTCTACGAAGCGTGGCGGCAGCTCGGCTTTCC
Source organism: Sedimenticola sp. (assembly GCA_026984735.1). Classification (GTDB taxonomy): domain Bacteria; phylum Pseudomonadota; class Gammaproteobacteria; order Chromatiales; family Chromatiaceae; genus Thiolapillus. The sequence goes on along the minus strand of JALSRN010000078.1, from coordinate 2,951 downwards.
CGGCGCTCAGTGAGCCGTCGGCGGCTCTTCGCGCTCTTCACGCGGATGGCGGGCGAGGAGAGCGCGCACCGCGGCCGAGGGTTCCACCCCCTCGTAGAGGATGCCGTGGACCGCCTCGGTGATGGGCATCTCGACGCCATGACGCCGCGCCAGCCGGTGGAAGTCGCGGGCGGCGGCCAGCCCTTCCACCTCCTGACCGATCTCTTCGCGGGCGCTGGCGATGTCCAGTCCGGCTGCCAGCGCCAGCCCCATGCGGCGGTTGCGGGACTGGTCGTCGGTGCAGGTGAGCACCAGGTCGCCCAGTCCCGCCAGCCCCATGAAGGTCTCCTGCAGTCCGCCCAGCGCCAGGCCGATGCGGGTGATCTCCGCCAGCCCCCGGGTGATCAGAGCGGCCCGGGCGTTGGCTCCGAACCCCAGCCCGTCGGAGATGCCGGCGGCGATGGCCATGATGTTCTTGGCCGCGCCTCCCACCTCCACGCCAACGATGTCGCTGGCGGTATAGGCGCGAAAGCTCTCTCCATGGAGCGAGGCGGCCAGGCGCCGGGCGTGTTCGGCGTCGGGCGAAGCGACGGTGATGGCGGTGGGCAACCCCCGCGCCACCTCCATGGCGAAGGTAGGGCCCGACACCACCGCCACGCTGGCATGGGGGAAACGGGCCGACACCGCTTCATGCAGCAATCGGGGCCCCTGCGGCTCCAGCCCCTTGGTGGCCCAGGCGAGGGAAGGAGGGGCGGGCTCCAGACCTGCGATATTCTCCAGGACGCTGTCGAAGGCGTGGCTCGGCACCACGATGAGCCGCTCCGTGGCGCCTTCCAGCGCTTCGGTCAGGGTGAGGACGGGTTGCAAGGGAGAAGGAAAGGGAATGCCAGGCAAGAAGCGGCGGTTTTCGCGTTCTCGCTGCAGCCGCTCCATGGCGGCCTTCTCGTGACCCCAGAGGTGGACCCGGTGGCCGTGGCGCGCCAGGAGCACGGCCAGGGCGGTGCCCCAGGAGCCCGCACCGATGACGGCGATGCGATAACGGCCACCGCTCGTCATCTGGCGTTCCTCAATGTTCGCTGCCGCTCCCTTGCTGCTGCTGCATCTGCTGGGCGTAGAGCGCCTCGAAGTTCACCGGCGCCAGCAGGAACTGCGGGAAGCTGCCGCGGGTGACCAGATCCGAAACCACCTCTCGGACGTAGGGAAAGAGGACGTTGGGGCAGTAGATTCCCACCAGGGGCCCCATCTCCTCCTCGGGGATGCCGGCCGCCAGAAAGATGCCGGCCTGGGTCACCTCCACCAGAAAGGCGGTCTTCTCTCCCACCTTGGCGGTGACGGTGACGGTGAGCGCCACCTCGATGTTGCCTTCGCCCAGATCCTGAACCTTGTTCTCGATGTTGACGTTGATCTGCGGGCGCCACTCCTGGCGGAAGATCTCGGGCGTGTTGGGGGTCTCGAAAGAGAGGTCCTTGGTGTAGATGCGCTGCAAGGTGAATTGTCGTTCCTGGTTCTCTTGGCTCATCGTTGCTGTTTCCTGGTTCTTGCGGTGTGGTGGTGTCGCCCCTTGCCGCCCCTCAGTCCCGCTTAAGGGGGAGACCGGCGTTCTCCCAGGCCATCATCCCGCCGCGCAGGTTGTGGACCCGGCTGAAGCCCTGTTTCATCAGCATCTTGGCCGCCGTGGCGGAGCGCGATCCGGAACGGCAGGCCACGATGATGGGTCGGTCCTTGTACTTCTCCAGCTGCTGGAGCTGTTTGGCCAGGCCGTTGAGCGGAATGTTCACCGCGTTGACGACATGTCCTTTGTTGAACTCGGCGATGGAGCGCACGTCCAGGACCACGGCGTTATCGTGGTTGATCATCGCGGTGCCCTGGAGGGGCGTGACCGCCGATTTGGCGACGGGATCGAAAAAGAGATTCCAGGCCAGCGCCGCGGCGAGGCCGAAGAAAGTGATCACCAGGGCCAGGTGGTTGCCTGCGAATTCCAGTAGCTGATGCATCCGGCGATGTAGCGAGGGGTCCGGGAAAAAGCAGCATTATACCCGGGGGCGCCCACCATCGTCTCCAAAATTTGGGACGCGTCGACCCGCCGTCCAACCTTCGTGATCAGGTGACGGCCGGGAAGATGAGAGGCTCAGTGGGAATGACTGCAGAACACCTGCCGCATCATGCCGATCAGCTGCAGCGTGCGGCTGTCCGCCACGCGGTAGAAGACGCGGTTCGCCTCCTTGCGGGCGTCCAGGATCCCTTTGTCGCGCAGAATGGCCAGATGTTGGGAGATGTTGCTCTGGGAGGAGCCCACCTGGCTGACGATTTCATGCACGCTCACCTCGTTCTCCCCCAGCGTGCAGAGGATCTTGAGGCGCAGTGGGTGGGACATAGCCTTGAGGGAACGGGAGGCCCGCTCGATGTCTCTGTCGTCACCGAGCAGCGTCATGCCCTGCTCGAACTCTTTGGGGGGGTCGATTCGTGGAGAGCCCTCTTTCGTCGCCATCGGTTCCTCGCTTCGGTGTGTGGAGTCGCTCCGGTCCTACGTTATTCATAACTCGTTAATACAATAATACACTGTTTTTCCATGGAAGCCGAAGAGTGACGGGAGGCAAGGATGGGGCCTCGCGCATACCGGCTGATCGGGGCATCTGGTAAAATTCCATTTTTTGTCGCCAAGCTTCCCGCGTCCGCCACTTCGCCTTGCGGCGCCATGCGTGCCGTTGGCCGCGGGCGCGGGCCACGAGGATTCAGGACCACAGACAATGAGCCAAGCACCGCGCCCCGTCGTACTCATCATCCTCGATGGCTGGGGGGTCAGCGAGGAGACCGAATACAACGCCATCGCCGCCGGGCGCACGCCGGTCTGGGACAGACTGTGGCGGGAGTGTCCCCACAATGTGCTGCACACCTCCGGTTCGGCGGTGGGGCTGCCCAGCGGGCAAATGGGCAACTCCGAAGTGGGGCACATCAATCTGGGGAGCGGCCGG
>JALSRN010000077.1 GCA_026984735.1 Sedimenticola sp. | reverse complement strand
ATGGCCGCCCGGCTGAGCGGCTTGTCGAAATAGATCATCTTCACCACCCTCAGGTAGTAGAAGGCGCCGATCACCGAGAAGATCACCGCCGCCACCGCCAGCCACACGAGCCCGGCCTTCACCAGGGCGTCGAGGATGAAGAGCTTGGCGAAGAAGCCCACCAGCGGCGGCACTCCCGCCATGGAGAACATGATGAGCAACATCATGCCGGCCAGCCAGGGGCTGCGTTCGTTGAGCCCTTTCAGATCGTGCAGGTTCTCCGCCTCCACCCCCCGGCGGCTGAGAATGGCGAGCAGACCGAAGCCGCCCACTGCGGTGAGGGCATAGGTGATGGCGTAGAACATGGCCGCGCCCTGTCCCGTCTTCCCGACCAGCACGCCGAGAAGGATGAAGCCCACGTGAGAGATGGTGGAATAGGCCAGCATGCGCTTGACGTTGGTCTGGGCGATGGCCACCACGTTGCCCACCGCCATGGAGAGCAGCGCCAACAGGATGAGCATCCCCTGCCATCCCTGCCAGCCGAGGCCGAGACCGCCCAGCCCCTCCACCAGAATCCGCATGGCCATGGCGAAGGCGGCGATCTTGGGCACGCTGCCGAGAAAGGCCACCACCACCACGGGCGCGCCCTGGTAGACGTCGGGCGCCCACATGTGGAAAGGGACGGCGCCGAACTTGAAGGCCACGCCGATGACCACGAAGACCAGTCCGAAGAGCAGCACGGTGCGGTCGGTTTCTCCGCTGGCCACCGCCTGCGCCACCCCCTTGAAGTCGAGCATGCCGGTGGCGCCGTAGATCATGGAGACGCCGTAAAGCAGCATGCCCGAGGCGATGGCGCCCAGCACGAAATATTTCATGGCCGCCTCGGCGCCCCGCTCCGAGCGGCGGTCGAAGGCCACCAGCGCATAGAGGGAGAGCGCCAGCAGCTCCAGGCCCAGATAGAGAGTCAGGAAGCCGGCGGCGGAGATCATCACCATCATCCCCAGCAGCGCCAACAGACAGAGCACATAGAACTCGCCCCGGAACAGCCCTCGCTGCTGCAGATAGACCCGTGAATAGAGAAAGGCGAAGCCGGCCACCGCCAGCAACGCCGCCTTGAGCAGGTCGCCCAGCGGATCGCGCACGAAGGCGCCCTCCATGAGCAGGCGGCTCTCTCCTCCGCCCACCGCCAGCACCGCCGCCAGCGTCCCCACAAGCGCCAGCAGCGACAGGGCGTAGGTGAAGAAGCGGTTCTCCTGGGAGACGAAGAGGTCAATCACCAGGATGGCGCAGGCGGCGGCCAGGAGAAAGATCTCCGGCGTCATCGGCAGCAGGTTGGAAATGTCGAAGCCCATGGGTATGTCCGGATCCGTTTACAGTTTGGAGATGGCGATCTGTTGCACCAGGTGGGTGATGGAGGCGTCCATCACCTTCACCAGCGGCCCCGGCCAGAGGCCGAGCGCCAGCACCGCCAGCGCCAGAGAGCCGAGCACCAGCGCTTCCCGTCCGTTGATGTCGGACAGCGCGGCCACGCGGTCGTTGCCCACCTCTCCGAAGACCACCCGCTTGACCATCCACAGGGTGTAGGCGGCGCCGATGATGAGGGTGGTGGCGGCCAGGAAGGCGAACCAGAAGTCGGCGCGGAAGCTGGCCAGAATCACCATGAACTCGCCCACGAAGCCCGAGGTTCCCGGCAGCCCGGCGTTGGCCATGGCGAAAAAGACCATGAAGAGCGCGAACCAAGGCATGGTGTTGACGATGCCGCCGTAGTCGGCGATCTGGCGGCTGTGCATGCGGTCGTAGAGCACCCCCACGCAGAGGAACAGCGCCGCCGAGATGAAGCCGTGGGAGACCATCTGCACCATGCCCCCCTGCACGCCCAGCACGCCGCCGCTCGCCACGTCGGGCCGAGCGAAGATGGTGAAGACGATGAAGAAGCCGAGAGTCACGAACCCCATGTGGGCGATGGAGGAGTAGGCGATGAGCTTCTTCATGTCCTGCTGCACCAGCGCCACGAAGCCGATGTAGACCACCGCGATGAGCGACATGGCGATGATGAGCCAGTCCAACTCGCCGCTGGCGTCTGGGGTGATGGGCAGGCTGAAGCGCAGAAAACCGTAACCGCCGATCTTGAGCATGATGGCCGCCAGGATCACCGAACCGCCGGTGGGCGCCTCCACGTGGGCGTCCGGCAGCCAGGTGTGCACCGGCCACATGGGCACCTTCACCGCGAAAGCGGCCAGGAAGGCGAGGAAGATGAGCACCTGCTCGGTCATGCTCAGCTTCAGCTGGTGGAAGTCGAGAATCGACATGCTGCCCGACTTCAGATACATGTAGATCAGCGCCACCAGCATCAGCACCGAACCGAGAAAGGTGTAGAGGAAGAACTTGATGGTGGCGTACACCCGGTTGGGACCGCCCCAGATGCCGATGATGATGAACATCGGAATCAGCATCGCCTCCCAGAAGACGTAGAAGAGCATGGCGTCCAGAGCGGAGAAGACCCCCACCATCACCCCCTCCATGATGAGGAAGGCGGCCATGTACTGGTTGGGCTTGTACTGGATCACCTCCCAGCCGGCGATCACCACCAGGATGGTGACGAAGGTGGTGAGGAGGATCAACGGCATGGAGATGCCGTCCACCCCCAGGTGGTAGTTCACCTTGAAGGTTTCGATCCAGGGGTGGTTTTCCTGGAACTGCATGGCGGCGGTGGTAGTGTCGAAACCGGTCCACAGCGGAATGCTCAACGCGAAGGTGAGCACGGCCACGGCGAGCGCCAGCCAGCGGCTCACCCCGGGCGCCTTGTCGCCGCTGAACAGCACCAGCAACCCGCCCAGAATGGGCAGCCAGATCACCGTACTCAGAATGGGCCAGTCCGCACTCATCGTTCTTCAGTCCGTCCGAAACTCAGCGAAGCACAAACCAGTAGACCAGGGCCAGCAGCCCCAGAATCATGGCAATGGCGTAGTGGTAGAGATAGCCGCTCTGGATCCACCGCAGCGTGTGGGCCAGCACTCCCACCGAGCGCGCCGAACCGTTCACCGCGATGCCGTCGATGAGGGTGCGGTCGCCCAGCAGCCAGAGCACCCTGCCCACCAACCGGCTCCCCCGGGCGAAGAGCCACTGATAAAGCTCGTCGAAGAAGTATTTGCGGTCCAGCAGCAGGTAGAGCCAGTCGAAGCGGATCGCCAGGTCGTGGGCGATCTGCGGCCGTTTCATGTAGACGTACCAGGCGGTGCCGAGCCCCGCCATGGCCAGCCAGAAGGGCGGCGCCATCAGGCCGTGTTCGATCATCGCCAACTGTCCGTGATACTCGCCGGCCATCTCGCCAAGGGTGTCGTGGATGCCGGCCACCCTCAGCACCCCGTCGAAGAAGTCGCCGAAAAGAAGCGGCTCGATGGCGTACCAGCCGATGGCCACCGAGGGAATGGCCAGCAGCACCAGGGGAACGGTGACCACTGCGGGCGACTCTTTCAGATGCTCCGCGGCGTGTTTGTCACGCGGCCCCTCGCCGTGGAACACCAGGAAATACATACGGAAGCTGTAGAGCGCGGTGACGAAGACCCCCGCGGTCAGCAGCCAGTGGGCATAGCCGCTGCCGGCGATCTGCGAGAGCCCCACCGCCTCGATGATGGCGTCCTTGGAGAAGAATCCCGAGAACCCTGGAAAGCCGATGAGCGCCAGGGAACCGATCAGCGCCGTGAGCCAGGTGACCGGCATGTAGCGGCGGATGCCTCCCATATGGCGGATGTCCTGGTCGTGGTGCATGCCAATGATCACCGAACCGGCGGCCAGGAAGAGCAGCGCCTTGAAGAAGGCGTGGGTCATCAGATGGAACAGGCCCGCGGCATAGGCGGAAGCGCCCAACGCAGCGATCATGTAGCCGAGCTGCGAGAGAGTGGAATAGGCGATCACCCGCTTGATGTCGTTCTGCACGATGCCCACCAGCCCCATGAAGAAGGCGGTGGTGGCGCCGATCACCATGACGAAGCTGAGCGCCGTCTCCGACAGCTCGTACAGCGGCGACATGCGCGCCACCATGAAGATGCCGGCGGTGACCATGGTGGCGGCGTGGATCAACGCCGAAATGGGGGTGGGGCCTTCCATGGAGTCGGGCAGCCAGACGTGCAGCGGCACCTGCGCCGACTTCCCCATGGCGCCGATGAAGAGCAGGATGCAGATGAGGGTCATCAGCGACCAGCCGCTCTCGCCCCAGATGTGCACCGTGGTGGCGGCCTTGCCGGGCGCCGCGCGGAACACCTCGGCGTAGTCCAGGGTTCCGAAATACATGGCCACGGCGGCGATGCCAAGGATGAAGCCGAAGTCTCCCACCCGGTTCACCAGAAAGGCCTTGAGGTTGGCGAAGATGGCGCTCTCGCGCTTGAAATAGAAGCCGATGAGCAGATAGGAGACCAGGCCCACCGCCTCCCAGCCGAAGAAGAGTTGAAGGAAGTTGTTGGCCATCACCAACATCAGCATGGAGAAGGTGAACAGGGCGATGTAGCTGAAGAAGCGCTGGTAGCCCTCTTCGTGGGCCATGTAGCCGATGGTGTAGATGTGCACCATGAGCGAGACGAAGGTGACCACCGTGATCATCATGGCGGTGAGGTTGTCCACCAGGAAACCAATCTCCAGTCTCATCCCGTCCACCACCATCCACTGGTAGACGGGTCCATCGAATACGGGGGCCCCGTTGAAGACGTGCTGCCAGAAGACGTAGGCCGACAGGACGAAAGAGAAGGCCACGCTGAGGATGGTCACCCAATGGGCGCCGGCGCGGCCGATCTGGTTGCGCCACAGTCCGGCCACCAGAGAGCCGGCGAGCGGCGCCAGCACCAGGGCCAGATAGATCTTTTCCAGGTTTTCCATCGCCCTACCCCTTGAGGCTGTTCAGCTCGTCCACATCGATGCTGCGGCGGCTGCGGAAGAGCACGATGAGGATGGCCAGGCCGATGGCCGCCTCGGCCGCCGCCACGGTAAGCACGAAGAAGACGAACACCTGACCGGTGACGTCCCCCAGGAAATGGGAGAAGGCCACGAAGTTGATGTTCACCGCCAACAGCATCAACTCGATGCACATCAGCAGGATGAGCAGGTTCTTGCGGTTGATGAAGACGCCCGCCACGCTGATGACGAAGAGCAACGCGCCCACCACCAGATATTCCGACAGGGAAATCATCACTTCTCCTCCGCCGCCATTTTGACGATCCGCAGCCGGTCTCTCTTCTTCACTTGGTGCTGCTGCGACACCACCTGCCGCTTGGTGTCGGCGCGTTTGCGCAGGGTGAGCACCATGGCGGCCACCATGGCCACCAGCAGAATGACGGCGGCGATCTCCAGCGCGTAGAGGTGCTCGGTGAAGAGCGAAAGGCCCAGCGCGGCCGTGTTGTTGTACTCCGCCGGCGCGTGATCGGGGGCCATGTATTTCTGCAGTCCGAAATGGCGCGGCCCCAACACCACCACCATCTCCACCAGCATCAGCGCGGCCACCAGGATGCCCACCGGCAGATGCTTCATGAAACCCGCGCGCAACGCCGCCAGGTCCACGTCCAGCATCATGATGACGAAGAGAAAGAGGACCATCACCGCCCCCACGTAGACGAGCACCAGAGCGATGGCCAGGAACTCCGCCTCGGCAAGCATCCACAACCCCGCCACGTTGAAGAAGACCACCACCAGGAAGAGCGCCGAGTGCACCGGATTGCGGCGGGTGACCACCATCAGCGCCGCGGCCACGGCGATGAAGGCGAAGAAGTAGAAGAGAAAATGCTCGAAACTCATGTCGCCTACCTGTATTTCGCCTGCACGGCGCGATCCGCCGCGATCTGCGCCTCGTACTTGTCGCCCATCGCCAGCAGCTTCTCCTTGGTCATGATGTGGCCGTTGGCCCGCTTGTCGCTGTCCTCGAAGTGGTACTCGTAAACCCGGGTCTCGACGATGGCGTCCACGGGGCAGGACTCCTCGCAGAAACCGCAGAAGATGCATTTGAACAGGTCGATGTCGTACCGGGTGGTGCGCCGCGAGCCGTCCTCGCGCGGCTCCGCCTCGATGGTGATGGCGTTGGCCGGGCAGACCGCCTCGCACAGCTTGCAGGCGATGCAGCGCTCCTCGCCGTTGGGGTAGCGCCGCTGGGCGTGCAACCCGCGGAAGCGCGGCGACACCGGCGCCTTCTGCTCGGGATAGTTGAGGGTGAACTTCTTGCGGAACAGATAGCGCCCGGTGACGCTCATGCCCTTCCACAGTTCCAGCAGGAAGAGGCTGCGAATGTAGTGGAGCACCTTCTGCATCAGGAACCTCCCTGGTCGAACCACCAGCCGATGTCGTAGACCTGCATGGCGCCGACCACCACGATCCACACGATGGTGATGGGGATGAACACTTTCCACCCCAACCGCATGATCTGATCATAGCGGTAACGCGGGAAGGTGGCGCGGAACCAGAGGTAGAAGAACATGAAGACGAAGGTCTTGGCCAGCAGCCAGACGAAGCCGGGCACCCAGTCGAACCACGGCTCCATGAAGGTTCCCTGGAAGGGCGAGAGCCAGCCGCCCAGAAACATGAGGGCGGTGAGCGCGGAGACCAGGATCATGTTGGCGTACTCGCCGAGGAAGAAGACGGCGAAGGCCATGCCCGAGTAATCCACGTGGAAGCCGGCCACGATCTCCGATTCGCCCTCGGCCACGTCGAAAGGGGCCCGGTTGGTCTCGGCGACGCCGGAGATGAAATAGATGACGAACAGCGGCAGCAACGGCAGCCAGAACCAGTGGAGAAAGCCGCCCTCCTGGGCACGGACGATCTGGCCGAGGTTGAGGCTGCCCGCGGCGATGAGCACGCCGACGATGGCGAAACCCATGGCGATCTCGTAGGAGACGATCTGTGCCGAGGAACGGATGGCGCCCAGAAAGGCGTACTTGGAGTTGGAGGCCCAGCCGGCGATGATGACGCCATAGACGCCCAGGGAGGTGAGCGCCAGGATGTAGAGCAGTCCGGCGTTGATGTCGGCCAGCACCACGCCCGCGTCGAAGGGGAAGACCGCCCAGGCGGCCAGCGCAGGACCGATGGAGAGCAGCGGCGCGATGAGAAAGAGAGTCCTGTCCGCCCCCGTGGGGATGAGGATCTCCTTGAACATCAGCTTCACCGCGTCGGCGATGGGCTGCAGCCACCCCTTGGGGCCCACCCGGTTGGGGCCCAGACGAACCTGCATGTAGCCGATCACCTTGCGCTCGGCGTAGGTGTAGTAGGCCACCAGCACCATCAAAGGCGCGACGATGGCCACGATCTTGAGCAGGATCTGGATCCACACCGGCAGGGCTTGGTAGAGAGAGATCAGAAATTCCATCACGCCTTCTCCAGAGAAACCGCTCCGAACCCCCTGCCCAGCAACTCGCTGCCCGGCACCCCGGTGGGCAGCCAGACGCAGCCCGGCGCCACGCCGGCGTCCAGCGCCACCGGCAGGGTGAGGCTGCCTTCTCCCTGCGTCAACACGGCGGAGTCGCCTTCGCCCAGCCCCAGACCGGCCGCGGTTTCGGGATGCAGGCGAAAGGCGCTCCGCCAGCCGTCCGGCGTCTGCTGCAAGGCCGGCGCCCGACGCGTCAGCGCGTCCACCGCGTGAATGGGAACGCCGCCGATGCGCTCCAGAGGAGCGCTTTGCAACACGGCGGCGGGCGCCGGATGGTCCGCCACGCCATTGTCGAGCTCGATTTCGCCCAACTCCTCGAGCAGCGCGTCGAGGACCTCGCTGGAAGCGTCGTATTCGAAACCCTCCAGATCGGTAAGGTTGCCAAGCACCCGCAGCACCTTCCACCCCGGGCGAGCCTCGCCGGCCGGCGGCACCACGCCGCGGAACGACTGCAGATCGCCCTGGAGGTTGACGAAGGTGCCCGAAGTCTCGGTGGGAGCCGCCACGGGCAACAAAAGATCGGCGTACCGTTCGAGCCAGGGCGAACGGTGAGTGGCCAGCGCGACCACCCTGGCCTTTTCCATCAACGCCGCCATGGCGGCTGGATCGGCGGTGTCGAATTCAGGCTCCAGATTGAACAGCAGCAGCGTCTCCAGCCCCTCTTCCAGCATGGCCCCGAAGGAGCGGCCGCCCTCTCCCGGCACGACGCCGGCCAGCGCGGCGCCGGTGCTGTTGGCGCCCTCTCCCACCGTGCCATAACGACCGCCGGCCACGGCGGCGACGGCCTGAGCCAGACGCCGCAGCAGCGTATAGTCGGGATGCATCTGGGCCAGGGAACCCAGCAGCACGAAGGGACGCTCCGCCGACTTCAACCGCTGGG
>JALSRN010000076.1 GCA_026984735.1 Sedimenticola sp. | reverse complement strand
TGTGCAGGTGCACCACGCCGCTGTTCTTCACTTCGATGCTGCTCACCGCGGCGGAACGCGAGGCCGCGCCGCCGATGTGGAAGGTGCGCATGGTGAGCTGGGTGCCCGGCTCGCCGATGGACTGGGCGGCGATGACGCCCACCGCCTCGCCGATGTTCACCGCATGGCCGCGCGCCAGGTCGCGACCGTAGCAGCGGCTGCAGATACCGTGACGCGCCTCGCACATGATGGCGCTGCGCACCCACACCTGATCCACGCCGGCGCTCTCCAGCAGGTTCACCAGCTTCTCGTTCAGCAGCACGTTGGCTTCGAGCAGCACCTTGTCGCCGCCCGGCTCGTACACCGGCTGGGCGGTGACGCGTCCGAGGATGCGCTCGCGCAGGGGCTCCACCACGTCGCCGCCCTCGATGATGGGCTGCATGAGGATGCCCTGGTCGGTGCCGCAATCCTCCTCGGTGATCACCACGTCCTGCGAGACGTCCACCAGGCGGCGGGTCAAATAACCGGAGTTGGCGGTCTTGAGCGCCGTGTCGGCCAGGCCCTTGCGCGCGCCGTGGGTGGAGATGAAGTACTGGAGCACGTCCAACCCTTCGCGGAAGTTGGCGGTGATGGGCGTCTCGATGATGGAGCCGTCCGGCTTGGCCATGAGGCCCCGCATGCCGGCCAGCTGGCGGATCTGGGCGGCCGAGCCCCGCGCCCCCGAGTCGGCCATCATGAAGATGGAGTTGAACGAGGGCTCCTCCACCTCGTTGCCCTCCTTGTCCACCACCTTCTCGGTTCCCAGCTTGGCCATCATCGCCTTGGCCACCTGGTCGTTGGTGCGCGACCAGATGTCGATCACCTTGTTGTAGCGCTCGCCGTTGGTGACCAGCCCGGAGGCGTACTGCTCCTCGATCTCCTTCACCTCCTCCTCGGCCGCCTCCAGCAGCGCTTCCTTCTCGGGCGGAATCGCCATGTCGTCGGTGCAGATGGAGATGCCGGCGCGGGTGGCGAAACGGAAGCCGGTGTACATCAAATGGTCGGCGAAGATCACCGTGTCCTTCAGACCCAGGTTGCGATAGCACTCGTTCACCAGCCGCGAGATCGCCTTCTTGTTGAGCGGCGTGTTCACCAGCTCGTAGGGCAGACCCTTGGGGATGATCTCCCAAAGGATGGCGCGCCCCACCGTGGTCTCCACGATGCGGGTCTGCGCCGTCTCGCTGCCGTCCTCCTCGCGCGAGTATTCGGTGATGCGCACCTTGACGCGGGCGTGCAGTTCCGCCTGTCTGCTCTCGTAGAGGCGACGCGCCTCGGCGGTGTCGGCCAGCACCAACCCCTCGCCCTTGGCGTTGATCCGCTCGCGGGTCATGTAGTAGAGCCCCAGCACCACGTCCTGAGTGGGGACGATGATAGGCTCGCCGTTGGCCGGCGACAGAATGTTGTTGGAGGACATCATCAGCGAGCGCGCCTCCAGCTGCGCCTCCAGCGACAGCGGTACGTGCACCGCCATCTGGTCGCCGTCGAAATCGGCGTTGAAGGCAGTGCAGACCAGCGGATGGAGCTGAATCGCCTTGCCCTCGATGAGCACCGGCTCGAAAGCCTGGATGCCCAAGCGGTGCAGCGTGGGGGCCCGGTTGAGCATTACCGGGTGTTCGCGGATGACCCCTTCGAGAATGTCCCACACCTCGGGGGCGCTGCGGTCCACCATCTTCTTGGCCGCCTTGATGGTGGTGGCCAGCCCCAGCGACTGCAGCTTGGAGAAGACGAAAGGCTTGAACAGCTCCAGCGCCATGCGTTTGGGCAGGCCGCACTGGTGCAGTTTGAGCGTGGGTCCCACCACGATGACGGAACGGCCGGAGTAGTCCACCCGCTTGCCGAGCAAATTCTGGCGGAAGCGCCCCTGCTTGCCCTTGATGACGTCGGCCAGGGACTTGAGGGGACGCTTGTTGGTGCCGGTGATGGCCCGGCCGCGACGCCCGTTGTCGAGCAGGGCGTCCACCGCCTCCTGCAGCATGCGCTTTTCGTTGCGCACGATGATGTCGGGCGCCACCAGCTCCAGCAGCCGCTTGAGACGGTTGTTGCGGTTGATGACGCGCCGGTAGAGGTCGTTCAGGTCGGAAGTGGCGAAGCGGCCGCCGTCCAGAGGCACCAGAGGACGCAGCTCCGGCGGCAGCACCGGCAGCACCTTGAGGATCATCCACTCGGGCTTGTTGCCGGAACGCTCCAGCGATTCGAGCAGCTTGAGCCGCTTGGCGATCTTCTTGATCTTGGTCTCGGACTTGGTGGACTCGATCTCGTCGCGGAGCTTGGCGATCTCCGCGGGGATGTCCAGCGATTTGAGCAGCTCGTAGACCGCTTCGGCCCCCATGCGGGCGTCGAACTCGTCGCCGTTCTCCTCGATCGCCTCCAGGTACTGCTCGTCGTTCATCAGCTGGCCGCGCTCGAGGGTGGTCATGCCCGGATCGATGACCACGTAGGACTCGAAATAGAGGATCCGCTCGATGTCCTTGAGGGTCATGTCCAGCAGCAGGCCGATGCGCGAGGGCAGCGACTTCAGGTACCAAATGTGCGCCACCGGGCTGGCCAGCTCGATGTGCCCCATGCGCTCGCGCCGCACCTTGGAAAGGGTCACCTCCACCCCGCACTTCTCGCACACCACGCCGCGGTGCTTGAGCCGCTTGTACTTGCCGCAGAGGCACTCGTAGTCGTTCACCGGGCCGAAGATCTTGGCGCAGAAGAGGCCGTCGCGCTCCGGCTTGAAGGTGCGGTAGTTGATGGTCTCCGGCTTCTTCACTTCGCCGTAGGACCACGATTTGATCATCTCGGGCGAAGCCAGTCCGATGCGGATGGAGTCGAACTCCTCGTTCTGGCCCTGTTGCTTCAGAATCTTCAGCAGATCTTTCACGAATCTCTCTCCACGGTTTCGCCGAGTTCAGGCGCAGGTCTTCACTCCTGCTCCAGCTCCACGTTGATGCCCAGCGACTTGATCTCCTTCACCAGCACGTTGAAGGACTCGGGCATGCCCGCCTCCATCTGGTGATTGCCGTCGACGATGTTCTTGTACATGCGGGTGCGCCCGTTGACGTCGTCCGACTTGACGGTGAGCATCTCCTGCAGCGTGTAGGCGGCGCCATAGGCCTCCAACGCCCACACCTCCATCTCGCCGAAGCGCTGACCGCCGAACTGCGCCTTGCCGCCGAGCGGTTGCTGGGTGACCAGGCTGTAGGGACCGGTGGAACGGGCGTGCATCTTGTCGTCCACCAGATGGTTGAGTTTGAGCATGTACATGTAACCCACGGTCACCGGCCGCTCGAAGGGATCGCCGGTGCGGCCGTCGTAGAGCGTCAGCTGGCCGCTCTCCGGCAGCCCCGCCAGCTTCAGCAGGTGGCGGATCTCCGCCTCGTCTGCGCCGTCGAACACCGGCGTGGCCACCGGCAGGCCGCCGCGCAGATTCTCCGCCAGTTCGGTGATCTCCTCGTCGCTGAGCGAATCGAGATCCTCCTTCTTGCCGGAGAAGTTGTAGACCTCGTCGAGGTACTTGCGCAGCTCCTGAACCTTCACGTGGGCGTCGAGCATCTCGCCGATCTTGCGCCCTACCCCCTTGGCGGCGAAACCGAGATGGGTCTCGAGGATCTGGCCGATGTTCATCCGCGACGGCACGCCGAGGGGGTTGAGCACGATGTCCACCGGCTCGCCGTTCTCGTCGAAGGGCATGTCCTCCACCGGCACAATCTGGGAGATGACCCCCTTGTTACCGTGGCGGCCGGCCATCTTGTCACCGGGCTGGATGCGCCGCTTGATGGCCACGTAGACCTTCACCATCTTGAGCACGCCGGGCGCCAGATCGTCTCCGGTGCTCAACTTGCGCTTCTTGTCTTCGTAGTAGGCGCGGAACTTCTCCCGCTGCTCCTCCACCTGGCGGGCGATGGCCTCCAGTTGCTGCTGGGCCTCCTCGTTGCGCAGGCGGATTTCGAACCACTTGTCGCGGTCGAGCCCCTTCAGGTAGGTCTTGGTGATCTTGCTGCCCGCCTTGAGCTTGGCCGGACCGCCATCGGCCACCTTGCCCTGCAACAGCTTCTCCACGCGGGCGAAGGTGTCGTCCTCCATGATGCGCTGCTGGTCGGCGATGTCCTTGCGGATGCGTTCCAGCTCCGCCTCCTGGATCTCCAGCGCCCGTGCGTCCTTCTCCACGCCGTCGCGGGTGAAGACCTGGACGTCGATGACGGTGCCGGAGACCCCCGACTTGACCCGCAGCGAGGTGTCCTTCACGTCGGACGCCTTTTCGCCGAAGATGGCGCGCAGCAACTTCTCCTCGGGAGTGAGCTGGGTCTCGCCCTTGGGCGTCACCTTGCCCACCAGAATGTCGCCCTCCTTCACCTCGGCGCCCACGTAGACGATGCCCGACTGGTCCAGCTTGGCCAGCGCGGCCTCGCCCACGTTGGGGATGTCGCCGGTGATCTCCTCAGGGCCCAGCTTGGTGTCCCGCGCCATGCAGGTGAGCTCCTCGATGTGGATGGTGGTGAAGCGGTCCTCTTCCACCACCCGCTCGGAAATGAGGATGGAGTCCTCGAAGTTGTAGCCGTTCCACGGCATGAAGGCCACCCGCAGGTTCTGCCCCAGGGCCAGCTCGCCCATGTCGGTGGAGGGGCCGTCGGCCATGACGTCGCCGCGCGCCACCTGGTCGCCCACCATCACCAGCGGCCGCTGGTTGATGCAGGTGTTCTGGTTGGAGCGGGTGTACTTGGTGAGATTGTAGATGTCCACGCCGGGCTCGCCGGGCACGGTCTCCTCGTCGTTCACCTTGACCACGATGCGCATGGCGTCCACCGAAACCACGGTGCCGCCGCGCCGCGCCACCACGGTGACGCCCGAATCCACCGCCACGTTGCGCTCGATGCCGGTACCCACCAGCGGCTTCTCGGCGCGCAGGGTGGGCACCGCCTGGCGCTGCATGTTGGAACCCATGAGCGCGCGGTTGGCGTCGTCGTGCTCCAGGAAGGGGATCAGGGCGGCGGCCACCGAGACGATCTGCTTGGGGCTCACGTCCATGTACTGCACCTTGTCCGGCGTGGAGAGCGAAAACTCGTTCTGATGCCGGCAGGAGACCAGCGCCTCGGTGAGACGACCCTCCTCGTCGGTGGTGGCGGAAGCCTGAGCGATGACGTAGCGCCCCTCCTCGATGGCGGAGAGGTAATGGATCTCGTCGGTCACCTTGCCATCCTTCACCACCCGGTAGGGGGTCTCCAGAAAGCCGTATTCGTTGGTGCGGGCATAGACCGCCAGCGAGTTGATCAAACCGATGTTAGGTCCTTCCGGCGTCTCGATGGGGCAGACCCGACCGTAATGGGTGGGGTGCACGTCGCGCACCTCGAATCCGGCCCGCTCCCGCGCCAGGCCGCCCGGCCCCAGGGCCGAAACCCGCCGCTTGTGGGTGATCTCCGACAGCGGGTTGTTCTGATCCATGAACTGGGAGAGCTGGCTGGAGCCGAAGAACTCCTTGATGGCGGCCGACACCGGCTTGGCGTTGATCATCTCCTGGGGCATGAGACCCTCGGCCTCCGCCAGGGTGAGGCGCTCCTTCACCGCGCGCTCTACCCGCACCAGGCCCACGCGGAACTGGTTCTCGGCCATCTCGCCCACGCAGCGCACGCGGCGGTTGCCCAGATGGTCGATGTCGTCCGTGGTGCCCCTGCCGTTGCGGATGTCCACCAGAGTCTTGAGCACGTCCACGATGTCGGACAGCTCGCCGTACTTCGCCACCAGCGACTTCGACTCTTCGTCGTCGCGCTGACCGAAATATTTGCCGTCGTAGAGGATACCGGGGCCCTCGGTCTCTTCCCGGCCGAGGCGGCGGTTGAACTTCATGCGCCCCACCGCCGACAAGTCGTAGCGCTCGTCGGTGAAGAAGAGATTGTGGAACAGGTTTTGCGCCGCCTCCTTGGTGGGCGGCTCGCCCGGGCGCATCATGCGGTAGATCTCCACCTGCGCCTCGAGCTGGGTGGAGGTGGGATCGAGTCGCAGGGTCTCGGAGATGTAGGGGCCGTGGTCCAGATCGTTGGTGAAGAGGGTGTCGAGCGTCGCCACCCCCTTCTCTTTGAACGCCTCGACCATCTCCGCCGTGATCTCGTCGTTGGCCGACCCCAACAGCTCGCCGGTTTCGGGGTCCACCACGTCGTGGGCCAGCACCTTGCCCACCAGGTACTCGTCGGGCACCTCCAGCTTATCCACCCCCGCCTTCTCCAGCTCGCGGATGTGGCGGGCGGTGATGCGCTTGTTGGCCTCCACGATCACCTTGCGGCCGGCCTTGATGTCGAACACCGCGGTCTCGCCCCGCAGACGCTTGGGCACCAGATCGAGGCGGATCTTCCCTTTCTCGAAGGTGAAGGTGTCGGTCTCGAAGAAGCGGTCGAGGATCTCCTGGGTGCTGTAGCCCAGAGCGCGCAACAGAATGGTGGCGGGGATCTTGCGCCGGCGGTCGATGCGCACGAAGACCAGGTCCTTGGGGTCGAACTCGAAATCGAGCCAGGAACCCCGGTAGGGAATCACCCGCGCCGAGAAGAGCAGTTTGCCCGAAGAGTGGGTCTTGCCCTTGTCATGGTCGAAGAAGACCCCCGGCGAACGGTGGAGCTGGGATACGATGACCCGCTCGGTGCCGTTGATGACGAAGGTGCCGGTCTCGGTCATGAGCGGCAGCTCGCCCATGTAGATCTCCTGCTCCTTGACGTCCTTGACCCGCTTGACGCCGGCGGGCGCATCGCGGTCGTAGATCACCAACCGCACCAACACGCGCAGGGGCGCGGCATAGGTGACGCCCCGCAGTTGGCATTCGCGCACGTCGAACATGGGCTCGCCCAGACGATAGCTCACATACTCGAGCGCCGCGCTGCCGTTGTGGCTGACGATGGGAAAAACGGAGCTGAACGCCGCGTGCAGGCCCTTCATCTGCCGCTCTTCGGGCTTTCTGTCCGCCTGCAGAAAATCGCGATAGGACTCGATCTGGGTCGCCAGAAGAAAAGGAATCTCCAGCACGCTGCCGCGCTTGGCGAAATCCTTGCGAATGCGTTTTTTCTCGGTAAAAGAATAGGCCATGCTTTGCCTTCCTCAGTTTGATCCGACTCTTTCGGCTGTCGTCGGGAACCCCGCCTCAATGGTTCCCAGCCCCATCCCCACGGGAATTTTCCGCTCAAGCAGGAAAAGGCCGGCGGCCCGCAGGCCACCAGCCGTTTCCGGCGATGCAAAAGCGCCCCTCAAGATCGGTGTTACTTGATCTCGACGCTGGCGCCGGCTTCTTCGAGTGCCTTCTTGGCCTCTTCGGCCTCTTCTTTGCTCACGCCCTCCTTCAACACGGTGGGAGCGCCTTCCACCGCCTCCTTGGCCTCTTTCAGACCAAGGCCGGTGAGCGCGCGCACCGCCTTGATGACGCCGACCTTCTTGTCGCCGAAGCCGGTGAGCACCACGTCGAATTCGGTCTTCTCGGCGGCGGCCTCACCACCCCCTTCGCCACCGGCGGCGGGAACGGCGGCAACGGCCGCAGCCGCGGTGACGCCGAATTTCTCTTCCATGGCCTCGATCAGCTCCACCACTTCCATCACGGACATGTTGGCGATGGCTTCGAGAATGTCTTCTTTGGAAACTGCCATTTTCAGGGCTCCTGATTGGTTACAAAGTTCAAAGGATTACCAGAAAGCGGCCGCTCAAGCGGCCTCCTTGGCGTCGCGAATGGCTGCGAGCGTGCGCACCAGCTTGCCCGGCACCTCGTTGAGCGTGGCGGCCAGCTTCTGGATGGGCGCTTTCATGGTTCCCATCAGCATGCTGATCGCCTCTTCGTAGGTGGGCATCTTCGCCAGCGTGGTGATCTCCGACGGTTCCAACAGCTTGCCGTTGAGGGCAACCATCTTCACCACCAGTCGATCGTGCTCCTTGGCGAAATCGCTGATGACGCGCGCGGCCGCGCCCGGATCCTCTTGCGAGAAAGCCAGCATCAGGGGGCCGACGAAGCCCTCTTGCATGCAGGCGAAATCCGTGCCCTCCACCGCCCGCCGCGCCAGCGTGTTCTTGACCACCCGCAGATAGACACCGGCGTTGCGCGCCTCTTTGCGCAACGCGGTCATCTCCTCCACGGTGAGGCCCCGATACTCGGCGGCGATGGCGGAGTAGGCGCTGCTCGCCACTTCAGCCACTTCGGCGACGATGGCTTTTTTTTGCTCGAGATTGAGTGCCAAAGTCGTCACCTCCCGACAACGATGGGGAACCAGCCGGTTCCCGTTCATTCGGATTGGAAAAGGGAAGTCCCTCTTCCGGTTAGCGGTGCACCGTCATCAGGAAC
>JALSRN010000075.1 GCA_026984735.1 Sedimenticola sp. | reverse complement strand
TGGTACTCATCCCCAACAAGCATCTGGAGACGCCCCACTACTCCATCGAACGCATCCGCCGCCAGGAGCTGCCCAAGCAGGAGGTGGCCAGCTACCGGCGGGTGGAGGAGCCGGAGACGGCGGTGGCGAGCGCCCAAGCCCAGGAGCGCAAGCGGATGGAGCAGCCCGCGGTGCAGAACATCACGCCGGCGCCCCGCCCTCCGCTGGCCGCCGGGGCGGAGACCGAATCCAAAACCGAGGGCGGCTTCATCAAGCGGCTCTTCTCCATCTTCACCTCCGCCCTGGAAGAGGAGAAGCGCGAACCAGCCCCCGCCACGCCAGTGACGGAGAAACCGGCGGCGGGCGAAGGCCGCGGCCAGCGCCGAAGAGGAGCGCAGAAGAGCGGCGGCTCTCAGGCGCGCAAAAAGGCCCAACCCAAGAAGCAAGCGGCCAAGAAGGCGGAGGCCGAACAAGCGGACGCCTCGCAGCAGAAGCCGCAGGAGCAACCCGAGGCCCGCCGCCCCAGCCGCCGTCGGCGGGGAGGCCGGGGCCGCGGGCGCGGCAACGGCCGGCAGACGGCCCCGGCCACCGCCCAACCCTCGCCTTCCGTGGAAAACGGCACCGGCACCGATGCCAAGGGCGATCGGACGCCGGCGCCCTCCTCCGCACCGAAGAAAGCGCCGGTCGAAGCCAAGCGGACCATCTCTTCCGGCAGCCTTCGTGAAAAGAGGGCGCCCTCTCCGGAAACGAAAGAAGAAACGGCGACGATTTCGGAACGAGCGCTCCCCCCTCCGGCCGAGCCCCCCGCGAAAGCCGCTGCCCAGCCCACCGCCACAGCCTCCCCCAAGAGCGGAGAGAAGAGCGACCGGGAAAAGGCGCCCGCAAGCCCCACCGCCTCCCACCCGGCCCGCAAGAAGACGGTCAAGAAGAGCGCGGCGGCCGCGGCGACGGACAAAGATCCGGCTGGGGAAGCCGCCGCTCCCCGAAGCGAGCCGGCGGCGAAGGCGGCCGTGACGAAGAAGACGGTGAAGAAGAAGGCGGCGCGCAAAAAGACCGCGGCGCGCAAGGAGGAAGAGAGCCCGGCGGAGACGGCCGCGCGCCAGGAGGTCTCCCAACCCGAATAGCGCGGCGCGCCCCTCCAGGGCTCCGGTTCATCGAAAGAAGGTCAGCCGGCGGCGGATTCGCGCCCGCCGCCGCGGATCTCCTCCAGCAATCCCCGGCAGGCGGCCTCCACCATGTCGAACACCCGCTCGAAGCCCTGGTCTCCGCCGTAATAGGGATCGGGCACCTCCCGCTCGCCCCAGTGCGTGGCATACTCCATGAGCAGTCTCAGTTTCCGCTGGTGCTCGGCGGGGCAGACGAGACTGAGGCTGGTGTAGTTGTCCTCGTCCATGGCGAGAATGTAATCGAACCGCTCGAAATCCTCGGCACACACCTGGCGCGCCCTTAGGTCGGAAAGATCCATGCCGCGCCGCAGCGCCGTCTCCTGGGCGCGCGGATCCGGCGGATTGCCCACGTGGTAGGCGTGGGTGCCCGCCGAATCGATCTCGATCGCCTCCCCCAGCCCCGCCTCGGTCACCAGCCGACGGAAGATCGCCTGGGCCGTGGGCGAACGGCAGATGTTGCCCATGCAGACGAAAAGCACCCGCACTCTCTTGCCACTCTCCATGCCTTTCCACCTCTTCGCGTCATGAAGGGAAAGGGGCGAGTATAGCAGAGGGCGCCGGACAGGCCCCTTCCAGCCCCTCGAACCGGTCCCGTGGCGACTCGAGACCCGATTCACGCGATTGCGCTGACCACCTCGGCCTGGTAACCCGCCTCCTTCACCGCGGCCACCAGCGCTTTCGGATCCGCTTCGCCCCGCACCACGGCGGCGCCGGGCTCCAGGGTCACCTCCGCCGATTCCACTCCGGGAACGGCTTCGAGGCTCTTCTTGGTGTGGGCCACGCAGTGGTTGCAGGTCATGCCGGTGATCTTGAGCTTGATTTCAGCCATGGAACCTCTCCTTCAGAATTCGGGTTTGAAGAAACGGAGCCGGTTGGCGTTGGTCACCACGGTCACCGAGGAGAGCGCCATGGCGGCGCTGGCGAACATGGGTTCCAACAGCCAGCCGGTCCAGGGATAGAGCACGCCGGCGGCCAGGGGAATGCCCGTGACGTTGTAGATGAAGGCGCCCAACAGGTTCTGTTTGATGTTGCGCAAGGTGGCGCGCGAGATCTCGATGGCGGTGGCGACATTGGCCAGAGAGTCGCCGGCCAGGGTGACGTCGGCGTTCTCCACCGCCACGTCGGTGCCGCTGCCGATGGCGAAACTGGTGTCCGCCTGGGCCAGGGCCGGAGCGTCGTTGACGCCGTCGCCCACCATTCCCACCTTGTGGCCCTGCCGCTGCAGCGCCTTCACCACCTCCAGCTTCTCTTCCGGCATCACCTCGCTGTGCACCTCTTCGATTCCCAGCCGGTCCGCCACCGACCGCGCGGTGAGGGCGTTGTCGCCGGTGCACATCACCAAGGTGATGCCCCTTTTTTGCAATGCCCGCACCGCCGCCGGCGTCTCCTCGCGCAGCGGATCCTCGAGGATCAGCAACCCGAGCAGCTCCGAGCCGGCCGCCAGCCAGATGGGGGTGCCGCCCAGGCGCGCCTTCGACTCGGCCTTTCGCCGCAGCGGTTCGGGCAGGGCGATCCCCTCCTCCTCCAGGTAGTGACGGTTCCCCAGGCGGAGGCGGCGCCCCTCCACCTCCGCCTCGATGCCGCGGCCGGAGACCGCCTGGAAAGCGGTGACGGGAAGCAGCGCCAGCCCCCGTTCGGAGGCCGCCCGGCCGATGGCTTCGGCCAGCGGATGTTCGGAGTCCCGCTCCAGGCTGGCGGCCAGTTGCAGCAGTCGCGCCTCCTCCACCCCCTCCACGGGATGGATGGAGGCCACCTCGGGGCGCCCGCGGGTGAGGGTGCCGGTCTTGTCCACCACCAGATGGGTGACGCCGGCGGCGCTCTGCAACGCCTCGCTGTTGCGGATGAGTATGTTGAGCTGGGCCGCGCGCGCCGTGCCCACCATGATGGCGATGGGGGTGGCCAACCCGAGGGCGCAAGGGCAGGCGATCACCAGCACCGAGATGCCGGCGGTGATGGCGTAGGCGAGGGAGGGCTGGGGACCGATCCAGTACCAAATGAAGAAGGTGATCACGGCGATCGCCACCACCACGGGAACGAAGACGGCGGAGACCTTGTCCACCAGCCGGCCGATGGGCGGCTTGCTCAACTGCGCCTGCTTCACCATCTCGATGATGTGCGACAAGGTGGTCTCGGAGGCGGGCCGGCTCACCCGCGCCAGCAGGCTGCCGTTGAGGTTGCGGGTTCCTCCCGTGACGGCGTCTCCCGCCCCCTTCTCCACCGGCATCGGCTCGCCGGTGAGCAGGGACTCGTCCACGCTGGAACGCCCCTCCTCCACCACGCCGTCGATGGGAACGGTCTCGCCCGGACGCACGCGGAAAAGGTCGCCCGGCCGCAGCAGCGACACGGGCAGCTCCACCTCCTCGTCCCCCACCACCACGCTGGCGGACTTGGGCGCCAGCTTGAGCAGCGCGCCGATGGCCTCGGACGTGGTGCGCTTGGCCTTCACCTCCAGCGCGTGCCCCACCTGCAGAAAGGCGAGGATGAGCACCGCGGCGTCCAGGTAGAGCTTGGGCTCGCCCGGAATGAAATTGGGATCGACGATGAAGATCACCGAGGCGATCCACGCCGCCGAGGTGCCCAGCGCCACCAGGGTATCCATGTTGGCGGCCCCGTGGCGCGCCTGCTTGAGGGCGGTGACGTAGTAGTTGCGGCCGCTGAAGACCATGGCCGCCAGCACCACCAGCGCCAGCAGCGCCCAGAAGCCTTGGCCGCTCAGCCCCAGCGGCGCGCGGGGCGCCTCCAGCGGCGGGAACCAGCCGGCGAACTCCCCCACGATGAGCCCGCCCCCCACCAGACCCGCCACCAGCGCCCGCTGCCAGGAGCGGCGGATCTCCCGCCGCGCCTTGCGCGCCTGCTCCACATAGGGATCGACGAACTGTTCATGGATCCGGGCCGGAAACCCGGCGCGACGCAGTTCCACCAGCAGCGGCGCCGGCGCCACGGCGCTCTTCACCGCCACTTCCGGCCAGGCGGAAGCGTCGAGGACGCTCCCCTTCTCCAACGCTCCCCGCAACGCCGCCAGCGCCGCCTCCCGATCGCCCGCCTCCGCGAAGTGGAGAAGGAACTCGCTGGCCGCGCCGCGCGCCGCCAGACGGGCGGGATAACCCTGGTCGACGATGGCGGCCACCACCGCCTGGGGATCGCCGCCGCTAACGCGCGCCCTTCCCGCCACCAGGTCCACCGCCGCCTCCCGCACTCCGGGCACGGCGCGAATCGCCTTCTCCACCCGGCTCACGCAACTGGCGCAGGTCATGTCGTCCACCTCGATCTCGTAGGACTCGGGCGCGGCGGGCGCCTCCACGAGTCGCGCCGGATAGCCCTGGTCCACCACCGCCGCGATGGCGGCCTGGGGATCGCCGCCACGCACGCGGGCGGTGCCGTCGACCAGATCCACCGCCACCTCCGCCACGCCGGGCACGGCGCGAATCGCCTTCTCCACCCGGCTCACGCAACTGGCGCAGGTCATCTCCTCGATGCCCAGGGTGTAGGCGGCCGCCGGTGGAGCGTCGGCGGCCTTCGGCGTCCCGCCACTTTCCGGCACCGGCTCGGGCAGGGGGCAGACCTCGGGCTCCTCGGCCACGATGGCGGCGGAGTAGCCGGCCGCCTCGATCGCTTCGATCACCTGATGAGGACGACCGCCGCGAAGGCGAACCTCGCCGGCCCGCAGATCGACCTTCGCCTCGCGCACGCCGTCCACGCCCAGGGCCGCCTGCTCCACACGGGCGGCGCAATGGGCGCAGGTCATGCCCTCCACGCGCAGGCGGTAGGTCTCGGGGGGCGGGGGAACGTCGTTCATGGCTCGATGCCTGGGTAACGGGCGTAGACGCGGGGAGCGCCGTCGCCTCCGAAGGCGATCACTTCATAGCGCTCCTTTCGCGGCCCCTCCATGCCGGGCGCGCCCTGGGGCATGCCGGGAACCGCCAGACCGGCGACGGCGGGCTTGTCGCGCAACAGACGCCGGATGTCCGCGGCCGGCACGTGTCCTTCCACCAGATAGCCGCCCACCTTGGCGGTGTGGCAGGAGCGCAACCGGGGGGGCACTCCCAGCTCGTTCTTCACCGGCGTCACGTCGTACCGATCGTGCACTTCCACCCGAAAGCCGTTTTCGCGCAGATGCCGCGCCCACGCCTTGCAGCAGCCGCAGGTGGGGCTCTTGTAGACCACCACGGTCTGCGCCCCGACGGAAGGCGCGGTGGTCATCAGGCCGATTCCAAGGCCGATGCCGCCCGCCAGCACCAGCGTGGGCAGCAGATATCTTTTCATCGATTTACTCTTCATCTTCATTCTCGTCTCCGTAATATTATTAACCCGCCATCGTCAGAACCAGGCGCGCACGCCCAGCACGAACTGGGTGTCGGTGCGCCGCCCGCCCTCGGCCTCCGCGTAATCGGCGGTGCGGCCGTACTTGCGCCACCACTGAACGCCGATGTAGGGCGCGAACTCCCGCGCCAGCTCGTAGCGCAGACGCAACCCCACGGCGGTGTCCGAGACCCCGGAACCGATCCCCATGCGCGGATCGTCCTTGCTGTAGAGGTTGATCTCCACCTCGGGCGTCAGAATCAGCCTCTGGGTGAAGAGATACTCGTACTCCGCCTTGAGGTTGGCGGCCGCGCGGCCGGAGCGGCCCAGATAGGCGCTGGCGTCCACCTCGAAACGGTAGGGCGCCAGCCCCTTGAAGCCCACCGCCGCCCAGTCGCGGCTGGCGCCGGGAACGAAGTCGTGCCGCCAGCCCGCCTGCAGGTCCCAGAAGGGAGCGATGGCGCGGCTGTAGAGCAGCTCCGTCTTGCCCTCGGTGCCGTCGCCCGCCGCCCGTTCGCCTTCGGTCTTGAGCCAGAGCTTGTTCAGATCCTTGCCCAGCCAGGCGTCGGCCTCCCAGGCGAAGGCGGACCGGCCGTCGGGCCGGGTGACTTCGGCCTTGTCGATCATCAGGCTGAACAGCAAGGGATCGTCGGGCAATCCGCCGGCAAGCAGGTTTCCGCTGAAAGCCAGCGCCGAAATGGTCATCAAATTCATCTTCTTTTTCATCGCACGCCTCCTCAACCGACCTGGACTTCGCGGAACATGCCGAGCATGTGGTAGAGCAGATGGCAGTGGTAGGCCCACCCCCCCGGCGCATCCACGGTGACCCGGTAACTGATGCGCGATCCCGGCTGCACCACCACGGTGTGCTTGCGCGGCAGGAAATCGTCGTCGCCCGACTCCAGATCGCTCCACATTCCATGCAGATGCATGGGGTGGTTCATCATGGTGTCGTTGACGAAAGTGATGCGCAGCCGCTCTCCCAGCTTCCAGCGCAAGGGTTCGGCGTCGGCGAACTTCACGCCGTTGATGGACCACATGTAGCGCTCCATGTTGCCGGTGAGATGCAGTTCGATCTCCCGGTCCGGATCGCGCGGGTCGTCGGTGCCGCCCAGGCGGCGCAGATCGGCGTAGGTGAGCACCCGGCGTCCGTTGTCGCGCAGCCCCACGCCCGGGTCGTCCAGGCGGTAGCGCGGCGCCTGGGCGCGCATGTCCACCTGGGGGCCGTACTCGGTGGACGCGTGCTTCACCGGCCGGGCGGTGAAGTCGGAAGGGTGGAGCGGCTTGGACGGGCTGTGCTTCATGCCCCTGGCGCCCATGCCGGCCATCGAACGGCCGGCGCGGCCCATCCCCGGCCCCGGCATGTCCCCCATGCCGTGCATGGAGTGGTCCATGCCTTGCATCGACCCCTTCCCCATCCGGTGCATGGAGTGCTCCATTCCCTTCATCCGCATGCCGTCCATCTTCATGCCGCCCATCTCCATGCCGTTCATGTGCATACCGCCCATGTGCATGGCGCTCATGTCCATGCCCATGTCGGTCATGGTGAGATTGGGCACCGGATCCATCGCGGGCACCTCCGCCTTCAAGCCGGGGTGTGGCGTCAACGTGCCGCGGGCATAGCCGGACCGGTCGATGGACTGGGCGAAGATGGTGTAGGCGGCCTCGTCCGGTTCCACGATGACGTCGTAGGTCTCGGCCACGCCGATGCGGAACTCGTCCACGGTCACCGGCTCCACGTAGCGGCCGTCGGCGGCCACCACGGTCATCTTCAGGCCGGGGATGCGCACGTCGAAGAAGCTCATGGCCGCGCCGTTGATGAAGCGCAACCGCACCTTTTCGCCCTTGCGGAAAAGGCCGGTCCAGCCGTCGGCCGGCGTCTGGCCGTTCATCAGGAAGGTGTAGGTGTAGCCGGACACATCGGCGAGATCACGCTGGCTCATGCGCATCTGCAGCCACATCTTGCGCTCGGCCCAGGTGCGGGAGAGCCCCTTTTCCCGCAGATCCTTCATCAGGTCGGCGTGGGTGCGTTCGACGAAGTTGTAATAGTCGCTCATCTTCTTGAGCTTGGCGTAGACCACCGCGGGGTCTTCGTCGGTCCAGTCGGAGAGCATCACCACGTAGTCGCGGTCGTAGGTGAAGGGCTCAGGCTCGCGCGGCTCGATGACGATGGGGCCGTAGAGCCCCGTCTGCTCCTGAAAGCCGGAATGGCTGTGGTACCAGAAGGTGCCGCTCTGGCGCACCTGGAAACGGTAGGTGAAGGTCTCGCCCGGCGCGATCCCCTGGAAGCCGTCGGCGATGTGGGGAACGCCGTCCATGGCGCTGGGCAGGACGATGCCGTGCCAGTGGATGGAGCTGGTCTCCGGCAGGTTGTTCTTCACCCGCAGGGTGACGGTGTCGCCCTCCCTCCAGCGCAAGATGGGGGCCGGCAGGGAGCCGTTCACCAGGGTGCCCACGCTGGGCGTGCCGGTGAAGTTGACCACCGTGCGACCGATGGCGAGGTCGAACGAAGTGCCTTTCAGGGAAGGGATCTTCTGCACCGTGTCGGAACCGGCCCAAAGAGCCCGGCTGTTGAGACCCAGGCCGGCGGCCACGCCGCCCATGGCCAGTCCCTGAACGAAACGGCGGCGCCCCAGACAGACGGCGGGGGCCGCGGGAAGCGATCTTTTTTTTCTCATGGAATGGAACTCCTCTGCTAGTCGGCGCGCGCACGAGTTCGGTGCGCCGCCGGAACGACGGATGATCACAAGGGGGTTTCCGCTCCGGAGGGAACGGCAGCAGAGGATCAGGCGCGGGGAGGCCGGTAGAGCGAAGCGTTGTGCCGCTCGGGCAACGGCTGCGCGAATCCCGCACGCGGCGTGTCGTTGGAGAGATCGAAGGAAAACGGCGTGGCGAAGAGCGCCGTCACC
>JALSRN010000074.1 GCA_026984735.1 Sedimenticola sp. | reverse complement strand
ATGGCTTCCAGCCAGTCGTTTTCGATGATCCAGCGGCGGATGTTGCTCTCGCCGGAGCCGGCATCGCCGGTGAACAGGGCCGAGCCGTTGTGGACCTCGGCGATGCGGCTGCCCAGGGTGGTGTCGTGCTTCATCTTGGCCAGCTTGTTGACCAGGAACATGAGCTGGCCATCGCTGGAGCGGGTGATCATCTTGTATTCCGGGTCGCCGGCGTGCTCCACCACGAAGCGTGGATCGGTCATGCCTTCCTTGCCGCCCAGGCGTTCCAGGTCGGTCTTCCAGCTCTTGCCGTAGGGCGGATTGGAGAGCATGAAGTCGAAGGTCTTATCCGGGAAGGCGTCGGCCGAGAGGGTGGACCCGTGCTTCATGTTGTCCGCCTCCATGCCCTCGCCCTTGAGCAGCAGGTCGGCCTTGGTGATGGCGAAGGTTTCGGCGTTGATCTCCTGCCCGAAGAGGTGGATGGCGACCTCCTTGCCGTGCTCGCGGGCCAGTTGTTGCAGGCGCTCCTCGGCCACGGTGAGCATGCCGCCGGTACCGCAGGCGCCGTCATAGACCAGATAGGTGCCGGATTCGATTTGGTCGGCGATGGGCAGGAAGATGAGGTCGGCCATCAGGGTAACCACGTCACGCGGGGTGAAGTGCTCGCCGGCCTCCTCGTTGTTCTCCTCGTTGAAGCGGCGGATTAGCTCCTCGAAGACGGTGCCCATGGCATGGTTGTCCAGTGCCGGCAGACGCTCCGTGCCATCGGGGTTCAATACGGGATTGGGGCTGAGATTGATGGTGTGGTCGAGGAACTTTTCGATCAGATGGCCGAGGATGTCGGCCTCCACCAGGGTGTCGATCTGGTTGCGGAAACGGAACTTGTCGAGGATCTCCTGCACGTTGGGCGAGAAACCGTCCAGATACGCCTCGAAATCGGCCCGTAACTGCTGGGCCCTGGCCCGCGCCTTGAGATCACGCAGCGTGAACGGTGAAGTGTTGTAGAAGGCTTGGCCCGCGGCTTGGCAAAGCGCCGCGTGCTGGTTGGCGATGCCGGCCTCGTCGAGCTGTTTTTTCATGGCCAGCACCGCCTGCTTGGTGGGTTCAAGTACGGCGTCGAGCCGGCGAATCACGGTCATGGGCAGGATCACGTCGCGGTACTTGCCGCGCACGAAGACATCGCGCAACACGTCGTCCGCAATGCCCCAGATGAAACTGACGATGCGGCTGTGGATTGCTTCGTTCATGTTGACGTTACCGACGATTCAAAAAGTTTGGTGCAACCTCCACCGCCAGAACTTATCATGAAAATAAAGCAAGCACCGCCGGAAGGCGGAGGAATGAGTAGGGACGGAGTGGATTCAAGATGAACAGACACATTCTTGTTCAAGAACAACCTTTCGACGCCGCCGCCGAAGAGCGGGCGGTGCGGGCGGGCAACCCGCGGGTGGGGGCGGTGGTCACCTTCCTCGGCCTGATGCGGGACATCAACGAGGGCGACCAGGTGAGCGCCATGACCCTGGAGCACTATCCCGGCATGACCGAGAAGGCGCTGGCCGCCATCGTGGACGAGGCGGAATCCCGCTGGGACCTGGAGGGGGTGCGGGTGATCCACCGCGTGGGCGAGCTGAAACCGGAAGAGCCCATCGTGCTGGTCACCGTGGCCAGCCGCCACCGCGGCGACGCCTTCCGCGCCTGCGAGTTCATCATCGACTATCTCAAGACCCGCGCCCCCTTCTGGAAGAAGGAGCGGACCGCCAAGGGCGAGCGGTGGGTGGAGGCGCGCCGCGCGGACAAGGAGGCGGAGGCCCGCTGGTGACGCCGGCGAAGCGCTCCCGAACGAAAAACGCCCCCGAAGGGGCGTTTTTCGTCACTGCTCCGAGAACCGGTCAGCAGCTGTAGTAGAGGTCGAACTCCACCGGGTGGGTGGTCATGCGCAGGCGGGTGACCTCTTCCATCTTCAGATCGATGTAGCCGTCGATGACGTCGTCGGTGAAGACGCCGCCGGCCTTGAGGAACTCGCGGTCCTTGTCCAGCTCCTCCAGCGCCTGGTCCAGGCTGTGGCAGACGGTGGGGATGGCGGCCGCCTCTTCCGGCGGCAGATCGTAGAGGTCCTTGTCCATGGCGTCGCCCGGATGGATCTTGTTCTGGATGCCGTCCAGACCGGCCATGAGCATGGCGGAGAAGGCCAGGTAGGGGTTGGCCGTGGGATCGGGGAAGCGGACCTCGATGCGGCGCGCCTTGGGGCTGGAGACCCAGGGAATGCGGATGGAGGCGGAGCGGTTGCGGGCGGAGTAGGCCAGCATCACCGGCGCCTCGAAACCAGGCACCAGCCGCTTGTAGCTGTTGGTGGAGGCGTTGGTGAAGGCGTTGAGCGCGCGTGCGTGCTTGATGATGCCGCCGATGTAGTAGAGCGCGGTCTCGCTCAGACCGCCGTATTGATCGCCGGCGAAGACGTTCTCACCATCCTTGGCCAGAGACTGGTGCACGTGCATGCCGGAACCGTTGTCGCCCACCAGCGGCTTGGGCATGAAGGTGGCGGTCTTGCCGTAGGCGTGGGCCACGTTGTGCACCACGTATTTGAGGATCTGGTTCCAGTCGGCGCGCTTGACCAGGGTGTTGAAAAGGGTGCCGATCTCGCACTGGCCGCCGGTGGCCACCTCGTGGTGGTGCACCTCCACCTTCACCCCCATCTCTTCGAGGGCCAGGCACATGGCGGAGCGCAGATCGTGCAGAGAATCGACGGGGGGCACGGGGAAGTAGCCGCCCTTGACGCCGGGCCGGTGGCCGATGTTGCCGTCCTCGTAGACCCGCTCGGAATTCCACTCGGCCTCTTCCGAATCGACCTTGTAGAAGGCGCCGGACATGTCAGCGCCCCAGCGCACGTCGTCCAGGATGAAGAACTCGGGCTCGGGGCCGAAATAGGCGGTGTCGGCGATGCCGGTGGACTTGAGATAGGCCTCTGCGCGCTTGGCCACCGAGCGGGGATCGCGCTCGTAGCCTTCCATGGTGGAGGGCTCGAGAATGTCGCAGCGCAGATTGAGCATGGTCTCGTCGGAGAAGGGGTCGAGCACCGCGGTGTCCGCGTCGGGCATGAGGATCATGTCGGACTCGTTGATCCCTTTCCAGCCGGCGATGGACGAGCCGTCGAACATTTTGCCTTCTTCGAAGATGGATTCGTCGATGACGTCGGCGGGCACGGAGACGTGCTGCTCCTTGCCGCGGGTGTCGGTGAAACGGAAATCGACGAATTTCACGTCGTTGTCTTTGATCATCTTGAGGACGTCTTTTGCGGACATGTGCCCCTCCATTGTCGGTTATCGATCGTTCGGCCGCGGCAAGGCGACCGGGAAATTCGGCCCATTCGTGAAGGCATGAACCATGCCACCACCTCGGTTTTCGGTCAAGAAATAAGGTTTGATCGGCGCATTCAACCGTTTTTTGGCGGAAGCGCCCGCGCAAGCTGGAGACGGAACGGACCACAATGGTGCGGAAGCCCCTCCACCGCGCACAATCGTGGTGCAGGAAGGGCTCGAATTAGGGAGGCCCGAAGAAGAGTCTCACCTCGCGATAGTAGGACCGCTCGGCCAGCGCTTCGCGCATGCGCCGCTGCAGCTCGGCGGCGCGTTCCGCGCTTTCGAAGCAGGCCAGGGGAAAGAAGACCTCCACAGAGATGGCGCCGGCCAGATAGTGCAGCTGGATCCGCTCCTGCCGGCCGAGGCAGCGCAGGGGCTTCCAGGCCTCTTGCAGCTCCTCGAGCACCTGCTGGCGCAGGGGCAGGCCCTGGCAGCTGGGCTGCTCCTCGTCGTCTTCGGGGTCGATGTGCACGGTGACGTCGGTCACCTCCTCCACCGCCCCCTTGATCCGCTCCTCCACCGCCAGCGCCATCATGTGGCCTTCCGAGACCGAGATCCAAGGCGCCACCTGCACGTGGACGTCGGCCATCGCCTCGTGCCCCTGGCGGCGGGTGCGCAACATATGGATGGAGCTGACGCCGGGAAGATCGAGGATGGCGCCGCGGATCGCCCTCACCTTCTCCTCCTCCAGCGCCTCGTCCACCAGTTCGCGCATGGCCCCCCAACCCAGATCCCAGCCGATCTTGGCCACCATGAAGCCGACGATGAGCGCCGCCACCAGGTCGAGCCAGAGGAGCCCCAGCAGCGCGCCGCCCACCCCCACCAGCACCACGATGGAGGAGACGGCGTCGGAGCGATGGTGCCAGGCGTTGGCCATGAGCAGATCCGAGCGGATGCGCCGGGCCACGATCCTGGTGTACCAGAAGAGCGCCTCCTTGCTCAAAATGGAGAGCAGGGCGGCATAGAGCGCGATGGCCTCGGGGCGCCAAGCCTCGCCGGGGTGGCCCAGCCGCTCGAGGGAGTTCCACAGGATGCCCCCGGCGATGAGCACCAGAAAGGCGCCCAGCGCCAGGGTGGCCGCGGTTTCGAAGCGACCGTGGCCGTAGGGGTGCGCTTCGTCGGGGCCGTGGGCCGCATGGCGCGACGCCACCACCACCAACACGTCGGTGAGCAGATCCGAGAGGGAGTGGATGCCGTCCACGATCAGCGCCTGGGAGTGGCCGACGAACCCCACGCCCACCTTCAAAGCGCTGAGCAGCAGATTGACCACCGCACCCACCAGGGCCACCCGGGTGGAAGCGTCGCGCCGCTCCTCCCTTTGCGACGAGGCGTCCGTGACACGGCTCACTCCGCCTCTCCCACCCGCAGCCGGAGGATGTATTCGCCCCGCGCCTCCCGCATCTCGGTCACCCGATGGCCGTTGATGCGGCACCAGGCGGGGATGTCCTGCAACACGCCCGGATCGGTGCAGACCACCTCCAGCTCGTCGCCCGGCTGCAGGCCGGCCACCCGGTCCTGCACACGGATCACCGGCATGGGACAGAGCAGACGGCGGCAGTCGAGCACCTCCCGGGTCACAGCATCCACTCCCGCTTCAACTCGTGGGGCGGCAGCGGCGCCACCTTTAGCGTGCGGCTGGCGCCCTCGGCGTCGCGAAACTCCAGCTCCACCTCGGGCGCGCTCTTTCCCTGGCTGTAGCGGGCGACGATGCGCGCCGCCAGTTCCAGGCCGGCCTCGTCCACGGTGCCGTCGATGAGCGCCAGGGGGCCCGCATGGCTCACCGTCTTGAGGCTGGGGTAGCGGTAGCGGTAACCCTGCAGGAAGTTGCCTTCCCCCTCCTCCCGCGAGACGATGAGCTTGAATTCCGGGGCGGGGCGGATGTGGCGCCCCACCTTGAGCAGCATGATGTCGTCCATCTCGTACTCTTTGGCGCCACGGGCGCTCCAGAGGTCCTGAAGCTTCGCCGAGTACTGGGCATCGGTGAGGAAGCAGCAGCCGCCCGCCGGCTGGGCGTAGTCTTCGATGCCGAACCGCCGGGCCAGGGCGATCTGCGGCTTGCGGGTGCGCCCCGAGAAGTCGTAAAGCCGCTCGCGGTCCACCCACCCCTCGCGCTCGGGCAAGGTGGGAGGCAGGTTCTTGGCGCAAAGAGGGCGCAGCAACCGGTCGCCGATTCCGGAATCGCGCTGCACCACCGGCAGCGTGTCCCGCCGCTGGGACTTGGGGCGCTGGCCCACCACCTCGCCGGTGATGATGAAGTCGAAACCGTGGGCCTCCATCCACTCTTTCGCTTTCTTCACCATGAAGATCTTGCAGTCGAGGCAGGGATTGAGGTTGGCGCCGTAGCCGTATTTGGGATTGAACACCACCTCCTTGTACTCCTCCACGATGTCGATGATGTGAAGCTTGATGCCGAGCTGCTCCGCCACCCACAAGGCGTTGTTACGCTTGGGTTTCTTTCGGTCTTTCTTGCGAATGGCGTGGGTGTGCCCCTCCACGCAGAAACCGGTGAAGAAGTTGATGCCCTCCACATGGACCCCCTGTTCCTGGACGACCTTTACGGCCAGCATGGAGTCGAGTCCGCCGGAGACCAGGGCTACCGCTTTGCGAGGCGTGGCGATCATTGGGGAGGAAAAAACAGGAAGAGGAGCGTCAATTATATGCGGACGGTTTCACGAAACAACAACGGCAATGCACGGTTTTTATTGGGATTCAAAGGCTTGTGCTGCCCCCGCCGGAAAGGGCTGATATACTTTTCGAAGCTGGCTTCCATGCTTCCCAGGAAGACGGCGCAAGAACGGGAGCCTCGTGATCTTTCGTATCGCCCCGACAGGCTCGCAACCCAGGAGTTTCGTGTTTTTGCTTCCTCGAAAAGAACCCCGTTTCCACCGACTGTTTCGGCTGTTCCTCCTCGTTTCCGCCCTCCTCGGAGCCTCTCCGGTGCCGGCCGGCCAGACCGTGGCGGTGGGAGTGTACCGCAACAGCCCAAAGGTCTTTCTCGACGAATCCGGCCGACCGGCCGGATTTTTCATCGATCTCCTTGAGGAGATGGCCCGGAAAGAGGGGTGGCGGCTGAAATACCGGCCTTGTGAATGGGTGCGCTGCCTGGAGCTGCTGGAAAAGGGCGATCTCGACCTGCTGCCCGACGTCGCCTACTCCGCCGAACGGGCGCGGCGCTTCGCTTTCGGAAAGGAGGTGGCGCTCTCCAGCTGGTCGGTCTTCTACACCCGCCCCGACCAGCCTCTCTACTCCATCAAGGCCCTCGACGACGCTCGCGTGGCGGTGGTGCGCCAAAGCATCCAGTACCAGGCGTTGCGCAAGAAGGTGGAGGCACTCGGCATCCACCCTCGCTTCCTGGAGACCGACGAGATGGGGGAGGTGCTCCGCCTGGTGCGGGACGGCCAGGCCCGGGCGGGGCTGGTCAACACCTATTTCGGATGGCGCAACGCCGACCGATTCGGCCTGAAAGAGTCCTCGGTGCTGGTCCGCCCCTCTCTGCTCTACATCGCCGCCAGCCGCCGTGCCGCCGGCGCCTCGCTGCTGCCGGTGATCGACGACTATCTCCGCGCCTGGAAGCAGGATCGCGATTCGCCCTACCACGCCGCCATGCTGCGCTGGCTGGCCCCACCCGAGCGCAGCCGCCTGAGCCGGTGGCTGGGGTGGGGCGTGGTAATCACGTTGAGCGTCGGCCTGCTGCTGCTCTCGCTGGCGTTGCTGTTCCGCTTTCTGCTCAAGCAGCGCACCGCCGAGCTGGAACGCAAACAGCGCCGTCTCGATCATCTGGCCCACCACGACCCGCTCACCGGCCTGCCCAACCGACTGCTCTTTTTCGACCGGCTCGAACACGCCATCCAGCGCAGCCGCCGTCAGAAGAAGGGAGGCGCGCTCCTCTTTCTGGATCTGGACCAATTCAAACAGATCAACGACACCTTCGGCCACGCGCTCGGAGATGCGCTGCTCGAGCAGGTTTCCCAGCGGCTGCGCAAGGCGGTGCGCGAGAGCGATACCGTGGCCCGCATCGGCGGCGACGAGTTCGCCGTGATCATGGAAGGGCTGAACGAACCCGCCGACGTGATCGCCGGAGTCCAGCACCTTTCCGCCGTCTTCGAAGAACCGTTCGATTTGCGGGGCCAACGCTTCACCGTCACCTTCAGTATCGGCATCAGCCTCTTTCCCCAAGACGGGAAGGACGCCCAGACGCTGTTGCGCAACGCCGACACCGCCATGTTCCGTGCCAAGGCGGCGGGGCGAAACAGCTACCAGTTCTACGACCAGAGCATGACCCAGGAGACGGTGGCGCGCGCCAAGCTGGAAAGCGCGTTGCGCAAAGCGGTGGCCAACGAGACGCTGGAGATTCGCTTCCAACCGGTGGTGATCCTCGCCGACGGCCGCCTGGCAGGCTTCGAGGCGCTGTTGCGCTGGCATGACGAAGAGTTGGGGCAGATCGCTCCGGAACGGTTCCTGCCGGTTGCCGAGGAGCTGGGCCTGATGGAGCGCCTCGGCGCCCAGATGCTCACCGCCATTTGCCGCCAGGCGGTGGCGTGGGAAGAGGCGGGGCTGAGAGTGGAACGGCTGGCGGTCAATCTCTCCTGCCGCCAGCTGCGCGATTCCGGCCTGTTGGAGCGGGTGAGCCGCATTCTGGAGGAGACCGGCTGCCCCGCCCGGGTGCTGGAGTTCGAGGTGCGGGAGAACTTCGTCATGGGGCGGAAGGAGCTCTCCATCGCCGCCATGGAGCGCCTGCGCAGCATGGGCATCGAGCTCGCCATCGACGATTTCGGCACCGGCTGTTCCTCCCTCTCCTATCTGAAGAGCCTGCCCCTGTCCCGGCTGAAGATCGACCGCTCCTTCATCGCCGGCCTCCCCAATGACGAAAACGACCCGGCCATCGTCCGGGCGGTCATCGCCCTGGGAAAGACCCTTGGACTGAAAGTGCTCGCCGAAGGGGTGGAGACCGAAGCGCAACGCCGATTTTTGACGGAAGCGGGCTGCGACGAGGCGCAGGGGTTCCTCTTCGGTCTGCCGCTCACCGCCGAAGAGGCCACGGTGCTCTTGGAGCGGGAAAAAGAACATCCCGGCCGAATCGGCGAAGATTGGCATTAGTCAATGTGGCGGGCTCCCTCCTGCCGTAGACTGCCCTACTCCACGCATTGAGGCCAGGACGAGGCGAGTCGAGCACGACGAGGCCGTCTTGGCTCCCCATAACCTTACATGATCGAGAGGAGTCGCTTCGAGCGATGGAGTTGTCCGGAAGCTTCTTTCATCCCATTTGGCTGGCCCCTTTCTGGGTTCTGGACGGCCTCGCCCTCTTCTATGCCCTGCGCTGGGCCGACTGGACAAGGCTGCGCGACCAGCGCCAGCAGAACGTCTGGCTGGGCACCATGGTGTTTCTGTTCTTCCTCTGGAACATGCGGGTGGAGCTGCAGCCGGGCTTTTTCTGGCATCTGTCCGGGATGGTGATCGTCACCCTCATGCTGCGCTGGTCGCTCGCCGTGCTGGCCGGTTCCATCGCGCTGCTGGCCATCACCCTCGTCGGCCTCGGCGACTGGGGCGCGCTTCCTCTCTCGCTTTTCGTGGTGGTGATCCTGCCCGCCTCGCTCACCCAAGTGGTGCTCGGTCTCACCCGCGCCTATGCGCCCAAGCACTTCTTCGTCTATGTGCTGGTGAACGCCTTTCTCACCGGCGGCTTGGTCTTCCTTGTCGCCTCCCTGCTGGTGGTGGGAAGCCTGCTGTGGCTGGAAATCTTTCCCTGGTACGCCATCAAGCAGAACTTCGTGCAGATGATCCCCATGATGGCTTTCCCGGAAAGCATGCTCAACGGCTGGCTCGCCGCCATCATCGTGGCTTACAAGCCCCACTGGATCGCCTCCTTTTCCGACGAGGAGTATCTGCGCGGCAAATGACCGGCGCCTTGTCTCTTTCCCGGACGAAGGCTACCATCGAATCCTCCCCGGCGATCAGGAGCCTTTCATGTCCGCATCCCTCGATCCGGTGCTGCTCAACATCCTTTACGCCTGCATGGGCGGGCTGCTGACCCTGCTCTTCATGTGGCTCGGCTGCAAGGTCTTCAGCCACATCGTCAACTTCTCCATTCCCGAGCAGTTGTCGCGGGGAAACCAGGCGGTGGGATTGATGATCATGGGAATGTTCATCGGCATCGGCACCGCCATGGGGCTGGTCATCGGCCTGGGGCTGAACTGAATGGCCCGCAGCCTGCTGCTGCTTTTCCTTCCCACCCTGGCGCTGGCCGCCGGCTTCAAGGGGGTGGAGCACAAGCACTGGACGAACCAGTACGACCGTCACTTCCGCAAATACGCCAAGCACTATTTCGGCCCCGCCATCGACTGGCGCTGGTTCAAGGCCCAGGGCATCGCCGAATCGGGGCTGGACCCCCAGGCGCGCAGCCGCTCGGGAGCGGTGGGGATCATGCAGATCATGCCCACCACTTTCGAATACATCCGCAAGAAGAATCCCGCCCTGCGCGACCTGCAGCAGCCGCGCTGGAACATCGCCGCCGCCATCTATTACGACCGCTACCTCTACGACAAGTGGAAGGACGAGCCCCTGGTGGAGAACGACCGGTTGTTTTTTGCTTTCGGCGCCTACAACGCGGGGCACCTCCGCATTCGCCGCGCCTACAACCGGCTCCTCCGCAAGCTGGGCCGACCGGCGGGCTGGGAAGAGGTGGACGATCTGGTTCCCGGTCAGACCCGCCATTACGTGCGGCGCATTCGAAAACTGATGGCGGAAGCGTTGTGAGCGACCCGCGCCTGTGGTGGCTGGCGGGACTCTGGCTGCTTTACTTCGCTCTCCACTCCCTGCTGGCCAGCCTTCGAGTGAAGCGGTGGGTGGCCTGCCGCCGGCCCCGCTGGATGCCGGCCTACCGGCTCTTCTTCAATCTGGTGGCGGTGGCGGCGCTGGTGCCGCCCTTGTGGCTCGCTTTCGCCATCGGCGGAGAACCGGTGCTGCGCTGGAGCGGCCCTTGGCGCTGGCTGGCCGACGCCCTGGCTCTATTGGCGTTGGGAGGATTCTTCTGGTCGCTGCGCTGGTACGACGGCCTGGAGTTCCTGGGATTGCGCCAACTGCGCGAAGGCGAACGCCGGGTGGAGGATCAGGAACGTTTCCGCATCTCCCCCTTGCATCGCCACGTGCGCCATCCCTGGTACCTCTTCGCCCTGTTGCTGCTCTGGAGCCGCGACCTCAACGCCCCGATGCTGGTGAGCACCGCGCTGGCGAGCCTCTATTTCGTCGTCGGCTCGCGCCTGGAGGAGCGCAAGCTGAAGGTCTATCACGGCGAAGCCTACGCCCACTACTGCCGGAAAGTGCCCGGCCTGCTGCCGCTTCCCTGGAAGCGCCTTTCGGCCGAAGAGGCCGAAAGGCTCGAACGCCAGGGAAATCGCGGGGATCAACGGCCGGGAGGGTAGCCGTAGCCGCCCGGATAGTAGGGGTAATAGTAGGGCCGGGGGTAGTAGGGACGACCGCCCCACGCCGGAGGAGGCGGCGGCTGGTCGAGCCAAGCCGGCGGGCCGGAGGGACGGCCCACGCTGTCGATGGCCGAATCGATGCGCGACTCCATGGCCCGCAGCCACGCCTCTTCCTCCTGGCGCTCCTTCTCCATCTCTTTTTCCAGTTCCCGCTGGCGCGCCATCTCCTCCTTCCACGCCTTCTCCATCTCCGCTTCCATCCGGCGGCGGTGCTCTTCCATCCGCTTGCGCATGGCGTCGCGGCGCTCCCTCATGGAGCGGAGCAGCGCCTCGCGGGAACTGCTTCGCGGCGGCGCCGGCTCCGCGGCGGGTTCCGGCGCGGACGGAGCCGGGGCAACGCCGGCCCCTTCCTTTTCGACGGAAGCGGTTTCGGCTTCCTTGCCGGAAGAAACGACGGAGCGGCCTTGCGAGGCCGTCTTATCCGGCCCGCCGGCCGGGCTCTTCCCGGCCGCCTCGGCCCCTGAAGCGTCGGTCTTCTGGGGCGCCGTCGGCGCGGGCGCCGCCGCTTCCGCCGATGCGGACGCCGTGGGGGCCGTAGCGGCAGCCGGCTCCGCGGCGGCCTTCACGGCGGCCTCCGGCAGGGCGGTGCCCGCGCTTCCTTCGGCGAGCGGTTCTCCCGACACCGCCGGGCAGGTCAGCGCCAGCCCCCACAGCGCCAACAGTGATCTCGTAAAGCTCTTCTTCATCGTCCATTCCCCCTTGTAGTGTCGGCCGCTATGCCGATCAGACGGCTCCAGCCGGTCGAAACAGATCTTCCCCGCCCGCTTTCGCCGGCGGGCTGCTTCCGAGCATGGGCCAGCAGGCGAGCCGCTGTCAAGGCGGTTCCCGGAGCAGCGCCTCGAAATCGTCAAGTTTCTCCACCGGCGTCAGGCACTGGGTGCCGCGGCAGAGCCAAGCCGCGGGCAGCCGGGGCGACTGGAGGGCGGCGAGGGGTTCGGGCAATCCGGAGGCGTCGTCGGGAATGGCGTAGAGGATGCGGCGCGGCTGGAAATGGCGCAGTGCCGCCTCCCGCCAGCGGGGGAGCGCGGCCGCGGGGCCCCGTACAATCAGTCGATCGCCCGGAAAGAACAGCGCCTCCAGCGCCAGCAGCAGACTGCAATGGGCCTGGGGGGCGTGCAGGACGGCGGGCCAGGCCGCTTTCAGAGTGCGCTCGGCCGCCTCCCGGTATCGCCCCTTTCCCGTGAGCCGCTCCAGCTCGAGCAGCACCTGGGCGGCGATGCCGTTGCCGGAAGGAGTGGCGTCGTCGGCGAAGCTGCGGGGGCGGTGCAGCAGCGGCTCGTGATCGTCGGCGGTGAAACGAAAGCCGCCCTGCTCCCGATCCTCGAAATGGTCCAGCATGCGCCCGGCCAGCGCCTCGGCCCACTCCAGATGGCAGCGCTCCCAGCTCTGTTGCAGCCGTTCCAACAGCGCACGGATCAGCCAGGCGTGGTCGTCCAGGTAGGCGTCCAGATGGGAGAGACCGGCACGATGGACGGCCAGCAGCCGCCCTTCCCTCCACAGATGGCGGCGCAGGAACTCCAGCGCCGCATCGGCCGATTCGATCCAGCGGGGCTGGCCCAACAGACGGCCGGCGCGCGCCATGCCGTGGATGGCCAGGGCGTTCCAGCCGGTGAGGATCTTGTCGTCCAACCCGGGCCGCGCCCGCTGACGCCGGCGCTCGCGCAACTTCACGGCGGCCGAGTCGAGGCGGCGCTCCACCTCCGCCGGCGTCACGCCGAGGCGGCGGGCGATCTCCTCCACGGAGGAGAAGACATGAAGGTGCCACCGCCCTTCGAAATTGGGCGGGCGATCGAGACCGAAGCGCGGGACGAAGGCGGCGTACTCCTCCTCGCTGAGCAGGGCGCGCACCTGGTCGCGCTCCCAGAGATAGAACCTCCCCTCCTCCCCTTCGCTGTCGGCGTCGAGGCTGGACCAGTAGCCCCCCTCGGGCGACTGCATCTCCTCCATCAGCCACTCCGCCACCGACTCGCAAGTGCGCCGGAACAGGGGGTCGCCGGTGAGCTTCCAGGCGTCGGCGTAGAGCCCCAGCAGCTGGCCGTTGTCGTAGAGCATCTTTTCGAAGTGGGGGATCATCCAGCGCTCGTCCACCGAATAACGGTAGAAGCCGCCACCGAGTTGGTCGCGGACGCCGCCCAGCGCCATCTTCCTCAGGGTGAAGAGCGCCTGGCGGCGGGCCTCGGGAGCGCCGCGCAGGAGCAGCGCCAGATTGTCCGGGTGGGGAAATTTGGGCGGCCGGCCGAAACCGCCGTACCGCGAATCGAACTCCTTGCCGAGGTTTTCCGCAGCGCACTCCAAGGGCGCCGCCGACAGCGCGGAGCCGGAGGCCGCGCCGGCGCCGTCGAGCTGCTCCAAGGCCCGGCGCAGCGCGCGCCCCTGCTCGGCGATGGCCTGGGGCTGCTCGCGGTAGGCGCGGGCCACGTTCTCCAGCAGCTGGCGAAAACCGGGCAGGCCGTGGCGGGGCTCCGGGGGAAAGTAGGTGCCGGAGTAGAACGGCACCTGGTCGGGGGTGAGGAAGACGGTGAGAGGCCAGCCGCCCGGACGGCGGGTGAGCAGATAGTGGGCGTTCTGGTAGATCTTGTCCAGGTCGGGGCGCTCCTCGCGGTCCACCTTGATGTTGACGAAGTGGCGGTTCATCACCGCCGCGGTGGCCTCGTCCTCGAAGGATTCGCGCGCCATCACGTGGCACCAGTGACAGGCGGAGTAGCCGATGGAGAGAAGGATGGGGCGGTTCCGCCGGCGGGCGGCCTCCAGCGCCTCCGGGCACCATGGCCACCAGTGGACCGGATTGTGCGCGTGCTGAAGGAGATAGGGGCTGGTGGCGCCGGCGAGGCGGTTGCGGTTTTCGGGAGGGCTGGCCATGGTTCCGGCTTCACTATACGCCGGGCGCTTTTCCGTTCCACCCTGAAAAGGGTGATGAAATCGGGAAGCGCTCAAGGCACAATAGCGCCCCATGGAGTTCCCCCCCCTCTATCTCGCCCGCGGCCACGAACGTCGCCTGCGTGGCGGCCACCTCTGGATCTACAGCAACGAAGTGGAGAGCGGCCGTTCGCCGCTGAAGGCCTTCCAGCCCGGCGAACAAGCCGCGGTGCTGGACCATCGCGGCAAGTGGCTGGCCTGGGCCTACGTCAACCCCGGCAGCCTCCTCTGCGCCCGCGTGGTGAGCCGCCGGCGCGAGCATCCGCTGGACCGCTCCCTCCTCGTGCACCGCCTCAAGGTGGCCTTGGGGCTGCGGCAGAGGCACTACGCCGAGCCGTACTACCGCCTTCTTTTCGCCGAGTCCGACGGCCTG
This sequence comes from Sedimenticola sp., assembly GCA_026984735.1. GTDB lineage: Bacteria > Pseudomonadota > Gammaproteobacteria > Chromatiales > Chromatiaceae > Thiolapillus. The sequence goes on along the minus strand of JALSRN010000074.1, from coordinate 24,222 downwards.
CCCGGCCTGGTGGTGGACCGCTACGGAGACCACCTCTCGGTGCAGATCACCACGGCGGGGATGGAGGCGGTGCGCGAAGCGGTGGTGGCGGCGCTCGAAAAGGTGCTGCGGCCCGCCGGCATCCTGCTGCGCAACGACGCCCCGGTGCGGGAACTGGAAGGACTGGAGCGGTACGTGGAGGTGGCCTCGGGCTCGGTTCCCGAAGAGGTGGAGTTGAAGGAGAACGGCTGCCGTTTCGTCGCTTCGCTGCGCAGCGGTCAGAAGACCGGCTGGTTCTACGACCAGGCCGCCAACCGCGCCCGGCTGCGACCCTGGATCCGCGGAAAGCGGGTGCTGGATCTGTTCAGCTACGCCGGCGCCTGGGGGGTGAGCGCCGTGTCGGGCGGTGCCGCCGAGGCGCTCTGCGTGGACCAGTCGGCGGCGGCTCTGGAACAGGCGGCGCGCAACGCCGCTCTCAATGGCGCCGCGCAGCGGGTGCGCACCCTGCGCCGCGACGCTTTCGACGCCGCCCGCGAGCTGCGGCGGGCGGGCGAGCGCTTCGACGTGGTGGTGGTGGATCCGCCCGCCTTCATCAAGCGCAAGAAGGATCTCAAGGAGGGGACGCTGGCCTACCGGCGCATCAACGAAGCGGCGCTGTCGCTGCTCGAGCGCGACGGCTTGCTGGTCACCTCCTCCTGCTCCTTTCACATGGAAGAGACGCGCCTGCTGGAGACGGTGCAGAAGGCGGCCCGCCACCGCGACCGGACCTTGCAACTGTTGGAGCGCGGCCAGCAGGGGCCGGACCATCCGGTGCACCCGGCCATTCCCGAAACCGCCTACCTCAAGACGCTCTTCTTCCGCGTACTGCCCGGCTTTTGACCGCCCACGCCCTTCGATCGTCACCAGGAGACTTCGGCAGCATCCATGATCTATCCCCGCATCGACCCCATCGCTCTCCACCTGGGTCCCCTCCCCGTCCACTGGTACGGCCTGATGTATTTGGTGGGCCTGGCCGGAGGCTGGGCGTTGGCGCGCCGGCGCGTCCGCGACCGCTGGAGAGGCTGGAACGCCCAGGAGGTGGACGACCTGCTCTTCTATTGCGCCCTCGGGGTGGTAGTAGGCGGCCGCATCGGCTATATCCTTTTCTACGGCTTCCAGGGCTGGCTGGCCGATCCCCTGCGGCTCTTCCGGATATGGGAAGGCGGCATGTCCTTCCACGGCGGCTTTCTCGGCGTGCTGGTGGCCATGTGGTTCTACCGCCGCAAGCACGGCAAAGGCTTCTTCGAGATCACCGACTTCATCGCCCCCCTGGTGCCCATCGGGCTCTTCGCCGGCCGCATCGGCAACTTCATCAACGGCGAGCTCTGGGGCAAGCCCACCGATCTTCCCTGGGGCATGCAACTGCGCTGCGACCAGTTCGTCAGCCTCTGCCGCGACAAGCTGGGGCTGCCGCCCGGCACCGAGTGGACCCCGCCGCTCCACCCCAGCCAGCTCTACGAGGCGGCAGGCGAGGGAATCCTCCTGTTCCTGCTGCTCTGGTGGTATTCTTCCAGGCCCCGGCCGCGCATGGCGGTCTCCGCGCTCTTCCTGATCGGGTACGGCGGTTTCCGCTTCCTCATCGAGTTCGTGCGCATGCCCGACGTGCAGCTGGGCTATCTGGCGTGGGGCTGGCTCACCATGGGACAGCTCCTCTCCCTGCCGATGGTGGCGGCCGGCCTGATCCTGCTGGCGCTGTCCCGACGCAAGACCGCAACGACGCCATGAAACAGTATCTCGACCTGCTCAGACGGGTGCGCACCGAAGGTGCCCCCAAGGAAGACCGCACCGGCACCGGCACCTGGTCGGTGTTCGGACACCAGATGCGCTTCGATCTGGCCGAGGGCTTTCCCCTGGTCACCACCAAGCGGATCCATCTCAAATCGGTGATCCACGAGCTGCTCTGGTTCTTGCGCGGCGACACCAACATCGGCTATCTGCGGGAGAACGGCGTGACCATCTGGGACGAGTGGGCCGACGAGCGCGGCGAGCTGGGCCCCATCTACGGCTATCAGTGGCGCTCCTGGCCGACGCCCGACGGCGAATCCATCGACCAGATCCATCAGGTGATCGAGCAGATCCGCGCCACGCCCCACTCCCGGCGCCTCATCGTCTCCGCCTGGAACCCGGCGGATCTTCCTGACGAGTCGATCCCGCCGCAAGCGAACGTGAAGGCGGGCCGCATGGCGCTGGCCCCCTGCCACGCCTTCTTCCAGTTCTATGTGCGCGACGGACGCCTCTCCTGCCAGCTCTACCAGCGCAGCGCCGACATCTTTCTGGGCGTGCCTTTCAACATCGCCAGCTACGCCCTGCTCACCCTGATGGTGGCCCAGGTGTGCGATCTGGAACCGGGCGAATTCATCCATACCCTGGGGGATGCCCATCTCTACCGCAACCACCTGCGACAGGCGGACGAACAGCTCGCGCGGGAGCCCTTTCCCCTGCCCCGCATGAAGCTCAATCCGGCGGTGCGCCGCATCGACGACTTCCGCTACGCCGACTTCGAGATCGTCGGTTATCGCCACTACCCCGCCATCCGCGCGCCCATCGCGGTGTGAACCCCGGCCCCAGGGTTGCGGCCGCATCAGCCAGCCAGTAACCTCCTTGGTCACGGTAGATCCATATCGAACGAGGGGAGAAGAAAAATGGACCGTCGCGATTTCCTGAAGAAGACCACGGTGGCCGCCGCCGCGGGCGCCGGCCTGGCCGCGGCGCCGGCCATCGCCCGCTCCACCATCAAGTGGAAGATGGTCACCACCTGGCCCAAGAACTTTCCCGGCCTGGGAACGGGCGCCAACAACCTGGCCCGCCTCATCACCGAGATGTCGGGCGGCCGCCTGAAGGTGAAGGTCTATGGCGCCAAGGAGCTGATTCCCGCGTTCGAGGTGTTCGACGCCGTCTCCCGCGGCACCGCGGAGATGGGCCACTCCTCCGCCTACTACTGGAAAGGGAAGGTGCCGGAAGCGCAATTCTTCTCCACCATGCCCTTCGGCATGGCCGCGGACGAGATGAACGGCTGGATCTACTACGGCGGCGGCCAGAAGCTGTGGGACGAGGTCTACGCTCCTTTCGGCGTACTGGGGCGGCCGGCCGGCAACACCGGCGTGCAGATGGGCGGCTGGTTCAACAAGGAGATCAACTCCCTGGAGGACCTCAAGGGGCTGAAGATGCGCATCCCCGGCCTCGGCGGCGAGGTGCTCAAGCGGCTGGGAGGCACGCCGGTGAACCTGCCGGGAGGCGAACTCTTCACCGCCCTCACCTCCGGCACCATCGACGCCACCGAGTGGGTGGGTCCCTACAACGACCTCGCCTTCGGCCTCTACAAGGCGGCCAAGTACTACTACTATCCCGGCTTCCATGAGCCCGGCACCATCCTCGAGGCGCTCATCAACAAGAAGGCTTTCGAAGCCCTGCCGAAGGACCTCCAGTCCATCGTGCTCAACGCCTGCAAGGTGGTGAACATGGAGATGCTGGCCGAGTACAGCGCCCGCAATCCCGGAGCGCTGGAACAACTGGTCAAGGAGCACCACGTGGAGGTGCGCGCCTACCCCGACGACGTGCTCGGGCAACTGCGCAAGGTGTCGGCGGAGGTGGCCCAGGAGCTGGCGGGCCAGAACGCCGCGGCCAAGAAGATCTACGAGAGCTACCGCTCCTTCCTGGAGGCTTCGCGCAAATGGACCAAGATCTCGGAACTGGCTTATCTGGAGGCCCGCGACGGAAAACGTTGATGCTTCCAGCGGCCTGGGGCTCTATGTCCATCTGCCCTGGTGCCTGCGCAAATGCCCTTACTGCGACTTCAACTCTCATGCGCTGCGGGGAACGCTGAACGAGGGGCGCTACCTGGCGGCGCTGATGGAGGACCTGGAGCAGACCGTGGCGGTCGGGCCGGCGCCGAAAGTGGAGACGGTCTTCATCGGCGGCGGCACCCCCAGCCTGCTCTCCGGCCGGGCGGTCGCCGCGCTGCTGGAGGGGATCCGCCGGCGCACGCGGCTGTCGCCCGGCGCGGAGATCACGTTGGAGGCCAATCCCGGCACGACCGACAGCGCCCGTTTCGCCGAGTATCGAGAAGCGGGAGTGAACCGCCTCTCCATCGGCGTGCAGTCGTTCGACGATCTCCAGTTGCGCCGGTTGGGGCGCGTCCACGATGCCAGCCTGGCGCGAGCGGCCTTCGCCGCGGCGCGCGCCGCCGGTTTCGACAACATCAACCTGGATCTCATGTTCGGCCTGCCTGGACAGACGCCGGAGCAGGCTCTGGCCGATCTGCGGCAGGCGCTGGCGCTGCGGCCGGAGCATCTCTCCTGGTATCAGCTCACCCTCGAACCCAACACCCGATTCCATGCCGAACCGCCCCCGCTGCCCGGGGAAGAGACCATCTGGGAGATTCAGGAGGCGGGCTTGGAGCTGCTGCAGGCCGCCGGCTACCGGCGCTACGAGGTCTCCGCCTTCGCATCGTCCCGACGCCGTTGCCGACACAACCTCAACTACTGGCGCTTCGGCGACTACCTGGCCATCGGCGCCGGCGCCCACGGCAAGCTCAGCGGCGACGGCGGCGTGGTCCGATACTGGAAGGAACGCCATCCGGAACGCTACATGGAGTCACCCCGCCTGCGCCACGAACGGATCGTGGAGGAATCCAAGCTGCCCCTGGAGTTCCTCATGAACGCGTTGAGGCTGGTGGAAGGAGTGGAGGAGGAGCTCTTCGAACAGAGGACCGGGCTGCCCCTGGAACGGCTGGAGCCCACCTTGAGCCGCTTGCGCGATTTGGGGCTGCTGGCGCGGGAGCGGCTGCGGGCGACGCCCCGGGGATTCGATCTGCTCGACGAAATTCTGCTGGAGTTCGACCATGAATGACGAACCCTATCGGCCGGTCTCCTGCGCGGTGCACAGCGGCTACGAGCTGCTCGCCATGCACCGCGCGCCGGTGGTTCTGGACTACCGGGACGAGGCGGGCTCTCCTCGACGGATCCGGGGTCGGGTCGTCGATCTCTTCACCAAAGAAGGGGCGGAATATCTGCGCCTCCGCTCCGCGGGCGAGCGGATCGACGTCCGGCTGGACCGCATTCGTCACCTGGAGAAAGAGTGACCCGCCCTGTTCATCCGGGGGGCGCGGCTGTTATCCTTCGGCTGCCTTGACGCCCCACCGCCCCACCCGACGCACGGATCGATCGATGAGCGACGACTACCTGGAACGCATTCTGCGCGCGCGCGTCTACGACGTGGCCCGTGAAACCCCGCTCGACCTGGCCCCCCGGTTGTCGGGTCGGCTGGGCTGCAAGGTGTGGCTCAAGCGCGAGGATCTGCAAAGCGTCTTCTCCTTCAAACTGCGGGGCGCCTACAACAAGATTCACAGCCTGCCGTCCAAGGCACGCGAAAAGGGCGTGATCGCCGCCTCGGCCGGAAACCATGCCCAAGGGGTGGCGCTCGCCGGCAAACGGCTGGGCGTGGCCACCCTCATCGTCATGCCCACCACCACGCCGCCCATCAAGGTCCAGACGGTGCGCCGGCTCGGCGGCCGAATCGTTTTGCACGGCGACTCCTACGACGACGCCTACGAGCACGCGCTGACGCTGGCCAAGGAGAAAGGGCTCACCCTCATCCACCCTTTCGACGATCCCGACGTGATCGCCGGCCAGGGAACCATCGCCATGGAGCTGTTGCGCCAGCACGAAGATCCTCTGGACGCGGTCTATGTGCCCGTGGGAGGCGGTGGGCTCATCGCCGGCATGGCCGCCTACATCAAACGGGTGCGTCCGGAGATTAGGGTGATCGGAGTGGAGCCGGACGACACCCCCACCCTGGAAAGAGCGCTGGCGGCGGGTCGGCGCGTGACGCTGAAACAGGTGGGCCTGTTCGCCGACGGCGTGGCGGTGAAGCAGATCGGCAAGGAGACCTTCAAGCTGGCGCGCAAGTACGTGGACGACACCGTGCTGGTGAGCACCGACGAGATCTGCGCCGCCATCAAGGACATCTACGACGACACCCGCTCGGTGGCCGAGCCGGCCGGCGCCCTGGCCGTGGCCGGCATCAAGAAGCACGCCCAACAGCAGCGCTTGGGAAAAGGATCGGTGGCGGCGGTGCTGAGCGGGGCCAACATCAATTTCGACCGGCTGCGCCACGTGGCCGAACGGGCCGAACTGGGAGAGCGGCGCGAAGCGCTCTTTGCGGTGGAGATCCCGGAGCGACCAGGCAGCTTTCTCGCCTTCTGCCGCCTGCTTGGCAGACGCAACATCACCGAGTTCAACTACCGCTACAGCGACCCCCGCCGCGCCCAGGTCTTCTGCGGCGTGGAGCTTTCGGGCGGCGAAGAGGAGAAGAAGAGGCTGCGCGAGAAGCTCCAGCGCAAGGGCTTCCCGGTGGTGGACATGAGCGAAAACGAGACCGCCAAGCTCCATATCCGCTACATGGTCGGCGGCCATGCGCCCATGGTGAAGAACGAACAGCTGTTCCGTTTCGTCTTTCCCGAGCGGCCGGGCGCCCTGCTCGACTTTCTATCCGGCCTCAGCCGCGGCTGGAACATCAGCCTCTTCCACTACCGCAACCACGGCTCCGCCCATGGTCGGGTGCTGGTGGGCATCCAGCTCGAACCCTCGGAATTGAAGGAGTTCCGCAGCTATCTCAAGGAGCTCGGCTACCCCTACCACGAAGAGACCGACAACCCCGCCTACCGCCTTTTCGCCGGCGCCGGCGAGCGCTGAATCGGCAACCGCCCCTTCCAACGCCTGGCGGATGGGGAGCGGGATATCAGCGAAAACGGCCGAACCCGCTCTCGCGCGGACCGAAGGGCTCAACGCCTCTTGGTCACCTTCTTCTTGGCTGCCTTCTTCTTGGCTGCCTTCTTCTTGGCTGCCTTCTTCTTCGCCGCCTTTTTCTTAGCGACTTTCTTCTTGGCCGCTTTCTTGACCACCTTTTTCTTGACCACCTTTTTCTTGGCCAACTTCTTCTTGGCGACTTTCTTCTTCACCGCTTTCTTCTTCGCCGCCTTCTTCACGACCTTCTTCTTGGCCGCTTTCTTGGCGACCTTTTTACTGGCTTTGGCCGCGGTCTTCTTGGTGGTTTTCTTTACCATTACATCTCCCCTTCGCGTCGTTGGTCCACAAATGTAAAGGTTTTTTCGCAGTATAAACAACTGTCTTTGAAATGCCAGAGGCGTTTTTAACGGCATGCGATGCCGTTCTCCGTTATCACCGCCTGCAAAGGAACGTCCCACGGATTCCGATCCAGTTTCTCGATCCGCTGAAAATCGTGTGCATAACCGACCAACCGCGGTCGCAACCGATCGGGGTGGCGCAGCTTCCAGGCGAAGGTACGGTCATAGTATCCCGCGCCCATCCCCATGCGGTTGCACGCGGCGTCGAAAGCCACCAACGGCACCACCACCAGATCGACGCCGCGCACATCCACCAGGCCGGCGCGCTCCCACAGAGGCTCCTCGATGCCGTAGCGATTGGCTCTGAGCCTCTCGCCCGGTCGCCAGGGAGAGAACCACAGCCGCTTGTGCCCCAACGGGTGCAAGACCGGGAGCAGACACTGCTTGCCCATGGCCAGGGCACGATGGAGAAGGGGAAGAGGGTCGAGCTCCCCGTCGCTGGCCCGATAGAACGCAACGCGGCGAGCATGCAGCAACGGCGGATAACGGAGGGCGTGACGGGCCGCGGCGAGAGCATGGCGCCGCTGCAATCCGCGGGGCAGACTCTTGCGTCGCCTTCGCAACGCCGAGCGGAGGGAAGTCATGGAAGAAGGGGAGAACGGGAAAGGCATCCTCCGCCTGTGCCGTTTCCGGTTTGTGACCTTGAACCGGAAGGTTCAAGTGGGAGCCGCGGCTGCGGATCAGGCTTTCCGCTCCAGGACGGACATGCACACCACCGCAGTGGTCTCGGCCCCCCGTCAACAATGCATAGGCTCAAGGGATAACGAAGCCGGTTCACGAACACTGCAGAGGATGCCCTGGAACAAAGGCTACTCCCATTCGCCTCAAAGTTCCAGTTGGTTGAATTGATTCAGCGCAACCTCCACCTGCTCTTGAAGCTGCCGCAGGCGCTTCTCCAGACCGGAATCGAGCAACCGCTGCTCCTGCTCGAGCGTGAGCAGATCGTGCGCCATGTTGAGGGCCGCCATCACGGCGATGCGTTCGGTGCCGATGATCTTTCCCGTCTGTCGGATCTCCCGCATGCGCTCGTCCAGATGCAACGCCGAAGCGATCACCGCCTCTTCCTCGCCAGGCTGGCAGGCGACGCGGTACTCCTTGTCGAGAATGGTGACCGTGACGGTCTTGGCCGCGCCGCTCACGTGTTGGCCTCTAGGGACTTGAGCCGGCTGATGATGGCGTCCACCCGGGAGCGGGCGGTGTGGTTCTTCTCCATGAGCGCGGCGCGCTCTTCCTGAAGACGCTCCTGCTGGGCGCGCAGCAGGCGGTTTTCTTCCTTGAGGTAGGCGCAGGTCTCGATGAGCGCCGAAACCTGCTGTTCCAGCGCCTCCAGGGCCTGTTGCGAAGGGAAGGATGCCTTGCTGCCGTTCATGGACTCCGAATATAGTTCGCTGCCGTTTGCGGGTCAATGTTAAACTTTTTTCTCATGAACCGGTTCAAACCCGATCATTCGCGCCTGCAAAGCCTTCTCGACGCCATTGGCGCCGATACCCGTGCAGCCGAAGCCCACGGCATGCTCTGCGGCATGCGTTGCGCGCGGGTGAAACAGTGGCGCCCCCATTTTCCCGAGGAGACCGACCCCGACGATCCGCGGACGCGGAAGGCCTTCGAAGAGCTGGACCGGCTCTGGGAACTGGCGCAACGGGAGCTCGAGGAACATCGGATGCCGATACGACTGCTGTTGCCCGGCGACGAGCGGCCGCTGCTCGAACGCGCCACCGCCCTGCGCGACTGGAGCCGCGGCTTTCTCTACGGCTTCGGCCTGGGCGGAAGCCAGAAGCCGGAACTGCTGCGGAGCGAGGCGGGGGAAGCCCTGCGCGATTTCAGCGAGATCTCCCGCATGGATCTCGAAGAGATCGGGGAGACGGAAGAGGCGGAGGAGGCCTTGATGCAATTGGCGGAGTATCTCTGGGTGGCCACCTCTCTCATCTGGCACGAAACGCATGGCGATGAGTCCCGCTGAGTTCGCCCGCCGCCGCCGTCAGCTCATGCGCATCATGGGCCGGGGCGGCATCGCCATCATTCCGGCGGCGCCGCGATGCAAACGCAACAACGACGTCCACTACCGCTACCGCCCGGACAGCGACTTCTATTACCTCACCGGCTTTCCCGAGCCGGAAGCGGTGGCGGTCCTGATCCCCGGCCGCCCCCAGGGCGAATACATCCTCTTCTGCCGGGAAAAAGATCCGGAGAAGGAGCGCTGGGAGGGCGCCCTGGCGGGGCAGGAAGGGGCGATGGAGCGCTACGGAGCCGACGACTCCTTCCCCATCGCCGACCTCGACGACATCCTGCCTCGGATGCTGGAGCAGTGCGAGAAGGTCTTCTACGCCATGGGCAGCGACGCCGAACTGGATCAACGCATGTCGCAATGGATCGGCCGCATCCGCAGCAGGGCGCGTTCGGGGGTGCACCCTCCCCAAGAGTTCGTCGCCCTCGACCACCATCTGCACGACATGCGGCTCTACAAGTCGCGCTCCGAGGTGGCGGTGATGCGCCGCGCGGCGAAGATTTCCGCCGCCGCCCATCGGGAACTGATGCGCCGGTGCCGGCCGGGATTGTCGGAACGGGACCTGGAAGGGCTCTTCATCCACAGCTGTTACCAGCGCGGCGCGCGCGAACAAGCCTATCAACCCATCGTGGGCGGAGGCGACAACGCCACCGTGCTGCACTACATCGACAACGACCAGCCGCTGCAGGAGGGCGATCTGGTGTTGGTGGACGCCGGTTGCGAACTCGACTGCTACGCGTCGGACGTCACCCGCACCTTTCCGGTGAGCGGCCGCTTCAGCGAGGCGCAACGAAAACTCTACCAGCTGGTGCTCGACGCGCAGCTGGCCGCCATCGAGCAGGTGAAGCCCGGCAACCCCTACGACGCGCCCCACAAAGCGGCGGTGCGGGTGCTCACCCGGGGCCTGGTGAAGCTGGGCCTGCTCAAGGGGCAGCCGGCCCGCCTGATCAAGAACGAGAAATACAAGAAGTTCTTCATGCACGGCACCGGCCACTGGCTGGGCATGGACGTGCACGACGTGGGCGACTACAAGATCGACGGCCACTGGCGGGAGCTGGAACCCGGCATGGTGCTCACCATCGAGCCGGGGCTCTACATTCCTTCGGGAACCAAGGGCGTGGCGAAGAAGTGGCAGGGAATCGGCATCCGCATCGAGGACGACGTGCTGGTGACCAAAGAGGGCCACGACGTCCTCTCCAAGGACGCCCCCAAGCGGATCGAAGAGATCGAACGCCTCATGGCCGCCTCCCGACGGAGCGCGGCGTGAACACCCCCGGGGAATCGCCTCGAGCAGGTCTCGAGTCGCCGCCAAGCCTTGTTCGAAGGACGCGAAAGAGGGTGGCGGGGCGTCCGAGCATGGACGCCGAGGCCGAGCCCACAGGGACGTGTTCACGGCGTCCCCGACAGCCTCTTTCGCGTCCTTCGAACCGGGCGGGTGCTGTCGATCGCTCTGGCTGAACGCCGCTCCCCATTGAAGCGGGCGCCGTCCGACCCTACACTGAACGCATGAAACCGGCATACGATCTCATCGTGGTGGGCGGCGGCATGGCTGGCGCCACCCTGGCGGCCGCGCTCTCGGGCCAGGGGCTGAAACTCGCCCTGGTGGAAGCGGCCGAACCGCGGGTGGAGGCCCTGCCCAACTACGACGACCGCGCCATCGCCTTGGCTCGCGGCTCCCAGCGCATCTTCGAGGCGCTGGACCTGTGGCCGGAACTGGCGCGCCACGCCACCCCCATCCGCCGCATCCACGTCTCCGAGGAGGGCGGATTCGGCTTCACCCGGCTCGACGCCCAAGAGGAGGGGGTGGCCGCCCTCGGCCAGGTGGTCACCGCCCGCGATCTCGGCGCGGTGCTGTTGCGGCGGCTATCGGCCTTGGAGGACCTCGACCTCTTCGCGCCCGCGCGCGTGCGCTGGATCGCCATGGAGGCGGAATCAGTTCGCGTGGGCCTGGAAGAGGGGCGGGAACTCTCCGCCACCCTGCTGGTGGCCGCCGACGGCGGCCGCTCCTTGGTGCGCCGGCAGCTCTGTTTCGAAGTGCACCGTCGCGAATACCGCCAGAGCGCGGTGATCGCCAACGTCACCCCTTCCAAGCCGCACCGGGAGGTGGCTTTCGAACGCTTCACCCGTAACGGCCCCCTGGCGTTGCTGCCCCTCCACGAAGAGCGTTGCGCGCTGGTGTGGACGGTGGCGGACGAGCAGCGCGAAGAGGTGCTGGCCTGGGACGACGCCACCTTTCTCCGCAACCTCCAGCGGCGTTTCGGCTGGCGGCTGGGCCGCTTCCAGCGGGTGGGCAAACGCGCCGTCCACCCTTTGAGCCAGAGCTGGGTGGGCGATTCGGTGAAGGGGCGCGCGGTGCTGGTGGGCAACGCCGCCCACACCCTCCACCCGGTGGCGGGGCAGGGCTTCAATCTGGGCATCCGGGACGTGGCCGCTCTCGCCGAGGTGGTGGTCGAAGCGCAACGGCGGGGCGAGGATCCCGGCAGCGAAGCGGTGCTGCGCCGCTATGAACAGTGGCGCAGGAACGACCGGCGCGGCGTGGCCCTGGCCACCGACTCGCTGGTTCGCCTCTTCAGCAACCGCTGGCCGCCGTTGCGGCTGGGTCGCAACCTGGGGTTGGTGGGGCTCGAGCTCTGCCCACCGGCCCGCCACGGCCTGGCCCGCGCCGCCATGGGGCTGGCCGGGCGCCTGCCGCGACTGGCGCGGGGGGTGCCGCTGTGAGCGGGCCGGGCGAAGTGGTGGTGGTGGGCGGCGGCATGGTGGGCGCTGCAATCACCTGCGCCTTGGCCCAACGGGGGTTTCAGGTGCGTCTGCTGGAGCGACAGGCGCCGGAGTGCGGCTGGCCCCGCGGCGACTTCGAGATCCGCGTCTCCGCCATCAGCCGGGCGTCGAAAAATCTGTTCGCCAACGTGGGGGCCTGGCCGGAGATGGTTCGCCGCCGGGTGACTCCCTACGAGCGCATGGTGGTGTGGGAGGCCGGCGGCGGGGAGCTGCGCTTCGACGCCGGCGAGCTCGGCGAGCCCGAGCTGGGCCACATCATCGAAAACGGCGTCGTTCAGTGCGCCCTCTGGTCGGTGCTGCGGGAAAGGCCCGAGGTGGAGGTGATCGCCGGCGCCGAGCTGCTCTCGCTGGAGCCGGACGAACGGCGCCCCCGCCTCACCGTGAAGCTGCGGGGAGAGGCGCGGCGCCTGGAGGCGGACTTGGTGATCGGCGCCGACGGCGCCCGCTCCCAGCTGCGCGAGCTGGCCGGCATCGGCACCAGCGGCTGGAGTTACGAACAGCATGCGCTGGTCTGCACCGTGCGGGCCGAGGAGGGCAACCGGAGCACCGCCTGGCAGCGTTTCATGCCCTCGGGGCCGCTGGCGCTGCTGCCGCTGGAACGGCGGCACTTCTCCATCGTCTGGTCCACCACGCCGGCGGAAGCCGCCCGCCTGGCGGAGCTGGAAAACGGCGCTTTCGACGAGGCGCTCACCCGCGCCAGCGAGGGCCGGCTTGGACGACTGACGCTGGAGGGCGAGCGCGGCCTCTTCCCCTTGCGGCTGCAACACGCCAGCCGCTACATCGCTCCGGGGCTGGCGCTGGTGGGCGACGCCGCCCACGTGATCCATCCGTTGGCGGGGCAGGGGGTGAACCTGGGCCTCATGGACGCGGCCGAGCTGGTGGAGGTGCTCACCCGGGCGAGGGAGAGACGCCGCCCCCTCGGCCACCTGCAAACGCTGCGCCGCTACGAACGGGCGCGCAAGGGCGAGAACCTCGCCATGCAGGCCGCCATGGACCTCCTCAAGCGGCTGTTCGGCAACGACGTCCCTCCGCTCAAGGCGGCGCGCAACCTGGCGCTCGAACTGGCCGACCGCGTCGACCCCTTGAAGCGGCTGCTGGTGCGCAACGCCATGGGCACCTGGGGCGAGCTTCCGCCGTTGGTGCGAGCCCCTTCCTGACCTTCTCGGGGCCCGAGCACGAAAACCCGCCCCCGTTTCAGGACGAACGTCCTCCATGGCCGCAAGCCTCGTGCCTGCCTCGGGGGATCGTCGCTCCTTCTTGTGGCGACCACGAAGAGGCGCCCGTCTCCCTTGGGCGATGACTCCAGGCGGGCCAACGCTTCCAGAGAGATCCTCGGCACGGGGTGCCCCAAATGGAAGACGCCGGCTCCACTGAGCCGTTCGCTGGGCTCCACCAGCACGATGCGGAAGCCGCGACGCTCCATGGCGGCGCAATAGGCGAACACGGCTTCGTAGCTCTGGTTTCGTTTCAGATAGGGCAGGACGACCGCGCCGGCCACTCCGTAGAAGAGCGCCAAACCGAGCAGCAGCGCCACGCCCACGCCCCGGCGCCGGCCGTGCCGCAGCCGCCAGAACCCGGCCAAGCCGACGCCCGAGAGCAGCAGGGCGAAGAGCCACGCAGTCCAGGGCAGCCGCTGCCAGATGCCAAAGCCGAGCGCGGTCAGGCCGAGCCCCGCCGCGATCAGCAGAAGGGCCGCCGATATCCGCTCGCGCCGACGATCGGCCAAGCGTCGCCACCACTGTGCCAACCAGCTGCCCACCAGGATCGCCCCGGCGGCGTGCAGCGGCAGCAGATAGACCGGCCTTTTGCCCGAAGAGAGGCTCAGAAGCAGAAAAGGCACCAGCAGCCAGAGAAGAAGAAAGAGGGAGTTGTGGTCCCCTTGCCGACGAATCCGGCGCCAGTGGTGGACGACCGCGAAGGGTAGCAGCAGGGTCCAGGGTTGCAACTGCTCCGGCAGGTGGGCCAGATAATAGTGGATGGGCTCGCTGTGCTCGGCGTACGTCCCCAGAAAACGCCCGATGTTGTTGGTCCAGGCCACCGTGTAGACGGCTTGCCCCCCCTCCTGCAGATAGAGCGCGGCCAGCCAGGCGAGCGCGGGCAGCAGCGCCGCCGCCGAGCCCAAAAACAGCCAGCCCCAGCACCGCCGGGGAAATGGTTTCCCCACGAGCGGCGGAGCCAGAGCCAGCCAGGCGAAGAGCACCAAGCCCGGCACGGCCAGGCCGACGAGCCCTTTGCTCATCAATGCGGCGCCCAGCGCGCCGACGAACAGCAGGCCATATCCCCGGCCTCCCTTCCGGCAATGCGCCAAAAACGCCGTGAGCGCGATGGCCACGAACACCGCCAGGGCGATGTCCACCATGGCGCTCTCTCCATGGCTCCAGTACTGGGCCGAGCCGGCCAGCACCACCGACGACAGCAAGGCTGCGTTCCGGTCGTACCCCGCCGCCAGCAGCAGCCCGAACAGGGCCGCCGCCCCCACAGCGGCCAGCAGCGCCGAGGGGAGGCGCGCGGCGAAGGCGTTTCTTCCCAGGATCTCGATGGAAAGCGCCTCCATCCAGAAATAGAGCGGCGGCTTTTCCAGAAAAGGTTCGCCATTGAGCCTGGGCATGACCCAATTCCCCTCCGCCGCCATCTCGGCGGCGATCCCCGCCACCCGCGACTCGTCGCCCGCCGTGAGCGGATGCATGCCCAGCGTGGGAAAGTAGAGGAGCAGGAGGAATGCCAGCAACAGGGCCAGGGCTCCTCCGGAAGACCGCATTGCGCCGGGAGTGGAAGCGTGGGACATGGCTGCGCATCATGCCACAACGGAGCGTCGATCGTCACAGAAAGGTTTGGTCATCCACGGCTCCCAGGTTAAGATTCGAGCCTCGGGAAGAGGCTCCCGGGAGAGACCGGCCCCACCGGCGCCGAAGGCGCAATTCCGCCCGGAATCGCTCAGGCAAAAGGACCGGCGAGCCTGTCGTCCTTCGAGGACGACGACCCGACTCTGGAGAGCGGCGCGACGGCGCCCACCGACGGGGCAGGGCGGAGGACCGTCCAAACTCTCAGGTACCGGGACAGAGGGGCGGGTGGATCCTGAACCGATGACCAGGAGAACCCGTGGTTAAGAAGACCGTTCTCAACGAAACCCACCGCCGGCTCGGCGCCCGCATGGTGCCTTTCGGCGGCTGGGAGATGCCCATCCATTACGGTTCCCAGATCGAGGAGCACCACGCCGTGCGTCGCGACGCCGGGCTGTTCGACGTCTGCCACATGACGGTGGTGGACGTGGTGGGCCCGCAGGCCCGCCCCTTTCTGCGCCACCTGCTGGCCAACGACGTGGCGCGGCTGCGGACGCCGGGCAAGGCGCTCTACGGCTGCATGCTCAACGCCGGCGGCGGCGTCATCGACGATCTCATCACCTACCATCTGGACGAACACCGATTCCGCCTGGTGGTGAACGCAGCGACCACCGACAAGGACCTGGAGTGGATGGCGCTGCAGTGCCGCTCCCACGAGGTGGAGGTGAGGCCCAGGCACGACCTGGGCATGCTCGCGGTGCAAGGCCCCCGCGCACGGGAGAAGGCCCTGCCCCTGCTGCCCGAGAGCCTGCGGGAGCGAGCCGCGCGGATGGCCCCCTTCAACGCCGCATGGGACGCCAACTGGTTCGTGGCCCGCACCGGCTACACCGGCGAGGACGGCTTCGAGATCATGGTGCCGCGGACCGAGGTGACGGCCCTGTGGAACGCCTTGCTGGAGCAGGGGGTGCGCCCCTGCGGACTGGGCGCCCGGGACACCTTGCGGCTCGAAGCGGGCATGAACCTCTACGGCCAGGACATGGACGAGGAGACCTCGCCGCTGGAAGCGGGCCTGGGCTGGACCCTGGACCTCTCCGACCCCGAACGCCGCTTCGTCGGCCGCGACGTGGTGGAGCGCCAGAAAGAGCAGGGCGGCCTGCGGCGCTTCACCGGTCTGGTGCTGGAGGGGAAGGGCGTGCTGCGCAACCACATGAAGCTGTACGAAGCGGGCTCGCCGGTGGGAGAGATCACTTCCGGCGGCTATTCGCCCACCCTGGAACGGGCCATCGGCCTGGCCCGCCTCGACGCCCGGGCGGGCGAGGCGCTCACCGTGGAGATCCGCGGCAGGCGGCTGCCGGTGCGTTTGGTGAAACCCCCTTTCGTGCGCCACGGCAAGGCGCTGATCGAGCTTTGAGGAGACCTAGAACCATGAGCGAAATCCCCGACGACCTCAGATACACCGCCACCCACGAATGGGCGCGCGACGAAGGAGACGGCATCGCCGCCGTGGGCATCACCGACCACGCCCAGGAGCTGCTGGGCGATTTAGTCTTCGTCGAGCTGCCCGAGCCGGGCACCGACGTGGCCGCCGGCGGCGAATGCGGCGTGGTGGAGTCGGTGAAGGCCGCGTCCGACGTCTACAGTCCTCTCGACGGCGAAGTGGTGGAGGTGAACGAAGCCCTCGCCGACAGCCCCGAGGGGATCAACGAAGCGCCCTACGAGAACTGGATCTTCAAGGTGAAGATGGCCGATCCGGCCCAGCTCGAGGCCCTGCTCGACGCCGCCGCCTACGCGGAGGCGGTGGAGGCGGAGGAGCACTGAGGCCATGCCCTTCATCCCGCACACCGAAGAGGAGTTGCGGCAGATGCTCGAGACCATCGGCGTCGCCGCCATCGACGACCTCTTCGACGAGATCCCCGCCGCCCTGCGCGCCCGATCCCTGGAGGGGATCGGCCCTGGACTGAGCGAGATGGAGATCTCCCGGCTGATGCAGGAGAAGGCGCGTCAAGACGGCCAGCCGCTCTGTTTCATCGGCGCCGGCGCCTACGATCACCACGTCCCCGCCGCCGTCTGGGAGATCGCCACCCGCGGCGAGTTCTACACCGCCTACACCCCCTACCAGGCGGAAGCGAGCCAGGGCACCCTGCAGCTGCTCTACGAGTACCAGACCATGATGGCCGAGCTGATGGCCATGGAGGTCTCCAACGCCTCGCTCTACGACGGCGCCTCGGCGCTCGCCGAGGCGGTGCTGATGGCGGTGCGCGCCAACCGCGGGTCGAAATCCAAGCGGGTGCTCATCCCCCGCAGCGTCCACCCCGCCTACCGAGCCACCGTCCGCACCATCGTGCGCAACCAGGGCATCGAGCTGGAGGAGCTCCCTTACGACGCCGGCAGCGGCCACACCGACCTGGAGGCGCTGGAAGGACACGCCGGCGAGGACTTCGCCGCGCTCATCGTTCCGCAACCCAACTTCTTCGGCGTGCTGGAGCCGGCGGATCCCATGGCCGAGGTGGCCGCGGCCAACGGCTGGCTGACCATCGCCCTGGTCAACCCCCTGGCCATGGCGCTGCTGAAGCCGCCGGGGGAGTGGGGCGGGGCCGGCGCGGACATCGCCTGCGGCGACGGCCAGCCCCTGGGCGCGCCGCTCAGCTCCGGCGGTCCCTATTTCGGTTTTCTCTGCACCCGCCAAAAGCTGGTGCGGCAGATGCCCGGCCGCCTGGTGGGACGCACCCGCGACCTGGAAGGGCGGGAGGGTTTCACCCTCACGCTGCAGGCGCGCGAGCAGCACATCCGCCGCTCCAAGGCCACCTCCAACATCTGCACCAACCAGGGGCTGATGGTCACCGCCGCCACCCTCCACATGGCCCTGCTGGGGGCGGAGGGGTTGGCGCGCACCGCCGCCGCCTGCCACGCCAACCTGGGCCGGCTGGTGGAGAAGCTCACCGCGCTGGAGGGGATCGAGCCCCGTTTCGCCGGCCCCGCCTTCCACGAAAGCGTCCTGAAATTGCCCATGGAGGTGGCCGGCGTGCTGCGCACCCTGGCGGCGCACAACATCCTCGGCGGCTACGATCTGCAGCGGGACTACCCCGAGCTGGAGAACTGCCTGCTGGTGTGCGCCACCGAGAGCCGCACCGACGAGGATCTGGAGAAGTACGCCGTCAACCTGGAACGGGTGCTGGCCAGCCGCCGGCAGGGCGCCTGCGCCACCATGGTGCGTTTCGACCTTTAGAACCCAGGAAACAGACCGATGCTGATCTTCCAACACTCCCGCCCCGGCCGCCGCGCCCGAGCGCAGGCGCCGAAGGAAAAGGCCGGCCTCGACGCCATTCCCGAGCAGTTCCTGCGCCGCTCCAGGCCACGCCTTCCCGAGGTCTCCGAGCTGCAGGCGGTGCGCCACTACACCCGGCTGTCGCAGAAGAACTTCTCCATCGACACCCAGTTCTACCCCTTGGGCTCCTGCACCATGAAGTACAACCCGCGGGGCGCCAACCGCCTGGCCATGCTGCCGGGATTTCTGGCCCGTCACCCCCTGGCGCCGGAGAGCCACAGCCAGGGCTTTCTCAGCGCCATGCACGAACTGCAGGAGATTCTCGCGAAGGTGACCGGCATGGCGGCGGTGTCGCTGGCGCCCATGGCCGGCGCCCAGGGGGAGTTCGCGGGCGTGGCCATGATCCGCGCCTACCACCAGGCGCGGGGCGACGGCGGCCGCACCGAGATCCTGGTGCCCGACGCCGCCCACGGCACCAATCCCGCCAGCGCGGTGATGTGCGGCTATCGGGTGCGCGAGATTCCCACGCTGGCGGAGGGCGACGTGGATCTGGAGGCGTTGCGGCGAGCCCTCGGGCCCCAGACCGCCGGCATCATGCTCACCAACCCCTCCACGCTCGGCGTCTTCGAGCGCCACATCGCCACCATCGCCGAAATGGTGCACGAGGCGGGCGGACTGCTCTACTACGACGGCGCCAATCTCAACGCCATTCTGGGGCGGGTGCGGCCCGGGGACATGGGCTTCGACGTGATCCACGTGAACCTGCACAAGACCTTCTCCACTCCCCACGGCGGCGGCGGGCCCGGCGCCGGCCCCGTGGGAGTCGGCGAACGGCTGGCGCCCTATCTGCCGGTGCCGCTGGTGGATTTCGATGGCCACGACTACCGTCTTCTCACCGAGAAAGAGCGGCCGGAGAGCATCGGCCGCCTCTCCGCCTTCGCCGGCAACGCCGGAGTCCTGCTGCGCGCCTACGTCTACGCCAAGATGCTGGGCGCGGAGGGGATGCGCCGGGTGGCCGACTACTCCACCCTGAACGCCAACTACCTGATGAAGCGGCTGCGGGCGGCCGGCTTCACCCCCGCCTATCCCTCCCGCCGGGCCACCCACGAGTTCATCATCACGCTCAAGCAGGAGGCGAAGGAGCTGGGGGTGAACGCCATGGACTTCGCCAAGCGGCTGCTCGACCTGGGCATGCACGCTCCCACCACCTATTTCCCGCTGCTGGTGCCCGAGTGCTTTCTGATCGAGCCCACCGAAACCGAGGCCAAGGAGACCCTGGACGCCTTCGTCGAGGCCATGGTGCGGATCCGCGAGGAGGCGCGCGAGGCGCCCGAAAAGGTCAAGGGGGCCCCCTGGACCCTGCCGGTGCGCCGCCTCGACGACGTGCGCGCGGCGCGGGAGCCCGACCTGAAATGGGAACCCCCCGCATGAAGCCGGGCGCCACCGGCTTCAAGCGCCTCGTCGACGCCTTCGGCTACTCGGCCAAGGGGGTGGCCGCCGCTTGGCGGCACGAAGCGGCCTTCCGCCAGGAGATGGCGGCCAGCGCGCTCCTCCTGCCCCTGGCCCTGTGGCTGGGGGAGAACGGCGTGGAACGGGCCTTGCTGGCCGGCAGCTGGCTGTTGGTGCCGGTGGTGGAACTGCTCAATTCCGCCTTGGAGGCGATCGTCGACAAGGCCAGCCCCGAGCGCCACGAACTGGCCGGCCGCGCCAAGGACATGGGCTCGGCGGCGGTGCTGCTGGCCATCCTCCTGGCCGCACTGGTCTGGGCGCTGGTGCTGTCGTAAGGAAGCCGGCCGCGGCCGAAAGCAAGGCAGGGGAATCCAGAGGCCGCCCTCCACCGGAACGTCCGCGCCCGGGCAAACGGCGCCCGGCGCCTCCGGTTTCAGACGCCGCCTCTCGGGCTCCGCCTTGCCGGTGATCAAGGCCGCGGCTGTTTCGCGGCGGCAAGATCGGCTAAGATGCCGTCCACGGACAACGCCGGGAAACCTCGCCATGACCGCCCTCATCTGCGGCTCCTTCGCCTACGACACCATCATGGTGTTCCACGACCGGTTCAAGAACCACATCCTGCCGGAGCAGGTGCACATTCTGAACGTCTCCTTCCTGGTGCCCGACATGCGCCGCGAATTCGGCGGCTGCGCCGGCAACATCGCCTACAACCTCCAGCTCCTCGGCGGCGACGGGCTGCCCATGGGCACCGTGGGGGGCGATTTCGGTCCCTACGCCCGGTGGATGGCGGAAAACGGCATCTCCCGCAAGCACGTCACCGAGGTGGCGGGCGAGTACACCGCCCAGGCCTACATCACCACCGACCAGGACGACAACCAGATCACCGCTTTCCACCCCGGCGCCATGAACCACGCTCACATCAATCGGGTGGAGCAGGCGCAGGGCGTCACCCTGGGGCTGGTCTCTCCCGACGGCCGCCAGGGCATGATCGACCACGCCGAGCAGTTCGCCGCGGCGGGCATCCCTTTCATCTTCGACCCCGGCCAGGGCATGCCCATGTTCGACGGCGACGAGCTGAACCGCTTCGCCGACCAGGCCACCTGGCTCGCCTTCAACGACTACGAGGCCAAACTGATGCAGGAACGCACCGGCAAACGCATCGAGGAGCTGGCGCGGCAGGTGGAGGCGGTGATCGTCACGCAGGGAGGCGAGGGCTCGCGCATCTTCGCCGACGGCGGGGAGATCGAGATCCCCGCCGCCCGCGCCGAGCGGCTGGAAGATCCCACCGGCTGCGGCGACGCCTATCGGGCCGGCCTGCTCTACGGCCTGCAGAAGGGCCTGGACTGGGAGACCACCGGCCGCATCGCCGCTCTCATGGGGGCCATCAAGATCGAGCGGGCCGGCACTCAGAACCACCGCTTCACCATGGAGGAGTTCCACCACCGCTTCCGCGAGAACTTCGGTTACGACTTCTGAACGGAGCCCCCCATGAGCGACGCCTGCGACTGCACCCCCACCACCCACGACCTTAAACCCTACGAAGAGGCGCTGGAGCTGCTCCTCTCCCACGCCCGTCCGGTTGCGGAACAGGAGAGCCTGCCGCTGCACCAGGCCCTGGGCCGGGTGCTCGCCGAGCCGGTGCGCGCGCCCATCGACGTGCCCGGATGGGACAACAGCGCCATGGACGGCTACGCCGTCCGCCTGGCGGACCTGCCGGCGGAGGGCACGCGATTGCAGGTCTCCCAGCGCATCCCCGCGGGCACCGCGCCCCGGCCCCTGGAGCCCGGCACCTGCGCCCGCATCTTCACCGGCGCCCCCGTGCCCGAAGGGGCCGACGCCGTGGTCATGCAGGAGCAGACCCGCCGCCGGGGCGACGAAGTGATCTTCGAGAAGGTGCCGCCTGCCGGGGCCAACATCCGCCGCGCCGGCGAGGACATCGAAGCCGGATCGGTGATCCTCGAGGCCGGCACCCGCCTGCTCCCCCAGCACCTGGGGCTGGCCGCCTCGGTGGGCGTGGCGGAGCTGCCGGTGAAGCGCCTTCCGAAAGTGGCGGTGCTGGCCAGCGGCGACGAGCTGCGGATGCCGGGAGAGCCCCTGCAGCCCGGCACGATCTACAACTCCAACCTCTTCACCGCCACGGGACTGCTGCGCGCCCTCGGCTGCGAAGTGGTGGAGATGGGGCAGGTGGCCGACACGCTCGAGGCCACCAAGAGCGCCCTCGCCGAGGCGGCGGGGCGGGCCGACCTGGTGCTCGCCTCCGGCGGCGTCTCGGTGGGCGAGGAGGACCACGTCAAGCCGGCGGTGGAGGCCCTGGGCAGGCTCGACCTGTGGAAGATCGCCATCCGTCCCGGCAAGCCCCTCGCCTTCGGCCACATCGGCGAGACCCCATTCATCGGCACGCCGGGCAATCCGGTTTCGCTCTTCGTCACCTTCCTGCTCTTCGCCCGCCCCTTCATCCTCAAGACCATGGGGCTGAAGGAGCCGCGCAACCGCGCCCTTCAGGCGGTGGCCGCCTTCGACTGGCCCAAGCCCGACAAAAGGCGCGAGTTCCATCGCGCCCGGCTGACGCGCGGGGCCGACGGCGCCAACCTGGTGGAGGTCTATCCCAGCCGCTCCTCGGCGGTGCTCAGCTCCGTCGCCTGGGCCAACGGTCTGGTGGTGCTGCCCGAGAACCGGGCGATCCGCGCCGGCGACCGGGTGGACTTCCTCCCTTTCTGCGAACTGATCGGGTGGGGCTCATGATCCAACTGCTCTATTTCGCCAGCCTGCGCGACCGCCTCGGCGTGGATCGGGAAGAGATGGCGCTGCCGGAAGGGGTGGCGGAGATCGCCGCCCTGCGCCGCCATCTCGCCGACCGCGGCGGACCCTGGAGCGAGGTGTTCGCCGAAGGGGAGACCATCCTGGCCGCGGTCAACCAGGAGATGGCCCAGGACGACACCCCGGTGCGCGACGGCGACGAGGTGGGGTTCTTTCCCCCCGTCACCGGGGGCTGAACCATGGGCGAACGCATCCGGGGGAAAACCAACATTTCGATTCTAACCGCGCTTTCCGGCACGGCCGCCACTCCCAGAGGGACCCGACGCGGCGTTCATTGAAGTGCTTTCATCACCTTTCCGGGAAGCGTGGTCGATCTAGCCCGCTCCGGCTTGCCTTAACAGTCTGTTGAAAAACGCCCAGAATTCCGCAAGATCAACCTGAACGTACCGATACGGTGAAATGGACGATGCGAGGCCCGGACTCAAGACCAATGGCGGGTCGCGCAAGAGCCGGTTGATCGGACGTGAAAAGCCGGGCTTCCACTTTGTGCTGGGGGCAGCCGCTTACAACCGGATTCGGATGCGCAATCTGGGGGTGGTGGCATGTTGATGACTGAAATCCGAGGGGTTGGTGTGCCTGGAAACAGGCGAATCGGGCCAAATTGGCCAATTTCTGGCCAGAGGGCAGGAGTCGCCGTGCTTCATCCGCCGCTCACTACCAGGAAGGCCGCATCAGTCGGATTATTTTCAACGGCCTGTTAACTCTATAGATCGGATTGGAATTGTTCGAGGATAAGGATGTCCATCGATTCTTACGCAGAAAAGAAGCAAGGGGCGCCCATTGCCCATGTCAGGCCGACGGCCGATGGCAGCTGGGAGCTCCACCCACTTGAAGATCACTTGACGGCGGTTGCAGAAATCGCAGGCCGGCTGGCCGAAGCTTTCGACGCAAAAAACTGGGCCGCCACCGCCGGCCTATGGCACGACCTCGGCAAGTACCACCCGGCTTTCCAGCACTACATCCGGGATGTTTCGGGATTCGAAGCGCAGCAAGCCCATGTGGAAACGGAAGGCAGCGGCCGCGTCGATCACTCCACGGCGGGCGCGATTCACGCGGTCAATCAGTGGGGCGTTCACGGCCGAGTGCTGGCTTATTTGATCGCTGGCCATCATGCCGGACTGCCGGACTGGGAAAAGCTTGAAGGCGGCACCGGCGGCGCCTTGCGAGAGCGTTTGAAGAAAACCGAATTACTGGAAAAAACGTTGGCGGCGGATATCCCGTCTGATCTGCTCGAAGCGCCGCGCCCGGATTTCAACGTGCCCGGCGGCAAGCAAGGTTTCGCACTGTGGCTGCGGATGCTGTTCTCCTGCCTGGTGGACGCCGACTTCCTCGATACCGAGGCCTTCATGGATGAGGGCAAGGCCAGCCTGCGCGGCGCTTATCCAGGCTTAACGGAACTGCGCGAGGCTTTCGACCGGCACATGGCGGCATTGACTCGCGACGCGCCCGACACGCCGGTCAACCGCTTACGCGCCGACATCCTTCGCGCCTGCCGGCAAGCGGCCCAAAAGCCGCCCGGCCTGTTCTCCCTTACCGTACCCACCGGCGGCGGCAAGACCCTCTCGGGCATGGCCTTCGCGCTGGAGCATGCCACTGCCCACCACAAGCGGCGGGTGGTGCATGTCATTCCCTACACCAGCATCATCGAGCAGACCGCCGATGTGTTTCGCGGCATTTTCGGCGAGGCGGTGATCGAGCACCACAGCAGCCTCGACCCCGGCCAGGAAACCGCCCGCTCGCGGCTGGCGGCGGAAAACTGGGACGCGCCCATCATCGTCACCACCACGGTGCAGTTCTTCGAATCGCTGTTCGCCGCGCGCACCAGCCGTTGCCGCAAGTTGCACAACCTGGTGGACAGCGTCGTGGTGCTGGACGAGGCGCAACTGCTGCCGCCCGAGTTCCTGCAACCGATTCTCGACGTGCTCAACCTGCTGGTGGCCCATTATGGCGTCACCGTGGTGCTCTC
>JALSRN010000073.1 GCA_026984735.1 Sedimenticola sp. | reverse complement strand
ACCCGCGCCGGCCGCTCGCCGAAATAGACGATGGGCACCGGGTTGGTGGTGTGGGCGGTGTAGGGCTGGCCCGTCTTCTCGTCCCGCATCTTCTCGCAGTTGCCGTGGTCGGCGGTGATGAGCATGGCGCCACCCACCTTGTGCACCGAGCGGGTGACGCGCCCCAGGCACTCGTCCAGCGTCTCCACCGCCTGGACCGCCGCTTCGAAGACCCCCGTATGCCCCACCATGTCGCCATTGGCATAGTTGACGATGATGGCGTCGTATTTGCCGCCCTCGATGGCCTCCACCAGCCGGTCGGTCACCTCCGGCGCGCTCATCTCCGGCTTGAGGTCGTAAGTGGGCACGTCGGGGGAAGGCACCAGGATGCGATCCTCCCCCTCAAAGGGCTGCTCGCGGCCGCCGTTGAAGAAGAAGGTGACGTGGGCGTACTTTTCGGTCTCGGCCAGGCGCAACTGGTGGAGACCCAGCTTGGCGATGTATTCGCCAAAGACGTTCTTGAGCTTCTCCGAGGGAAAAGCCACCGGCACGTCCCACTCCTTGTTGTATTCGGTGAGGGTCACGAAAGCGCCCAGACGGGGGCGCCTTTTGCGTTCGAACCCGGTGAAATCGTCCTCGATGAAGGCCCGGACGATCTGGCGGACCCGGTCGGAACGGTAGTTCATGCTGATGAGAACGTCGCCGTCCTCGATGCGTACCGGCTTCTCGCCCGGCGGCACGATGCGGGTCGGTTTGACGAACTCGTCCGTCTCGCCGCGGGCATAGGCCATCTCCAAGCCTTCCACGGCGCTGGCGGCCTCGTAGGGCGCCTCGCCGTCCACCATCAGCTCGTAGGCCACCTGAATGCGCTCCCAGCGATTGTCCCGGTCCATGGCGTAATAGCGGCCCACGATACCGGCGGTGCGCCCCGTTCCCAGCTCTTCGAACACCTTGTCCATGGCTTCCAGCGACGGCCTGGCGCTCTTGGGGGGCATGTCGCGGCCGTCCAGGAAGGCGTGCACGTAGACCCGCCGGGCACCCCGCTCCACCGCCAGTCGCACCATGGCATGGATATGGTCCTCATGGCTGTGGACACCGCCCGGAGAGAGCAGGCCGAAGACATGCACCGCCTTGTCGTTCTGCACCGCCACATCCACCGCTCCGGTCAGAGTGGCGTTGTTGAAGAAAGAGCCGGTGCGGATGGAGCGGCTCACCCGGGTGAACTCCTGGTACACCACCCGGCCGCTCCCCAGATTGATGTGCCCCACTTCGGAGTTGCCCATCTGCCCGCTGGGCAGCCCCACTGCTGAACCGGAGGTGTGCAACACATTGTGCGGACACTCCCGCCACAGTCTGTCCCAGACCGGCGTGCGCCCGGCGGCGATGGCGTTGTATTCAGTCTCCTCGCTGACCCCCCAGCCATCGAGGATGATGAGTACGACGGGGCGCGGTGCTTGGCTCATTGTCTGTGGTCCTGAATCCTCGTGGTCCGCGCCCGCGACCAACGGCACGCCTGGCGCTGCAAGGTGAAATGGCGGACGCGGGAAGCTTGGCAACAAAAAATGGGATCTTACCAGATGCCCCGATCAGCCGGTATGCGCGAGGCCCCCATCCTTGCCTTCAGTCACCCTTCGGCTTTCATGGAAAAACAGTGTATTATTGTATTAACGAGTTGTGAATAACGTAGGACCGGAGCGACTCCAGACACCGAAGCGAGGAACCGATGGCGACGAAAGAGGGCTCTCCACGAATCGACCCCCCCAAAGAGTTCGAGCAGGGCATGACGCTGCTCGGTGACGACAGAGACATCGAGCGGGCCTCCCGTTCGCTGAAGGCCATGTCCCACCCGCTGCGCCTCAAGATCCTCTG
>JALSRN010000072.1 GCA_026984735.1 Sedimenticola sp. | reverse complement strand
ATGGTGGGCTGGCCGAAAGCGGTGTTGAGCACCACGTTGGCGGTCTTGCGGCCCACGCCGGGGAGCGATTCCAGCTCCTTGCGATTGTCGGGCACCTCGCCGCCGAACCGCTCCAGGAGGATGCGGCTGGTGGCGATGATGTTCTTCGCCTTGTTGTTGAACAGGCCGATGGTGCGGATGTAGCGCTTCAACCCCTCCTCGCCCAGCGCCAGGATCGCTTCCGGCGTGTTGGCCACGGCGAAGAGCTTTGCGGTGGCCTGGTTCACGCTGCGGTCGGTGGCCTGGGCGGAGAGGATCACCGCCACCAGCAGCTCGAAGGGAGAGCCGTAGTTCAGCTCGGTGGTGGGATGGGGGTTGGCCTTGCGAAAGCGCTCGAAGATCTCCCGGCGCTTGGCGGCGTTCATCCTTGCGCGGGCGCCATGGCGGCGGGTTCCGCTTCCGCCCGTGCCCGGCGCGCCTCCATCCGTTTGTCGATCAGATACTTCAGAGCGATGAGCAGGCCCAGTCCGAAGAAGGCTCCGGGAGGCAGGATGGCCAGGATCAGGCCATGATAGTCGCTGCCGAGGGAGAAGACGAAGCCCCGGAAACTCTCGCCGAACATCAAGTGGGCGCCGGAGAAGAGGGTGCCCTGGCCCACCAGCTCCCGCATGCCCCCGAGCACCGCCAGCACCGAGGTGGAACCCAGGCCCATGGCCAGACCGTCGAGCGCCGCCGCCGGCACCGGGTTGCGGGAGGCGAAGGCTTCGGCACGGCCGACGATGGTGCAGTTGGTGACGATGAGCGGGATGAAGATGCCCAGGATCTTGTAGAGGTCGTGAAACCAGGCGTTCATGGCCAGCTCCACGGCGGTGACGAAGGAGGCGATCACCAGCACGAAGACCGGCAGCCGCACCTCTTGGCGCACCCAGTTGCGAATGATCGAGACGGTGACGTTGGAGGCGACCAGTACCGCCGTAGTGGCCAGACCCAGGCCCAGGCCGTTGACCAGGGTGCTGGAGACCGCCAGGAGCGGGCAGAGGCCGAGCAGGGCCACCAGCGCCTGGTTGTTGGTCCAGAGCCCGTCGGTGATGATCTTGCGGTAGTCGCTCATGGCTTTCTCCTCAATCTCAGTGTTCGGGGGCGTTGGGCGGATTCGTCTCCGCCGGCGCCTCGAAGAGCCGCCGGTGCGTCTTCTTGAAATAGAGCAGGGTGGCGGTGACGGCCGCCACCACCCGCCGCGGCGTGATGGTGGCGCCGGTGAACTGGTCGAACACCCCGCCGTCCTTCTTCACCTTCCACTTCTCCAACGGCGGATTGCCCAGCGATTTGCCGCTGAACCCGAGTATCCAGTCCGACTTCCGTTCGTCGATGCGGTCGCCCAACCCCGGCGTCTCGCTGTGGGCGAGAACCCGCACTCCTCCGAGGACGCCGTCGGCGCGAATGGCCACCATCAAGCGGATGGGGCCGGCATAGCCGGGATGCTGCACCGGGCTGAAGATGAGCGCCAGCGGCTTGCCCTGGTGGCGTGCCCGGTACACTTTCACCGGCGCCGTGGAGAGCGCCGGGTCGCGCACGGTGATCACGTCCTTGAGCAGGTTGTTGGTGATCTCTTGTTTGGGCACCAGCTTGTAGACGTTGCGCAGAAACATCTGCCGCTCGTTGAAGGCGATGCGGTCGGCGGTGGCCGACCAGGTGAAGGCCACCAGCGCCGCTCCCAGGATGCCGAACACTCCCAGCACGGCGGCGCTGAGAAGGATTTCCCGCAGCATCTGCCGCCGCTGCTCATCCATCGCCGTTCTCCCGTTCGCCGAACACGCGCGGTTGGGTGTAGTAGTCGATGGTGGGGGCCGCCATGTTCATCAGCAGCACGGCGAAGGCAACGGCGTCGGGATAGCCGCCCCAGGTGCGGATGATGAAGACGGTCGCGCCGATGAGAAAGCCGTACACCAGCCGCCCTTTGGGCGTGGTGCTGGCGGTCACCGGATCGGTGGCGATGAAGAAGGCGCCGAGGATGGTGCCGCCGCTGAAGAGATGGAAGCCGGGGAAGGGGATGCTCTCCGGGTCGAAGGCCCAGAAGATGCCCGAGACGAGCAGCAGACCGCCGATCATGGCCGCCGGGATGCGCCAGTCGATCACTTTGCGCCAGGC
The DNA here is from genome assembly GCA_026984735.1 of Sedimenticola sp. Lineage (GTDB taxonomy): Bacteria > Pseudomonadota > Gammaproteobacteria > Chromatiales > Chromatiaceae > Thiolapillus. Next base: position 6,585 of record JALSRN010000072.1, on the reverse strand, counting down.
GAGGAAGATTCCCCCCAAACCGAACCAGTTGCCCACCCACTCCCAGCCGCGGGCGCCGAAGTCCCCCCAGAGGGGGCTCTGGCGGATCTCCGAGATGGTCTTGTTGAACTCGAGCTGGGTGCGCATCTCGTCGAGAGGGGTGGCGGAGGTGACCGCGTCCCAGGTGAGGGAAGCCGGCAGGTGGCCGTTGAAGATGGCCTGCAGCGCCTGGCCGAAGGTGAGGTGAACCTTGGCCAGCATCTCCGGCGGTAACCAGCGGGTCATGTCCACCGGAAAGGAGACCAGCAGCAACACGTAGGCGGCCATGGCCGGGTTGAAGGGGTTGTAGCCGAGGCCCCCGTAGAGATGCTTGACGAAGAGGATGGCGAAGAGCGTGCCCAACACCGTGAGCCACCAGGGCAGCAGGGGCGGCAGGGCGATGGCCAACAGAGCCGCCGTGACCAGGGCGCTGAGGTCCATGAGCGTGCGTTTCACCGGCCGGTGGCGCAGACGCAGCACCGCGGCCTCCGCCGCCAAGGCGGTGGCCGAGGCGATGGCGATGTTGATCACCACCCCCCAGCCGAAATACCAGATCATGGCCGCCACGCCCGGCACCAGGGCGAGCAGCACCTGGGCCATCACGCCGGTGACCCGATTGGGCAGCCGGCCGTAGGGGGAGGTGTGCACGGGAAACTTCATTTGGGCTCCTCGCTGGACTGCTTTTGCGCTTTCCGCTCGGCCGCCCGCTTCACCGCCGCGTCGATGGCGGCCTTCTTGGGATCGGCGGCGTCGCCCGCGGTCTTCTTCTCCAGCGCTTCCTTCTTCTTGCGCAGGCGGGCCTTGCGCTCACGCTCCAGCCGCTCCAGCCGCTCCACCCTGGCCTCGTGGCGGCGCTTGGCCTCTTCCGCGGCCTGTCGCTCCTTCTCCTTCGCCCAGGTCTCGGTCTTGGCGAAGCGGTAGTACTGCACCAGGGGGATGTGCGAGGGACAGACCCAGGAGCAGCAGCCGCACTCGATGCAATCGAAAAGATGGTACTCCTGGCATTTGTCCAGGTCCTTGGAGCGGGCGTACCAGTAGAGCTGCTGCGGCAGCAGCTGGGCGGGACAGGCCTCCACGCACTTGCCGCAGCGGATGCACGGCAGGGCGTGGTCGGGATCGGGCGCCTCCTCGCGGCTGGCCACCAGCAGGCAGTTGGTGGCCTTGGTCACCGGTACCTGGTCGTCCTGGAGGGTGAAGCCCATCATGGGGCCGCCGAGAATCAGCTTGTAGGCTTTGTCGCTGTAGCCCCCGGTGAAAGCGATGACGTCCGCCATCATCACGCCGTAGGGCACCTCCAGGTTGCCGGGGTTGTTCACTCCCTCGCCGGTGACCGTCACCAGACGGGAGAGGAGGGGCCGTCCCGCCATCACGGCGTCGGTGACCGCCGCGGTGGTGGCCACGTTGAGACAGATCACGCCGATCTCGGCGGGAATGCCGTGGGAGGGCACCTCCTTGCCGGTGAGCACCTTGATCAGTTGTTTCTCGCCTCCCATGGGGTAGCGGGTGGGCACGGTCACCACCCGGGTGGTGGTCAGGTCCGAGTCGGCCACCGCTTTCTGCATGGCGGCGATGGCTTCGGGCTTGTTGTCCTCGATGCCGATGAGACACTCGTCCGCGGCCACGACGTGCATCAGCACGCGGATGCCTTCGACGATGCGATCCGCCTCCGTGCGCATCAGATAGTCGTCGCAGGTGATGTAGGGTTCGCATTCGGCGCCGTTGATCACCAGGGTCTGGATCTTGCGGTCCGGGCCGGGATTGACCTTGACGCTGGTGGGGAAGGCGGCCCCGCCGAGGCCGACGATGCCGGCCCAGCGGATGCGCTCGCGCAGCAGGGCGGCGTCCATCTCCTCGAACCAGGGGAGGGGTTCGGGCAGCTCGTCCCACCAGCGGTCTTCGCCGTCGGCTTCCAGGACGATGCAAGGGGCCGAGAGGCCGGAGGGATGGGCCACCGGCTGGTCGGAGATCTCCACGATGGTGCCCGAGGTGGGAGCGTGGATGGGCGCGCCGATGTATTCGGTCACCCGCGCCAGGGTCTGCCCCTTGAACACCCGGTCTCCAGGACTCACCAGGGGCTCGGCCAAGCTGCCGATGTGCTGCTGCAGAGGGATCACCAGCCGCTGCGGCAGGGGCATCTTGCCCAGATAGCGGCCGGCCGACATCGCTTTCATGTCGGGCCGGTGGATGCCGCCGTGGAAATCCCAGCTACCGGGGTTCCGGGTGATCATGAGGCTTGCTCTTCCGGTTTCTGCAACAAATGTTCGTCGGGGTAGGGCCACTTCCAGGTGCCCAGGGTGGTTTTCACCGGAACCATCTCGATGCACTCCACGGGACAGGGCGCCACGCACAGCTCGCAGCCGGTGCACTGGTCCACGATCACCGTGTGCATCTGCTTGGCGGCGCCGACGATGGCGTCCACCGGGCAGGCCTGCAGGCAGAGGGTGCAGCCGATGCACTCCTCTTCGTGGATGAAGGCCACCTTCTTGACGCCCTGGCTCCCTTCGTCCACCTCCACCGGTTTGGGCTCTTTCCCCAGCAGGTCGGCGATGGCCAGCATGGTGGGTTCACCGCCGGGAACGCAGAGGTTGATCTCCGCTTCTCCGGAGGCGATGGCCTCGGCGTAGGGGCGGCAGCCGGCATAGCCGCACTGGCCGCACTGGGTCTGGGGCAACAGCGCGTCGATCTGGTCGGCGATGGGGTCTCCTTCCACCTTGAAGCGGATGGAGGCGTAGCCCAGCAGCACCCCGAAGAGGGCGGAGAGGGTGGCCAGGGTGAGGATGGCGATACCCATCAGCTGGAGACCAGTCCCGAGAAGCCCATGAAGGCCATGGACATGAGGCCGGCGGTGATCAGGGCGATGGCGTTGCCCTTGAAGGGCTCGGGCACGTCGGCCACGTTGACCCGCTCGCGGATGGCGGCGAAGAGCACCAGCACCAGCGAGAAGCCCACGGCGGCGCCGAAGCCGTAGAGCGCCGATTCGATGAAATTGTGCTTCTCCTGGTTGTTGAGCAGCGCCACTCCGAGCACGGCGCAGTTGGTGGTGATCAGCGGCAGGAAGATGCCCAGCACCTGATAGAGGAGAGGGCTGGTCTTGTGCATCACCATCTCGGTGAACTGCACCACCACGGCGATCACCAGGATGAAGGCGATGGTGCGCAGGTACCCCAGTCCCAGGGGCTGCAGCAGATAGGCGTCCACAAGGTAGCTGGTCACCGAGGAGAGCGTGAGGACGAAGGTGGTGGCCAGCCCCATGCCCATGGCCGTCTCCAGCTTGCGTGAGACGCCCATGAAGGGACACAGCCCCAGAAACTTCACCAGGACGAAGTTGTTCACCAGGACGGTGCTGACCAGGATCAGGGCGTATTCGGACATCTTGGGACCGGTTTCCGGAGCAATTTCCAAAGCATAAGTCACCGCCACGATGCGCGGCAACCTGCGTATCCTAGGGGAATAGGCGTGCCCGCGCCTTGTCGAAGCTCAATCGCTGCCGGCGAAGCACTTACGGTAGAAGTGGTTGGTCGCCTCCACGAAACCGTGGACGCTGCCGCAGTCGAAACGCCGCCCGCGGAACCGCCAGGCCAGCACCCGCTCTTCCCGAGCCTGCCGGCGCAAGGCGTCGGTGATCTGCACTTCCCCGCCCCGGCCGGGCGGAGTGTGGCGCAGGAGTTCGAAGACGCGCGGCGTGAGGATGTAGCGGCCGATGATGGCCAGGTTGCTGGGAGCCTCGCCCGGCGCCGGTTTCTCCATCATCTCGTGCACCTCGTAGAGGCCGGGGGCGATCTCCACGCCGGCGACGACCCCGTATTTGTGGGTCTCCTCCGGGGCCACCTCCTCCACGGCCACCAAGCTGCAGCCGTGCTCGGCGTAGAGCGCCGCCATCTGGCCGAGCACGCCGTCATGGTCGTTTTCGCCGATGCAGAGGTCGTCGGCCAGCACCACGCCGAAGGGCTGGTCGCCGATCAAGGGCTCGCCCGTGAGGATGGCGTCGCCCAGCCCCCGCATCTGTTTCTGCCGGGTGTAGGAGAAGGTGCAGGAGGCGATGAGCCGGTTGGTGTTCTCCAGCAGCCGCTCCTTGTCGCTGCCGGCCACGGCTGCTTCGAGCACCGGGTTGCGGTCGAACAGGTCTTCGATGGCGTGCTTGCCCTTGCCGGTGACGATGGCGATGTCGTGCATGCCCGCCTGCAGCGCCTCTTCCACGCCGTACTGGATGAGCGGCTTGTTGACGATGGGCAGCATCTCCTTGGGGATGGATTTGGTGGCGGGCAGAAAACGGGTGCCGTAGCCCGCGGCGGGAAAGAGGCACTTGGTGATCATGAAAGGTCAATTCCTTGCATTCGGATTGGGGTCCCTGGGCAGGATGCCTGCCGCGTCCTCATTTTCGCAGATTCCAGGTGGGGTTGCCCGCCGAGTCGACGAGGCCGTGAACCAGTAGCCATCGAAAGGCCTCTTCGGCGTCGTTCTCGAACCAGGCGCGGGCGCTGCCGAGACGGAAGCTGTAGCCCCAGGCGTCCATCTCGGCGAACATCCGCTTTCGGCCATAGCCCGGAATATAGTCGGCCAGGAGGATCTGCAGATAGCAGACGCCGTTCTCCTCGTCGTACCCTCCGCCCGCATCGGTGTGCAGGCGCCGGCGCCGCGCCGGGTCCATGCAGACGTAGTGGCAACCTTCGTGCAGCGCCGAATGGATCGGCGTGTCGCGGCGTACCAGCAGCCGGTTGCCGATGAGGCCGGCCTCGGGGTCGCCGAACCAGGAGCCGGGGATGGACGCATCCTCGGCCACCCGCTCCACCCGCAGACCGTATCGCTTCACCACCGCTTGCAGGCGGGGGGTCCAGGAGTCGTCGCAGAGCACCATCTCCATGGGGGTGACGAGGTTCAAACACATGCGAGGCGTTGAAGGCATGAATGAAGGGGCGCCACCTCCGGGAGCTGTCGAACAACCGGAAGAGAAAACCCCGAGACGGCTTTTTTGCCTTCAAGGCGAAATGATGGGGGCTGTTCGCCTGGCGGGCAAGCTCCTCCAGGCCCCGGACGCGGCGTTTCGTCTCCGGCAACTGGGGCGATTCGAGCGGCCGCGAAAGGCGCGCGGGCCGACGGCGGCGCGGGCTCGGCTGCCCGGCAACGAGGCGGTGGCGAGGAAGACGGTCGAAAAGATCGTTCGCCGGTTGCGGCTTTTTCTTCCCGCTTGCGCGCTCCGGCCGGTCGGAGAGGCAAGAGAAATCAGCACTGTTCCCAAGGCAATCCGTCGAAACGCCAGCCGTTGATCGTGCTCCGTTGGTGATGCTCGTTGAGATCGCCCTCGAATCCGCTCTCCACGTGATAGACCTGCTCGATGCCCGCCTCCAGAAGGGCCTTGCCGGCTTTGAGCGAACGCTTGCCACTACGGCAGATGAGGATCACCGGGGCGCATTCGAGCGACTCCTCTTGGTCGCACACCACTCCTCCCAGAAGCAGTTTGCGGATGTCGGTGACGAAGTCGGGATTGATGTCCCAGTCGGGCTCGTCGATCCAGGGGATGTGCACGGCCCCCACGGGGTGGCCGACGAAAAGAAACTCCATGCTGGAGCGGATGTCCACCAGCACCGCGCGAGGGTTCTTCTCGAGCATGCGGTGGGCTTCCTTTGGCGTGAGCGGCAGAGGGTGGAGTGGGTCCATTGGCGGCGGATTGCGGTTAGTATTGGCGAAATTTCCGGCTCGGGGTTCGTGGTGACGGCGACGGCCGCTTTCGTTGGATGATAGCACTCTCCGTGAAAACCGTTCTTCTGCAACTCATCGTCCGCTCCCTCGCTCTTCTGCCGCTGCCGTTGCTGCGGGGCATGGGGCGGGCGGCGGGTTGGCTGCTCTACCGTCTTCCCAACCGCGAACGGGAGACGGCGCGGGTCAATTTGCGCCTCTGCTTTCCGCAACTCAAGGAGGAGGAACGGGCGGCGCTGTTGCGAAGATCGCTGCGGGAGACCGCCACCACCCTTCTGGAGATGCCGGCGATCTGGCACCGGCGGAGCGACTACTGGCTGGCGCGCCTGGATCCCGGGCCGGTGCGGGAAGAGATCTTGGCTCTGCACCGGCAGGGGAGGGGGGTCATCGTGGCCATGCCGCACATGGGCAATTTCGAGCTGAGCGCCCCTTTTTTCGGCCATCTGGGACTGCCCGCCACCGGTCTCTACCGGCCGCCCCGGCAGGCCGGACTGGAAGCGGTGATGGTGGCGGGGCGCTGCCGCAGCGGTGCCGTTCGCATGGTGCCCACCACCCGTCAGGGGATTCGCGAGCTCCATCGGGCGCTGGCGCGGGGAGAGATGGTGGGCATTCTGCCGGACCAGCAGCCCAAGAAAGGGCGGGGAGGGACGGGAGTCTTCGCTCCCTTCATGGGGGTTCCAGCGTGGACCATGACGCTGCTGGGGCGCTTGGCCCGCAAGAGCGGCGCCCCGGTCTATTTTCTCGCTTTCCTGAGACGACCGGGAAGTTCGCGCTACCAAGTGGTGGGGCGGCGAGGGGACGCGGCCATCGGCGGAGAAGATCTGGAAAGATCCGCCGCGGCCCTCAACGCCGGAGTGGAAGCGATGGTGCGGC
>JALSRN010000071.1 GCA_026984735.1 Sedimenticola sp. | reverse complement strand
CCCAGGGGCACGACCCGCGCCACTACAGCGCCATGATCGACTGGTCCAACAGCGAGTTCAGCCGCCTGCGGTTGCAATACAACAACGACCGATCCCGCCCCCGGGCCGACGACCAGTTCACTCTGCAATACATCGTCGCCCTCGGCGCCCACGGCGCCCACCAATTCTGAGGAGAAAGAAGATGACCGAGAACCGTTCATCCCGATGGAACCCCCGCCTGGCCGGCGCCTGCTTGGCGCTGGCGCTGCTCCTGCCCGCGGTGGCGCAGGCGCGGATGAATCTATTCGCCTGCGAGCCGGAGTGGGGCGCCCTGGCGAAAGAGATCGGCGGCCCCGCCGTCGAAGTCTTCACCGCCACCACCGCCCACCAGGATCCGCACCACATCCAGGCCCGCCCGTCGCTCATCGCCCACATGCGGCGCGCCGACATGCTGGTCTGCACCGGCGCCGACCTGGAGATCGGCTGGCTGCCCCTGCTGCTGCGAAAAGCGCACAACGCCAAGGTACAGCGCGGCAAACCGGGTCATTTCCTGGCGGCGCGGCAGGTGCGGCTGCTGGAGCGGCCCGCCAACCTGGACCGTGCCGAAGGGGACATCCATCCACTGGGCAACCCGCACATCCAAACCGACCCGCGGAACCTGACACGCGTGGCGCAGGCGCTGGCTCAACGGCTGGCGACTCTCGATCCGAAGGAGGCGGCCGGCTACCGGCAACGGCTGCAACGGTTCCTGAAGCGTTGGCGAGAGTCCATCGCCCGGTGGAAGCGGAAGGCGGCGCCGCTCGAAGGAACGACCGTGGTGGTCCACCACCGCCAGTGGCCCTACCTCATGGCCTGGCTGGGCATGAAGCAAGTGGGGGAGCTGGAACCCAAGCCGGGCGTGCCGCCCACCGCGGGACACCTGGCCGAACTCAAGGCCCGCCTGCAGGAGTCGCCGGCGCGCCTCATCGTGCACGCGGCCTACATGGATCCCGCCCCTTCCCACTGGCTGTCGAAACAGACCGGGATTCCGGAGGTGACCCTCCCCTTCACCGTCGGCGGAACGCCCCGCGCCCGGGATCTTTTCTCTCTCTTCGACGACACCATCGACCGCCTTCTGGGAGCCCTGCGATGAGTGGCGGTATCGACTGGCAGGCGCTCGACCCCTCAATCCTCGGCCCGGCGTTCTGCGCCGGCCTGCTGGTGCTGGCCACCCATGTGCCATTGGGGCGCGAGGTGCTGAAGCGGGGCATCATCTTCATCGACCTGGCGGTAGCCCAGATCGCCGGACTGGGGATGCTGGCCGCCCAAACCCAGGGCTGGGAGCTCTCGGGCTGGGGCGTCCAGGCCACCGCCGGCGGCAGCGCGCTCCTCGGCGCCCTGCTGTTGGGCTGGCTGGACAGCCGCTGGCCGGCCGTTCAAGAGGCGCTCATCGGCATCGTCTTCGTGTTGGCGGCCACCGGCAGCCTGCTGCTCATCGCCCACAACCCCCACGGCGGGGAACACATCAAGGAGCTGCTCTCCGGGCAGATCCTCTGGGTGGGATGGCCGGACCTGCTGCCGGTGGCGCCGCTCTATCTGCTCCTGCTGGCTCTCTGGTTCGGCGTGCCGGCGCTGCGCCGCGGCCTCGGTTTCTACCTGATCTTCGCCCTCGCCATCACCGCCTCGGTGCAACTGGTGGGCGTCTATCTGGTGTTCACCAGCCTCATCGTGCCGGCCCTGGCCAGCCGCCACCTGCCGACGGGCGCGGCGCTTCGGCGGGGCTGGCTCGTCGGCGCCGTCGGCTACGCGCTGGGTCTGTTCCTCTCGGCGGTGGCCGATCTGCCCTCCGGGCCGGCCATCGTCTGGAGCGTCGCCGCCACCGCTCTGCTGGCCGGCCTTC
>JALSRN010000070.1 GCA_026984735.1 Sedimenticola sp. | reverse complement strand
CCGCGGCTGGTCTGCAGCTCCTCCCGCGCCTGGGCCAGCGCCCGCTGCCGCTCCTCCAACACCTCCCGCGCGCCGAGGATAGCCTGGTCGAGCGCCTCCAGAGAGCCGGCCAGGCCGTCCCGCTCCTTGCGGAGGGCCGCTTCCCGCGCCTCCAACTCGCTGATCTCCGCCTCCAGGCGCAGATCCGCCAACCGGCCACGCTCCTCTTCCAGCCGTTCCTGCCGCCGGCGCAGCTGAATCTCCTGCTGCTCCAGCTGGTTGATGCGCGCCCGCTCCACCTGGGCCGTCTGGGCCGGCTCGGTGGAACGGGCATTGAAATCGTCCCACTCGCGCTGCCACTCCTCCATCGCCTCGGCCGCGGCGGCTTCTCGCTCCTCGAGCTGCGCGGCGCGATCACGGGCCTGTTCCAGCTCCGGCTGGTCCTGCATCAGGCTGCGCGCCATCTCCTGGAGGCGGCTCTCGTCCTGGGAGCGGTGGGCCAACGCCTCTTCCAGCGCCTGCTTCGCCCGGTCGAGCTCCTCCTCGGTGCGCCGCCTCGCCTCCCGCGCGTACTGGATCGCCTCTTCCAGGCGGGCGATGTCGGCGCCCACCGCATAGTAGCGCCCCTGCACCTCGTTGAACGCCTCGTTGGCGTCGTTGTGGGCCTCGCGCCGATCCTCGATCTCCGCTTCCACCCGGCGCTGCACGGCCACCGCCTCCTCGAACCGGTTGGTCTGCTCGGCAATGAGGCGGTCCTGCCGCCGCAACTCCTGTTCGAGCGCCCTGAGCCGCAACAGCAGCAGCTCGGCATTCACCTCCCGTTCCTCGGCCTTGAGCGCCTTGTACTTTTCGGCGGTGGCGGCTTGACGCTCCAGATGGCGGAGCTGTTTCTCCACCTCTTCCCGCAGATCGGCGAGCCGCTCCAGGTTCTCGCGGGTGTGGCGGATGCGGTTCTCGGTCTCGCGGCGCCGCTCCTTGTATTTGGAGATGCCCGCCGCTTCCTCCAGATAGACGCGCAACTCCTCGGGGCGCGACTCGATGATGCGCGAGATCATCCCCTGCTCGATGATGGCGTAGCTTCGCGGCCCCAGGCCGGTGCCGAGGAAGAGGTCGGTGATGTCGCGGCGGCGGCATTTCACCCCATTGAGATAATAGGTGGATTGGCCGTCCCGGCTCACCTGGCGGCGCACCGAAATGGTGGCGTACTGGGCGTATTGGCCGCCGGCACGGCCGTCGCTGTTGTCGAAGACCAACTCCACGCTGGCCTGCCCCACCGGCTTGCGCGCGCTGGAACCGTTGAAGATGACATCGGCCATGGATTCGCCCCGCAACATCTTGGCGGAGCTCTCCCCCATCACCCAGCGAACCGCGTCGATGACGTTGGACTTGCCGCAGCCGTTGGGCCCCACCACCCCCACCAGTTCGCTGGGGAAAGGGATGGTGGTGGGATCGACGAAGGATTTGAAGCCGGCCAGTTTGATCTTTTCCAGGCGCATGGGGCGCAAAGATACAGGAACTGGGCAGCCTCGTACAACCAGCCGGAATTTGCCTTCGGCACCATGAGAAAAGGCGCCCCCAGGCGCCTTTTCGGATCAAAGAAACCAACAGTGCTCAACGTGAACGGCGCCTGATGAAAAGAAGGCTGACGCCGGCCAGCAGCAGGAAAGGGGCTGTTGGTTCCGGCACAGATTGGGTCTGCAACCTGAGGGTAATGCCATTGTTCCAGAAATGGCAATCGGGATCGAAGCCCAGCCCGAAACTGCCGTCGGCTGAGTAACTCTCCAACCAACCGAGTTGTTCCACTGTAAAACTGTAAGTCACGTCTTTGCCCCCTTCCGAGTCCAAAGGGATCTCATGGGGATCTGAACCACCGGTGTAGTCCCAATGGAAGAGAAGGCCAGGCAGCTCGGCAAAATAGTCGCTACCGTCTTGGTCATCTGCAAAATACTCTGTCGCATCAACATAGTCGAGAAGGTGGCCCCAGAGATCATAGGAATTGTCATCCCAGTTGCGAACGTTCTCAAAAAGCAGTTCCGCCGAAACCAGCCGCTCTCCCTCCGGCACCGACCAATCGATCCGCCAAGTAAATGCTTTGTAATGATCCAAATCCCACAAGTCTACAGGAGAAGGCTGGAAAGTCACCACTGCGGCGGAAGCAACTCCACCGAAAGTCAGAAGAAGCGTTCCAGCTACAAGTTTGGACACGAGATTCATTTCTTCGCACTCCCTGTAAATTCCGTTCCCACAAAAACAAGCAATTCCCGTGCCATATATTTATCTAGATGAAATATAAATATTTTTTTAAAATTCGTCACTCCGATGTGTAAAATATTCCAACAAAACGATTATTCTATGTAAATTTTACTTTACACCGCACCCTGTCTTAGTGGCACAACACTCAAGTTATAATTTTGCTTTGTTCATGACCAAGAACGCCAAATTAGAACCGATGTCAACTCGACCCAGCAAACAACTGGAAACCTTCGAAAATCCCCAGCCCGAGCGGGACTACAGCATCCGCATCCGGGTGCCCGAGTTCACCTGCCTCTGTCCCAAGACGGGGCAACCCGACTTCGCCACCCTGCACATCGAATACGTGCCCGACCGGCTCTGCGTGGAGCTCAAGTCGCTCAAGCTCTACGTTTGGTCCTTTCGCGAGGAGGGAGCCTTCCACGAGGCGGTCACCAACCGCATCCTGGACGACCTGGTGAAGGCCGTGGAGCCGCGTTTCATGCGGCTCACGGCGGAGTTCAACGTTCGGGGAGGCATCTACACCACGGTGGTGGCGGAACATCGCGCCGAGGGGTGGGGGGCGCCGCCCCCCGTGACTCTGCCGTAACGAGGCTAACAGGATGTTGAAAAAGTCCTTCCCTGGACTTTTTCAACCACGGAACCGGAAAATGCGATTTCCCGGTTCCTTCATTTTCAATGGTTTACGGCCATCGAAAATGGCGGCACATCCATGTACCGCACACAGGCTGTCGAAAAACGCTGTTTTTCAACAGCCTGCTAAGCCTTGAGCCGCTCCAGATCCCGACCGCAGCGGATGCTGAGGGCGAACTCCACGTCCACGCCTTCCGGATAGGATTGGGCCACGATCCAGATCTGGGTGAGCTGTTCGCTCAATCCCGAAAGCGCCTTGAGCGCGTAGCGGGTGCGCTCTTCGTCGAAGAAGGCGAAAGGCTCGTCGAGGAAGGCGAACTGACTGCCCTTCACCTTGCGGTTGAGCAGTTTCTGCGACAACGCCAGCCGCAGCGCCAGCATGATCTGGCGCTGGGTGCCGCTCGAGACCTCGTCCAGATCCATGAAATCGTGTTTGTCGCTGGAGAAGACCTTGACGCTCAAGTCCGGATCGATGCGCAGATGCTCATAGCGCCCCTGAGTGAAAACCGGCAGCGTCCGCGCCACCAGCTCGCGGATCTCCTTGTTGAATTCGTTGGAGAAGTCGGCCGCCGCTCCTTCCAGCAGCTCGATCGCCTTGCGCCGCCGCTCCTGGCCGGCACGAATCTCCGCCTCCTTGGCTTCCAAACCGTCGATCACTTCGCTCAGGCGGGCCATCTGGCGTACCCGCTCCAACTCCTGCTCCACCTGTTTCTCCAGTTCCTGCAGGGCCTGCTCCTTTCGCTCGATCTGCGCTTCCAGCCAAGAGGCTTCGCCGTCCACCAGCTCGTCCACCTCGTCGGGCGCGACGGTGGAGGACTCCACCCGGGGAAGAAGGCGTGCGTAGAGCCGCTCGTCGGGCCGTTTGACGGAAGAAGCTTCGCCCGCCGCATCCCCGAGGAGGGATTCCGCCAGTTGCGGATCGAGGGGCTTGACGGCGCGCGCCTGCTCCAGGGCCTCGGCCAGCACGGCCGCCTCGCCGATCGACTCTTTCGCGCGTCTGTCGTGATGCCGCACCCTGATCCAGAAAAACAGCGTCATCGCCGCGAAGAAGAGCGCCGCCACGCCGATGTAATCAACCCAGCCGTCCTGCCATCCCGGCACCTGCTGTTGCAGCAGTTGCAGCAACTGCTGCGCCTGCGGCTGGTCGCCCGCCTGGGTCAGCAGCCCCCAGGCTCCACCCGTCACCAGGGCCAGCACGAAACTGATGAAGCGCCAAAAACGACCGCGGCCGCGCTTGCGCTCCGCCTTGCGCACGATGGAATAATGGCCGCGATAGGTCTCTTGGGCCTCGCGCAGCTTGCCGAGGAGGGAGCGGTTGGCGGCCACTTCCGCTTCCAGCGCGTTCTTACGGTCCTCGAGCGTCACCAGGAGCCCTTCCTGGAAGTCGAGCTCCTCCTGTTCCTGGCGCAGGGCTTCCACCTCGGCGTCCACCTCCGCCAGCATCTCGTCGAACTTGGCGTTCTCCTCCTCGAACTCTTCCATCACCTCCTGCAGGGGCGCCACGCCGGCCATGTTCTTCACCGCCATGCTGTGCGGATGAGGCGAGGTGATCTCCCGCTGGGCGAGGTAGAACGACTCGATGAACTCATCGAAGCCGTAGCCGAGAATCTCGTGCAGCCGTTCGGCCACCGGGCCCACCCCACGCGCCAGAGTTTCGTCGGGGTTCTCCGCCAGGCTCAAGCGAGCTCCATGGTTGCCGTCCCGATCGAGAAAGCGGCCCAGCTGATAGCGCACCCCGTCCACGCTGAACTCGAGAACGACGGAACAGCGGTTCTCGCCCCAGCGCAACACCTTCTGGATCTGTTCGGGCCCCAGCGAGAAGGTGCGCCCGAATAGCGCGAAACAGATGGTCTCTCCAATGGTGCTTTTGCCCGACTCGTTCTCGCCACTGATGGCGACGATGCCCGAAGAAGGCACCTTCTCCAGCTCCAGCGATTCGTATTTCAGGACGTTGTTGGCCCGAACGCTGCCGATGATCATGCCCGCCCCTCCTCTTCCAGAGCGCGGAGCCGCGCCAGGGCCAGTTCCATCGCCTCGCGATAGGCCTCCTCGTCAAACTCCTCCTCGGAATTCCTGCGGCGTTCGAACACCGCTTCGCAATAGCCCTGGAAGGCTTCGGAAACGGGCTGGTGGGTGGCGGGAGGCAGTGGCTTGATCTCGCTTTCCAATGGCATCGAGGGGTTCCTTAAGAATCGTATATTGTGGTGTGTGTCAGATCCGTCGAAAATGGACGCTTTGCGCGGGAACGTCCACCGCCTGCACCGTCAAGGCCAGACGTTGATCGGGCAGCAGATCTTCGCTGCGGCGAATGCGGGCTTCCAGCGCTAGTTGCGGAATGATAACAACCGCCTTTCGTTCTTCCAACGCCACCACCACGGCCTCGCCCCGCCACTGGGGATGGCGCTTGAGCCAGATCAACTTCCAATGGAGGTTGGCCAGACGCTCGGCCCGGCGGATGGCGCCGCCAGCCGCCTGCGCCGCCGCCACCCGCTCTCCCACCGCCGCCCGCGACAGCGGCGTTCCCCTGGTGACGTGGGCGCGCAACTGTTGGTGCACCACCAGATCCATGTAACGGCGCAAGGGGCTGGTGGCCCGGGCGTAGAGCTCCAACCCCAATCCGAAATGGCGGTCCGGCGAGAGCGCGGCGTTGCTGGGCCGGAACAGCCGGCGGTAGGCGTAGGCTTCGGCGAGGGTCTGCGGGCGACGGATCTCCTCCGGCTCCGGTTGCACGGCGAAGGGGATGGCGATGCCGTGCTTCAGCGCATAACGGGCCGCCGCCTCGCCCGCCATGAGCATGGCGTCGGTGACCATGCGCCTGGAAGCGAGGCGCGGCAGCGGCCGGATCACCACTTCGCCGTCCACCACTTTCACATCCACTTCGGGCAGCTCGATCTCGGCGGCATGGCGCGCGCGTCGGGCCTCCCGGTAACGCCGGGTGAGTTCATGAAGGGGGGCAAAGGTCGGTTCCTGGAGGCGCCGCTCCGCCTCGTCGTAACTGATGCGCCGCGCCCGGATCCAGCTTGGCGCGACCTCGACCTCTTCCACCTCTCCATTTGCGCCCAGCCGAAAACCGAAAGAGAGCGCCGGGGAGACCTCCTGCAGGCCCAGCCCCAACTGCTCGGTGAGCGCCGGCGGCAGCATGGGAACGGCACCCTCGGGAAGATAAAGGGTGGCCCCCCGCTCCCGCGCCGCCAGGTCCAGATGGCTGTCGGCTTTCACCACGGCGGCGACATCGGCCACGTGGACCCAGATGCGGTCGCCTTCCAGGCTGATGGCGTCGTCCGGATCGGTGTTGCCCTCGTCGTCGATGGCCCACGCCTGCAGGTGGGTGAGATCGCGACGCGCTTCGTCGGGCAACGGCGGCAACGGCAGATCCGGAGAGGCCAAGGCCACCCCTTGCCGCGCGGGCCAGGGGTCGTACTCTTCAGGCCAGTAGCCGCAACGGAGCAACAGCGCGTGGGCGGCCTCGGGCGTCTGCGGCAGATCGAGGCTGGAGAGAATTCGGCTGCGGTCGCCGCGCCCCAGCGCCAGCCGCTCCACCTCCCCCAGGCGCCGCCGGTCTTCGTCGGCCAGCCGGCCCTTTTTCAGGCGCTCCATGAAGGCGGCCTGCTCTTCGGCTTCGCGCGCTTTGCGCTCGCGCTCTTCGCGGAGGCGCGCCACCGTCTCCGCATCCCGCGAGCGAACGGCGTTCACCGACCCTTCGAACCAGAGATCCTCCTGCAGCAGCCTCCAAGCCGCCCAGGCCGATGCGGGGGTATAGCCGCCATAGACCAGTTCCGCCAGCTCGGCCAGAGAGACCACCTCGCCCTGGAGCAGTTCCCAGGCTTCTTGCGGATCCCCTGCCGGGCCCGCCAGCGCCGACTCCAAATCCTTCACCGGCCCCGGATGGAGCAGTCGAATGTCTTTCCGCCGCACCCGTTTGGTTTTGCCGTCCTGGAAGCGGATCTCGTACTTTTCGCCGACGCTCTCGACCAGCGCGGGACGGATCTTGTAGAGCACCAGGCTGCCGGACTGGATCTTGTTTTCGGAAGTCATGAACGGAAGGGAAGGGAAAGGGGGCGGCAATGATACCCGTTTTCCGGGAATTGGAGGGTAAAGAGGGAGGAATAGTTTCTTCCGGGCACGCGCTAAAATGTGTTCATCCTCATCGGGAAAACCCAGCGAACGTCCCATGAATCCCCAGTGGTCCCTCTATCTCGAGAAGAACGCGCCGGTTACGGCGAAGGAGAACCCCTCCTGCGCTTTCTCTCCCCTCGACGACGGCCTCATCCGGGTGACCGGCGAAGAGGCCCGCGATTTCCTCCAGGGACAGCTCACCAACGATATCCGCCGAGTGAGCGAGTCGCGGGCGCAGTTGAGCGGCTACTGCACCCCCAAGGGTCGCATGCTGGCACTCTTTTTGGTGTTCGAGCAGGAAGGCGCGCTCTACCTCCAACTGCCACGAGAGCGCCTGGAGGCGGTCCTCGAACGGTTGCGGATGTTCGTGCTCCGTTCCCGCGTGGAACTTGCCGACGTCAGCGATGAGAAGACCTTGGCCGGCGTCGCCGGCAGCGGTTGCGCCGAGCTGTTCGGCGATCTGCCGGAGGAGCCCTTCGTCTGCCGACAGGAGCAGTCGCTGACGCTGATCCGGCTGCCGGGAGAGACGGCGCGGGTGCAAATGGTGGGAAGTCCGGCGGCGATGACCGCCTTCCACCAGGCCCACGCCCACCGCCTTCAACGGGCGGACGACGACTACTGGCCCTTGCAAAACATCCGCGCCGGCCTGCCCACGGTGGTGGACGCCACTGCCGAGGCCTTCGTGCCGCAAATGTGCAACCTCGATCTTCTGGGCGGCATCAGCTTCACCAAGGGGTGCTACACCGGCCAGGAGGTGGTGGCGCGGATGCGCTACCTGGGGCAGCTGAAACGGCGCATGTACCTGGCCCGCATCGACGCAACGCCCTGCCCCGCCCCCGGGCAACGACTCTTCTCCCCTTCCAGCCGGTCGGCCCAGGGCGCCGGCAAGGTGGTGGACGCGCGCCCCCGCCCGGGCGGCGGTTGCGAAGCGCTGGTGGTGGCGGAGATCCGCGCCTTCGAGAGCGGCGACCTGCGCCTGGAAGATGCCGAGGGGCCGCCCCTCTCGCTCGAAGAACCCCCATACGGACTGAAGTCCGAGGAGACTCCCTCATGAAAAGCCTGTTCCTTGCGCTGCTGTTGGCCGTTTCCGCCCAGGCGGCTTCCGCCGACGATCCGCTCAGCGGTCGCGACTTGGTGAAGATGGCGGAACGGAAGATCACCAGCATCGACACCGCCACATTGTTGCAGCGCCTGAAAAAGCATCCCAATCTTCTGCTGGTGGACGTGCGCATGCCGGACGAGGTGCGCCGCATGGGCGGCACCATCGACGCTCCGGGCAATGTGGTGATCCCCAGGGGCTGGCTGGAATTCCGCATCCGGCAGTATGCCCTGGACGCCGACACGCCCATCGTGGTCTATTGCGGCGCCAACATCCGCAGCCCCCTGGCCGCCCTGACGTTGAGGCAGATGGGCTATCGAAACGTGGTGAACTACGCCGACGGCTTCATCGGCTGGAAGAGAGTCGGATTGCCGGTGAAAGCGCCCTGAACCGACTCACGCTGGAGTCTCGGTTCGGCGGTTGACGACTAGCGAGGAGGCGCTGGGGCGGGAAAGGCGGTGATGCGCCAGTCGCGCCCCACCGCGCGGATGTCGCCGATCTTCAGCGCCACCCGATCGGCCATCTTCTCCAGCCGCGGCAGGTGAAAGAGGCCGCGGGCTTGGTGTCCCATGAGGTGGGGCGCCATGTAGATCACCAGCTCGTCGATGACGCCCGCCTCCAGAGCCGCCCCCGCGAGGGTCGGGCCGGCTTCGATGAGCACCTCGTTGAGCTCGCTCCGCCCCAGCGCCTCCATCACCAGGGGCAGGTCGAGGCCCTCCTCGAAGCGGACCGGCCGCGCGCCGCGGCGTTCCAGAGAAGCCGCTTTCTCGGGGCTGCCGTGAGCGTGGAAGATCCAGGTCTCTCCCGGCAGATCCAGCATCTTCGCCTCCTCGGGAAAACGCAGGCTGGAGTCGAGAACCACCCGTACCGGCTGGCGCGGCGAGGCTTCCGGCTCCACCCCCTCCAGTTCGGCGGGCGGCAGCCGCACGTTCAGGGAGGGATCGTCCGCCAGCACCGTGCCGATGCCGGTAAGAACGGCCGAGCTGCGCGCCCGCAACCGCTGCACGTCGCGGCGGGCGGACTCGCCGGTGATCCAGACGCTCTCGCCGCTGGCCATGGCGGTCCGGCCATCCAGGCTCATGGCCAGTTTGCAGCGCACCCAGGGGCGGCCGCCGCGCATGCGTTTGACGAATCCGGGGTTGAGCCGCTCCGCCTCCGACTCCAGCAGGCCCGCTTCGGCGCGGATGCCCGCCGCGCGCAGCCGCGCCAGCCCCTTTCCGGAGACGAGAGGGTTGGGATCCACCATGGCCGCCACCACCCGGGAAACGCCGGCTTCCACCAGGGCGTCGGCACAAGGAGGGGTGCGGCCATGATGGCTGCACGGCTCCAGGGTCACATAGGCCGTCGCCCCCCGCGCCCGCCTGCCGGCGGCGGCCAGGGCGATCCGCTCGGCGTGGGGGCCACCGGCCCGGCGGTGCCACCCCTCGCCCACCACCTCGCCGTCCCGCACCAGGACGCAGCCCACGCGAGGATTGGGATCGGTGGTGTAGAGTCCGCGCCGGGCCAGCCGCAGCGCTCGCGCCATGAAGCGGTGATCCTCCGGGGTGAAACGGAAACCGTCAGGTCTCATCGTTGTCGAGCAGCTTCATCTGTTTGCGCTCCGCCTCCGGCGGCAGCTGTCTTTCCAGCTTCTCCACCTCCTCGCGGAAGGCCTGCACGTCCTCGAACTGCCGGTAGACCGAAGCGAAACGCACATAGGCCACCTGATCCAGCGCCTTGAGCTCCGCCATCACCAGGTCGCCGATGAGCCGCGACGGCACCTCCGGCTCGCCGGGCGCCATCAGGCGGCGGCAGATGCGCCCCACCGCGGCCTCCACCTGCTCGGGCGACACCGGCCGCTTCTCCAGCGCCCGCAACATGCCGAGCTTCACTTTCATCTCGTCGAAGGGCACGGTGCGCCCGTCGGACTTGACCACTTTCGGCAGATTGAACTCCACCCGTTCATAGGTGGTGAAACGCCCTTTGCATGCCGGGCACTGGCGCCGCCTGCGCACCTGCTCCCCCTCCCCCGCGGGACGGGAGTCGATCACCTTGGTATCGGGCGCGTTGCAGAAGGGGCAGCGCATGGGAGGTCAGTCGGCATAGACCGGGAAGCGGCGGCACAACTCCAGGGTCTTCTCCTTCACCCGACCGATCACCGCTTCGTCTCCGCGGCTGTCGATGATGTCACACATCCAGTGGGCCAGGTCGGTGCACTCCGCCTCGCCGAAGCCGCGGGTGGTCACCGCCGGAGTGCCCACGCGAATCCCGGAAGTGACGAAGGGCGACTGGGGATCGTTGGGCACGGCATTCTTGTTCACCGTGATGTTGGCGGCGCCCAGCCAAGCGTCCACGTCTTTGCCGGTGAGCCCCGCCTGGATGAAGCTCACCAGGAAGAGGTGGTCCTCGGTGCCGCCCGAGACCACTTCGTAGCCCCGCTCCATGAACACCGCCGCCATGGCCTTGGCGTTGCGCTTCACCTGCTGCTGGTAACTCTTGAACTCCGGCTCCATCGCCTCCTTGAAGGCCACCGCCTTGGCGGCGATGACGTGCATCAGCGGGCCGCCCTGGATGCCGGGAAAGACCACCGAGTTGAGCTTCTTCTCGATCTCCTCGTTGGCCTTCGCCAGGATCAGACCGCCGCGCGGGCCGCGCAGCGTCTTGTGGGTGGTGGTGGTGGTGACGTCGGCGATCCGCACCGGGCTGGGATACTCGCCCACCGCCACCAGTCCGGCCACGTGAGCCATGTCCACGAAAAGGTAGGCGCCCACGGCGTCGGCGATGTCGCGGAACTTCTGCCAGTCGATCACCTGGGAATAGGCCGAGAAACCGGCCACCACCATCTTCGGCTTGTGCTCCTTGGCCAGGTCCATCACCTGGTCGTAGTCGATGCGGCCGGTCTCGGGGTCGATGCCGTACTGGACCGAGTGGTAGATCTTGCCGGAGAAGTTGGGCTTGGCGCCGTGGGTGAGATGGCCGCCGGCGTCCAAGGACATGCCCAGGATGGTGTCGCCCGGCTGGCAGAGCGCCATGTAGACGGCGGCGTTGGCCTGGGAGCCGGAGTGGGGCTGCACGTTGGCGTAGTCGGCGCCGAAGAGCGCCTTGGCGCGGTCGATGGCGAGCTGCTCGACCACGTCCACGTTCTCGCAGCCGCCGTAGTACCGCTTGTGGGGATAGCCTTCCGCATATTTGTTGGTGAGCACCGAACCCTGGGCCTCCATCACCCGGGGACTGGTGTAGTTCTCCGAGGCAATGAGCTCCACGTGCTCTTCCTGACGGCGCTCCTCATCGGCGATTGCCTTTGCAATTTCATCGTCATAGCCGGCAATCTTCATCGATTTCTTGAACATGATCTCTTCTCCGGAAAACAAAAACGGCTCCGTAAAGGAGCCGCATTCTACCGTTTTTCGGGTATTCCTTCCCGACAACTCAACTGGGGTGGATGACGGGACTCGAACCCGCGACGACCGGAATCACAATCCGGGACTCTACCAACTGAGCTACATCCACCATGGAAATGGCACGCCGGCAGGACGATGCGCCCCCGCGGGGCCGCGCTCTGCGCATTCGGCCGACTTCGCCGGCTCGTCGAACCACGTCACTGGCATGACGCTGGTTCGAATCCTGCCTGTTTCGGAGCGACCTTGCTCCCGAACACCTTAAATCCTTGCTGCTTGGCACGCCCGGCAGGATTCGAACCTGCTACCCTCGGCTTAGAAGGCCGATGCTCTATCCAGATGAGCTACGGGCGCAGTACAATTTTTCGACCCGGCCCCAATAAGGCGGGCCGGCCTACCTGCCGATATTGGTCGGGGCAGAGAGATTCGAACTCCCGACATCCTGCTCCCAAAGCAGGCGCGCTACCAGACTGCGCTATGCCCCGAAAATCCGCCTCGAGCGAAGGCGTCGCATCTTACTCAAGGGCCACGGGTTCGTCAATTTGCCCAAGTTTTTCCCATGGCCGACCCCTTTACAATGCAGACTCCCAGCGCTGAACCGCCACCGATATTCTGCTATAAATCGGCGGAAGCGACCAGCCGACAACGGCGCCGCACACCACAGCCATCTCCAGGGAGTTCCATGAAGATCCAATTGAGCCTCTATCTTCTCCTGCTACCCGCCATTGCCCTGGCGGGCGTTTACCGTTGGACCGACGACCAGGGAAACGTGGTCTACTCCCAGACGCCGCCGCCCGACGGCCGACCGGTGGAACGAATGGCGCCTCCCCCGCTCCCGGCGGAACCGCCGCACGCGGCGCGCAAGAGACTGGAACGGATCCACAAACGGCTGGAGGAGTCCGCGAAGGCGCGCCAACGGCGGAAACGAGAGGCGGCGAAAACGGACGCCGACGCGGCACGACGCCAACAGAACTGCAGGGCCGCCCGGGAGAATCTGGAGCGGCTCACCAACCGGCCGTCCAACACGCTCTACCGCGTGGGCGAGAACGACTATCGCCGTCTCACGCCGGAAGAGAGGCGACAACGCATCGAAAAGATGCGAAAGATCGTGAAAGAAAACTGCAATTGAGGAGACTGTCATGCCGTTGCTCCACCTCGCCACCAATCTGCAAATGAGCCGGGAGGAGGAAGAGAAAACCGCCGCCACCCTGTCGGCGGCCGCCGCCCGGCTGCTGGGCAAGCCCGAAAGCTACGTGATGACCCTGGTGCAGGGGGGCCAGGCCATGACCTTCGGCGGCACCGCCGAGCCCTGCGCCTATCTGCAACTGAAGAGCCTGGGGCTGCCGGAAACCCAGACCGGCGAGCTCTCCGCCGCCCTCTGCGACCTGGTGCTGGAGGAACTGGGCATCGAGCCCGGCCGCACCTACATCGAGTTCTCCAGCCCCCCCAGGCACCTGTGGGGCTGGAACCGCAGCACTTTCGGATGATCTTCGGCCAGGATCGCCGGCGACTGCGGCGCCATTTCGTCGAAGCATGGCGCAAGCGGCGGTCGGGCGAGGCCCTGGAACCTTTGGAGGCGCTCATCGCCGACGTGGTGGCGCAACACCCCGAATATCACGCGCTGCTGGAGTCGGAAGAGAGCCTGGAGCGGGACTTCGCCCCCGAGGAAGGCCGCGCCAACCCCTTCCTGCACATGGCCATGCACATCTCTCTGGCCGAACAGATCGTCACCGACCGCCCCGTCGGCATCCGCGAACTCCACCGGCGCATCGCGGTCGCCTGCGGATCGCCTCACGAGGCGGAGCACCGCATGATGGAGTGCCTGGGCACCGCCCTTTGGGAGGCCCAGCGGCAGCACCGCCCGCCCGACGAAACCGCCTACCTCGAATGTCTGAAGAAGCTGCTGTGAAGCGGGCCGTCCCGGAACTGTTCGGCTACCGGAAACATTGGGCCCACAAATTCACCCCCGCTCCTTTCCTGCCCATGAGCCGGGAGGAGATGGAGGAGCTGCGGTGGGACGCTTGCGACATCGTCCTGGTCACCGGCGACGCCTATGTGGACCACCCCAGCTTCGGCATGGCCCTCATCGGCCGTCTGCTGGAGGCCCACGGCTTCCGCGTGGGCATCATCGCCCAGCCCGACTGGCGCAGCGCCGACGATTTCCGCAGGCTGGGCCGGCCCAACCTCTTTTTCGGCGTCACCGCCGGCAACATGGACTCCATGGTCAACCGCTACACCGCCGACCGGAAGATCCGCTCCGACGACGCCTACACCCCCGACGCCGAAGCCGGCAGGCGCCCGGACCGGGCGGTGCTGGTCTACAGCCAGCGCTGCCGCGAAGCCTTCAAGGGGGTGCCGGTGGTGATCGGCGGCATCGAAGCGTCGCTGCGGCGCATCGCCCATTTCGACTACTGGCAGGGGAAGGTGCGCCGTTCGGTGCTGGTGGACAGCAAGGCGGACCTGCTGCTCTACGGCAATGCCGAGCGGGCGGTGGTGGAACTGGCCCACCGGCTGGCGAGAGGAGACTCCATCGACGCCATCACAGACCTACGGGGCACCGCCTTTCTCCGTTCCACCGTTCCCGAGGGGTGGACGGTGATCGACGCCAGCGAGGTGGAAGCGCCGGAAGCGGCTCCGCCGCCGCGCAGCGATCCCTACGCCTCACTCCCCTCTGCCCCCACGCCGACGCTCAACCCGACGGTGACCCTGCACGGACGCCCGAAGAAGCTGGAACGATCGCGCACCGTCGTTCGCCTGCCCGCCTACGAGCAGGTGAAGCGCGACCCCCTCCTCTACGCCCACGCCTCGCGCATCCTCCACCTGGAGTCCAACCCGGGAAACGCCCGCGCCCTGGTGCAGCGCCACGGCGACCGGGAGCTGTGGCTCAATCCGCCGCCCATTCCCCTCGCCACCAAAGAGCTGGACCGCCTCTAC
Organism: Sedimenticola sp.; assembly: GCA_026984735.1. Lineage (GTDB taxonomy): Bacteria > Pseudomonadota > Gammaproteobacteria > Chromatiales > Chromatiaceae > Thiolapillus. Next base: position 24,408 of record JALSRN010000070.1, on the reverse strand, counting down.
GAACTGCCCTACCAGCGGGTACCCCACCCCGCCTACGGCGATGCGAGGATTCCCGCCTACGAAATGATCCGTTTCTCGGTCAACATCATGCGCGGCTGTTTCGGCGGCTGCGCCTTCTGTTCCATCACCGAGCACGAGGGGCGCATCATCCAGAACCGCTCCGAGGAGAGCATCCTGCGCGAGATCGAGGCCATTCGCGACAGCGTTCCCGGCTTCACCGGCGTCATCTCCGACCTGGGCGGCCCCACCGCCAACATGTGGCGGCTGCACTGCAAGGATGCGAGGATCGAATCGGCCTGCCGGCGCCTGAGCTGCGTCTGGCCCGGCATCTGCAAAAACCTGAACACCGATCAGAAGCCTCTGATCCGGCTCTACCGCAAGGCCCGCGCCCTGCCCGGCGTCAAGCGGGTCCTCATCGCTTCCGGCCTGCGTTACGACCTGGCGGTGCAGACCCCCGAATACGTGAAAGAGCTGGTGACCCACCATGTGGGAGGTTATCTGAAGATCGCTCCCGAGCACACCGAGCCGGGACCGCTGGCCCACATGATGAAGCCGGGCATCGGCGCCTACGACCGTTTCAAGGCGATGTTCGACCGCTACTCCAGGGCGGCGGGCAAGGAACAGTATCTCATTCCCTACTTCATCGCCGCCCACCCCGGCACCACCGACGAAGACATGCTCAAGCTGGCCCTCTGGCTGAAGAGAAACGGCTTCCGCCCCGACCAGGTGCAGGCTTTCCTTCCCTCCCCCATGGCGCTGTCCACCGCCATGTGGCACACGGGATACAACCCTCTGAAAAAGGTGACGCGCCGGTCCGCCCGGGTCTTCTCTCCCCGCGGCCTGCGGCAACGGCGCCTGCACAAGGCCTTTCTGCGCTACCACGATCCCGAGAACTGGCCCTTGCTGCGCGAGGCGCTGAAACGGATGGGCCGCGCCGACCTCATCGGCAACGGCAAGCGCCACCTGGTGCCCGCCTGGCAGCCAGCCGGCGCCGGCGGCAAGAGACCTCCCGCCCGGCGCCGTCCCGCGACCTCCGCGCGGCACGACAGAAAAGGCCGGCGGCGGTAGCCTCGTCTTTTTCCCCTCCTCTATAATCGTGCGCATGGAAGAGCGCCAGGACGAACGGCATCAGGAAGGCTGGTTCTACGAATACAGCGTGGCCGAAGAGATCGCCCACGCCGTCAGCCACGGTGTCGGCGTCCTCCTCAGCATCGCCGCCCTGGTGCTGCTGGTCACCTTCTCCGCGCTCCACGGCCACGTCTGGCACGTGGTGAGCAGCGCCATCTATGGCTCCACGCTCATTCTGCTCTTCACCGCCTCCACGCTCTATCACGGCATCCCTCACGAGAAGGCCAAGCCCATCCTGCAGAAGCTGGACCACGCCGCCATCTTTCTGCTCATCGCCGGCACCTACACCCCCTTCACCCTGGTGACCCTGCACGACTCGGCTTGGGGCTGGACCCTTTTCGCCGTCGTCTGGACCGCCGCCGCGGCCGGTATCTGGATCGAACTGGGCAACAACCGCAGGCTGCAGCGCTGGTCCCTGCTGCTCTATCTGCTCATGGGCTGGGTGGTGGTGCTGGCGATGAAGCCCCTGCTGGCCAACCTGGACAGTGGCGGCCTCTGGTTGTTGCTCGCGGGCGGGCTGGCCTATACCCTGGGAGCGGCCGTCTATGCCTGGGAACGGCTGCACTGGAACCACGCCATCTGGCACCTCTTCGTGTTGGCAGGGAGCGTGCTCCATTTTCTGGCCATCTTTTTCTACGTGGTGCCCAGTGGCGGCCAGGGCTGAAGGCCCCCGACCGTAGAGTTCTCCAACCCAACCGGGAGGCGACATGCCGAGACACTGCCATCCCATCCTGCGGCCAGCGAGACGGAGGTGTCCTTCGCTCTCTTGGTTCTTTCTGCTGACGGCGCTGCTGTCGCTCCCTCCCGCCCATGGCGGAACCTTGGTGGAGACGCTCGCCCGCCTCCGCGGCGGCGTGGTCGCGGTGGGCACTCTCACGCAGCCACCCGGCGATCCGAAATCGAAACCCCAAGCCCGTTACCTGGGCACCGGCTTCGCGGTGGCCACGGGCGGGCTGGTGGTGACCAATTTTCACGTGGTGTCGGGGAAAAACCGAAAAGAGGGACGGCTCGCCGTCTTTTCCGGAAAAGGACGCGAGGCTCGCATACACGAGGCCAAGATCCTGAAGACCGACAGGGAGCACGACCTGGCGCTTCTGGAAATCTGGGGACGGCGCCTCACTCCCCTCTCCCTCCACGAGGGCGGGTTGCTCCCGGCGGGCCGAAAAACCGCTTTCACCGGCTTTCCCCTCGGCATGGTTCTCGGCCTCTATCCCGTGACCCACGAAGGGATCATCGCGGCGGTGACCCCGGCCGCCATCCCCGCGGACTCTTCCCGACGTTTGAATGCGGCACGCATCCGACGGCTGAGAAACCCTTTCCTCGTCTATCAACTCGACGCCATCGCCTACCCCGGCAACAGCGGCAGTCCCCTCTACCTGCCGGAGAATGGGAAAGTGATCGGCGTGGTGAACAGCGTCTTCGTGAAGGGCTCCAAGGAGTCCGTGCTCTCCACCCCTTCCGGAATCACTTACGCCATTCCGGTGAAGTACGTCCGGAAGCTGCTGCAATGAGTCTCCTCTGGCCGTGGCGCCGGCGTAGAGCGAAGGTACTGCTCGTGTGTCGCGCCAATCTCTGCCGCTCTCCCATGGCCCACGCCCTGCTCGCGTTCAAACTCCGGTCCCTGGGGCTGGAAAGAGAGGTGGGGGTGGACTCCGCCGGCGTCGCCGCCTTTGCCGGGCAGCCGGTGGACCCCCGGGTGAAGAAGGCGCTCGACGCCGCTGGCGTCCCGTTGCGGCGCAAGCGGGCGCGACCCCTCCGCCCCAAGGACTTTTGGAAGCAGGACTACATCCTCGCCATGGACGAAGCGCTTCTGGAGCAGATTCGTCGGCGCCGTCCGGAAACGGCCGAAGCGGAGATTGACCTCCTCACCGCCTGGATGGACCAACCCGGCCCGCGGGAAATTCCGGATCCCCATTTCGGCAACCTGGCCGGCTTCGAAAAGGTGCGGGACCTCCTCGATGCTGCCCTCGACGCTTTCATCGAACGGAGCCTCCGCCCCCGCTTGCGCGACGGCTGAAAACCCGCTTCAACCGTGGAGCGTGCGGATGTAGTTCACTCGGTCCCAGGCCTCCGGGTCCACAGCGTGTTCACGGCAGCTGCTGCCAATGAGCTGGCGCACCGACTCGTACTCCTTCTCCTCCATCCAGCGGGCCATCTCTTCGAGGGTGCGTGAGAGCACCTCCGGCCCCCCTTCCAACAGCGCCGAGCACATGTGAGTGACGCTGGCGCCCGCCAACAGCAGCTTCAGCGCCTGCTCGGCGGTATGGACGCCTCCCGTGGCCGCCAGGGAGAGATCCACTTGACAGTAGAGCCGACCGATCCAGTGCATGCGCAACAGCGCTTCATAGGGATGAGAGAGATGGAGTTGCGGCTTCACCTCCAGCGTCTCCAGGTCGAGGTCGGGCTGGTAGAAACGGTTGAAGAGCACCACGCCGTCGGCGCCGGCCGCCTCGAGACGACGCACCAGGTGGCCCAGAGAGGTGAAATAGGGCGAAAGTTTCATGGCGACCGGAATCCGAACCTGTTCCTTGAGCTGCTGAAGGATGCCGAGATAGCGTCGTTCCACCGTTTCACACGACTCCTCCACTCCCGGAAGGAAAAAGACGTTGAGCTCCAGCGCGTCGGCCCCGGCCTCCTCCAGCTCGCGGCCGTGCTCCACCCATCCTCCTTCGGTGGCGCCGTTGAGACTGGCGATGACCGGGATCTCCAGCGCCGACTTGAGCGCCTGGAGCTGCTCCAGATATTCATCCAGCCCGGTCTTGTAATCGGGATGCAGGGGCAGATAGCTGGAGGCCTCGCCATGTCCCAAGTCCTGGAACTCCATCAGGCCGGTGAGCCGTTCCTCCTCCTCGATCACCTCCTCTTCGAAGAGAGAGTACATCACCAGCGCCGCCGCGCCGGCATCCTCCAACCGCCGGGCCGTGTCCAGATCCCGGCTGAGGGGAGAGGCGGAAGGCACCAAGGGATTTTTCAGGTTCATGCCCAGATAGGTGGTCTCCAGGTTCATTTCGCTTCCTCCTCTGCTTCCTCCACCGGCAGGGAGGCGAGCTGTTCCAGGTGGTGGTAGCGCTCGAGCACCGCTTCTTGCTCCGTCTCCAACAGTCTCTCGGCCTCGTCGGGATGACTACGCCACAACATGGCGAAGCGGGTCTCGCTCATGTAGTACTCCTTCAAAGGCACGCTGGGCCGCTTGGAGTCGAGCTGCAGCGGATTGAGCCCCTGCTCGCGCCTGCGCGGATCGTAGCGGTAGAGCGGCCAGTGGCCGGAGTTCACCGCCAGGTTCTGCTGGCGCAGGTTGCGGCTCAAATCCACGCCGTGGGCGATGCAGGGCGAGTAGGCGATGATGAGCGAGGGTCCATGCCAGGATTCGGCCTCCATGAAGGCGCGCAGAGTGTGCACGTCCTTGGCGCCCGAGGAGACCTGGGCCACATAGACGTTCTCGTAGGCCATGGCGATCATGCCCAGATCCTTCTTGGGCGACGGCTTTCCAGCGGCGGAGAACTTGGCCACGGCGCCGCGAGGCGTGGCCTTGGAAGTCTGGCCGCCGGTGTTGGAATAGACCTCGGTGTCCAGCACCAGCAGATTCACGTCCCGGCCGGAAGCGAGCACATGGTCGAGGCCCCCGAAGCCGATGTCGTAGGCCCAGCCGTCGCCGCCGATGATCCAAACGCTCTTGCGCACCAGATAGTCGGCGATGGAGAGCAGCCGCCGCGCGGGCGCGTCGTCCAGGGCGCGCAGCCGCTCCTTCAGCCGCTCCACCCGCTGGCGCTGCTCGTGGATGCCCGCCTCGTCCGACTGATCCGCGTCGAGAATGGCTCGCACCAGCTCCCCGTCGAGCCGGTCGCCCAGCTCCGCCAGCAGCACCCGGCACTGGTGGATGTGCTGGTCGATGGCGAGGCGGAACCCCAGGCCGAATTCGGCGTTGTCCTCGAACAGCGAGTTGTTCCAGGCCGGCCCCCGCCCCTCTGGACTGGTGGTGTAGGGGGTGGTGGGCAGATTGCCGCCGTAGATGGAGGAGCAACCGGTGGCGTTGGCGATGAGCATGCGATCGCCGAAGAGCTGGGTGGCCAGGCGGATGTAGGGGGTCTCGCCGCACCCCAGGCAGGCGCCGGAGAATTCGAACAGCGGCTGGGCCAGCATGGCCGACTTCATCTTCGGCCAAGCGATCTTCTCGCGGTCGTACTCCGGCAGCTTCTCGAAGAAGGCCCAGTTACGACGGTCCTGTTCCAGCACCTCCTCCTTGGGCACCATGTCCAGCGACTTGTGGCTGGCGTTGCTCTTGTCCCGCGCGGGACAGACGTCGGCGCACAGGCCGCAGCCTGTGCAGTCGTCCGGCGCCACCTGATAGGCCACATAGAGACCGGCGAACTCCTTGCCTTTCATCGGGCGATAGCGGAAGCCCTCCGGCGCCTCCTTCAGCGCCTCCTCGGTGAACACCTTGGAGCGAATGGCGGCGTGGGGACAGACGAAAGGGCACTTGCCGCATTCGATGCAGAGATCGGCGTCCCACCTGGGCAGCTCCAAGGCGATGGAGCGCTTCTCCCACGCGGCGGTGCCCAGGGGCCAGGAGCCGTCGGCGGGCATTTTGGAGACCGGCAGATCGTCGCCCTTGCCGGCGATGAGGGTGGCGGTCACCTCGCGCACGAAAGGGGGCGCCTCGTCGGGCACGGGGGGGCGAAAATCGAAACCGCTGGAGACCTCCCCCGGCAACTCCACCCGGTGCAGAGCTTCGAGCGCGGCGTCGATGGCGGCGAAGTTGCGCTCGACGATCTTGCGTCCTTTGCGGCCGTAGCTCTTCTCCACCGCCTCTTTGATCTTGGCGATCGCCTCGTCGCGCGGCAGCACGCCCGAGATGGCGAAGAAACAGGTCTGCATGATGGTGTTGATGCGCCTGCCCATGCCGGTCCTCCTCGCCACGGCGTAGGCGTCGATGACCCACAGCTCCACCCCTTTCTCCAGCATCTCCTCCTGCATGGTGCGCGGCAGGGTGTTCCACACCTCGTCCGGCGCGGCGCTGGTGTTGAGCAACAGCACGCAGCCGGGCGCCGCCTTCTCCATGAGGTTGTAACGCTCCACGAACTGGGGCTGATGGATGCCGATGAAGCTCGCCTCGCCGTCGCCGATGAGGTAGCTGGCGCGGATGGGCCGCGGACTGAAACGCAGATGGGAGACGGTCACCGCTCCCGCCTTCTTGGAGTCGTAGACGAAATAGCCCTGGACGTACTGGTCGGTCTCCTCGCCGAGGATCTTCAGGGTGTTCTTGTTGGCGCTCACGGTGCCGTCGGAACCCAGCCCGTAGAAGAGGCACTGCATCACCCCGTCGAGGTCCTGGTTGCGGGCGTTCGGATCCCACTCCAGGCTGGTGTGGCACAGATCGTCATGGATGCCCACCGTGAAATGGTTCTTCGGCCGCTCCTGCTTCAGGTTTTCGAAGACCGCGCGGATCATGCCGGGCGTGAACTCTTTGGAAGAGAGGCCGTAGCGGCCGCCCACGATTCGCGGCAGGGTGGAAAATTTCTCCCCGCCCGCGCCCAGATGCTCGGCGAAAGCAGCCACCACGTCCTTGTAGAGGGGCTCGCCGCCGGCGCCCGGCTCCTTGCAGCGATCGAGCACGGCGATGGCGTTCACCGAGGAAGGGACGGCGTCGATGAGATGTTCAGCCGAGAAGGGACGGTAGAGGCGCACCCGGACCATGCCCACCTTCTCTCCCTGGCCGAGGAGATCCTCCACCGTCTCCTCCACCGCTTCAGCGCCCGAACCCATGAGAACCACCACCCGTTCGGCATCGGTGGCGCCGAAATAGTCGAAGAGGCGGTAGCGGCGGCCGGTGAGTTCGGCAAGCTGGTCCATGGTCTCCTGGACCACCGCCGGCAGCGCTTCGTAGTAGGGATTCACCGACTCCCGGCCCTGGAAATAGACGTCGGGATTCTGCGAAGTGCCCCGCAGCACCGGCCGGTCGGGGGTGAGCGCCCGGTTGCGATGTTCCAGAAGATAGCCGGTGTCCACCATGGCGCGGATCGCTTCGTCTTCGATCATCTCCACCTTCATCAACTCGTGGGAGGTGCGGAAGCCGTCGAAGAAATGGATGAAGGGAATCTTTCCGCGCAACGTGGCGGTCTGGGCCACCAGCGCTAGGTCCATCACCTCCTGCACCGAACCGGAAGCGAGCAGAGCGAAGCCGGTGCCCCGCGTGGCCATCACGTCGGAGTGGTCGCCGAAGATGGAGAGCGCCTGGGCCGCCAGCGAGCGGGAAGCGACATGGATCACCAGGGGAGAGAGCTCCCCGGCGATCTTGTACAGATTGGGAATCATCAGCAGCAGCCCCTGGGAGGCGGTGAAGGTGGTGGTGAGCCCGCCCGCCTGCACCGAGCCGTGCACGGCGCCGGCGGCGCCGCCCTCGCTTTGCATCTCCACGATCTCGGGAATGCCGCCCCAGATGTTCTTCCTTCCCTGCGCCGACCACTCGTCGGCCAGTTCGCCCATGGGCGAGGCCGGCGTGATGGGATAGATGGCGATGACTTCGTTGGTCTTGTGGGCGATGTGCGCCGCCGCCTGGTTGCCGTCGATGGTTGCCTTCATCTTCTGCCGCTCCTCCTGCTCTTCGTCGGGCATCCGTCATGAAGATAGCACCAAAAGGGCCCGGAAAACTTGCTTGAAATCAGGGCACCCCGAAAATCGGGGGCCCTTTTCCCGGCAATGGAATACGATCGGCCGGGACGACGATCAGCGGCGCTGCTGACGCAGATAGTTGGTCCGGCTGCGCGGACGGGGACGGCTCTTGGCGTCGGGAAAGATGAGCGGCGCCAGCTCCTCCAGCGCCCGCTGGTAGACCTTGCGCTTGAAATAGATGACGTCGCGCACCGGCTGCCAGTACTTGACCCAGCGCCAGTCGTCGAATTCGGGCTTGTCGCAGCGGTCGAGACAGAAGTCGCTCTCGGAGCATTTCACCCGCAGCAGAAACCAGCGCTGCTTCTGGCCGATGCAGACCGGCTGGGCATGGCGACGGATGAATCGCTTGGGAAGGCGGTAGCGCAGCCAGTGGCGGGTGCTGCCGAGAAGCTCCACCTGGTGGGGCTTGAGACCCACCTCCTCCTCCAGTTCGCGGTACATCGCCTGTTCCGGCGTCTCCCCCTCCTGGATGCCCCCCTGGGGGAACTGCCAGGCATCCTGGCCGACGCGGCGGCCCCAGAAGAGGCGGTTCTCGTCATTGACCAGAATGATGCCCACGTTGGGCCTGAATCCATCCCTGTCGATCACGGGATTGTTCTCATTGTATCTCTTTAACTGATCTCATTTTTTCACAGAGCGCGCCGAAACCGCAAGCAACCATCGACCGGCGACGGGAAGAGCGGGATCCCGCTCTGTCGGAAGGAAGCTCCGTTTTGTTATAGTGCTCCTGTTTTTTCTTGCGGAAAAAGTTGCGGTGGCACTGGCGCTCTTCGACCTCGACAACACGCTGCTGGCGGGCGATTCCGACTACCTCTGGGGACTCTTCCTCTCGGAGAAGGGGGTGGTGGACCCCGACATCTACAAGCGGGAGAACGAGCGTTTCTACGAGGAGTACAAGGAAGGGAGGCTGGACATCCACGAGTTCCTCGCCTTCTCCCTCCGCCCCCTGGCCGAGAACGACCCCCACCGACTCCACGCCTGGCGCGAAGAGTTCCTGCGGGAGAAGATCGATCCGCTCATCACCGAGGATGCCCGTCTGCTGGTGGAGATGCACCGTAAGCGGGGCGACACCCTGGCTGTGATCACCGCCACCAACGCTTTCGTCACCGCTCCCATCGTGGAGCGCTTCGGCATCCCCCACCTCATCGCCACCGAGCCGGAAAGGGCGCAAGAACGCTTCACCGGACGGGTGCGAGGCACCCCCTGCTTCCGCGAGGGCAAGGTGAAGCGGCTGAAGGAGTGGTTGGCCGGACGCGACGAGTCCCTGGAGGACGCCTGGTTCTACAGCGACTCCCACAACGACCTCCCCCTCCTGGAGCAGGTGAGCCACCCCATGCCGGTGGACCCCGACCCGACGCTGGAGACGGTGGCGGCGGAGAAGGGGTGGCCCGTTCTCTACCTGCACAAAGATGCGCCACCCCCTTGAAACCCGGCTCCCCCTCCTGGGGCTCTTCCTGGCGGCGGCTCTGGCGGCGCTTGGCCTGGCGCTGACCCTCGGCAGCGTCTCCATTCCTCCGCCGGAGCTGTGGCGCCTGTTGTGGCACGACGACGGCGGCATCCACGCCCGCATCCTTCACGAACTGCGCCTGCCCCGCGCCCTCTCCGCCTTCTTCATCGGCGCCCTCTTGGGGCTGGCCGGCGCGCTCATGCAGGTGCTGCTGCGCAACCCCCTGGCCGATCCCTATGTGCTGGGCGTCTCCGGCGGCGCCGCGACGGCGGTGCTGGCCGCCATGCTCGTCGGGTCGGCGCCGGTCTGGCACGCGCCGGCCGCTTTCGGCGGCGCCCTGGTCAGCATCCTTTTGCTCTTCGCCCTGGCTCACCGTGACCGCTGGAACGCGGTCCGCCTGCTGCTCACGGGGGTGGTGCTGGCCGCCGGCTGGTCGGCGCTCATCGGCTTCCTTCTCAGCCTGGCTCCCGGCCGCCGGTTGCCGGGGATGCTCTTCTGGCTGATGGGCGACCTCTCCGACGTGCTCGATCCCTGGCTGCCCGGATCGATCCTGCTGGCGGGATTGCTCCTGGCCCTGGCCATGGCGCCGGCGCTCAACCTGGCCGCCCGCGGCGCCCTGCGCGCCCAGTCGCTGGGCGTGGAGATGGGCTCCTTGCGCATCCGCATCTACCTTCTCGCCTCCCTGCTCACCGCGGTGGCGGTGAGCCTGGCCGGCGCCATCGGCTTCGTGGGGCTGGTGGCTCCCCACATGGTGCGGTTGATGGTGGGAGCCGACCATCGGCTGTTGCTGCCGGCCACGGCCCTGGCCGGGGGCACCCTCCTCTCTCTCGCCGACACCGCCGCCCGCACCCTCGTCGCGCCCATGGAGCTGCCGGTGGGGGTGCTCACCGCCCTGCTGGGCGTGCCACTCTTTCTCTATCTGCTCAACCGGCGGCGGGGAGCCGGATCGTGAACCGTCCCCTTCTGCAACTGCGGGAGGTGGAGCTGGCGCGGGGCGGGCGTACCCTCTGCCGGGAACTCTCCCTGAAGGTCGAGAGCGGAGAGTGCTGGGGCGTGCTGGGCCCCAACGGAGCCGGCAAGAGCACTCTGCTGCAGACGCTGGCCGGCCTGGAGCCCCCTGCCGCCGGCCGCATTCTCTATCGCGAGCGTCCCCTGGCGCAGTGGCGGCGCAAAGAGCTGGCGCGGGAGCTGGGAATGCTGTTCCAGCTCGACGAAGGCGGCTTCACCACCACGCTCTTCGAGACGGTGCTCACCGGCCGCCATCCCCACCTGGGCACCTTCGGCTGGGAGACGGCGGCGGATCTGCGGATCGCCTGGCAGGCGATCGGCGAACTGGGACTGGAAGCGCTGGCCCGCCGCGACCCCGCCACTCTCTCCGGGGGCGAGCGCCAGCGCATGGAGATCGCCGTGCTGCTGGCTCAACAGCCGCGGCTGGCGCTGCTGGACGAGCCCACCAACCATCTGGACCCTGGCCACCAAGTGGAGATCCTAAAGCGGCTGCGCCACCATTTCGCCCGGTCGGGGCGCGCGCTGGTGATGGTGCTGCACGACATCAACCTGGCCCGGGTCTTCTGCGACCATCTGCTACTGCTCCGCGGCGACGGCCGCTGGCGTGCCGGCGAGGTGGCGAAGATGGGCGCCCCCGAGCCGCTCTCGTGGCTCTACGACTGGCCGGTGCGCACCGTGGGAGAAGAGCCGGAGAGCTGCCTCACTTTTCTTTAGCGCCATCCCGCATCCGCTGGCAGAGGGTGCGGGAGTCGGGGTTCTCCACCGCGTCGACGATGGCGTCCACCACACGGCCGAACTCCTCCGGAGTGAGCACGCTCATGATGCGGCCAAGCAGAGCAGGATCGACCTGGGCGTAGGCCGTCTCGCCGCCGGAGAGATTCAACACCACCCCGGCCGCGTGGTAGTCCCCCTCCTCCGCCTCGGCGTCGTGAAGCGCCTGGTTCAGCTCCATCAGCTCGTCATAACGCGCCTCGATGCGCTCCATCAGATCGTCGGACAGCTCCTCCGGCAGGGAGACCTCCCAAGTCCCCTCCTCCGAATGCACTTGGGGGACAAGCGCCTCGCCGCGCAGAAATTCGAGAAAACGCTCACATGGCGTGGGGTGAAAAAAGACGTATTCGAGCATGGCGGTTGATTTTCTCCGAAGCGGCAATCTTTGCAAGATCGACAGGCCGGGCGAAATGCAGTTTTGCAGGAGCCTGCGCGCGGGAAATGAAAGAACCGACAAGTTCCATTTTCCGGCTCGGTGGTCGAAAAGTCCATGGAGAAATTTTTTCGACTTCTCGTGGGAAGAATCCTTTTCCGCTTGATCCCGATCAAAGGAAAAAAGGGCTTGGAACGCCATAATTTTGTTGAGGATCAGTATATGACGATATGCTGATTTTTCCTTCTCACCTGGAACAGATGGAGGACAGTGACATGAAAGCAGCAGTCAAGAAAGCCGTTGCTGGCGCTGTTCTGGCCGGAGGGGTGTTGGCGGCCGGCATGGCAAGCGCATCCTGGTGGCCATGGGACTGGTTCGACGACGATCACTGGTGGGACGACTATCCGCCGCCCTGGGTGCTCTACGGCCCCTACGGTCCCTACGGCTATTACGGCGCGCCTTACTACTACGGCTATCCCGGCTGGGGCGCCTATCCCTACTACGGCTATTACCCCTACGGCGGCTACGCCTATCCGGGGTACACCTATCCCACTCAACAGGCGCCGGCCGGCAGCGGATCCCAGCAGAAGCGCTGAGGTCTCTCCAACCCTCGTTTCGAATCGAACGGCCCTGCGGGGCCGTTTTTGATTGTGCGCCTTTGCCGGTCGACAGCCTGCCGGCTTCGCGCAATAATCGAATCACGACGCAGCGGAGGAGGAGTCTCATGAAAAATCCGTTCAACCGGCGCCGCTTCATGCAGTGGCTGGCCGCCGGCTCCGGGGCCGCCGTGCTCTCCCGGGCGGAAGCGCACCACACCCCCACCCATTTCGAGGAGGATTCGAAACACCACATCGTCTACCAGCTCAACAAGGCCGACCCCAGGTACATCTCCCACATTCTCTTCTCGGTGGGGGAGCTGCTGCGCAAATATGGGGACGACGTGGAGATCGTGGTGGTCGCCTTCGCCGAAGGGATCCATCTCCTGGGCCGCCATCCGCGCCGGGCCATCCCTTTCGAGCTCCAGGAAAAGGCCTCTTCCCTGGATCTCTACGGCGTCTCCTTCCACGCCTGCGGCAACACCATGAAGGCGCTGGGCTGGACCGAGAAGGACCTCCTCGACTTCGCCAAACCGGTGCCCATCGGCGTGGAGGACATCATGCTTCTCCAGGAGAAGGGGTTCAGTTACATGGCCTGGTGAGGGCCCGGCCCTCTTCAATGGAAGTCTCGCGACCGCACCTCCAGCGCTCCCAGCAGAGCGCTGCGGTCGTAGAGCCGGCGCACCACCAGATGCTGCACCCCTTCGGCCCGCTGGATCTCGGCCCAGGCGCCCAGCAACGAAGCGCCCAGCAACAGCCGGCGCTGACGCTCCGCCCGGTCCTTCCAGACGATGAGATTGAGCCGGCCCGTTTCGTCCTCCAAAGTGACGAAGACAGCGTTGCCCTTGCCCGGCCGCTGACGCACCAGCACCAGCCCGGCCACCCGCACCGCCGCGCCCGGCGGGCGCTTGGCCACTTCGGCCGAAGAGAGAAACCCCTCCTCCGCCAACTTCGGCCGTAGCAGAGCCAAGGGGTGGCGGCGCAGGCTCAACCCCAGGCTGCGATAGTCGTGGAGAATGGACTCGGCCTCGCCGGGCGGCGGCAGGCCGGGATCGGTCTCGGCAACTCCGGCGCCCCGCAGCAGGGGCGGCTCTACCTCCACCCCCGCCACGCGCCAGCCGGCGGCATGACGGTGCCCGGCCACTTCGGCCAGCGCGTCGGCGGCGGCCAACGCTTGCAGATCACGCCGGCAGAGGCTGGCCCGCCGCGCCAGCTCTTCCACCGAACGGAAGGCGCCGGCGCGCCGCGCCGCCACCAGCCGTTCCGCCCCCTTGCGGGAGAGCCCTTTCACAAGATGGAGCCCCAGGCGCACCGCATCGCCCTCCAGGGCGCTCTCCCAGCCGCTGCGGTTCACCGCCACGGGGCGCACCTCGACGCCGTGCTCCCGGGCGTCGCGCACCAGTTGCGCCGGAGCGTAAAAACCCATGGGTTGGCTGTTGAGCAGGGCGACGAGAAAGACCGCCGGATGGTGGCACTTGATCCAGGCGGAGAGATAGACCAGCAAGGCGAAGCTGGCGGCGTGGGATTCGGGGAAGCCGTACTCGCCGAAACCGAGGATCTGGCGGAAGATGCGGTCGGCGAATTCCGCGCTGTAGCCCCGCTCCGCCATGCCTGCCTTGAGCCTGCGCTCCCACGCCTCCAGGCCGCCCCGCCGCCTCCAAGCCGCCATGGCGCGGCGCAGTTGATCGGCCTCGCCCGCGCTGAAGCCCGCCGCCGCCACCGCCAAGCGGATCACCTGCTCCTGGAAGATGGGCACGCCAAGGGTGCGCTCGAGCACCGCCTTCACCTCCTCCGACGGGTACTCCACCGCTTCCAGCCCCTGGCGGCGACGCAGATAGGGATGCACCATCTCTCCCTGGATGGGGCCGGGGCGGACGATGGCCACCTCCACCACCAGGTCGTAGAAATTGGCCGGCTTCAGACGCGGCAGCATGGCCATCTGCGCCCGCGATTCGATCTGGAACACCCCCAGGGTGTCGGCCCGCTGGATCATGGCGTAGGTGGCGCGATCCTCGGAGGGAATCTGCTGCGGCTCCATCCCCAGCAGATCGAGAGCCCGGCGGATGGCACTGAGCATGCCCAGGGCCAGCACGTCCACCTTCATCAGTCCCAGCCGCTCGAGATCGTCTTTGTCCCACTGGATGACGGTGCGTCCTTCCATGGCGGCGTTCTCCACCGGCACCAGCGTCTCCAGGGTGTCGCGGGCGATGACGAAACCGCCCACATGCTGGGAGAGATGACGGGGAAAGCCCAAGAGCTCGTTGGCCAGGTACAGAAGGCGGCGGATGCGCGCCCGGCGGGGATCGAAGCCGGCCTCCGCCAGCCATCGGGCCTCCACCGCGCCGTGGCGGCGCCAGCCGGCGGCGCCCGCCACCAGCCGTTCCACTTCCTGGGAGGAGAACCCCAGCGCTTTCGCCGCATCCCGCAGGGCGCTGCGCGGGCGGTAGGTGATGACGCTGGCCGCCAGGGCGGCGCGGTGGCGGCCGTATTTTTCATAGATGTACTGGATCACCTCCTCGCGCCGTTCGTGCTCGAAATCCACATCGATGTCGGGCGGCTCGTGGCGCTCCCTCGAAAGAAAACGCTCGAACAGCAGCTCCATGCGCGCCGGATCCACTTCGGTGATTCCCAGACAGTAGCAGACGGCCGAGTTGGCCGCCGAGCCTCGCCCCTGGCAGAGGATGCCGCGCCGCCGGGCGAAACGCACCAGGTCCCAGACGGTGAGAAAATAGGCTTCGTATTCCAGTTCGGCGATCAGTTGCAGCTCGTGCTCGATCTGCCTGACCACCTTGGCCGGCGCGCCGGCGGGCCAGCGTCGTCTCTTGCCCTCTTCCACCAGTCGGCGGAGAAAGGCGGCCGGCGTGGTGCCGGGCGGAGTGACGTCGTCAGGGTAGCGGTATCTCAGCTCGTCGAGCGAGAAGCGGCACCGTTCGGCGATGCGCAGAGTCTCGGCGAGCAGCGGCGGCGGATAGAGCCGCTGGAGATCGGGCAACGGGCGCAGATGGCGTTCGCCGTTCATGGAGAGGCGCCAGCCGAGCTGCGCCACCGTGGTGCGGTGGCGGATGGCGGTGAGCAGATCCTTCAGCGGGCGGCGTTCCGGCCGGTGCATGCAGACGTCGCCGGCGGCGACCAAGGGGAGGCCGCAACGCTTCGACAGCGACTCCATCCGCTGCAGCCGCTCTCCATCCAGGCCGTCGCGACGCAGCTCCACCGCCAGCCAACCCCGGCCGGCGAACCGCTCCGCGAACCACTCCGGCGCCTGCTCCGCAGCGGGATCGGGCGAAGGAATCCAGAGCGCCGGGCAGCCCGAAACCGCCTCCAGGTCGGCGCGGGCGAGGCGATACCCCCCTTTCGCCGCGCGCCGGCGCCCGCGGGTGATGAGCCGCACCAGCTGGGCATAGTCTTGACGGTTGGCGGCCAGCAACACCACCCGGTCGCCCTCCTCCAGGCGGAACTCGCTACCGACGATCAGTTTCAGGCTGCATGTCGTCGCCGCTTCGTGGGCACGCACCACCCCCGCGAGAGAGCAGTCGTCGGTGATCGCCAGGGCCCGGTAACCCAGCTCCCGGGCCCGTTCCACCAACTCCCGCGGATGGGAGGCGCCGCGCAGGAAGCTGAAGTTGCTCAGACAGTGCAGCTCGGCGTAGTCCATCAGTCGAAAAAACCGTGCAGAAACCAGTCGCCGCTCTTGCGGTCGCGATAGATCCAGAGCCGTTCGCCGGCGGGGTTCACCGCCCGGTAATAGTCACGATCCACTTCCTCCCCCTCCCACCAGCCGGTCTGGATGCGCTGGCAGCGGGGCTCCAGCCGCAACGCCCCGCCATGGAGAGGAAGACCGTCCCGCTGCCGCAGCCGCCGCGGCCTGGGAAGCAGCCAGAGCGGCTGCCGGCGCTGTGCCGGATGAGGAGATGGAGAGGGGGTCGACGCCCCGCCGGGCGCGCAAAAGCGCCAGGCCCGTTCGGGACGGGGATCGGCCCGCAACGCCATCCCCCGCACCGCCTCGGCGCCCAAGCGGGTCCGAAGGCGCTCCAGCAGCCGTTCCCCTTCCTTCCCGGCGGCACGGAACAGATCCTCGCCGCCCGCTTCGAAGGGGTGCCACCGGGGCACCGTCAGCTCCAGTTCGATCACTGGAGCCGGCAGGCACAGTCGCTCCAGGCGCAACTGCAACAGCTGCAGCAGGCGGTCGGGGTCGCGGGTGGGTTGGGCCGCTCCCACTCGAAAACGGGTGGGAGGATGGCGCCGGTGCTCCAGCGTCCACTCCAGGCGCTGCACCAAGCCGTCTCTCCCGCGCAGAAAGGCGGCGAGCGATTCGAGCAGCCGGCGCGCCGGAAACCGCAGCGCGCCGGCATGTTCCACCTCGGCCGCCAGTTGCAGGCGCCGGCGGAAACGGGCCGACGGCCGCCACAGCGGCCGTGGATCGGGCGCCCGACCGAGAAGCCGGTCGAGCAACAGCGCCGGCCGCGGCCCCACACGGCGGGCCAGCTCCGGGCGGGGTAGGCGCAGGCAGTCGCCGATGGTGCGCAAACCCGTCTGGCGCATCAACTCCAGCAGCTCGGCGTTGCGGGTGAAACGCTCCATGGGCACGGGCTCCAGCGCCGCCTCCAAAGCGCGGGGGTGGTGGATCCTCCGCCCCGGCGCCACCCGCGCCAGCAGCGCCGCGGCGGCGGGGGTGGGCGCCACCGCCCAGTAGCCGCGGTGCCCCAGCCTCGTCAACTCTCCTTCCATGCGTTCCAGCATCGCCTCGACCCCTCCGAAGAGGCGCAGGCTGCCGCCCACCTCCAGCAGCACCAGCAGAGGATCGAAGGTGATGCGCGAACTGTAGCGCCAGGCCCAGCCGCCCAGCGCCTCCAGCGCCTCGCGCTCCCGCTCGGCATCGCGCGCTCTCACCACCAGTTCCGGAGTCCGCTCCAAGGCGCGGCTCAGAAGCATGCCGGCGGCGATCCCCCGGCGGCGGGCCGCGCCGTTGCAGCGGTCGATCCGCTCCTTCCCTTCCCACCGGCGGCTCACCGCCAGGGGGATCGACTCATCCACCGCCCCGAAAATCTCCAGCGGCAGGCGGGGAAAATACCACCCTAGCCAAAGCACGGCACCACCACCTCCGCTCCATGCCAACCTCCCCGGCGCTTGAGCACCCGCACCCGGAGCCCCTTTTCCACGCGCTCCAGGCGCAAGCGCAAAGCGGCCGTGGAGCTCTCCCCCGCCGCCTCGAGAGGACGAAAGAGCACCGCCGACGCCCCGCCCCGCTCCGCCGCCAGCTGCAGGCGGCGCAACTGCGCCGGCAGAATCCGTCCGGGCCAGTAGAGCACCATCGGACACCCTCCAGAGCGGAGCAGCTGCTCCACCGCCCACCGCCCTTCGGCGCCGCCGCTCTTCACCCACAGCAGGGGCGCCAACGCCATCCCCCGTGCGGCCAAGGCGGGTGCGTTGGGAATCCAGGGTGGATTCACCCACGCCAACCATCTCTCCCTCCGGCTCAGGCGGATCAGCGACGGCAGCAGCAGTGAAAGCCCCGCCGATGCGGGAGAGAGCAGCTCCACCAGGCTCCCCAGCGGCCAACCGCCGCCGGTGGCCTCGTCCAGAACAGGAAAGCCGCTGGAGAGCACACCCCGCCCTCCCCGAAAGGAGTTCCCGCCCCGCCAGAGCAGCCCCGCCTCCACCAACGGTTCCAACGATCTCGCCACAATCCTCTTCGATTCCGCCGGACAGGATCAGAATATAGAACAAATATAGAACAAATGAACCGAAAAAACACGCTCTTGCCGGCCATTCGCACGAGGGGGCCAAATGGATCGGGAAACCCGGATCGCGTCGTCCCGCTCCGCCAAAAAAATGGCTTGCAAAATCTGGATGAACGTCTATTTTTAGGAGTTGCACAACCACATAAAAACAGTGCACTTTCCATTCAACCAAAGGAGATCACCATGACCGATGAAGAAAAAGACGACATCGATTTGACCCCCACCGAACGCGAATGGGACGAAGAGGCGGACGACCTGCGCGTCAAGAGCGTCGGCTGGAAGGAGCTCTGGCTGAAAGAGGACTGGTGGGCCATCTGGGTAGGGCTGGGCATCGTCATCGTGGCGGTGCTCTTCTTCCTCAACGGCGGCTCCATCAAGTGGATCGCCATCAAGCCGGCCAAGTGGGACACTCTGGGACAGGCGGCCTCCCATCTCGCCGCCCACATTCCCCAGTATCTCGCCATGTTCGTCATGTGGCTGGCGATCTTCGTGGTTGCCGTGAAGGCGATGGGATACAAGCTGTCGGAATACATTCCCTCCTTCGTCTTCGTCTTCGTCTTCTCCCTGCTCATCTTCATCATCGGGGCCTGGAGCCAGGCGCACCACTACAATCTCGAACCCCCCCTGGTGGCGCTGTTGCTGGGCATGCTGATCTCCAATCTCATCGGCCTGCCCCGCTGGATGGATACCGGCTTCCGGGTGGAGTTCTACATCAAGATCGGGATCGTGCTGCTGGGCGCCACCCTGCCCTTCACCCTGATCGTCTGGGCCGGCCCCGTGGCCATCGTGCAAGCCTCCATCGTCTCCATCACCACCTTCCTGGTGATCTACTTCACCGCCAAGAAGCTGGGGCTGGATCGCCGTCTGGGCGCCACCCTGGGCGCGGGCGGCGCGGTGTGCGGGGTCTCCGGCGCCATCGCCATCGCCGGAGCCGTGGGCGCCAAGAAGGAGCACGCCCCCATCGCCATCACCATGGTGATCCTCTGGGCCATCGTGATGATCTTCTTCCTGCCCCTGGTCTCCCGGGTGCTGGGACTGCACGCCGGCGTGGCGGGCGCCTGGGTGGGCACCTCGGAATTCGCCGACGCCGCCGGCTTCGCCGCCGCCCAGGCCTACGGCAACCTCGCCGAGAACCTGCCCAACATCCCGGGCAAGCAGGACGACGCGGTCTGGGCCTTCACCCTGATGAAAGTGGTGGGCCGGGACATCTGGATCGGCATCTGGGCCTTCGTGCTCGCCCTCATCTCCACCATGCAGTGGGAGCGCAAGGTGGGTGAAAAACCCAATCCCGCCGAGATCTGGTGGCGTTTTCCGAAGTTCGTCATCGGCTTCGTCCTCGCCTCCATCATCATCACCCTCATCTCCCAGGGGTACAGCTTCGCCGACTACAACAAAGTGGTGAAGCCGGAACTGGTGGGGCCGGTGAAGACCCTGCGCACCTGGGCCTTCATCTTCTGCTTCTTCTCCATCGGTCTGACCACCCGCTTCCGAGAGCTGGCCGCCGCCGGCACCAAGCCCTTCACGGCGTTCACCACCGGCGTGGTGGTCAACGTCATCCTCGGCTTCGTGCTCTCGGCACTGGTGTTCGCCAGCTACTGGTCCAACCTCAGCCATTGACGAACCGATGGCCCGCCCCCGGGGCGGGCCGTTTTTCATTCTGGAGAAGCCCTCATGTCGAAACCCTCCGCCACTTGCCTGCACTGTCGCCATTTCCGCAACAGCCCGGAATTTCTGGAAAAGACCTTTCCCGGCCTCAAGGTGATGAGTTCCGGCATGGCTTCGGTGCGGGCCGACGACGGACTCTGCCTGAAGCAGGAGATCTATCAGGCGGCCTACTACTCCTGCGAAGAGTTCGAAGCGGCCGAGCCCGTCTCCTGATCCGTGTTCTTCTTCTCCTCTTTGCAGAGGTCGCGGATGAACTCCTCCGCCAACGCCCGATAGATGGGCTGGGGGCTGAGAAGCTTGGAGACGCCGTCGGCGATGAGCGCCACCGCCATCAAGGGCAGAAGGATGTTCTGGTTGTTGGTCATCTCCATGATGATGATGACCGCGGTGAGAGGAGTCTGCACCACACCGGTGAAATAGGCGGCCATCCCCAATAGAGCCACCGTGGAAACATCCGTTCCCGGAAACCAACCCGCCATCTCCGCTCCCAGGCCGGCGCCGATGGAGAGCGAGGGCGCGAAGATCCCGCCGGGAATGCCGCTCCAGTAGGAGATGAGGGTGGCCAGATATTTGAACAGAGGAAAGCCACGCCCCACCTCCTCGGTGGCGGTGAGCGCCCCCTTCGCCTCGGCGTAGCCGGTGCCCCAGGTCTCGCCCCCCGAAGCCAGGCCGATGAGCGCCAGCAGCAAGCCGATGGCGGCGGCCATCAGATAGGGATGCGCCTTGCGTAAAGGCGCCAGCCGCCGGCCACCATGGACCAGCAGCGCGCTGAACGAGCCTCCCGCCAATCCCCCCACAATGCCGGTCATCACCACGACCCCAAAAATCTGGGGCAGTTGGATGACGGTATCGACGCTGCCGAAATAGGCGTAGTTGCCGCTGATGGCCAGGGCGGCGATGCCCGAGACGATCACCGCCGTGAAGACGGTGCCGTTGGTCTTCTCCTCGAAGGTCTTGGCCATCTCCTCGATGGCGAACATCACCCCGGCCAGGGGCGTGTTGAAAGCGCCGGCGAGCCCGGCCGCGCCCCCGGCCAGAATCAGGCCCCGGCTGATGTCGTAATGGGGAAAGCGGGCGAAACGAGTGAGGGAGAACGAGATCGAGGCGGCGATGTGGATGGTAGGGCCTTCCCGCCCGATGGAGGCACCACTAAGCAGCCCCAATACGATCATGATTCCCTTGCCGATGGCAATGCGCAATGAGAGCAGGCGGTGCCGAAGATGTTTGTGGCGCTTCAAGTGCAACGCCGCAATGGCTTGGGGAATGCCGCTCCCTTCCGATCCTGGAAAGAGATTGCGGGTGAGCCAGACGATGAACACCAAACCGGCGGGTGCGATGAAGAAAGGGAGCCAGGGCCACTGTTCGATGCCCCGCCGGAACCGCTCGCCGGCCCAGTCCGCTCCCATGGCCAAAAGGCTCGCCGACACCCCCACCAGCAGCGCGCCGACCATGAAGACCACCCGGGTGCGCCAAACCCGGGCGGAGGCGAGCTGTTTGCGGGATCTGCGAATGCGCTTGCGATGCATGGCGGGAAACCATACCAGATTCGGATGGCGGCCAGTAGCATCGCCCTCTTCCAGCCCACTCCAACGCCATGAACGCCCTCCGCTCCTTGGGGAACGGCGGGTTGGGAGGCGTTCGCGGGCCGGGATGCCGGAGCCCGAAAGCCGAGCCCCTGGAATATGCGCAGGCGGGGCTATAGAATACGCGCCACCCCGAAGCGCCTCCCGGCCGCTTCACACCATATCCATGAACTTCGCAAACGGAGAAATCGCATGAGACTGATTCTTCTGGGCGCCCCCGGCGCCGGCAAGGGTACCGTGGCCAAGATGCTCACCCAGATCGACGGCTCGGTCCAGATCTCCACCGGCGACATCCTGCGCGCCGCGGTGAAGGAAGGCACCGAGCTGGGCAAGGAGGCGCAGGGCTACATGGAGCGGGGCGAGCTGGTGCCCGATTCGCTCATCATGGGCATCATGGAAGAGCGGCTGCAGGAGGAGGACTGTCAGCAAGGTTTTCTCCTCGACGGCTTCCCCCGAACCATCCCCCAGGCCGAGGCGCTGGACGAACTGCTGAAGAAGCTGGAGATCACCCTGGATGGCGTGGTGAATCTGAACGTGCCCCGCGAAGTGATCCTTGACCGCCTCACCACCCGGCGCACCTGCGAAGAGTGCGGCGCCATCTACAACGTCAAGAGCAATCCGCCCAAGGTGGAAGGCGTGTGCGACAAATGTGGCGGCAAGGTGGTGCAGCGCGCCGACGAGACCGAGGAAGCCATCTCCAAGCGGCTCGACGTCTTCAACGAACAGACCGCTCCGCTGGTGGGTTATTACCAGGAGAAGGGAACGCTCTGGGACATCAACGCCACCTCTTCCGACGAAGTGGTGAAGATCATCAAGGAGAAGCTGGGCATCGCCTGAACGGCCGAAGGAGGGCGGCAGGGACGCCGCCGCGAAAAGGGCGGAGAGCTCTCCATCTGGCGGAGAGGGTGGGATTCGAACCCACGGAGGGTCGCCCCTCGCCGGTTTTCAAGACCGGTGCATTCAACCGCTCTGCCACCTCTCCGAGGCGAGCCAAGGATACCGGAATCGTACGCGGATTGGAACGAATCGTCCGGGCGGCCAGGGCAATCGCATGAACAGCCCCCCCGTGCGAGGGGCTGGAAGGGGCTGTCGGGGACGCCGTGAACACATCCCTGTGGGCTCTGCCTCGGCATCCATGCCTCGGACGCCCCGCCATCCCCTTCCAGCCCCTCGAACCGGCTAACGGCGTCGGCTCGGCTTCTGCTTCGACAAGGTCGTGGAATCGCCCCGCAGCTCCTCCATGAAGCTCTCTCTTCCAAAAGGACTTTCCGTCGAACGCTTTCTCTCCGACTATTGGCAGAAGCGGCCGCTGCTCATGCGCGGGGCGCTGCGCCGCTTCGACTTTCCGCTGACCCCCGAGGAGCTGGCCGGACTGGCCTGCGAAGAGGAGGTGGAGTCGCGCCTGGTGCAACAGCATCCGCAGAACCGCTGGTCGCTCCGTCACGGTCCTTTCACGGAGAACGACTTCCTCGCCCTGCCCGAGAACCATTGGACCTTGCTGGTGCAGGACGTGGACAAGCACCTGCCCGCCGCCGCCCGCCTGCTTCAGGCTTTCGACTTTCTGCCCTCCTGGCGCTTCGACGACGTCATGGTGAGCTACGCGGTGCCGGGCGGCTCGGTGGGTCCTCACATCGATACCTACGACGTCTTTCTGGTGCAGGGCATGGGAGGGCGGCGCTGGAAGATCCAGTCCCATCCTCGGCGGCGGGATCTGCTACCGGACCTTCCGGTTCGCATCCTCGCCGAGTTCGAAGCAGAGAGCGAATGGGTGCTGGAAGAGGGGGATGTGCTCTATCTGCCCCCCGGCGTGGCGCACTGGGGCGTTGCCGAAACGGCCACCATGAACTGGTCGGTGGGGCTGCAAGCCCCTTCCCACGCCGTTCTGCTCGACAGCTTCGCCCAGTTCCTCCTCGAACGGATGGAAGAGAACGGCCACTACCGCGATCCGCCCCTGCACGCTCCACAGGCTCCCGGCTTCGTGTCAGCGGCTGCCGTGGCGCGGGGCACCGCCTTTCTGGAACAGGTTGACGATCCCGCCCTCCAGCAGGAGTGGTTCGGGCGTTTCGTCACCGAGCTCAAGCCCCATCTGCAGATCGAACCGCTCCGGCAGCCGCTCTCCCCCCAACGACTGGCCCATCGGATCGAGAAAGGCGCACGCCTTCGCAGGCACCCTTTCGCCCGCTTCGCCTGGAGCCACCGCCCTCCCGACGGCCACTGGCTTTTCGCCAGCGGCGAGGCCCATCCGCTCGAAAGCGTCACCGACGAATGGCTGGAACAGCTCTGCGCCACTCCTTCGCTGGGAAAGGAGCTGCTCCGGCCGCAAGCACCGGAAATACTCAGACTGCTGACGGATCTGGTGAACCAGGGGCAGTTGGAGCTGCTCGCGCCCTGAGCCGCGTCCGGTTGGCCGCCAACCACTGCAACCCCACCACGATGGAGGTGGAGTTGGCGCGACGGAAGAGCTCGGCGATGGCGGCCCGGGCCGACATCACCACCACGCGGATCTCCTCTCCCTCCTCGGCCACCCCGTGGATGCCGCCCGCCTCCCGGCTGTCGATCAGCCCGCAGAAGAGCGAGATGCGCTCCCCGCTCCAGCCGGGCGTGGTGAAGAAACGGCCGATGAACTCCAGCTCCAGCAAGGCGCAGCCGGTCTCTTCACGGGTTTCGCGGTGGGCCACCTCCTCCAGGGTCTCCCCCTCTTCCACATAGCCCCCCACGGTTTCCAGCAGCCAGGGCGGCTCCTGGTGCCCCAACGCGCCCACGCGGAACTGCTCGATGAGCGCCACCTCGTCCCTGACCGGATCGTAGAGCAGCACCGACACTGCGTGGTTACCCTCCACCCGCTCGCGCACCAGCTCCGGGCACCAGCCCCCTTCGAAACAGCGGTGTTGCAGGCGGTAGCGCTTCAACTTCAGAAACCCCTGCCACAGAGCCTGGGTTTCGAGGATTCGATACGCTTTTTTCGTCATGAAGGGACACCGCTCTATTTTTCGACTCTCCCGACGAGCCCCTGCTCGTAAAAAAGCCCGCCGGAAGGCGGGCTTGATTCTACCAGCTTGTGGACCGGTCACTTGTTGAGCGACTGGTAGTAGTCCATGAGGATCTTGGCCACCTCGGGGCGGGAGAACTCCGGCGGCGGCGCCTCGCCGCGACCCAGCATCTCGCGCACCTTGGTGCCGGAGAGCAGCACGAAGTCCTCCTTGGTGTGGTCGGGCGCCTCGCGCATCATCACCACCTTGCCCAGCTTCTTGGAGTAGGCGGTGTGGTCGGCCTTGAAGATCTCGATCTGCAGCGCCCCCTCCGGCACCTCTTCGTCGAAGATGGTCTGAGCGTCGAAAGCGCCGTAGTAGTCGCCCACGCCGGCATGGTCGCGGCCGACGATGAAGTAGTCGGCGCCCATGTTCTGGCGGAAATAGGCGTGCAGCACCGC
>JALSRN010000069.1 GCA_026984735.1 Sedimenticola sp. | reverse complement strand
AAAAACCCTCCACCGCCCCGGAAAAACCGGGGGAAAATTTCGGTGTAAAATCCCGCGGCGTTCTGAATTTCCCACAGGAGGTGCAGCATGCCTTACGAAGTGAACGGCCAGACCATCGAAACCGACGACAACGGTTATCTGGCCGATCCCAACGACTGGAACGAAGAAGTGGCCAAGGCGATCGCCGACGCCGAGGGGGTGGAGCTCACCCAAGACCACTGGGACGTGATCAAATATCTGCGCGACACCTACTTCGAAGAGGGCGGTCACCAGCCCAACAACCGCGAGATGGTGAAGGCCATGAGCAAGATCTGGGGCCGCAAGGTGGGCTCCAAGGATCTCTTCATGCTCTTTCCCGGCGGCGGCGGCCCCTCCAAGCAGGCGGCCAAGATCGGCGGGCTGCCCGAAACCAAGCGCAAGGGCGGCTACTGAGCCAACCCCTGGTCACGTCGAAAAAGGCGGCCGCGGCCGCCTTTTTCGCCCCTCGCCTCAATCGGCGGCATACTCGAACGAATCGTAATGGAGCTGGGCCTCGGGCACGCCGCGCTCGATCAGCGCCTCGCGGGCGGCGCTCACCATGGGCGGCGGACCGGCCATGTAGACGTCGTAGTCGGGCAGCGCCGCGCACAGATCCTCCAGCACCGCCTCGTGCACCCAGCCTTTGCGCCCTTCCCACCCCGGCTCCGGCTCGGAGAGCACCGGCACGAAGCGGAAGTTGTCGTGCTCCTTCTCCCACTGGCGCGGCGGATCGGGAAGATAGAGGTCCTTCTCGCCGCGCACCCCCCAATAAAGCCGCATGGGTCGCCGGATGCCGGCGTGGAAGGCGTGTTCGATCTGTGACTTGATGGGCGCGAATCCCGTGCCGCCGGCGATGAAGAGCAGAGGCCGTTGCGACTCTTCATCCAGGGTGAAGGTGCCCAGCGGCGCTTCGATGCGAAGGATGGTGCCGTCCCGCATCTGGGTGAAGGCCCAGTCGGTGAAGACTCCGCCGTCCACATGACGGATGTGCAGCTCGATGAGCTCGTCCTCGTGCGGCGGGTTGGCGATGGAGAAGGCGCGGCGGCGGCCGTCCTCCAGCAGAAAATCGAGATACTGTCCCGCCATGAACTGCAGCCGTTGTTCCTCCGGCAGCTTCAGCCAGAGGCGCACCACGTCGTCGGCCAGATGGTCGATCTTCACCACCTTCACCGGCATGGTGCGGGGCTTGATCTCTTCGGGCGTCTCCACCTCTTCCACCTCGATCACCAGATCCGAGAGGGGGACGGCCTGACAGGGCAGGCAGGCATCTTCGGGGGCGTCGATGAGCTTGTCGGGCTCTCCTTCCGGATAGTCCACCTCTCCCTCCAGCAGCGTGGCCATGCAGGCGCCGCAGAAGCCGTTGCGACAGCCGTAGGGCAGACCGACGTCCTGGCGGATGGCGGCGTCGAGAACGGTTTCTCCCTCGTCCACCTCGAACTGGTGGCCGCTGCCGGCGATGGTGACCTTGTGACTCATGAAATCTTCCACTTCGTCGTTTGCGATAATGGTGCGGATTGTCGCCCATTTGAAGGTCCATTAAAACCATGCGGCAAGCGAGTGAGCACAGCCATCTCGTCGTCGGCTGCGGCCATGTGGGCACCCGCCTGGCGGAGGCGCTGGGGAAGCGGGTCACCGGCGCCGTGCGCAGCGCGGCGAGCGCCCGGCGGTTGCAGGCGCTTGGCATTCCCGCTCTCTTGATGGATCTGGACCGCCCGGTCGCGACGGACCTCTCGGGCTTCGAAAGGATCTGGTATCTGGCGCCGCCCCCCAAAGGAGGGGAACGCGATCCCCGCATGGGACGCTTTCTGGAAGCGCTGGAGCGAAGCGGCGGCCGCCGCCGCGTGGTCTATCTCGGCACCACGGGAGTCTACGGCGATTGCGGCGGACGCTGGGTGGACGAGACCCACCCCATCGCCCCGCGCGTGGAGCGGGCGCGGCGCCGCGCCGACGCCGAAAACCGGCTGCGCGCCTGGCGCCGGCGGGGAGGCGGCGAATTGGTGCTGCTGCGGGTGGCCGGCATCTACGGTCCGGGGAAACTGCCCCTGGAGCGGTTGCGGGCGGGCAAGCCCATGCTGGCGCCCGAACAGGCGCCCTGGACCAACCGCATCCATCTCCACGACTTGGTGCGGGTGCTCGTCGCCGCCATGGAGCGCGGAGGCGACGGCGCCGTCTACAACGTCAGCGACGGCCACCCCGGCAACATGGCCGACTACTTCAACGCCGTGGCCGACGCCGCGGGTCTGCCGCGCCCTCCGGTGATCGCCCCCGACCGCGCGGAAGAAGCGCTCTCCGCCGGCTTGCGCGCCTATCTGGCCGAATCGCGCCGCATCGACAACCGCAAGATGCTGCGCGAGCTGGGGGTGACGCTGCGCTATCCGACGCTGGAGGCGGGGTTGCGGGGCTGCTTCCGTTGAGCCGGTGGTATGATGGCGCCATCGCCAATCCAAAGCGGGCATCGATGGAAACCGAAGAACTACGCGACCTGGTGGTCCAGGTCCTCGAAGACATGAAGGCGAAGGAGGTCACCGTCCTCGACGTCGAAGGCAAGACCGACATCACCGACTATTTCATCATCGCTTCCGGCACCTCCGACCGGCACGTCAAATCCATTGCGGAAGCGGTCGCTTTCCAGGCCAAGCTCAAAGGCGAGCCGCCACTGGGCACCGAAGGGATCGACCAGGGCGAATGGGTTCTGGTGGACCTGAACGGCGTCGTGGTCCACGTCATGCAGCCGCGGGTGCGGGACTTCTATCAGCTCGAGAAGCTCTGGTCGGTGGACACCCAAGCGGCGGAGAAGCTGGCGCGGGAACGGGGTGTCGGCGGGGGAGAGTGAGGGCGGACGCCCCCGCTCAGCTCCTCATCTCCCCTGCCGCAACGCTTCGATCCGCTTCTCCAGCGGAGGATGGCTGGCGAAGAGTTCGTGCAGCCCCCTGCCGGCGATGCCGAACGCGGCCATCTCGTCGGGCAAGGGCTCCGGTTGCGCGTGCTGCAGACGGCGCAGAGCAGCGATCATCTTGTGACGCCCCGCCAACGCGGCGCCACCGGCGTCGGCGCGGAACTCGCGCCAGCGCGAGAACCAGGCGACGATCATCATGGCGAGGATGCCCAGCACGAACTGGGCCACCAGCGAAGTGATGAAATAGCCGGCGCCATACCCCTCCCGGTTGCCGAACACCGCGCGGTCCACCACATGGCCGATCACCCGCGAGAGGAAGAAGACGAAGGTGTTCACCACCCCCTGAATGAGGGTGAGCGTCACCATGTCGCCGTTGGCCACGTGGGAGATCTCGTGGCCCAGCACCGCCTCCACCTCGCCGGCGTTCATGTGCTGCAGCAGCCCGGCGCTCACCGCCACCAGGGCGTCGTTGCGGTTCCAGCCGGTGGCGAAGGCGTTGGGCGAGGGGCTGGGGAAGATGCCCACCTCGGGCATCTCGATGCCCGCTTGTCGCGAGAGACGGCCGACGGTCTCCACCAACCACTGCTCGGTGGCGTTGGCAGGCCGGTCGATGACCCGCACCCCCATGCTCGCCTTGGCCATCCATTTGGAGATGAAGAGCGAGATGAAGGAGCCGGTGAAGCCCACCACCGCCGACATGATCAGCAGCGCGTCGAGGTTGAGCCCCCCGCTCTGCTCCAGCACCCGGTCCACCCCCAGGATGCGCATGGTGACGCTGAGCATGGCCAGGATGGCCACGTTGGTACCCAGAAACAGCAGTATCCGCAGCATAAAGAGACCCTTTTCTTGTGTTACTGTTACTGACGATCCCTGCAATGATAAAGGAGGCACTCCATTGAGCAAGCCGAGAATCGCCGGCACCCGTCCCGCCGTGATCTCTTTGGAAGCGGGCGAAAAAGTTCATTGGTGCAGTTGCGGCCGTAGTCAGACCCAGCCCTTCTGCGATGGTTCCCACGAGGGCACCGGTTTCCAGCCCCTGGAGTTCGTCGCTCCGCGCGACGACGACTACTGGTTCTGCACCTGCAAACAGACCGCCACTCCTCCTTTCTGCGACGGCGCCCACAAAAAGCTGGAAAAAGGATGAGCGAAACCACGCCGCCCAGCTGTCCTCTGCCGACCGAACCCGACTATTCAGGCATCACCGTGGTGAAGCTGCAGCCAAATCCTTCCCCGGGGGACTACCGCGAGGCCATGGCCATCGCCGGCGCGGAGGCGGAGCGGCGACTGGGCCAGTACATGCTGCTGTCGTGGTACGACCGCGACCGCGATTTCGAATCCCCCCAGCACAGCAGCGAGTGCCACAGCGACAGCGCCGTACCGGGCTACGTGGATTACGGCCTCTACCACGGCGCCAAGCTGAAGGTGGACATCGAGAACGGCCGCTTCGTCTTCTTCTATCTGCCGGTGGAGATGTAGGCCGGATCGAGATGGAAGCGCCAGCGGCGCTGCTGGTCCTCTTCGCTGGCGTAGCCGATGCCCACCCGCGGCGAGGCGAGGATGCGCTTCGGCGGCACCCCCACCCCCTCCTCCAGCCACAGCTCGTCGCTCTCCACCGGCGCGCCGTTCAGCGACCGGTCGACGGCCAGCGCCTGGCAGAGCTTGCCGGGGCCGTCGGCCAGCCTCTTCGACGGCGCGCCGCCACGCAACCTCCGCATCCGCTCCACCCCCTCACGGGGCAACAAGCCACGAATGAGCACCGCCTCGGGCTCCCCCTCGGCGGCGGTGACAATGTTGAGCATGCAATGGATGCCGTAGATGAGATAGACGTAGTAACGGCCGGGCGGCCCGTACATCACCTGGGTGCGCGGGGTGCGGCCGCGGCTGGCGTGGCAGGCGGTATCGGACTCGCCCACGTAGGCCTCGGTCTCCACGATGAGGCCCGACAGCCGTTCCCCTCCCAGGTTGCGCACCAGCCTTCGGCCCAGAAGGTCGCGGGCCACGGTCACGGTGTCGCGGGCGAAGAACCCTTGCGTCAGCCGCGGCTCAGATGAGACCGCCGAGTCCATCGAATCCCTCCCGTTCGCACTTGGCCGCCGACAGGGCCACCGCCTTCTCCAGGATGCGCGGCGCCGGCCATCGCTGCAGGCACCCATGGATCACGGCGGCGTTGAAGACATCGCCGGCGCCCACGCTCTCCACCACCCGGATCGACGGCGCGGGCCGGTGGTGAAGGGTGCCGTCGGCTTCCCGACACCAGCCCCCCTCCGCGCCCCAGGCGAGAAAAGCCACCTTACCCGCCGGCACCCTGCGGCGCAGAAAATCGGCGGGAGTCTCGCATTCCCGCGAGCGAGCGTAGCTTCGCGAGAAGAGGAGGACGTCGGCCAGGGAAAAGAGCGGTTCGATGCCGGCCCGCGGCTTCTCCACTTCCAGCGACACCGAAATCCCCTGGCGTTTCGCCCGCTCGAGCATGGGCCCGAGCTCTTCTATCGCCCGCCCCTCGAAATGGATCCAGCGGTAAGGGGCCAGCTCCAGCCGCTCGAAAGCGCTGGCGGGATATTCGGGCAGATCCCGGTAGTGGACGATGGTGCGGCTGCCGGTTGCACGGCTGGCGAGGATGCAGGAAACCGGCAACTTGCCGCTGGCAGGGCGCACCACCGGACCGGTGTCCACGCCCCAGCGGGCCAGATCCTCTTCCACCAGCAGGCTGTCGGGCTCCAGCGGAAGCATGCCGGCCCAGGCGCAGCGGTGGCCGAGCTGCGCCAGCACCACCAGAGTGTTGGTGGCGTTGCCCCCGCGCGCACGGCGCTGGGCGAGCGCGCGCGTCTCCTGGTCCTCTTCCGGATAGCGCTCCAGCAGATTGATGATGTCCAGGGTGGCAATGCCCACCCCCAGAATGCGCGGCATCTTGCGCTCCGCACCTGCCAGTGGAAGCGGAATTTTCCGGGGTTTTCGGTGAAAAAGTCCAGGCGGAGGGAATTCGGGGAACGCCTCAGAAAAGCTGGGAGAAGAGTTCACCCTTCCCATGCAGCCAGGAGACCGCCTCGAGCGCCCCCAGCGCCAGCGCCGCTCCGCCCAACAGGCCCAGCAATAGCCCCTTTAGAAAAGGGCGCCAGGTGACATGGTCCACCCCCAGCACGCCCGGCCGGCGGTACATGCGCTCGTCGCGCAGATCGGTGATCTTGCTCTCTTCGAATCCCTCCTGGATCTGGTAGAGGGTGCTCTCCAGCTGCTTGCGCGCCTTCTCCGCCTCGCGCCGCAGGTAGTCGGCCTCTTCCGCCTCCACCACGGCCCGGTCGAGCTCACGCCGCAGCCGATCGATCTCGGTGTTGGCATCTTCGAGCTGATCCTCGAGAAGCTGTTGCGCGGCTTCGAGCGCCTTGATTCCTTTCTGATGCCCTTCCATCGACTCCAGAAAATCGTCCTGTTTCTGACGCTCCGACTCCTCGAGAAGCGCCTGAAGCTCGGATTCGGTCAGCTGGCTGCTGTTCTCTTCTTCTCGGGAGATCATGGAAGACCTCTCAACAACGCCTCTTTCAGGCTTCGGGTCACGGGTTCCTCGCCCAACCAGATGCGCAACAGCGCCACGGCAAAGCCCTCGCCTTCCACCCGGCCCAGAATCTGCCCGTTCAGGGTGACGGTCACCCCCTTGCCCGGCAGATGGTCGAGCCACACTTCGTCGTCACGACGCAGGTCGGGGAAGAACGCCTTGAAGCGGTCGATGGCCGGACGCAGCCGTTTCCGCTCGGCACTCTTCAGGTTGGCCCGGAAGCCCTCTTCCCAGCCTTCGTCCAGCTTATTCTTCCCTACTTTGCGGTAGAGAAAGTGCATCACCATGCGCCAGGGCCCATCCTGGGCGAGGATGTGCGCGGCGTCGTGCTGCGGCCGTTTCAGATAGAGTCCCGCCACGTAGATGTCGAAAAAGAACTTCTCCCGAACCCCCGCGCCATTCAACCGCAGGCGAGAGGCGCCCAGTTGTACCGTGTCGGGCAGCTCCACACCTTCCACCACCGCAGCGGGCAGCAACCCCGGCTGGCCGGCCAGTACCAGCGCCAGCAACAGCGCTGGTAGAGTCTTTTTTTCGAAAATGGCTCCCATGGGCCCTTTATGCAGCAAAACCCCCCGCCCTTCAATAAACTCCCCCTAACTTTGAGAAGTAGCTCGCCCTTCGTCGACCAATGTCGCTCTCAACTCTCCAGCCAGAAGGTGACTGGACCGTCGTTCACCAGCGACACCTGCATGTCGGCGCCGAAACGGCCCGATGCCACCACTGGATGCACCACACACGCCCTCTCCACCAAATGGGTGAAGAGCCGGCGGCCCAATTCGGGAGGGGCGCCCCGGGAGAAGCCAGGGCGGGTGCCTTTGCGGGTGTCCGCCACCAGGGTGAACTGGGGCACCAGCAGCAAACCGCCCTCGATGTCGCGCAGGCTGCGGTTCATGCGCCCCTGTTCATCAGGAAAAACGCGATAGCCCAGCAGCCGCTCGAGCAGGCGCTCGGCCTTCCGCTCGTCGTCCTCCCGCTGCACGCCCACCAACACCAACAGTCCCCGTCCGATCCGGCCGACGGTTTCTCCGTCGATGCTCACCGACGCTTGCGTGACCCGTTGCAACAAGGCGATCACTCTCTCCTCCCCGCGCCCTCGGCTAGCCCGAACAGTGCATCCAACCACTCCAATTTTCTTTGTTTTGCATGGTTATTCAACGGCTTGTCGTCATTCATCCTCGGTCGCGCTTCGGTCGGCAAGTTGATCCGGTTGTTGCCGGATTCCGAGGCGATAGCCAGGCTAGAGCGGTTGCACCGGATGGTCCAGGCGATCGGCGAAGCGGTCCGTGGCCTCCACCAAAGCGGCGCGAATGCCGGGCTCCGCAGCGGAGTGGCCGGCTTCCGGAACGATTCGCAGCTCGCTCTCCGGCCATCGGCGATGGAGCTCCCAGGCATTTTCCAAGGGGCAGATCATATCGTAGCGACCGTGCACGATGATGCCGGGAATGCCTTTCAGGCGATGTGCATTTTCCAGCAGCTCGTCGGCCTGGAGGAAGGCGTTGTTGACGAAATAGTGGCACTCGATGCGCGCCATGGCCAGCGCCACGTGCGGCTGGGCGAAGTGGGATACCACCTCGGAGTCGTGACGCAGGGTGGCGGTGCGCCCTTCCCATACCGACCATGCCTTGGCTGCCGCCATGCGGCGCAGCTCGTCGTTGCCGGTGAGCAGCCGGTGGTAGGCGTGCAGCAGATCGCCCCGCTCCGCCGCCGGCACCGGCGCGACGAACTCCTCCCAGTAGTCCGGGAAGACGCGGCTGGCACCCTCCTGGTAGAACCAATGGAGCTCCTTGCGCCGGCACAGGAAGATTCCCCGCAGAATCAGGCCGGCGACCCGTTGCGGGTGACGCTGCGCATAGGCCAGCGCCAGCGTGGAGCCCCAGGAGCCCCCGAAGAGCAGCCAGCGTTCGATCTGCAACGCCTGCCGAAGCCGCTCCATGTCTTCCACCAAATGCCAGGTGGTGTTGTCGGTGAGGTCGGCGTGCGGCGTGGAGCGTCCCGCCCCCCGCTGGTCGAAAAGGATGACGTGGTAGCGCTCGGGATCGAAGAAACGCCGGTGGTAAGACTCGCAACCGGCGCCCGGCCCCCCATGGAGAAAGAGCGCCGGAATGCCTTTGCGCCGCCCGCACTCTTCCACGTAGAGCCGGTGATGGCCGTCCACATCGAAGTACCAATGGCGGAAGGGTTCGATTTCGGGATAGAGATCGGTCACCGGCGGCCGCCCAACAAGGAGCCGAGAATGCCCCGCACGATCTGCCGCCCCAGCGAGGAGCCCATGGAGCGCGCCACGCTCTTGGCCATGGCCTCCCAGACGGTTTGACGCTGCCTCCCGCCGCTGCCGCGACTGCGGCGCTTTCGAGCCTTCTCCTGCTCGACACTGGCCTTCTCCGCCGCCTCCATGCGCGCGGCCTCCTCCGCCTTGGCCTTGAGCATCTCGTAGGCCGATTCGCGGTCGATCTCCTGCTCGTAGCGCCCCTTGAACGGCGAACGGCTCAGGATCTCCTGCCGCTCCGCCTTGGTGAGCGGACCGATCCGCGAACCTGGGGGACGGATGAGAATGCGCTCCACCGGCGTGGGCGCGCCTCTTCCATCCAGCACCGAAACCAGGGCTTCGCCGGTGCCCAGCTGGGTGATGGCAGTCTCGGTATCGACCTGGGGATTCTCGCGAAAAGTCTCCGCCACCACTTTGACCGCTTTGCGATCCTTCGGCGTGAAGGCGCGCAGGGCGTGTTGCACTTTGGTGCCGAGCTGTCCCAGAATCGGCGCGGGAATGTCCAGGGGGCTCTGGGTGATGAAATAGACCCCCACGCCTTTGGAACGGATCAGGCGCACCACCTGCTCGATCTTCTCCACCAGCGCGGGCGGCGCTTTGTGGAAGAGCAGATGCGCCTCGTCGAAAAAGAGCACCATCACCGGCTTCTCCGGGTTGCCCACCTCGGGAAGCTGCTCGAACAGCTCGGCCATCAGCCAGATGAGGAAGCTGGCATAGACGCGGGGCGATTCATGGATGAGCCGGGTCACGTCCATGATGCTCACCATCCCGTTGCCGGAAAAATCGGTGACCATCAGGTCCTCCAGGCGCAGGGCCGGCTCGCCGAACAGATGCTCGGCGCCCTGCTCCTCGAGGATCAGCAGTCGCCGCTGGATGGCGCCCACGCTGGCGCTGGAGATGTTGCCGTATTCGTTGGAGAGCTCCTTGCGGTGCTCGCCCATCCAGTTGAGCATGGCCCGCAGGTCCTTCAGGTCCAGCAGCAGCATGCCGGTGTCGTCGGCGATGGCGAAGGCGGCGTAGAGCACGCCCGTCTGCGTGTCGTTGAGCTGCAGCAGATTGGAGAGCAGCAGGGGCCCCATGTCGGAGATGGTGGTGCGCACCGGGTGACCCAGCTTGCCGAACAGGTCCCAGAAGACCACCGGGTTGCCGTGAAAGCCGAAATCTTCCATGCCGATGGTCTTCACCCGCTCGTCGATCTTGGGGTGCGGCTTGCCGGGCTTGGCCATGCCGGAGAGGTCGCCCTTGACGTCGGCCATGAACACCGGCACGCCGATGGAGGAAAACCCCTCCGCCAGCACCTGAAGGGTCACCGTCTTGCCGGTGCCGGTGGCGCCGGCGATCATGCCGTGGCGGTTGGCCTTGTCGGCACGAAAATGGACCTGGGTGGCGCCGTTGCCGCCCAACAGGAAACGGATCGGTTCGTTCATAGCGTGCTCGCCCTGAAAGTGTCGCAATCCTCCAGGCTCCTGGCCTGGATGCCTCGATGGAGCCAGCGCTTGCGCTGGGCCGAGGTGCCGTGGGTGAAGGCGTCGGGACGCACCCGCCCCGTGGCTTGGCGTTGCAGACGGTCGTCGCCGATGGCAGTTGCTGCATTGAGCGCCTCGTCCAGGTCTCCCTCCTCCAGTACCTTCTTCGCCCGCTCGGTCTGCTGGATCCAGATGCCGGCCAGGCAATCGGCCTGGAGCTCCAACCGCACGGAAGCGGAACCCGCGCCCTTGCTTCCCGGTCTCGCCTTTTTGGTGTAGCCGAGGAGATTCTGTACATGGTGGCCCACCTCGTGAGCGATGACATAGGCCTGGGCCAGATCCCCCGGCGCCTTGAAACGGCGTCGCAGCTCGTCGTAGAAGGCCAGGTCGATGTACACCTTGCGATCTCTGGGGCAGTAGAACGGTCCCACGGCGGCGCCCGCCATGCCGCAGGCGGAATTCACAGCGCCGCTGAAGAGCACCAGCGTGGGCTCCTCATAGGCGCGGCCCAGCCTCTTGAACACCTGATTCCACACATCCTCGGTGTCGGCGAGCACCACGGAGACGAATTCCGCCCGTTCCCGTTCCTTGGCCGTGGGTCGGTACTCCACCCGCTGTTCGCTCACCTGGCCGCCGCCCAACCGGCCGCCCATCTGCATCACCACCCGGGGATCCACCCCGAAATACACGGCCACCAAACCCAAGAGAAGAACACCCAGACTGAGGCCGCCTCCGCGCCGGACGCGCAGGCCGCGGCGGTCTTCAATGTGGATACTGCGGCGTCGGCCCTTCCATCGCATCGCGCCCTCCGTCGGATCGCCAGAATTCCATCAGGAAGAGAGAATAGAAGGAGTGAAAGCGGAAAAGCAAATCGCGGAGGAAGCGGGCCCCGACCTTCCTCCCTCATGCGAGCCGGAAAAACCACAACGGCAGGGTGAGCGCGGCCAGGCCCGTGGTGAGCACCACGATCTCGGCGTAGAGTCGGGTGTCCAGCCCGAAGCGGTCGCACAACACCAGCCCCAGCACCATGCTGGGCATGGCCGCCTCCAGCACGACGGCGGTGCGCAGGTCGCCCTTCACGCCCAGCAGCAGGGCCAGCCCCAGCACCGCCGCCGGCGCCAGCAGCAGGCGGATCAACAACACCGGCGCCACCAGGCGAAACTTCTCCCGCAGACCCGGCTCCCAGTGCAGCGCCAACCCGGTGGAGAAGAGCATCAAAGGCACCACGCCGCCGCCCAGCATCTCCAGCAACTGTTCCAGCCAAGCGCCCATGGGCACGCCCGCCGCGTTCAACAGCACGCCCGCCAGCGCCGCCCAGATGGGAGGCACCGTCAGCAGCTCGCGCAACAAGCCGCGCGGCGCCGCCCTTCCTCCAAGCCGGCTGGCCAGCAGGATGCCCAAGGTGAGCAGCAGCGGCGTGGCGGCGAAGAGATCGAACTGGATGGCGACGCCGCGTGCCCATTCACCCAGCGTGCCCTCCAACACCGGCAGGCCGAGATAGGTGAAATTGCCCCAGCCGGCGGCCAGCAGCACGGTGCCCAGCGAGCGTTCCGAAGGGCTCCGCCGGCGAAACCAGAGCCAGGCCAGCCCCAATCCGCCGAGCACGCAGAACAGAGCGATGAAAGCCACCTGCAGCGCGGCGATCCCCAGGGGCACCCGCCACAGCACCAGCAGCACCAGCGCCGGCAGCAAAAGGCCGTAGACGAGGGAGGTGAGCGCCTGGCGCATCGGCACCGCGTCGGTGCCGAAAGGGCGCAGCCGGCGCCAGAGCACCCCGGCCAGGATCAGAAAAGCGGCGTTGGCGATGGCTTGGTTCATCCGCGCAACATTATCCAAGCGGGACCGTCACGTCACCGCTTCTCCGCGCGGGCGACAGCGCGCCCCTTCGGCAGGAAGACACCAGGAGAACGGACGATGCGGTCCCACGGCGCGCGGCTCTTTTCCGGTCAGGTGCCGCAGAAGGTGCGGTAGGAGGCGTTGAACTCCGGCGGCGCGGGCCGGGCGAAGTCGTCCATTCCCGGCTTCTCCTCGAAAGGTGAGACGACCGCCTGGAGCAGCCGCTCCAGCGGCCCCGGATCCCCCCTCTCCACCGACGACCGCAGCGCCTCTTCCACCTTGTGGTTGCGGGGAATGTACAGCGGATTGACCCGCATCATCCGATCGCGGCGACGGTGGTCGGGCAGGGAATCCCTCGCCAGACGCGCCCGCCACCGCTCCAGCCAGGGAACGGTCACCGCGGGATCGCTGAACAGCTCCTGAAACCCTCGAGGATCGCCGGCGGCGGCATCCCCCAGACGACGAAAGGCCAGCGTGAAATCGACGCCCTGTTCCCGCAACAGCGCCAGCAGTCCTTCCACCAGCCGGCGGTCGCCCTCCTCCGCCGATTCCATTCCCAGCTTGAGGCGCATGCCCTCCAGCCAGACCCGGGCGAAGCGGGTCGGAACGGCTTGGATGCGCTCGGTGGCCAGCTCCAGGGCCCTCTCTTCGTCGTCGTCGAGCAGCGGGATCAAGGTCTCCGCGAAGCGCGCCAGATTCCACTGCAGGATCCTCGGCTGATTGCCGTAGGCGTAACGTCCCTGGTGGTCGATGGAACTGAACACCGTGGCAGGATGGTAGGCGTCCATGAACGCGCAGGGACCGTAGTCGATGGTCTCCCCCGAGACGGTCATGTTGTCGGTGTTCATCACTCCGTGAATGAACCCCACCTGCATCCAGCGGGCGACGAGCCGCACCTGACGCTCGATGACCCGTTCCAGAAAAAGGAGATGGCGTCCTTCTCTTTCCCGCAGTTCTGGATCGTGGCGGGCGATGGCGTAATCCGCCAGCCGTCGCACCATTCGCGGGCCATGGTGAACCGCTGCGTATTGGAAGGTGCCCACGCGGATGTGGCTGGCCGCCACCCGCGCCAGCACCGCGCCCGGCTCCGGCCCGTTCTGCCGGGCGATGCGCTCGCCGGTGGTCACCACCGCCAGCGAGCGGGTGGTGGGAACGCCCAACGCGTGCAGCGCTTCCGAGATCGCGAACTCCCGCAGCATCGGCCCCAATCCCGCCTTGCCGTCCCCGCCCCGGGAAAAGGGGGTGGCCCCGGAGCCCTTCAGATGGAGGTCGCGACGCCGCCCTTCGGAGTCCACCAGCTCCCCCAGCAACAGCGCCCGGCCGTCCCCCAGCTGGGGCACGAAATTTCCGAACTGATGACCGGCATAGGCTTGGGCGAGGGGCGTGACGCCTTCGGGCACCGTCATGCCGCACAACAGGCGGGCGCCGGCCCGCGAGTGGAGCGCCGGCGGCAGTCCAAGTTCATCCGCGAGCCCCTGGTTGAAGATCAGGATGTTCGGATCGGGCACCGAATCGCCCTTCCAGGAACGGTAGAGCCCCTCCAGTTCCCTGAAATAGGTGTTCTCGAACGGAATGGAAAGGTCGCAGCCGGTCAACGGATCTGGATGGTGGTGGTTCACTCGTCGCCATCCTATTACTTCCGTGTCCGACGCATTCCCCGTCTTTTTCGTGGATGCTTCCGCGGGCATTCCGGGTTTCCTGTTCCTCGATGCGCTTTCAGGCGGGCGACGTCCCGGTTTCGCGGCGGCCAAGGCGTACATCGCCTCTATCCTCTTATCGTTCATCGGCGGGCTTGGCGATCCTTCGAATTCGGGCGTTTCATCAATGCCAAGCGATCGAGCCGACACCCTGGGGTCGCTCACGCCAGTGAAGTGAAACGGCTTGGGAGGAAAAGGACGAGGGTACGGCGCCGCTCCCTTTCCCCTTCTTCAAGCCTGCAGGAGCGAAGGAGGCTGCTCCAGGAGCTTCTTGAGAAAACGGCCGGTGTGGCTGGCCCGGTTTTCGGCCACCTCTTCGGGCGTGCCGGTGGCGATGATCTCCCCTCCCGCGTCGCCGCCTTCAGGGCCGAGGTCCACGATCCAGTCGGCGGTCTTGATGACGTCCAGATTGTGCTCGATCACCACCACGGTGTTGCCGTGATCGCGCAGGCGATGGAGCACGCCGAGCAACTGTTCCACGTCGTGGAAGTGGAGTCCGGTGGTGGGCTCGTCGAGGATGTAGAGGGTGGAGCCGGTGTCGCGCTTGGAGAGCTCGCGCGAGAGCTTCACCCGCTGCGCCTCGCCGCCCGAAAGGGTGGTGGCGTTTTGGCCGAGCTGGATGTAGCTCAGCCCCACGTCCATCAGGGTCTGCAGCTTGCGCTTGACCACGGGCACCGCATCGAAGAAGGCCAGCGCCTCCTCCACGGTCATGTTCAGCACCTCGTCGATCGATCTTCCCTTGTAGCGGATCTCCAGGGTCTCGCGGTTGTAGCGTCTTCCCTTGCAGACGTCGCACTGCACATAGA
This sequence comes from Sedimenticola sp., assembly GCA_026984735.1. Taxonomy (GTDB): domain Bacteria; phylum Pseudomonadota; class Gammaproteobacteria; order Chromatiales; family Chromatiaceae; genus Thiolapillus. The sequence goes on along the minus strand of JALSRN010000069.1, from coordinate 24,444 downwards.
TGTCGGGCAGAAAGTGCATTTCCACCTTGATCACTCCGTCGCCCTTGCAGGCTTCGCAACGTCCGCCCTTGACGTTGAAGCTGAAGCGACCCGGCGTGTAGCCGCGCGCGCGGGCCTCGGGCACGGCGGCGAAGAGTTCGCGGATGGGAGTGAACAGACCGGTGTAGGTGGCGGGATTGGAGCGCGGCGTTCGGCCGATGGGAGATTGGTCGATCTCCACCACCTTGTCGAAATGCTCCAGGCCGTGAACGGCGTCGAAAGGGGCCACCGCCTGACTGGCCCGGTTCAGTTCGTTGGCGGCCAGCGGGTAGAGGGTGTCGTTGATCAGCGTGGACTTGCCCGAACCGGAGACGCCGGTGATGCAAGTGAACAGCCCCACGGGGATCTCCAGGGTGATCGCTTTGAGATTGTTGCCACGCGCCCCCTCCAGCACCAGCAGGCGGGAAGGATCGCGCGGAGTGCGCAGGGCGGGAACGGCGATGCGGCGCTTGCCGCTCAGATACTGGCCGGTGAGCGAATCCGGCTCGGCGGCCACCTCTTCCGGGGTGCCCTGGGCCACGATCCGGCCGCCGTGAACCCCGGCGCCGGGGCCGATGTCCACCACATGGTCGGCGCTGCGGATCGCCTCTTCGTCGTGCTCCACCACGATCACCGTGTTGCCCAGGTCGCGCAGATGGGTGAGCGTCTCCAAGAGGCGGGCGTTGTCGCGCTGGTGGAGGCCGATGGAAGGCTCGTCCAGCACGTACATCACGCCCACCAGGCCGGCGCCGATCTGGCTGGCCAGACGAATGCGCTGGGCCTCGCCGCCGGAGAGGGTCTCGGCGCTGCGCTCCAGCGTGAGGTAGTCCAGCCCCACGTTCACCAGAAAGCGGAGCCGCTCGCGGATCTCCTTGACGATCTTGGCGGCGATCTCGCCTCGGCGGCCGGGCAGCTCCAGCTCTTCGAAAAACCGCAGGCACCCGCCCACCGAAAGCGCGGTCACCTGCGGCAGGCTCCGTTCCGCCACCAGCACGTGGCGCGCCGCCTCGTTGAGTCGCGCTCCGCCGCACGCGGGACAGGGATGGCTGGAGAGGTAGCGCGACAGCTCCTCGCGCACCATGTTGGAATCGCTCTCGCGGTAGCGGCGCTCCATGTTGGGCAGCACCCCTTCGAAAGGGTGGCGCTTTTTCACGCGTCGTCCCCGCGGATTGATGTATTCGAAGTCGATGAGCTCGCCGCCGCTGCCGTGGAGGATCACCTCCCGCACCTCCTTGGGCAGCGCCTGCCAGGGCGTTTCGGGATCGAAGCCGTAGTGGCGCGCCAGGGAGCGCAGCATGGAAAAATAATAGGCGTTGCGCCGGTCCCAGCCGCGCACCGCGCCGGCGGCCAGGGAGAGTTCCGGATGGGCCACCACTTTGTGCTCGTCGAACTCCTGCCGCACCCCCAGACCGTCGCATACCGGGCAGGCGCCCGCCGGATTGTTGAACGAAAAGAGCCGCGGCTCCAACTCCTCGATGCCGTAGCCGCAAACCGGGCAGGCGAAGTTGGCGGAGAAGAGCAGTTCTTCACCCTCCTCCCCATCCAGGGGCGCCACCCGCGCCACCCCCTCGGCCATGCGCAGGGCGGTTTCGAAGGACTCGGCCAGGCGCAGACGCAGATCGTCGTCCCGGCGCACCTTGAAGCGGTCCACCACCACCTCGATGGTGTGCTTGCGACGCAGATCCAGTTCCGGCGCCTCGTCCAGCTCGAACAGCTCGCCGTCGATGCGGGCGCGGATGAAACCCTGGGCGGCCAGCTCTTTCAGCAGCTTCTGGTACTCCCCCTTGCGCTCGGAGACCACCGGCGCCAGCAGCATCAGGCGGCTGCCCTCCGGCAGGGCGAGCACCTGATCCACCATCTGCTCCACCGTCTGCGCTTCCAGCGGCAGGCCGTGTTCCGGACAGACCGGCGTTCCCACCCGCGCGTAGAGCAGGCGCAGGTAGTCGTAGATCTCGGTGATGGTGCCCACGGTGGAGCGGGGATTGTGGCTGGTGGTCTTCTGTTCGATGGAAATCGCCGGCGACAGCCCCTCGATGTGGTCCACGTCCGGCTTCTCCATCATGGAGAGGAACTGGCGGGCATAGGCCGAGAGCGACTCCACGTAACGCCGCTGCCCCTCGGCGTAGATGGTGTCGAAGGCCAAGGACGACTTGCCCGAGCCCGACAGGCCGGTGATGACGATGAGCCGGTCCCGTGGCAGGTCGAGATCGATGTTCTTCAGGTTGTGTGTGCGGGCGCCGCGGATGCGGATGGTGTCCATGCCGGCGGTGGCTTTTTTCGACCAAGGGAAACGCAGTAATATAAATGTTTTTTCCAGCAGGCAGCAAACAGCAGATGAAACAGGAAAAACTGGAAGAAGAGGGACTCCTACCCGAAGAACGGCGTGCCACCTTCGGCCTGGCCGCCATCTACGGTTCGCGCATGCTGGGGCTTTTCCTGATCCTGCCGGTGTTCGCTCTCTACGCCGAACGCCTGCCTTCGGCCACGCCGCTGCTCACCGGCATCGCCATCGGCATCTACGGCCTCACCCAGGCCGTTCTCCAGGTGCCTTTCGGCTTGATCTCCGACCGCATCGGTCGCAAGCCGGTGATCGTGGCGGGGTTGCTGCTGTTCGCCGCCGGCTCGGTGGTGGCGGCCACCGCCGACGACATCTGGACCATCATCGCCGGCCGCGCCCTCCAGGGCAGCGGCGCGGTGGCGGCGGCGGTCATGGCCCTGCTGGCGGACCTCACCCGCGACAGCCACCGCACCCGGGCCATGGCCACGGTGGGGGTCACCATCGGCTTCTCCTTCACCGTCGCGCTCATCGCCGGCCCTCTGTTCAACGCCTGGGTGGGGGTGCCCGGCCTCTTCTGGATCACCGCCGCTCTCGCCCTGGTGGGCATCGCCATCCTCCTGGGCGTGATTCCCACGCCGCGGCGGAGCAGCGTCCACGGCGAGGCGGAGCCGGTGCCCGGCCTTTTCGGAAAGGTGCTGCGCAACACCCAGCTGCTGCGCCTGGATCTGGGCATCTTCTGCCTCCACCTGGTGCTCACCGCCCTCTTCCTGGCGGTGCCCTTGGAGCTGGTGGACGCCGGCCTGCCGGAGAGCCGCCACGCCTGGCTCTACCTGCCGGTGATGCTCGGCGGCATGGGGTTGATGGTGCCCTTCGTCATCAAGGCCGAGAAGGGCGGGAAGATGAAGGAGGTCTTCCTGGGCGCCATCGGCCTGCTGGGGCTGGCGCAGATCGGCCTCTACGCCTTCGAAGGCAGCCTTTGGGGGCTGGGTTTGGCGCTGCTCGCCTTCTTCACCGCCTTTAATACCCTGGAAGCCACCCTCCCTTCCCTGGTCTCCAAACTGGCGCCGGGCAACATCCGCGGTACCGCCATGGGAGTCTATTCCACCTCCCAGTTCAGCGGCGCCTTCATGGGAGGCCTCAGCGGCGGCTGGGTGCATCAACACTACGGCACCACCATGGTCTTCGTCACCGGCGCGCTCATCGCCCTGATCTGGCTGCTGGCGGCGCAGGGGATGGAGGTGCCGGTCAAAGGGAGCAGTCCGGCGACAACGGCGGGTTGATTCCGGTAGAATCGACCGATCGGAAGAACCCGCGCCAGGGAAGGAAAACCACAGGAGGCATCATGGCAAGCAGAGGCGTCAACAAGGTCATTCTCATCGGCAATCTCGGCCGCGAACCGGAAACCCGTTACATGCCCAGCGGCGGGGCGGTGACCAACATCACCGTGGCGACTTCCGAGACCTGGAAGGACAAGAACACGGGCGAGCAGCAGGAGCGGACCGAATGGCACCGGGTGGTCTTCTTCAACCGGTTGGCCGAGATCGCCGGGCAGTATCTGCACAAAGGCTCCAAGGTCTACATCGAAGGCAGCCTGCGTACCCGCAAATGGCAGGGACAGGACGGCCAGGACCGTTACACCACCGAGATCGTCGCCAACGAGATGCAGATGCTCGACAGCCGCGGCGGCGGCGACGCCCCCTTCAACCGGCCGGCGCAGCAGCAGGAGCCAGGGCAACCGGCGGGGGGCGCGACCCCCTCCTCGCCCATGGACGAGGGCGGCTTCGAGGACGACATCCCTTTCTGACCGGCCGAAGCCGCCACCTCTGGAGATGGAAAAGCCCCCGCTCCGGCGGGGGCTTTTTCGTGGGCTCAAGCCTCGTTCGAATAGGGCACCCGGAAGAAGATGGCGTAGAGCACCGGCACCACCAGCAGGGTGAGGAAGGTGGCGAAGCCCAGCCCCGCCATGATGGTGATGGACATGTTGACGAAGAAGACGTCCTTGAGCAGCGGAATCATCCCCAGGATGGTGGTGGCCGCCGCCATGGTCACCGGCCGCAGCCGGCTGGTGGCCGAATCGAGGATGGCGGTGAGCTTGGGCTTGCCCTCCTCGATCTGCTGGTCGATCTCTTCGATGAGCACGATGGCGTTCTTGATCAGCAGGCCGATGAGGCTCAGGGCGCCGAGCAGCGACATGAAGTCGAAGGCCCCTTTGAAGCCCAGCAACCCGGCGGTGATGCCGATGAGGGCCAGGGGCACGGTGAGCCAGATGATCAGCGGCTGCCGCACCTTCCCGAAGAGCAGGATGGAGACGATGATCATCAGCAGGAAGCCCACCGGAATCGCCTTGGCCAGGCCCGCCTGGGCGTTCTTGGAATCCTCGTACTCTCCGCCCCAGCTCAGGCGGTAGCCCGGCGGCAGGTCGATGGCCTCGATCTTGGGACGCAGGCGCTGGAACAACGGGGTGGCCAGTTCTCCCTTGGGGTTGCAGGAGGCGATGATGGTCTGCATGCGGTCGCGGCTGCGGATCACCGTGTTCTCGAACTTGGTCTCAAATCCGCTCACCACCTGCGCCACCGGCACCGCCTTTTTCAACACCGGGCTCCAGACGCGGATGTCCTTGATGTTGCCCACGTCGCCCCGCTCCTTGGCGGGCGGACGCAGCAGGATGGGCAGCATGCGAATGCTGTCGCGGTAGGCGCCCACAGTTTCGCCCTCGAAGGCGGCCTTGAGCGCCGAGGCGAGATCCTGGCGACTCACGCCGAGCTGCCGGCCCACCTGCTCGTTGAACAGCGGCTGGATGTAGGCCACCGGATTGCGCCAATCGTCGCGTACCTCGATGGATTCGGGATCGGCGCGCATGATCGCCTTCACCTTTTCCGAAAGCCGGCGCAGCACCACCGGATCGGGACCGCTGATGCGCGCTTCGATCTTGCCGTCGCGGCCGGGGCCGATGCGAAGCGGCTTGATGATGGGGTCGAGCTGGGGCAGCTTCTCCTTCATGTAGGCCGCCACCGCATCCCACGCGCCGGCGATCTGTTCGCGGTTCTGGGTCTGCACGATCACCTGGGCGTAGGCGGGGCTCTCCTCCTTGGGCTCGTACACCAGCGAGAAACGGGCGTCGCCACCGCCCACCAAAGTGGTGGTGCTCACCACCCCCGGCTGGCGGCGCAGAAAACGCTCCACCTCGAGGGCATCGTCCCGCGTCACCCGGATGTCGGTGCCCTCGGGCTCCCACAGATCCACGAAGAACATGGGCGTATTGGCGTTGGGGAAGAAGGCCTGCTTGACGAAACCATAGCCGTAGACCGCCGCCACGAAGAGAGCCACCACCACCCCCACCGTGAGCCAGCGCAAGCGGATGAGCCGCTTGACGAAGTTCCGATAGACGCGGAAAAAGCCCTTGCCGTAGGGATCTTCCCCCGACTTCGCTCCCTTTTTCGGCTTGATGAGCAGCGCGCAGAGCAGAGGGGTGGAACTCACCGCGGTCACCCAGGAGAGCAGCAGGGAGATGAGAATCACGTAGAAGAGGGATCGGGCGAACTCCCCGGTGCTGTCCTGGGAGAGGCCGATGGCGGAGAAGGCGAGAATGCCGATCACCGTGCCTCCCAGCAGCGCCATGGCGTTCTTGCCCACCACCTCGCGCGCCGCCTGGGCCGGTTTCATCCCCGCCTGCAAGCGGATCAGCATTCCTTCGGCCACCACGATGGCGTTGTCCACCAGCATGCCCAAGGCGATGACCAGAGCGCCCAGGGAAATCCGCTGCAGCTCGATGCCGTAGAGCTGCATGATGAAGAGCGTACCCGCCACGGTGATGAGCAGCACGGCGCCGATGATCAGACCCGAGGTGAGCCCCATGAAGAGCAGCAGCACCACGATGACGATGGCGATGGCCTGTCCCACGCTGACGATGAAGCCGCTCACCGACTTGTCCACCTCGTCGGGCTGACTGTAGATGACGTCCAGCTTCATGCCCACCGGGATGCCACCCTGGAGCTGTCGAAACCGCTCGCGCAGAGCGCGGCCCACGGCGACGACGTTCTCTCCCGAGCGCATGGAGATGCCCAGGGTGAGCGACGGCCGGCCGTTGAAATAGACCAGCTTCTCCGGCACCTCGCGGTAGAGGCGGTGGATGCGGGCGATATCTTTCAAATAGACCAGCTTCTTGCCGTCGGAGACCAGCAGCACGTCGCCGATGGACTTCACCGAGGTGAACTCGCCGGTGGGCTGAATGCGGATGTAGTCCTTGCCCACCCGCACCTTGCCGGCGTCCGCCACCACGTTCTGCGACTTGAGAATGGCGGCAATGCGTTCCATGGGAATGCCCAGCTCGCCCAGCTTCTGCCGCGAGATCTCCAGATAGACCACCTCCGGTTGCGCGCCGCCGATCACCACCTTGCGCACCCCGGGCACCAGCACCAGTTGCTTCTTCAGGTCGTCGGCCACGTCCTTGAGATCCCGGTAGGTGTAGCCTTCGCCGTGGAGCGCCAGATAGACGCCGTAGACGTCGGCGAAATCATCGACGATGATGGGATTCACGCCCGGCGGCAGCTTGCGCTTCATGTCGGCGATCTTGCGCCGCAGCTCGTCATAGATGGCGGGAAAATCCTCGGCGGTGTACTCGTCCTTGAATTCGAGACTGATGTCCGACATCCCGGGACGCGAGATCGCCATGCTGATGCGCTTGAGCTGACCCATGAGCTGCACCGCGTCCTCAATGTGGTAGGTCACCTCGTCCTGCACCTGCCGCGCCGTGGCGCCGGGATAATAGGTGATGATCTTGGCCTTTTTGATGGTGAAGTTGGGGTCCTCCAGCTTGCCGATCTTCTCGAAGCCGTAGATGCCGCCCCCCACCATGATGAGGATCAGCAACCAGGAGACCACCGGCCTTCGGACCGAATACTCCCCGATGTTCATTCGGCCTTCTCCCCGCCCTTTCCGGCGGCGGGCGCTTCACAGCGTCCCAGCAACATCAGCCTGAGGTCGTCCGGGCGGGGCTCGGCCTGCTCCACCTGGGGCAGCAGCCGCACCTTCATGCCATCGGCCATATAGGCGGTGCCGGCGGTGACCACCCGCATGCCGTCCTCGACTCCATCCAGCACCTCCACCTTGGCGCCCCGCATCTCGCCCAGCTTCACCTTGCGGGGGTGCACCGTCATGCTCTTCTCATCCACCATCCAGACGATGGGTTCCAAGGCCGCATCGGCCGTCACGGCGGTGAGCGGCAACAGCCGCTCGCGCCCTCCGCTGAGCACCTTGGAGAGATCCACGGTGACGCTGGCGGTCATGCCGGGCAGGATGTTCAGCTCGGCCGGACGGGGCATGACGAAAGTGACTTTGAAGGTCTGCGTCTGTGGATCGGCGCGGGTGGAGGCCTCGAGGAACTTGAGCTTGAAGTGCTTGTCGGGCAGGGTGTCGAAAACGGCCCAGACGTCCACATGCTCGCCACGACCGCTGCGCTTGATGGACTGGACGATGTTCTCGGGCACGTCGAAGATCACCTTCAGCGAAGAGGTGTCGCTGAGCGCCAGCACCGGCTGTTTGGGCTGGACCTCCTCGAACCGCTCCACGTACCGCTTGGCCACGGTGCCGGAAAAAGGGGCCTTGAGCTCGGTGTAGGCCAGATCCTGGCGGGCGGCCTTCAGCGCAGCCTGGGCGCTCTTGAAAGCGGCTTCGAGCTTGTCGTAGTCGGTGCGGGAGATGAACCCCTGCTTGATCAGCTTCTTGGCCCGTTCGAAATCCTTGCGGGCGCGGTCGTAGCTGGCCCGCCGGTCGTTGAGAACGATGCGGTAGTCGGTGTCGTCGAGGCGCGCCAGCAGCTCTCCCTCCCGCACCTCCTGCCCTTCCACCACCCGGATCTCTTTCACCTTGCCCTGCACCCGGAAGGAGAGATCGGCCTTGTTGAGCGAATCGATGCGGGCGGGAAACCGGCGCACAGCCCCAGCGACGGCGCCCTCCACCACCAGGGTCTTCACCGGCCGGACCCGGGGTTTGGCCTGGGACTCCGGAGGTTTTTCGCAGCCGGCCAGAAGCCCGCCGAGAAAGAGGAGGGAAAGAAGCGGCAAAATACGGATAGGCATGGTATGGACTCCCCCTTTGCCGGCAAGAAGAGCGTGAACGGCCTCCCTGCCTGGCGTTCTCGAGTTATTCCGGGATGGTGCGAATGAAGGAATTTGGAGCGGGTGATGGGAATCGAACCCACGTTAGAAGCTTGGGAAGCTCCTGTTCTACCATTGAACTACACCCGCGACGAAAAGCTCCATAGAGCGGCCGGTGCCAAGCAACGTCCCTGTCCCGCACCCAGCTCGGCTCCCTGCCTCGCGTTCGCCGAACTTCCTTCGTCCACCGGACGAAGGTTTCCGGCTCACCCAATGAACTACACCCGCGACGAAAAGCTCCATAGAGCGGCCGGTGCCAAGCAACGTCCCTGTCCCGCACCCAGCTCGGCTCCCTGCCTCGTCATCCCGGAGGAAACGCAGCGAAGATCCGGGATCCGAATGCGATGCCGGCGAGCAGCCCCCAACTCGGGAACCGCCGACGAATTATAGCCAAACTCATTGCGCCGGACCATCGGAATACATGGCCTCCACCTCCCGTGCGAAACGTTCCAGCACCTTGGGTCGTTTCACCTTCAGTGTGGGGGTGACGAGTCCCTCTTCGATGGTCCAGGGTTCCAAGGCGAGATGCACCTTGCGGATCTTGGCGTAACCGGGAAAGTCTTTCATCGCCTGTTGGATGCGTTTGAGCACCCGACTTTGAACCGCCTTGGCCCTCAGGCTTTCGGGGTCGTCCGGATCCACCCCCAGCTCCGCGGCCAGCTCGAGCCAACGGTCGCCGTTCAAGACCACCAGTGCCGTGAGATAGGGCCGCCCTTCGCCCACCACCATCACCTGCTCCACCAGGGGATCGAGGGCGATGGCCAGCTCCATGTCCGCCGGCGGAATCTTCTCGCCGTTGGAGAGCACCAGAATGTCTTTGATGCGCCCGGTGATGTAGATGTGGCCCCCTTCTCCCAGGCGCGCCTGATCGCCCGTGTGCAGCCAACCGTCGGGGTCGATGGCCTCGGTGGTGGCTTTGTGGTTGTTCCAGTAGCCGAGCATGACGCCGGGGCCGCGCACCAGCAGCTCGTCGTTCTCGCCGATGCGAACCTCGGTTCCGCGAATGGGCAGGCCCACGCTTTCCGGCACGTTGTTCTCCAGCGGATTGACGCTGACCACCGGGCTGGTCTCGGTGAGGCCGTAACCCTGGACGATGGGAATGCCCAAACCGATGAAGACCCGGGCGATCTCCGGCGACAGCGGCGCGCCTCCGCTCACCGCCAGCCGCAGCCGTCCACCCAGCTTGGCCACCACTCCGCGCGCCACCAGGCGCTCCAGCAGGGGCCACAGCGTCAGCGCCGGCGACCAGCCGGCCCGTCCCTGTCGGTGCTCGAACCGGCGCCACCCCACCGCCACCGCCAGGTGAAACAGCTTGCGCGCCAGAGGCGACCTCTTCTTGAGCTGCTCCTGAATGCGGCCATACACCTTCTCGAAGATGCGCGGGACGGCGATGATGGCGGTGGGCCGCACCCTCATCAGATCGTCGCCGAGCTGGGCCACCGAGCGGGAGAAGGCCACCGCCGCTCCCGCCATCATCGGCAGATAGTAGCCCGCCGTCCGTTCCAGCGTGTGGGAAAGCGGAAGAAAAGAGAGGAATTTGTCCTCTTCGTAACAGTCCATCATGGTGAGCGCGGCGTGGGCCACCGACAGCATGTTGTGGTGGCTCAACATCACCCCCTTGGGACGGCCGGTGGTGCCCGAGGTGTAGACGATGGAAGCCAGTTCGTGAGGATCGGCGCCGCTGCGCACCTTCAGTTCCGCCGCTTCCGCGGGCAACCAGCGTTGCGCGCGCACCACGCGCTCGTCGTCGCGTTCGAACCTTTCCGCCTCCTTGCCTTCGTCCAGCAGCACCACCCGCCGAAGAGGCCCCTCCCCCTCCTCCGGCAGCGCCGGCACCAACCGCTTCCAGCGACCGGCGTCCTGCACCAGCATCGCCTTCACCCCCGCCTCGTCGAGAATGTAGGCGACGTTGTCGGGGCGATCGTCGGTGTAGAGCGGCACCGTGACCAGCCCCAGGCTGAGCGCGGCCTGGTCCCACATGAGCCACTGGGGACAGTTGCGCAGCAACACGGCGACCCGGTCGCCCGGCTTGAGCCCCTCTTGGGCCAGCGCCCGCTGCCAGCGCCCAACCGCGGCCGCCATCTGCCGCCAGTCGAGGCTGCGCCACTGCTTGTGGACGCGATCGAAATACTGGTAGGCGAGACCCTCGGGGGAGCGGTGCACCCGCCGGGCCAGAAGCCCGTCCAATGTGTTGGCCTCCTCCACCGAGATGAGGTTTTCGTGGAACCGCTGCATGGGATCACCGGTCGAAGGGTTGATGTCGAAGCGCAGTTTAATCCGACTTTTTCGCGTTCGCACTCTTCGAAGGAAGGAACAGGGCAATCCTCATGAACAGGCCCCGCCGGTTCATGGGGCTGGAAGGGGGATGGCGGGGCGTCCGAGGCATGGTGTGTTCATGGCCTCCCCGACAGCGCCCTTCCAGAATCTCGAATCGGACTCCGCGCCGACTCCAGCCCCATTCATGCGATTGCCCTGAGGAAAGGGGTCGGAATCTGATGAATCGACGGGGATGAGGTAAAATCCCGGGTGAAATCCTTTCCAGGAAGCGCTCCATGCAGATCCAACTGAACGGCGAAACCAAAGAGGTGGCCAAGGATACGACGCTCGCCGGCCTGGTGGCCGAGCTCGGACTGGAGGGCAGCCGCTACGCCATCGAGGTGAACGAAGAGCTGGTTCCCCGCAGCGAACACGCCCGCCACGCTCTTCGGGAAGGAGACCGGGTGGAAGTGGTGCAGGCCATCGGAGGCGGCTGATGGAGGTGGTTCTTCAATCGGTGATCACCTGCCCCGAGTGCGGACTCGCCAAGGAGGAGACCATGCCCACCGGCGCCTGCCAGTGGTACTACGAGTGCACCGGCTGCGGGGCCCTGCTCAAGCCCAAGCCCGGCGACTGCTGCGTCTTCTGTTCCTACGGCAGCGTGCCCTGCCCGCCGGTGCAGTCGGAAGGCAAAGGCGGCTGCTGCGGGTAGCCCCTCCTCTTTTCGGATAGAATCGGCTCCCCATTTCCACTCTCGAACCCTTGCTGCACAAATGACCCCATCCCAAGACACCTTCACCATCGCCGGTCGCCACTTCACCTCCCGCCTGTTGGTGGGCACCGGCAAATACAAGGACATGGACGAGACCCGCCGCGCCATCGAAGCGAGCGGCGCCGAGATCGTCACCATCGCGGTGCGGCGCACCAACATGGGACAGAACGCCGACGAGCCCAACATCCTCGACGTGCTTCCACCGGACCAGTACACCATCCTCCCCAACACCGCGGGCTGCTACGACGTGGACACCGCCGTGCGCACCTGCCGGCTGGCGCGGGAGCTGCTGGACGGCCACAATCTGGTGAAGCTGGAGGTGCTCGGCGACGAAAAAACCCTCTTTCCCGACGTCGTCGCCACATTGAAAGCCGCGGAGACGCTCATCGCCGACGGTTTCGACGTGATGGTCTACACCAACGACGACCCCATCGTCGCCCGCGAGCTGGAGTCCATGGGCTGCGTGGCGGTGATGCCCCTGGCGGCTCCCATCGGCTCGGGACTGGGCATTCGCAACCCGTACAACATCGTCGAGATCGTGGAGAACGCCAAGGTTCCCGTTCTGGTGGACGCGGGAGTGGGCACCGCTTCTCATGCGGCGGTGGCCATGGAGCTGGGTTGCGACGGGGTGCTGATGAACACCGCCATCGCTGCCGCGAAGGATCCGGTGCTCATGGCCTCGGCCATGAAGAAGGCGATCCAGGCCGGCCGCGAAGCCTGGCTCGCCGGGCGCATGCAGCCCAAGCGCTACGCCTCCGCCTCCTCGCCGCTGGAGGGACTCTTCTTCTGATCTCCCTCTGTTTTGCGAGCACGGTCCCACCCTCGTGGAACGGGCGCGAAAACGCCCGGGTCTCCGCTCCAGCCACCGATGAACGGTAGAGCCCGCAAAGTCCGCAGCTTCGTGCTACGCGGCGGTCGCCTGACCGCCGGCCAGCAGCGCGCACTGGAGCGGGGGTGGCCGCGCTTCGGCGTGGAGTTCGACGCCCGCAGGCCGCTGGACCTTCATGCGCTCTTCGGCGACGACCAGCCGGTGTGGATGGAGATCGGCTTCGGCAACGGCGAATCCCTCGCCACCATGGCCGCCGCCCACCCCGAACGCAACTGGCTCGGCGTGGAGGTGCACCTGCCCGGCGTGGGGCGGCTCCTCCGGCGCATCGAGGAGTTGGGATTGGAAAACGTCCGTCTGCTGCGCCACGACGCCGTGGAGGTGCTGGAAGCCATGATCCCCCCCGGCGCTCTGGCGGGCCTCCTGCTCCTCTTTCCCGATCCCTGGCCCAAGAAACGCCACCACAAGCGGCGCATCGTCCAGCCCGGTTTCGTGGAATTGGCGGCCAGCCGCCTGCGGCCCGGCGCCCTCTTTCACGCCGCCACCGATTGGGAACCCTACGCCGAGTGGATCCTGGAACGGTTCGAAGCCCGCCCCGATCTGTTCGAGAACCTGGCCGGCGCGGGAAAATACGCCGAGCGCCCAGAAACCCGGCCGCTCACCAAATTCGAGGCGCGCGGCCGGCGTCTCGGCCATCCCGTGCACGATCTTCTCTTTCGGCGCCTCCCCCGCCGCCCCGAGGGGGCGGAGGGGTGAGCCTCCCTTCCGTCCGGAATCAGTAGGCGCTGCCGAAGGAGAGATCCACCACGTGGGCGGGCATGGGAATGCCGGCGATCTTGCTGGCCTGGAACACCGGGCCGCGGGGGAAGAGCGTATAGAGATAGCGCTTGCCCCCTTTGTCGGCATACCGCTTGGCGAGCGCCTGGCTCACCTGGCGGGCTGAGCAATCGGTCCCCTCGGTGCGGCAGCGCTCGCGCAGATAATGGATGACGTCCCAGTGCTCGTCGGTGAGCTCCAGCCCCTCGGCGGCGGCCAGTGCCTTGGCCACCTCCTCGTCCCACTCGTCGAAATCGGTGGTGGTCAGGTGATCGGGCATCTGCTCTTTGGCTACTGCACTCATGATATGCTCTCCTCCTCGTGATAGTCGTCGATCTCGTCGCGGCGGGCTCGGCGGGAAGCGCTCCTGCCGGCCCCGCTTTTCCGCTTCATTGCGGAGCGGACTCACTCCAAGCGTAGTCCAGTTTGCGGAAATTGCCAGAGCCAGCCTCCTTGAAACTCGAACGGCTGCGCCCCCTTCTGGGCGAACCCCTCTCCTTCGAGGTGCCTCCCGCCTGCACCTGTTTCGTGCGCGGCCCTTCCGGCGCCGGGAAAAGCCTGCTGCTGCGGGCGGTTGCGGATCTCGATCCCAACGAGGGAGAGGTCTGGCTAGACGGCCTGCGGCGAAGCGGGATGCCGGCGCACCGCTGGCGGCGGATGGTGGGCTATCTTCCCGCCGAGAGCTACTGGTGGGAGGACCGGGTGGGCGACCACCAGGCGCACTGGCCCCTCTCTCTGCTGGAGCGGCTCGGCTTCGGAGCCGAGGTGCTCGACTGGCGGGTGAGCCGCCTCTCCACCGGTGAACGCCAGCGCCTCGCCCTGGCCAGGCTTCTCGCCAACCGTCCCGCCGCGCTCCTCCTCGACGAGCCCGTTGCCAACCTGGACTCGGTGAACGCCGACCGCGTGGCGGCGATCGTCCACGCCTACCAGCAGGAGCACGGCGCCCCCACGCTGTGGGTGAGCCATGGGGAGGGACGGGGGAACGCCTCTTGCCGGGGAACCCTGTGGCTGCAAGCGGGACGCGCGGCGAAGCTGGAGACGGCATGGAGCTGATCCCCCTCTCGCCCTGGGACCTGGCGCTGGCCGCCACGCTGGTGGGACTGCTGGCGGCGCTCTCCTGGCTGTTGCACCTGGGGATCGGCCGACGCCTGCTCATCGCCGCCGCCCGCAGCGGCGTGCAGCTCACCCTGTTGGGCCTGGTCCTGAGGGTTCTCTTCGCCCAGACCAGTCCGCCGCTGCTAGGGCTGATGGCGCTGGTGATGCTGGCCGTGGCCGGCTACGAAGTGATGGCGCGACAACAGAGGCGCTTCCGCGGCCTCTGGGGCTATGGACTGGGCACCATCTCCATGTTCCTCTCCTCCTTCACCATCACCTTCCTGGCCCTCACCCTGGTGATCCAGGTGCACCCCTGGTACCGCCCTCAATATCTGATCCCCCTGCTGGGGATGCTCCTGGGCAACACCATGTCCGGCATCGCCATCGCTCTGGACAACCTCACGCGGACCGCGTGGGACCAGCGCGGTCGCATCGAGGCGCGCCTCGTTCTGGGGCACAGCTGGCAGGAGGCCATCTCGGAGATCCGCCGCGACGCTCTGCGCTCGGGACTGATCCCCATCATCAACGCCATGACCACCGCCGGCATCGTCAGCCTTCCGGGCATGATGACCGGCCAGATCCTGGCCGGCAGCCCGCCCATGGAGGCGGCCAAGTATCAGCTCATGATCCTGCTGCTCATCGCCGGCGGATCGGGGCTGGGAAGTCTCGCCGCCGTCTGGGGCGGCAGCCGACGGCTGTTCGACGAGCGGGAGCGGCTCCGCCTGGACCGGGTGACGCCCAAGCGATCTTGAAAGCGCTGCCGAGAAAACTCCGGCTTGCGGGAAGAGGGCGATTCAGTCGCCGTCCCCAGCCGCCCCCTTTTCCCTGGCGAGCTGCCGGTCCCGCCAGAACTTGACCACCGCCAGAGCGAACGGAGCGGCGTGCAGAAAGAGATCGAAGATGTCGATGGGCCGGACGAGAGTGCCGTCGGCGAGCATCTTCAGCTTCTCCCAGACATGGGGCTCGGGAGTGAAGGGCGCCAGGCCGAAAAACGCCATGGCCACCACGATGAATAACCAGGGAATCTCGTCGATCCACTTCATCCGCAAAACTCCTCGAGCACTCTTCGATAGACGGATTCGTCCCGCTCGCTGTAAGTGCAGAAGACGATGCGCTCGAACGCCTCCGCCACCTCCAGCGCCGACGCCACCGCGATGCGGGCCGCGGCCTCCTTGGGATAGCCGTAGACGCCGGTGCTGATGGCGGGAAAAGCGATGGTGCGCACTCCCTTGTCCAACGCCAGCTTGAAGCTGTTCCGGTAGGTGCGGCGCAGCAGTCCAGCCTCCCCCTGGCCGCCTCCGCGCCACACCGGCCCCACCGTATGGATGATCCAGCGCGCCGGCAGCCGGAAGCCGGGCGTGACCCGCGCCTCGCCGGTGGGACAACCGCCCAGCCGACGGGTCAGATCCATCAGTTCCGGACCCGCCGCCTTGTGAATGGCGCCGTCCACCCCGCCGCCGCCGAGCAGAGTGTTGTTGGCGGCGTTGACCACGGCGTCCACTTCGAGTCTGGTAATATCTCCCATACAAACGGTCAGCCGTTTGCATGCCTCTTTTTCATCCATCTTCAGACCAAGGACACTGGTGTAGTGTTGTCCACTCTTTTCGGCATACTGGCGCTCTGCGCCCTGGGCTTGGCGTGGTATTCCGGCGCGCGCGCCCGCGAGAGCGCCATCGCCATCGGCCGGTCGGCCTGCGAACAGGAAGGATACCAGTTCCTGGACGACTCCGTCGCCCTGCAGCGCTTCGGCCTGCGATGGACCCCCTCGGGCGTCCGGCTGCGCCGCATGTACCGGTTCGAATACAGCGTGGAGGGAACCTTGCGTGAAACGGGCTACGTGTTGCTGCTGGGCAGGGAGCTGGAGTCGGTCCACATCCGCAACCGCACCACCTTCGAACAGCGCCAGGAAGCCGAAGCGGAAGAGCGCCCCAGCGCCAAGGTCATCCCCTTTCCCGGCAACCGTCGCCGTTGACGCCCTATTTCACCACCTTCAAAGTGGGTCGGCCATCGGGGGGGCGCGGCGGTTCCGGTTCATCGCCGCCTTCCGGCGCACCCTCCTCTTCGGGAAAGAGCATGCCCTGGCCGTTTTCGCGGGCGTAGATGCCCAGAACCGCGCGGACCGGGATCACCACCTCCATGGGAGTGCCGGAGAAACGGGCGCCGAACCGAATCTCTTCATTGCCCATCTCCAGGCCGCGCACCGCGTTGGCACCGATGTTGAGCACGATGCGCCCCTCCTCCACGAACTGGCGCGGCACCTCCACCCTCTCCTGCATGGCATCCACCAGCAGATGCGGCGTCAAGCCGTTGTCGCTGATCCACTCCCATACGGCGCGGATCAGATAGGGACGGCTGGAGGTCATCTCCATCAGAGGCGCATCTCTTTTTCCGCCTCGGTGAGGCTGCGGGCGAAGGCGGGGCGCTTGAACAAGCGGGCGGCATAGGCGTTGTAGACGTTGGCCACCTTGCCGGACAGCTCGATGCCGAGATGGGGCAACCGCCACAACAAGGGGGCGATGCTCGCATCCACCAAAGTGAACTCGTCGCTCATGAAGTAGGGCTTGGCGGCGATCACCGGCGCGCCGGCGATGAGGCTCTCCTTGAGCTCCTTGCGCGCCTTGTCGCCCTTCTTGCCGCCGCTCTGGATCGTTTCCGCCCGGCTGTACCAGTCCCGCTCCACCCGGTAGATGTACATGCGGAAGGTGGCGCGGGAGACGGGATCCACCGGCAGCAGTGGCGGATGGGGATAACGCTCGTCGAGGTATTCCAGGATGATGCGCGAATCGTAGAGCACCAGGTCCCGGTCCACCAGGGTGGGAAGAGTGCCATAGGGATTGAGGTCCATCACGTCCTCGGGAAGATCGAGCGGATCCACCTCCATGATCTCCGAAGCGACGTGCTTTTCCGCCAACACCAGGCGCACACGATGGCTATGGATATCAGCTGGATCGGAGTAGAGCATCATGATTGCGTGTCGATTCACCACCGTTCCCAATCAAGGGGCAAGCGCTGCGAACGAGACGGCCGCCCAATGAAAAAGGCGCACAGTATAGCACGCTGCGCGCCTTCGAGATGCCGAGCCCAGGGAGCCCGGGTTCCCGTCTTCCAGAGTCCGGAAGCTCCAGCCCGGACGGCCACCTCCGATGCCATCGGTGCCACTCACACCGGAAAAGGCCGCCCAAGGATCGTCAGTGCACGTCCTTCCAGTACTCCTTCTTGAGCATGAAAGAGACGACGAAGAAGACGAACAGGAACAGCATCACCCAGAACCCGATCCGCTGACGTTGAAGCTTCATCGGTTCGGCCACATGGGTGAGGAAAGTGGCGAGATCCTTGGCCACCTGGTCGTACTCTTCGGGCGAGAGCTTGCCGGGTTTGACCAGCTTCAGCTCCTTGATGTGCTTGTTGCCGTGCTCGTCGGTTTCGACGACCGCCTCCTGCACGCCCTGGAGCTCCATCAGCACATGGGGCATGCCGACGTTGGGGAACACCACGTTGTTCACGCCGAAGGGACGGCTCTCGTCCTTGTAGAAGCTCTTCAGGTAGGTGTAGATCCAGTCGGCTCCACCTTCGCGGCGCCGAGCCGTGAGGGTCAGGTCGGGCGGCGCGGTGCCGAACCACTTGGCGGCCTCCTCCGATGGCATGTTGTTGTCCATCAGGGCGCCGAGCTTCTTGGTCTTGTCGAACAGCAGGTTCTCCTTGATCTGCTCCTTGGTGAGGCCGAAATCCTGCATGCGCTCGTAGCGGAAATACTTCAGGGTATGGCAACCCTGACAGTAGTTCACGAAATACTTCGCGCCCCGCTGCATCGCTGCGTGGTCGGTGAGGTCGATATTGGCGGACTCCAACTCCACCTCGCCCTCGTTGGCGAAACCGGCGAGGGGCAGCAGAACCAAAGAAAGGATTACGAACAGTTTTTTCATTGGGTCACCCTCTCCGGTACGGGTTTGGTCTTCTCGATCTTGCTGTAGATGGGCATGGCCAGGAAGAACAGGAAATAGAAGACAGTGCCGATCTGCGCAACCAGCGTCCTGCCCGGCGTGGCCGGCAGCATGCCCAGATAGCCGAGCACCAGAAAGTCGATGACGAAGAGGGTGATCATCACCTTGGAGATCATGCCCTTGTAGCGAATGGACTTCACCGGGCTCTTGTCCAGCCAGGGGAGGAAGAAGAGGATGACGATGGAAGCCCCCATCACCAATACCCCCCACACCTGGGTGCCGGCGAAGCTGGGAACCGCCCGCAACATGGCATAGAAGGGGGTGAAGTACCACACCGGCGCGATGTGCGGCGGCGTCTTCAGGGGGTTGGCCGGTTCGAAGTTGGGGTGCTCCAGGAAACGGCCGCCCATCTCGGGAACGAAGAAGACGATGCCGAGAAAGACGATGAGGAACCCGGCCACCCCGACGATGTCCTTCACGGTGTAGTAGGGGTGGAAAGGGATGCCGTCCGCCGGGGCCGTGTCGCTCCAGCGGTTGCCCTTGGGTCCTTTCTTGATCTCGATGCCGTCGGGGTTGTTGGAGCCCACCTTGTGCAGCGCCACGATGTGGATGAACACCAGCGCCGCCAGGATGAAAGGCAGCAGGTAGTGGAAGGCGAAGAAGCGGTTCAGCGTGGCGTCGGAGATGACGTAGTCGCCGCGGATCCAGACCGACAGGTCGTCGCCGATCACCGGGATCGCCGAGAAGAGGTTGACGATCACCTGAGCGCCCCAGTAGGACATCTGCCCCCAGGGAAGCAGATAACCGAAGAAGGCGGTGGCCATCATCGCCAGGTAGATGATCACGCCGATGATCCACAGCAGCTCCCGCGGCTTGCGGTAGGAGCCGTAGATCAGGCCGCGGAACATGTGCAGATAGATGACGATGAAGAAGGCCGAGGCGCCGGTGGAGTGAAGATAGCGCACCAGCCAACCCCAGTTGACGTCGCGCATGATGTATTCCACCGAGGCGAAGGCCAGGTTGGCGTCGGGCTTGTAGTTCATGGTCAGCCAGACTCCGGTGACGATCTGGTTGACCAGCACCAGCATGGCCAGCGACCCGAAGAAATACCAGAAGTTGAAGTTCTTCGGGGCATAGTACTGGGCCAGGTGCTCGTTCCACACCTTGGTGAGCGGGAAGCGCTCGTCGATCCACTGGATGAAACTGCTCATGCGGCACCTCCTGCGTCTTCACCGATGAGGATGCGGGTATCGCTCAGATATTTGTGCGGCGGCACCACCAGGTTCTTGGGTGCCGGAACCCCTTTGAAGACCCGGCCGGCCAGGTCGAACTTGGAACCGTGGCAGGGGCAGAAGAAGCCCCCCTTCCATTCCGGGCCGAGATCGGCGGGCGCCACGTCGGGGCGATAGGTGGGGGAACAACCCAGGTGAGTGCAGATCCCCACCGCCACCCAGTACTTGGGCTTGATGGAGCGGTGCCAGTTCTTGCAATAGTCGGGTTGTTGGGGAGCTTCCGAATCGGGATCGAGGAGGTGGTCGGTGTTCTCCTTCAGGTCCTTGAGCATCTGTTCGCTGCGGTTGACGATCCAGCACACCTTGCCGCGCCACTTGACCCGCAGGAGGGCGCCCTCCTCCAGCTTGCTGATGTCGGCCTCTTCAGGAGCGCCGAGCGCCTTGGCCCGGGCGCTGGGCTGCCAGTAACTGATGAATGGAACGAGGGCGAAGCCCACGCCTACCGCACCCACACCGGCCGTGGCCGTGATGAGCATGCGGCGTTTCTTGAGGTCCACGCCTTGTGCGCTCATGGATGGAAACCCCCAGTCAGGTTGATTGAAAGATTCGAGCCGGAGACTTCCGGCCTCAATCCCAGTTTTTCAGAATATGCTGATTTTCTACCCTGAAGATAACGCTGAATTATCGCCCATCGGGCGCCCGATTTCAAGGCAACGACGTCGCCGGAAGCCTTCGATTTCGCTCAAACGGGGTTGGGAAGATCGACGAAGCGGTGGTCCAGCTCGAAAGTCTGCGCCAGCGATTCCCCCAATGCCCGCACCCCGTACCGCTCGGTGGCATGGTGCCCCGCGGCGAGGAAGTGGATGCCGCGCTCCCGCGCCAGATGGAAGGTCGCCTCCGAGACCTCGCCGGTGACGAAGGCGTCGAAGCCGAGATCGGCGGCGCGCTCGATCATGCCCTGCGCCGCCCCGGTGCACCAGGCGAGGCGCTCCACCGGCCGTTCGCCCGCCGGAATCGAAAGGGGTTCCCGACCGGTCGCCTGACGCACCCGGCGGGCCAGCGCTTCCACGGTGAGAGGAGCCGGCAGGGCGCCGCCCCAGAGCAGCCCATCCGCGGAGACCGGTCGCGGCCGATCCACGGCCAACGCCCGCCCGAAGCCGGCGTTGTTGCCCAGTTCCGCATGGACGTCGAGAGGAAGATGGTAGGCGGCCAGGCTGATGCCCGCCCGGAAGAGGGCGGCTACGCGGCGCCCCTTTATGCCGGTCAGCGGCAGCGGCTCCCCTTTCCAGAAATAGCCGTGGTGCACCAGCAGAAGATCGGCCTCAAGCTCCGCCGCCTTTTCGACGAGCGCCAGACTGGCGGTGACGCCGCTCACCACCCGCTCCACTTCGCTGCACGCTTCCACCTGGAGGCCGTTGGGGCAATAGTCGTCGAAAGACGCCACATCCAGCAGCCGGTCGCAATGCTCGATGATTCGCCGAAGCGCCACCATAGGCTTCAAGTCGTTCGCGCGGGAGCCGCCATGGCCTCATGGTAAGATGGCGCCCGAATGAAAATCCAGCGTCTTTTAGTGTTTCTGTTCCTCCCCCTGGGTAGCGGCGCCTTGGTCGCCCTGCTGCTCTTCTCCCGGCAGCCCCGGGAAGGAGCCCCTCCTGCGCCGCCCCGCCCCTCCTCTCCCCCCGCCTCCTGGGCGGACGCCGTGGCGCGGGCCGAACGCTCGGTGGTCAACATCTACACCCGCAAGGTGACGCGGCAGGAGGGCGAGCCCCTCTTTCGCGACCCCCGCGTGGAACACTTTTTCGGCGATCCCCGCACCGCGCCCCGCACCCGGCTGCAGCGCAACCTCGGCTCGGGAGTGGTGGTGGATCGCAACGGCTACATCCTCACCAACCACCACGTGATCGAGGGTGCGGACGAGATCTTCATCGGTGCGGATGCCCGCGCTCCGGTGCGCGCCCGGCTGGTGGGCGCCGACCCCGACACCGACCTCGCCGTGCTCCAGGCCGCCGGCCGGGAGCTGACCCCGGCCCCTCTGGGAGACGCCTCCCGTCTGCGGGTGGGAGACGTGGTGCTGGCCATCGGCAACCCCTTTGGCGTGGGCAAGACGGTGACCCAGGGAATCGTCAGCGCCATGGACCGCCGGCAGCTGGGACTGGCCACCTACGAGGATTTCATCCAGACCGACGCCGCCATCAACCGGGGCAACTCGGGGGGCGCGCTGATCAATACCCAGGGCGAGGTGGTGGGCATCAACACCGCCATCATCTCCAGCAGCGGCGGTTCGCACGGCGTCGGTTTCGCCATTCCGATCAACCTGGCCCGGCAGGTGATGCGGCAGATCATCGAACACGGGCGCGTGATCCGAGGCTGGATCGGCGTGGGCGGAACTGATTTGACGGCCTCTTTGGCCCGATCGCTGGGGCTGGACGAAAAGAGCCGCGGCATCTACGTGACCCATGTGCTGGAGAACGGGCCCGCCGACCGCGCCGGCATGCAGCCGGGGGATGTGATCCTGGCGGTGGGCGGCCAGCCGGCGGAGAGCGCCTACCAGGTGATGAGCCGCATCGCCTCCACCCCCCCGGGCGGCCAGCTGATGCTCTCGGTATTGCGGGACGGCAAACGGTTGCCAATGAAGATCGACGTGCGGGAGCGACCGCCGCAAGGGAAAGCCACACGATGAACAGAGACCCTCACCCCTCCCCCGCCGCCACCGCTTTGTGGCTGATGCTCTACGGCGCGGTGCTGGCCTGGTCCGCCATCGGCCCAAAAGACCGCTTCACCTGGTGGTTGGAGGTGCTCCCGGCCCTGGTTGGGCTGGCGGTGCTCGCCGCCACCTGGCGCCGTTTCCCCCTCACGCCGCTGGTCTACTGGCTGATTCTGATCCACTGCGCGATCCTCATGGTGGGCGGCCACTATACCTATGCCGAAGTGCCCCTGTTCGACTGGATCCGCGACCAGTTCCACCTGCAGCGCAACGACTACGACAAAGTGGGCCACTTCGCCCAGGGGTTCGTTCCCGCCATGATCGCCCGCGAGCTGCTGATGCGGCTGCGGGTGATCCCCTCCCCCGCCTGGCGCAACTTCTTCATCCTCTGCTTCGTGCTCGCCCTGAGCGCCCTCTATGAGCTGGTGGAGTGGGGCGTGGCGGTGGCCAGCGGCGACGAGGCGGTGGCTTTTCTCGGCACCCAGGGCGACGTCTGGGACACCCAGTCGGACATGTTCCTGGCCCTCGTCGGCGGCGTCACCGCGCTGCTGACTCTGAGCCGCTGGCACGACCGCCAGCTCCTCCCCTTTCTGGGGAAGAACCGCTAACCGGCGCGGCGCAGCAGCTCGAGCAGGCGGTCGTTCTCTTCGGGCGTGCCCACGGTGAGACGCAGGCAGTCGCTCAACAGGGAGTGGCTTCCGTGCAGCTTCTTCACCAGCACCCCTCCCTCCTTGAGCGCCTCGAACAGCTCCTCCGCGCGCCCTGGAGCAGTACGCACCAGGATGAAATTGGCCTCGGAGGGGAAGGGCTCCAGGCCGGCGATCTCCTCCAGCGCAGCGAACAGCCGGGTCCGCTCGGAACGGATGGCGGCGGTCTGCTCCGCCAGCGCCGCCGCCCCTTCGTCGAGGGCGAAGGCGGCGGTCACCTGGCTCAACACATTGACGTTGTAGGGCAGGCGCACTTTGTGGAACTCGTCCAGCCATTCGGGGGAGCCGGCCAGATAACCCAGCCGCAGCCCGGCCAGCCCCAGCTTGGAGAGGGTGCGCATCACCACCAGGTTGGGGAATTCGCCCAGCCGCCGCATGAAGGTGGCCTCGGTGAACGGGCTGTAGGCCTCGTCGATCACCACCAGCCCCGGAGCGGCGGCGATCACCCTCTCGACCTCGGCGGCGTCGAAGAGGTTGCCCGTGGGGTTGTTGGGCCGGGCGAGAAAGACCAGGGCGGGGCGGTGGCGCTCCACGGCCTCCAGCAGCGCCGGCAGGTCGAGGGAGAAGTCCCGGCGCAGCGGTACGCCCACGTAGGGCCGCCCCACGAAACGGGCGATCATGGCGTACATCACGAACCCCGGCTCCACCGAGAGCACGGGGCCGTTCAGCGCCAGGGCGAGAATCTGGATGATCTCGTCGGAACCGTTGCCCAGGAGCACTTCCATCTCTTCGGGAATCTCCATTACGCGGCGCAGAACGGCCACCAACTCCCGCCCGGCGGGATCGGGATAACGGTTGACGGAGACGCCTTTGAGCCGCTCGAGCCAGCGCCGGCGCAGGGAATCGGGCCAGCCGTAGGGGTTCTCCATGGCGTCGAGCTTGATCAGCCCCGACGCCTCCTGCACGGAGTAGGCGTCCAGAGACCGGATCTCCGGCCGCACCCAGCGCTGCACCAGATCGGCCGCGCTCACGGCTTGAGACGGTACTCGGCGGAACGGGCGTGGGCGGTGAGCCCCTCGCCCCGCGCCAGGGTGGAGGCGATGCGCCCCAAGGCGTCGGCGCCCTCTTCCGAGACCAGGATGAGGCTGCTGCGCTTCTGGAAGTCGTAGACGCCCAAGGGAGAGCTGAAGCGGGCGGTGCGGCTGGTGGGCAGCACGTGGTTGGGGCCGGCGCAATAGTCGCCCAGGGGCTCGGAGGTGTAGCGCCCCATGAAGATGGCGCCGGCGTGGCGGATCTTCTTGGCGTAGTCGCGGGCGTTCTCCACCGAGAGCTCCAAATGCTCGGGGGCGATGTGGTTGGCGATCTCGGCCGCCTCTTCCAGGTCCTTCACGCGGATCAGAGCGCCGCGCCTACGTAGCGCGCTGGCGATGATCTCCTTCCGCTCCATCGAAGGCAGCAGCTCGTCGATGGCCGCTTCCACCCGCTCGATGAAACCGGCGTCGGGGCAGAGCAGGATCGCCTGGGCGTCTTCGTCGTGCTCCGCCTGGGAGAAGAGATCCATGGCCACCCAGGCCGGATTGGTGCGGCCGTCGCAGACGATCAGAATCTCCGAAGGGCCCGCCACCATGTCGATTCCCACCTGGCCGAAGACGGCGCGCTTGGCGGTGGCGACATAGATGTTGCCCGGCCCCACGATCTTGTCCA
>JALSRN010000068.1 GCA_026984735.1 Sedimenticola sp. | reverse complement strand
GATTGATGATAAGTTCAGCGCCAGATTCTACGCTTTGCCGAAAGGGAAATACATGCAGAACCCGCAGGTTTACTGGTTGGCCGCGATTCTGTTTCTTCTGCTGCTGGTGGCGGCGTTGCAGTTTCTTTTGTTGCGCCGCGCGCGCCGCGAGGAGTCGGACGCGGCGCTGGAGCGGCATCTTGCCGGTCTGCTGGAAGGGCAGGAACGGGCCCGGCGCGAGGTGGTGGAGACGGTGAACCGGAATCAGGCCGAGACGCGCGAGCGGCTGGGCGAGCGCCTCG
The DNA here is from genome assembly GCA_026984735.1 of Sedimenticola sp. GTDB lineage: Bacteria > Pseudomonadota > Gammaproteobacteria > Chromatiales > Chromatiaceae > Thiolapillus. The sequence continues at coordinate 8,547 of JALSRN010000068.1, read as the reverse complement.
CGGAGATGCAGCGGGTCCTGCTTCTCGATGTGGCGGGACTGAAGGAGGGGTTGTCGGAGCGTTTCGAGCGGCTGCAGAAGGCGGTGGCGGAGAACCTCGCCGGGGGTCGCCTGGAGCAGCAGAAGGCCCTCGGCGAACTCCGGAACGCGCTCGATCGGTCGCTGGCGAGCCAGCGCGAATCTTTCGAGAAGCGCCAGACCGAGGCGCTCAAAGGGCAGCAGCAGGCTTTGGGAGAGGGGCTGGACCGCCTTTCCCGGCAGTTGCGCGAAGCCTTGGCCGATTCGCGGGAGACTCTCGACAAACGGGTGGAAAAGCTCACCCGGACCACCGAGACGCGGCTGCAGGAGATCAGCGGCCAGGTGGAGAAGCGCCTCACCGAGGGGTTCGAGAAGACCACCGAGACCTTCACCCGGGTGCTCGAGCATCTGTCGCGCATCGACGAGGCGCAGAAGAAGATCACCGAGCTCTCTGGAAACGTGGTGAGCCTGCAGGAGGTGCTGGCCGACAAGCGCTCGCGCGGCGCGTTCGGGGAGGTGCAGCTTTCGGCTCTGGTGCGCGATCTCATGCCCGAGGGCAGCTTCGCCTTCCAGCATACCCTGAGCAACGGCACTCGCGTGGACTGCATGCTCTTTCTGCCCGAACCCACCGGCAAGGTGCCCATCGACGCCAAGTTTCCGCTGGAGAGCTACCAGCGCATGACCGACATCGGCGCTTCCGACGCTGAGCGGGAGCAGGCGCGGCGCCAGTTCCAGAAGGACATTCGCAAACACATCCAGGACATCGCTTCCAAATACCTGATTCCGGGGGAGACCGCCGAGGGGGCGGTGATGTTCCTGCCGGCCGAGTCCATCTTCGCCGAGATCCACGCCCACTTCCCCGAGCTGGTGGAGGAGGCGCGCCGGGCGCGGGTCTGGCTGGTCTCTCCCACCACCCTGATGGCGGTGCTCACCACCGCCCGCGCCGTCCTCAAGGACGTGGCCACCCGCAAGCAGGTGCACATCATCAAGGAGCACCTGGGTTATCTGGCCAAGGACTTCCAGCGCTTCCAGAAGCGCATGGACAACCTCGCCAAACACATCGACCTCGCCCACCGCGACGTGCGGGAGGTCAACACCTCGGCGCGCAAGATCAGCAGCCGCTTCGAGAAGATCGAAAAGGTGGAGCTGGAAGGAGAAGGGAAGGAAGAGCCGTTGCTGCCCGAAGGGTCGTGAGCGGCCGGTTCTTCACTCCTCGGCGAACAGCGCCAGCAGCCCTTTGAGAAGCCGCAGCGGGCTGGGAGGACAGCCGGGGATCTTGACGTCCACCGGCAGCACCTTCTCCACCCCTCCGGCGGTGGCGTAGATGGCGCCGAACTCGCCGCCGTCACAGGCGCAGTCGCCGGCGGCGATCACCCGCTTGGGGGCCGGTGTCGCTTCGTAGGTGCGCAGCAGAGCGGTCTCCATGTGCCGGCTCACCGGGCCGGTGACCAGCAGCACGTCGGCGTGGCGGGGAGAGGCGACGAAGTGGATGCCGAACCGCTCCACGTCGTGATAGGGGTTGTTGAGGGCGTGAATCTCCAACTCGCAGCCGTTGCAGGAGCCGGCGTCCACCTCGCGGACGGCCAGGCTGCCGCCGAATCGGCGGTCGATGTGGCGCCGCACCTCGATGCCCAGGCGCTCCAGCTCGGCGTCCTCGGTCCGCGGCGGCTCTTCGGTGACCACCCCGGTGGCCAGGCTCTTTCCCAGTATTCGCAGCATCAGAGGTCGTGTCCCGAATAGGAGGCGTTGACGGATTTGTTGCACACCGGAAAGTCCGGCACGATGTTGCCGAGAACGATCTGCTCCAGGGCCGGCCAGTGGTGCCAGCTGGGATCGCGCGGAAAGTAGCGCGCCACCCGGCCGCCGGCGTCGAGGCGCAGATAGACCAGCACCTCGCCGCGCCACCCCTCCACCGCGCCAAGACCGCGCGCCGGTCCCCGCGTCCGGAATTCACGCCGGATCTCGCCCGGCTCCAGCCCGTCGAGCAGCGTGTCCATCCAGGCGAGGCTGTCGAGAAGCTCGCGCATCCGCACCTGCACCCGGGCCAGCACGTCGCCGGCCTGGAGAAGCGGTGTCTCCATGGGCAGGCGGTCGTAGGGGGGATAGGGCTGAGCGCTGCGCAGATCGAAAGGCTGGCCGCTGGCCTTGCCCACGTGGCCGGTGCAGCCCAGGGCGCGGGCCGTGGCCGGAAGCAGCACGCCGGTGCCGAGCAGGCGGTCTTCCAGCGAAGGCTGGTCGAGAAGCAGGTCGAAAAAAGGTTCCAGCTCGCGGCGGAGAACGGCGTGGTCGTGGTGCAGCAGGTGGATCTCCTCGGCGCCGATGTCGACCGCCACCCCCCCGGGGAGCAGGGTGTCCATCAGCAGACGGTGGCCGAAGAGCTCGTCGCTGCGGCGTTGCCACCGTTCCCGCAGCCGCGAGCAGTGGGCCAGGGCGAAGGCGAAGCCGACATCGTTGCAGATGGCGCCGATGTCGCCCAGATGGTTGGCCACCCGTTCGCGTTCGCACAGCAGGCCGCGCAACTGGTGGGCCCGCGGCGGCGGCTGCTGGCCGGTGGCCCGCTCCAGCGCCTGGCAGGCGGCCCAGGCGTGGGCTACGGTGGTGTCGCCCGAGACCCTCGCCGCCAGCCGCACCAGCCCTTCGGCGTCGCGCCCCACCGCGGCCTTCTCGATCCCTTTGTGGACGTACCCCAGGCGCTCCTCCATGGAGAGAATCTGCTCCCCCACCGCCTGAAAACGGAAGTGGCCCGGTTCGATGATGCCGGCGTGCACCGGCCCCACCGGAATCTCGTACACCCCTTCACCCTGCACCGGTTCGAAGGGGTAGCCGCCGTCGGCCGGAACCGGCGTTTCCTTGGGAAGCCGGTGGGCGCTGAAATCGCTCCGCAAGGGGGCCTCGTCCTCGGCCCAGCCCTGGTGGCGCGTCCAGCGGCGGCCGTCGGGATGGTCGTGGAACTCGATGCCGAGCAGGTCGCGGCAGTGGCGTTCGGCGCGGGCCGCCACCGGGAACCAGGGGGCCAGAGAGTCGATGCGGGGCGGCTCCTCTTCGATGCGGCTCTGCAACACCAGATAGTCGCCCTGGTGTTCCAGCAGACAGAAGAGCTCGAAGCCCTCTTCCAGCGGATCGGCCCAGAGCCCTCCCCAGCGGTACTCCGCCAGCGCCGCCAGCCGTCCGCAGCGCCCCCATTCCTCGGCGTCGATCTCCAGCAGGTGGGCCGGCGCCAGCTCGTGACGGGAGCCACGCCGCACCAGAATGTGTTCCTCGTGCAGTTCGGCGAGAAAGCCGGAAAGCCAGTCGAAACGGCTCACAACATGCCTCCTCCGCTGATCAGGCGGGTGACGCTGTCCAGCCAGCGGGTGAGCTGGCCGGGCAGGGCGAGCCCCAGCCAGAGCACCAGCAGCAGGTGCAGATAGACCGGCAACATGTTGGCCGCCACCCGCCCCTGGCCCTCGGGGGGCGTGCCGTACACCATGGGCTGGAGTTGTTGAAAGAGTCCGGCGAAGGCGACGCCCAGGCCGCCGAGGAGCACCATGGTGAACCAGGGCCACTGGTGAATGGTGGCGCTGAGGATCAGGAACTCGCTGGTGAAGAGGCCGAAGGGCGGAAAGCCGGCGATGGCCGCCACCCCCAGCAGCAGCCCCCAACCCACCGCGGCTGGGTGCGGATGAGACCGCGGATCCGTTCGATGCGCTGCGTGCCGGCGATGTGGCTGGCGTGGCCCACTCCCACGAAGATGGCCGACTTGGCCAGGGAGTGGACCAACATGTGGAGCAGCGCGGCGAAGGTGGCCAGCGGGCCGCCCATGCCCAGAGCGAAGGTCATCAGCCCCATGTGTTCGATGGAGGAGTAGCTGAAGAGCCGTTTGATGTCCTTTTGGCGGCGCAGCGAGAAGACCGCCACCAGGAAGGAGATGAGTCCGAATCCCATCATCAGATGGCCCGCCAACTGTGCCGTGGGGCCGCCGGCCAGGGCGCCGTCCACGATCATCTTGAGCCGCACCACGGCGTAGAGGGCGACATTGAGCAGCAGCCCCGAGAGCACTGCCGAGACCGGAGTGGGCCCTTCCGAGTGGGCGTCCGGCAGCCAGAAGTGCATGGGCACCAGCCCCACCTTGGTGCCGTAGCCCACCAGCAGGAAGACGAAGGCGATGCGCATCACTCCCGGGTCCAGGCGCGCCGCGTTCTGGTAGAGGCGGTGCCAGCTCAGGCCGGCGTCCCCTTCGCCCGTCACGCCCTGGGCGGCGGCATAGATCAGCACGGTACCGAACAGGGCCAGGGCGATGCCGACGCCGCAGAGGATGAAATATTTCCAGGCCGCTTCGATGGACTCCGGCGTGCGGTAGAGGCTCACCAGCAGCACGGTGGAGAGGGTGGCGCCCTCCACCGCCACCCAGAGGATGCCGAGGCTGTCGGTGCTCAGCGCCAGCAGCATGGTGAAGAGGAAGGCCTGATACATGGCGTGATAGAGCCGCATGCGGCGGCGGGTCAGGCGGCCCTGATGGCACACCTCGCGCATGTAGGGGCGCGAAAAGATCGCCGTGGTCAGCCCCACGAAGGTGGTGAGCACCAGCAGATAGACGTTGAAGGCGTCCACCCGCAGATAGGTGGAGGCCAGCTCGCCATGGCGGCTCACCGTTTCCCCCACCCACAACGCCGCCGCCAGCGCCGCCGCCGAGAAGGCGGTGTTGAGCCAGCCGGCCAGCGGCAGAGAGGGAACCGCGGCGAGGACCAACGCCCCCACCGCCGGCGCGGCCAGCATCAGCCAGAGAGCGCTCATTCGGTCTCCTCCTCGCTCAGGCGGTTGAGGCGGTCCACGTCGAGAGACTCGATGCTCTCGCTGATGTGGAAGAAGAAGATCCCGAAGAGGATGGCGGCCACCAGCACGTCGAAGGCCACGCCCAGCTCCACCACCAGCGGCATGCCCCGGGCCGCCGCCACGGCCGCCAGGAAGAGGCCGTTCTCGAGCGACATGAAGCCGAGCACCTGGGCCACCACCTGCCTGCGTCCCACCATCATCCACAGACCGATGAGCACCACCGCGAGACTGATGGCGAGGATGTTGCGGCTGGCGTGGCCGCCGATCCGCTCGATGGGCAGCGCCACCCAGTAGGCGAACACCACCAGCACCGTGCCCGCCAGCAACAGCACCGCGGGGTGGTGGAGCCGTTCCACCTCGCGCTCCATCTCCAGCCGGCGGGCCAGGCGGTGCAACATCCAGGGAATCAGCAGGCTCTTCAGCCCCAGCGTGAGCAGTGCCGAGAGATAGAGGTGGCGGGCCCCTTCGCCCGCCGCCACCAGCGCGGTGACCGCCGCCACCATGGCTCCCTGCCAGGCGAACTGGTGGATGGCGGCGGTGAGGCGGGTCTGGCCGAGCAGCGCGAAGGAGAGGAAGAGCGTCAGCGCGGCCAGCAGCAGGAGGCTCTGCCCAAGCAGCGGTGGTGCCATGGCGTTCATGCGCCCGCCTCCAGAATGATGTGCGAAAGCAGCCCCAGCAGGGTGAGCAGGAAGGCCAGATTGAGGAACAGGGGCACCCGGAAGAGCCGCATCTTGGCCAGCACCGTCTCGCCCACCGCCAACGCCATCCCCAACGCCGCCAGCTTGGCGGCCACCGCCATCAGGCCGGCCAGCAGCGCGGCGGGCGACAAGGTCTGCGCCAGCCCCCAGGGGAAGAAAAGATTGACCAGCAGCACGCCGTAGAGCATCAGCTTGAGCTGGGCGGCCCACTCCATGAGCGCCAGGTGTCGCCCCGAGTATTCCAGGATCATGGCCTCGTGGATCATGGTGAGCTCCAGATGGGTGGCCGGATTGTCCACCGGAATGCGGCCGGTCTCGGCCACCGCCACCAGCACCAGACCGAGCAGGGCGAACAGGTAGGAGGGGCGCAGCACCAGCCCCTGTGCCAGGTTGTACTCGGCCACGGTGGAGAGGTTGGTGCTGTGGGCGCTCATCGCCAGGGTGAAGACCGCCATCAGCATGGCCGGTTCGGCCAGCGCCGACACCAGCATCTCCCGCGAGCTGCCCATGCCGCCGAAGCTGCTGCCCACGTCCATGCCGGCCAGCGCGAGAAAGAAGCGTCCCAGGGCGAGGAAGCCCACCAGCACGATCATGTCGGCGATGGCGGTGGCTGGCTGGAGGATGCTGATGAAAGGCACGATGCAAACTGCCAGCAGCGTGCTGGCGAAGACCACGTAGGGGGCGGCGCGGAACACCGTGGAGGCGCTGTGTGCCACCAGCGCCTCCTTGGCGAAGAGCTTGCGCAGGTCGCGCAGCGGCTGCCAGGGCGCGGGGCCGCGGCGGTTCTGCAACCGTCCCTTCCACTGCCGGATCCAGCCGGCCAGCAGGGGCGCGCCCACCAGGAAGAGCAGCGCCTGCACGGGCACCAGCAGCCAGGCGGCCGGGTTCAGGAGATCAGCCACAGCAGCGCTCCCAGAGTGGCCAGGGTCCAACCGAGGTAGATGCGGGCGTTGCCTCCCTGGAGGTGTCCCACCCAGCGGCCGGCCCGCAGGGCGGCACGCCCCACCGGCAGATAGAGCCATTCCCACAGGCGGTCGTGAACCTGGAGCCGGTGGCGCAGAAGCCCCTCTTCGTCCCGGCTCATCGACTCCTCGATGCGGAACAGCGGGCCGAACACCCGGCGAATGGGCTGGGCGAAGCCGGTGGCGCTGTACTGCATGCGCGGGGTGAGAGGCGAGAAGCCGCAGTCCCAGGCGTCGCAGCGGCGCACCTGGCGCACCGCGCCCCGCCGCAGCGCCCAGGCCGCCAGCCACCAGGCCAGCGCCAGGGCGGCGAACACCAGCGGCGCCGAGTAGCTCGCCGTATGGGCGTTCACCGGCGTCAGCCACAGCCAGCCGCCCGCCGTCGCCTGGGGCAGATGCTGGCCCAGCAGCAGCCCCGGAACGGTGTCCAGAAGCCCGGTGAAGAAGGTGGGAAGCACTCCCAGCAGCAGGCAGGCCGCCGCCAGCACCCCCTGGCCGGCCCGCATGCCGAAGCTCACCTCATGCGCCTTGCGGGCCGGCGTGCTGCGGGGCTGTCCCAGGAAAGTGACGCCGTACACCTTGACGAAACAGGCTGCCGCCAACGCGCCGGTGAGCGCCAGCATGGCCGCGGTCACCGGGATCAGGCTGCGCAAGATGCCGTTTTCCAGCGCCCAGGCCTGCAGCGCCGCCTGGAAGGTGAGCCACTCCGAGACGAAACCGTTGAAGGGCGGAAGGGCCGAGATGGAGATGCACCCCACCAGAAAGAAGAGCCCGGTCCAGGGCAGCAGCTTGAGCAGCCCGCCCATCCGTTCCATGTCGCGCTGGTGGGTGGCGTGCAGCACGCTGCCGGCGCCGAGGAACAGCAGTCCTTTGAAGAGCGCGTGGTTGATGGTGTGGTAGAGCGCCGCCACCAGCCCGAGTGCGGCGAGGGCGGGAAATCCGGCGCCGGCGAACACCATGGCCAGCCCAAGGCCGATGAAGATGATGCCCACGTTCTCCACCGAGTGGTAGGCCAGCAGCCGTTTCAGGTCGTGCTGCATGAGCGCGTAGAGCACCCCCAGCAACGCCGAAACCGCGCCCACCACCAGCACCGCCACGCCCCAGGAGATCTGCATGTCGCCGAGCAGATCGAAACAGAAGCGGATGAAGCCGTACACCGCCACCTTCAGCATCACTCCGGACATGAGCGCCGAGACGTGGGAAGGGGCCACCGGGTGGGCCTCGGGCAACCAGGCGTGGAGCGGCACCAGCCCCGCCTTCATGCCGAAACCGAAGAAGGCGAGGACGAAGGCGAGGGTGCCCCAGCCCCCGCCCACCGCCGCCCGGCGCATGGCGTCGAAGGCGAAGCCGTCGCCCAGGCCGGCGAGCACGCCGAAGCCGAGGAGGATGGCCAGGGCGCCGATCTCCGCCATGAGCAGATAGAGAAAGCCGGCCCGGCGGTTGGCGCCGTGCTCGTGCTGGAAGGTGACCAGGAAATAGGAGGCGAGGGACATCAGCTCCCACGCCACCATGAAGGCGAAGGCGTCGTCGGCCAGCACCACCAGGACCATGCTGGTGAGGAAGAGGCCGGTGAAGAGCCCCAGCACCGCCAGCGACTCCCGTTTTTCGAACTCCCGCGCATAGCCTGGGGCGTAGAGCGCCACCGCCAGTCCCACCACGCCGATGAGGGCCAGGAAGAAGGCCGCCAGCGCGTCCAGCCGCAGGTGCCAGTGGAGCCACGGCAGCCCCAAGGGCAGGGTGGCCCGCGCCACGCCGGGGTGGAGCAGGCCGCCCAGGCCGGCAGCCAGCAGCAGGGCGCAGGCCAGTCCGAAGAGGGGCGACACCAGAGCGCGGAACAGCATGGGTCGCTCGTCGGCGGCGAGCGCCGCCACGGCGGAAAGGAGGGCCGCCGCCAGGGCGCCCAGCGCCAGGGAGAGCGGGGCGGTCATGGTCGGGCGGTCTTTTTGAGGCGGACTCCGCGTCCCCCTTCGCGGCTGGTGGCCCCCTCGGCAATGAGCTCGACGCCGGCCGCTTCCAATGCCTCGACCACTTTCATGAGGGTCTCCACCGTGCCGCCCA
>JALSRN010000067.1 GCA_026984735.1 Sedimenticola sp. | reverse complement strand
GTCCGGCCGGAGTTCCCCCCTCTCGTCATTCCGGCCGGAGTTCCCCCCTCTCGTCATTCCGGCCGGAGTTCCCCCCCTCTCGTCATTCCGGCCGAAGCGCAGCGGAGGGCCGGAATCCACGGGTGCCGAGTCGTCGGGAGATTCCCGCCTGCGCGGGAATGACGGAAAAAAGTGTGGCACGGGAATGACGAAAAGAAGGAGGCGGGAATGAGGAAAAAGGAGAGGGAACGGCAGAGCGGCGGAAGGGGCTTCAGCCCGCTTCGCCGGAGGCGCCGAAAAGCCGGCCGCCCAGCCGCTCCACCACCGCTTCGTGCAGCCGCAGCAGCGCCGGCACCAGGAAGAGGACGAGCAAGGTGGTGAAGGCCAGCCCGAAGGAGATGGACACCGCCATGGGGATCAGGAACTGGGCCTGCAACGAGGTTTCGAACAGCAGCGGAGTGAGACCGGCGATGGTGGTGAGGGAGGTAAGCATCACCGCCCGCAGCCGCTGGCAGGCCGCCTCCACGATGGCCTCGTGGGTGGGAACCCCCTCCGCCTTGAGCTGTTTGTAGAAGACCACCAGGATGATGGAGTCGTTGACCACGATCCCCGCCAGGCCGAAGAGCCCGAAGAGCGAGAGAATGGTCAGCTCCACGCCCATCAGCCAGTGCCCCGCGAGGGCGCCGACGATGCCGAAGGGAATGACGCTCATCACCACCAGCGGCCAGCCGTAGGAGCCGAACACCCAGGCGAGCACCAGGTAGATGAGCACCAGGGCGTAGAGCGCCCCCTCCTTCATGTCGGCGAGGGTCTCCTTTTGATCCTCGGCGCGGCCGGTGTAGCTGGTCTGCACGCCCCAGCGCGCCTCGATGGCCGGGATCACCGTCTTCTTCAGCTGCTCCCGAATGCGGTTGGCGTTGTTGCGGCTGCGGTCCACGTCGGCGAACACCGTGGCCGACAGCCGGTTGTTGTAGTGCCGCAGGATCTCGAACCCCTGGTAGGGCTGCAGCTCCACCGCGCTGGCCAGGGGCAGGAATCCGCCGTTGGGCAGCCGCAGCTGCAGCCGCTCCAGGCTGGCCAGCCGGTTGCGCTCGCCGGCGGGCAGCATCACCCGCACCTCCACCACGTCCCTCCCCTGCACGAAGATCTGGGCGAGATTGCCGTCCAGGGCATCGCGCAGCTGGGCCGCCACCCCCTTTTCGGTGAGCCCCTGGGAACGGGCCACGGGGGTCAGCTTCAGCAACAGCTGCTGATAACCGTAGGGCATGTCGTCCTCCACCCCCGAAACCCCTTCCAGCGCCTCCAGCGCCGACACCAGCTCCAGCGCCGCTCCCTTGATGCTGTGGGTGTCGGGGCCGGTGATCTTGATCTCCAGATCCTTTCCGGGAGGGCCGCCCCCCTGGCGGGAGCTGAGGGTGAGCCGCTCCAGACCCGGCGCCTGGGGAATGTGGCGGCGCCAGGCGGCGAGAAAGGCTTCGTTGCGCACCGAACGCCGGTCCGAGGGCACCAGCTCCACGGTGATGGAGGCGAACTGCTCCCCGGCGCGGCCGGAAGAGGTGTTGGAGAAGATCCCCATGCCGTGGTTGACCCGCGCCACCCGGATCAGGCCGCCGCCCAGCTCCGACTCGGCGGCGTAGAGCGCCTTCTCCACCTGGCCGATGAAGCGCTCCACCCTCGACGGCGGCGTGCCCGAGACGAAGCTGGCGCTGGCATAGACCACGTTGCCCTCCACCCGGGGAAAGAAGGTGAAGCCCAGCCGTCCTCCCGCCATCAACCCGGCCATCACGATGAGGGAGGCGAACGCCAGCGACAGGGTCACCGCCGGCCGGCGCACCGCGGCGGTCACCAAGGGACGGAAACGCCGCTCCCGGAAGCTTTCGAAGGCGTCGTCCAGCCGCCGGCGCAGTCGGGAGGGCGGACGGTGGTGCACCCGCCGGAAACTGTGGCGCAGATGGCCCGGCAGCACCAGGAAGCTCTCGATGAGCGACGCGGTGAGCACGCAGATCACCACGAAGGGGATGTCGAAGAGGATGTCGCCGATGATGCCGGAGACCGCCATCAACGGCACGAAGGCGGCCACGGTGGTGAGCGAGGCGGAGAGCACCGGCGCCAGCATGCGGCGCGCGCCCCCTTCCGCCGCTTCCAGCGAGCGCTCGCCCTTCTGGTAGTGGGTGAGCGCGTCCTCGCCCACCACGATGGCGTCGTCCACGATGATGCCGAGGGTCATGATGAGGGCGAACAGCGAGATCATGTTGATGCTGCCCCCCGCCATCCAGACGATGGCCAGGGCGGCCATGAAGGAGACCGGAATGCCCAGGGTGACCCACCAGGCCACCCGGGCGTTGAGAAAGAGGAAGAGAATGGCCACCACCAGCACCAGGCCGCCGGCGCCGTTCTTCAGCAGCAGATCGATGCGGTCGCGGATCAACCGCCAGCTCTCGTCGTAGACGGTGAGCTCCACCCCCGGCGGCAGCTTGGCCCGGGTCTCCTCCAGCCACTGGCGCAGAATGCGGGCCGATTTCAAAGTGTCACCGGTGAGCGCCCGCTGAGCGCGCAGCTCCACCGCCGGCTCCCCTTTGTAGCTGAGGGTGATCTGCCCCGGGCGGGGACGGAGTTCGATGCGCGCCACCTCGCCGAGCGGAACCCGTCCTCCGCCCTCCTCCAGCAGCAACCGGTGGAACCCCTTCTCATCGCGCCGCTGGGAGAGGGCGCGAAGCTCCCGCGCCACGTCCTCCCGGCCGATGCGCCCCGCCGGGCGGTCCACCGAACGGCGGGCGATCTCTTCTCCAAGGCCGGCCAGGCCGGTGCGCATCGCCTGCAGACGGCGTCCGTCCACCTCCACCGCCAGCTCCTCCTCGGGCAGGCCGATGAGGTCCACCTTGGCCACGCCGCGCCGCAGCAGCTCCTCCTGGAAGCGATAGGCGAGACGGCGCAGCTCCCGCGGCTGCAGGTCGCCATGCACCAGTACCCGGGCGATGGGCTCGAAATTGATCACGTGGGTCACCTGAGGCCTGCGCGCGTCGGGAGGGAGATTGCGCACCGCCTTGACCCGCTCCTCCACCCGATTGGTGGCATCCCCCATGTCGGTGCCCTCGGGAAACTCGAGCAGGATCAGGCTCACTCCCCGCGCCGAGGTGGAGGTGACCTTCTTCACCCCTTCCACCGAGCGCAGCTCCTGCTCGATGGGAACCGTCACCGAACGCTCCACATCCTCGGCGGTGGCCCCCGGCCAGACCACCCGCACCGACACCACCTGCACCTCGAAAGTGGGGAAGAACTGGGTGTTGAGGCGGCCCAGCGCCAGCATTCCCGCCGCCAGCATCATCAGCATCACCAGATTGGCCGCCACCGGGTGGCGGGCGAAGCGACCGATGAGATCCTCTTTGTGGCGGAAGGGCTCAGTCACGGCGCACCACTTTCACCAGCAGCCCCTCCACGGCGTTGGGCAGCTGGGTGGTGAGCAGCCGTCCCCCGATGCCTTCGGGCAGCCGCACCAGAAGGCGGTCACGCCCTTGCCGGCGCAACTGCCCGGCCCGCTCCACCTTCACCCCATGCAGCCGGCTCTTCGAATCGATGAGATAGACCTGGTCGTTACCGTAGAGCGCCTCCCAAGGGATGGGCACCACCCCCTCCACCGGCGGCAGCTCCACCTGGAGCTCGAAAACGCGGCCCAGTTGCGGCCAGCGGCTCCGCCCGTCGAGACGGAAGAGCGCTTCCACCCCGCCGGCGTCGTTGGTGGTCGCCGTCAGCCTCAGCAGCCGCGCCTCCACCGACCGCCCGTCGAGGCGGCCGCGGGCGGTCACCTCGCGCCCCTGCGCCACCATCTCGCGCAGCAGCGCCACCTGGGGTTCGGGCACCACGGCGCGCAGCACCATGGAGGAGTCGGCATAGAGCTCCAGCAGCACGGTGCCCGGATTGACCCGCTGGCCCTCGGCGGCCTGCACGCGGATCACCCGACCCGCATAGGGCGCCGTCAAGCGGGTGCGCTGGAGCTGCAGCCGCGCCTTGTCCAGCGCCGCCTGCCGTTGCGCCAGGCGCGCCCGGAGTTCCCGCAGCTTGCTCTCGTGGGTGCGCACGCTCTCCTCGATGCGCGCCACCGCGATGGCCTGCCGGGCCAGCGTCTGTCGGGCGTTGTCCAGCTTGGAACGCGAGGCCAGGTTCTTCTTCATCAATCCGCGGAGGCGGTCCACCTCCGCCTGCGCCAGAGAGAGCAGGCGGCGCTCGCCCGGCAGCGCCTCCAGGTCGCCCCGGTGGCGGGAGTTCTCCTCGTCGATGGCGGCCTGCGCCTGCTCCAGCTCCGCCTGCCGCCGGGCCACCTCCAGACGGAAGTCGCGGTCGTCCAGGGTCGCCAGCAGCGCGCCCGCCGCCACCGCCTGCCCCTCTTGCACCGCCACCGACACCACCTCGGCAGCCAATGGCGAAGTGATCTTCGTCCGGCTCAGAGCGTCCACCCGCCCGTAGAGTTCCAGCGTGCGCGGCCAGCGGCCGGGATGGATCTCCATGGCCGAGACCGGCCACGCCTTTTCCTCCACCGGCACTGCGTGGGTGCGGGGGCGGGTGGCCACCAGCAGCGCGAAGAGCCCCGCCGCCGCCAGGAGGATCACCGCCGACAGGAGCAGGCCGTGCCGATTCCTTCTCTTCATGATTCCCGTTCGGTTACGAAACGCCAGACGATGAGAGCGCCGGCCAAGGCGACCAGCGAAGCCAGAGTATACGCCAGCGGCGCCCCCCAGCGCTCCCACAGAAAGCCGCTGGCGAAAGTGCCCGCCGCGCCGCCCGCGCCGAAGCTCATGCTGGCGTAGAGCGCCTGCCCCCTTCCCTGGTGCCTGCCCTTGAAATAGCGGTTGATCGTATGGATGGCCGAAGCGTGGAAACTGCCGAAGCTGGCCGCGTGCAGCAGCTGCGCCAACACCACCGCCCAAACCTCCTGCGGCAGCCAGCCGATGAGCAGCCAGCGCACCCCGGCGAGCAGGAGGCTGGTCGAGAGAATGGCCGCGGTGCTGAAACGGCGCAGCAGCCGGTGCATGAAAAAGAGAAAGAGGGTCACTTCCGCCAGCACCCCCAACCCCCAGAGCCCGCCGATGACCGTCTTGCTGTAACCCCACTCCTGCAGGTAGATGGTGTAGAAGGCGTAGTAGGGGCCGTGGCTCATCTGCATCAGGAAGACGGCGGCGAAGAAAGCGACCACCTGGGGCCGCCGCAAAACGGAGAGAATGGAGCCCTGATTCCGGCGACCGTCGCCGTTGGGGCGATCCGCCACCAGCAGGCTGGCCGCCAGCACGCCGCCGAAGGCGGCCAGCACCGCCCAGGTCACCACGCCCGGACCGGCCCGGTCCACCCACCGCCCCACCCCGGTCACGGTGGCGATGAATCCCAGAGAGCCCCAGACCCGGACGCGGGCGTAACGTTCCGCCTCCCGGCCGAGATAGTTGAAGGTCACCGCCTCGAACTGGGGCAGCGAGGCGTTCCAGAAGAAGCTGAACGCGGTCATGGCCAGGGCGATGGGCCAGAAGCGGTGCAGGCCGAAGACGGCCGCGAAGGCCACCAGCGCCGCCAGCGAGGCGGCCCTTACCAACACCATGTGGCGACCGATGCGGTCCGCCAGATAGCCCCAGACGTTGGGCGCCACGATCTTGGTGGCCATGAGGATGGCCATGAGCGAGCCGATCTCCACGGCGTCGAAGCCCAGCGACTTCAGATAGAGCCCCCAGTAGGGCACCAGGGCTCCGAGCGACGCGAAATAGAAGAAATAGAAGGCCGAAAGGCGCCAGTACGGCATGGGGGGCAGCGCGGTTCACTCAAGAGCGGGCCATTCTACCAGCCGCTCCCCCGGCTGGCGGCCGTAGGAGCGTCGCAAGGCGGGATCGTCGCGCGAATCGGCGCAAGGGCGCGGCGCGGGCGCTTCCAAGAGCCCCTTCGCGATCGCCCCCGCTGCCTCTTGAAGTTTCCGCGAACAGCCGCATCTAACCCGAGTGACGCACCCGACCGCTCCAGAACCGGATGTTCTGTTCGCTTGTTCAATGGCTTATCCTCGCGCATCCGGGGTCGCGCCTGCCGCGGGCCACCTCATCCGGTTCTTCGCGCGATCCGGTGCAAAATTGGCGCTACCCAACACCCCCACTGAGGACGACACCATGAAACTCCGGTTTTCGTACAAAAAGATCGACAAGAACGGCAAGAAGGCGCTCAAGGAGACGGTGCGGGCGCAGAAAGAGGCGCTGCAAGAGATTCTCGGCAGCCTCGATTCCGACGCGGTGCAACTGGAAGGGCGGATCGAAAAGCACCCCCGCAAACCGCTCTATCGCGCCCGTCTCAAACTCCGTCTGCCCGGCCGGACGCTGGCCGCTCTGGAAGAGGCCGAGGAGGCTGGTGCCGTGCTGCACGCGGTGTTCGCGGAGCTGCGCCGCCAGCTCGAGCGGCAGAAGCACCTGATGAAGAGCGATCATCTGTGGAAACGGCCGCGCCGCCGCGCAGAGCTGCGCAGCCGACTCAAAGAGGCCACGCCCGCCGACGAAGAGAGCCGGCGCCAGGAGTATCTCCAGCTGATCGATCCTCACCTCACCGCTCTCTACCACTTCATCCGCCGCGAGCTGGCCTATCACCAGGCGCTGGACGAGCTGCTCCCCTCCGAAATCGGCGCCGACGAAGTGCTGGACGCCGTGGTGGTGCGCGGCTGGGAGCGCTATCCCGAGCGTCCCGCCCATCTGGACGTGCTGCCCTGGCTCACCGGCATCGCCCTGGAAGTGATCGGGGAGGAACTGGAGCGCCACCGCGCCCGCGAACGCAGTATCGCCCTCGAAGCCGCGCCGCCCGAAACCCCCATGGACGTCACCGACGACTTCGACACCGAGTACTACGAATATCACGAGCCCGAAGAGGTGATCCGCCTGGAAGACCTCATTCCGGACCTCTCTTCGGCGGAGCCGGAGACGGCCGAAGCGCTGTGGGAGCGCAACTTGGCGGTGCAGAAGGCGCTGTCGCGCCTGCCCCGCCGCTGGCGCCACGCCCTGGTGCTCGCCGACGTGCTGGAGATGGCGCCCGAAGAGATCGCCGAACTGGTGGGCGTGTCGGCCGAGCGGCTGCCGCAAGTGCGCGAATGCGCCGAAGGCTTCATGCGCGAATGGCTGGAGCAGCAGCTCTCGGAAGAGGAGATCGCCGACCTCACGCTCCAGGATCTCCTCGCCCTGCCGCTGGAGGAGACGGTGCCCGAGACCCTTCAAGAACAGATTCGCCGGAAGTTCGGGTCTGCCTGACCTTGGAAGGACGAGGGGCTGGCCGAAGGCCGCGTTCGTTGAGAAAAAGGGTCTGGGTCAGTCTTTCCAGAATCCCGGCGACAGAAGAATCAGGATGGTGAAGATCTCCAGCCGCCCCATGAGCATGGCGGCCACCGAGATCCACTTGCCCGCATCGCTCACCTCCTGGAAGTTGTAGGCCACCGCCCCCAGGCCGGGGCCGAGATTGTTCATGCTGGTGGCGATGGCCGCGAAGGCCGACACCTGATCCAGCCCGGTGTGCATCATCAGCAGCATGAGAATGACGAACACCGCGGTGTAGGCGGCGAAGAACCCCCACACCGCGTTCATGATCCGCTGGTCGATCACCTGTTCGCCGAGGCGCACCGGCAGGATGGCGTTGGGATGCATGAGCTTCTTCACCTCGCGCATCCCCTGCTTCACCAGCAGCAGCACCCGCACCACTTTCATGCCCCCCGCGGTGGAGCCGCCGCAGCCGCCAATGAAGCTGATGAAGATGAGCAGCACGGGCACGAAATCGGGCCAGCGGGTGAAATCGGCCGTGCCGAAGCCGGTGCTGGTGACCACCGAGACCACCTCGAAAGCGGCATCCCGCAGGCTGGCCGGCAGATGCTCATACTCCCCCTCGAAGCGCAGGATCAACACCACCAGGGTCACCACCGCGAACACCAGCAGCAGAAAGGTGCGGGCCTCGGGATCGCGCCAGTAGAAGAAGGGGTCGCGGCGGTGCAGGGCGTAGAAGTGAACGGCGAAGTTGAACGAGGCGAGCAGCATGAAGACGATGGCCACCGCCTCCACCGCGCTGCTGTGGAAATAGCCGATGCTGGCGTCGTGGGTGGAGAACCCCCCCGTGGATAGGGTGGAGAGGCTGTGGGCGATGGCGTCGAAGGCCGGCATCCCCGCCAGCCAGTAGGCCAGGGCGCAGGCGGCGGTGAGCGACAGGTAGATGAGCCAGAGAGCGCGCGCCGTGTTGGCCAGTCGCGGCGTCATCTTCTCCTCCTTCATGGGCCCCGGCGCCTCGGCGCGGTAGAGCTGCATGCCGCCGATACCCAGCATGGGCAGGATGGCGATGCCCAGCACGATCAACCCCATGCCGCCCATCCACTGCAGCAACTGCCGGTAGAAGAGCACCGAGTGGGGCAGGCCGTCCAGTCCGGTGATCACCGTGGCGCCCGTGGTGGTGATGGCGGAGGTGGACTCGAAGAAGGCCTCGGTAAAGCTCAGCTTCACCCCCAGCAACAGCGGCCAGGCCCCCAGCATGCTCATGAGGAACCAGAACAGCGCCACGATGAGGAAGCCGTCCTTGCGGCTGATGCGGGTATTCAACGGCCGCCACGGATTCCATAGAAGGATTCCCACCCCGAAAGAGACCACCATGGGCCAGATGAAGATGGCGAGATCCTCTTCGCGGTAGAGAATCCCCACCGCCAGCGGCAACAGCAACGAAAGGCTGAAGATCACGGCCAACAGGCCGGAAGTGCGAACGACGACCGCCAGGTGCATAATCCCGGATTCGCGGAATGGAAAGGTGAGTATTCTACAAGGTTGTTCCCCTTTCCTGCCTACCGGATCCCGCTGGCATCGTACCCGGCCGGAGCCC
>JALSRN010000066.1 GCA_026984735.1 Sedimenticola sp. | reverse complement strand
CCCGGCAGGTTTCCACCGCGCTCCGATTGAACTCCACCCCTTCCGGCTTCCAGCCGAGCGTCCGCATCGACCGCAGATATTTGCCTCCGCCGCAGCCGACATCGAGCAGACGCCCGCTTCCGGTGAAGGGAATCGATTGGCGATGAAGGAAGGCTCCCAGAATCCTGGCCAGCCAATCGGGGAAGTCGCTGTGAAGATGGGCGTAACCGTAACGGGCGCGCAGCACCGCACGTTCCAGCGCGCCCTTGCGCTTCTCCCGCCCGGGCCGATAGGGCTGGTAGTCGTCGGGATAGAAGCCGGCGATGTGCTGGGCATCGGGCATGGGCACCTGGTAGACAGCCCCGCAGTCGCCGCATTCCGCATAGGCGAACTTGCCCGGCAGCCCCATCAGCAGATCCCGCCCCTTGTAGGCGAGGGAACCCGAACCACCGCAGAGGGGACAGGATTCCGGCACCTCCGCGGCGATCAGGGACATGAGGAAAGGACTCCACCGCCGTCCGGCCGCAACTCATCCAACGACTTCACCATTTCAGCAAACGCCTGTTGCAAGGCGTAGTGGCGCGCGCACTTTTTCCGTCCCGCTTCACCGAAGCGCTCCCGCCGGGCGGGGGAATCGCGCAGCAGTTGCAGGGCCTGGATCCACTCCTCTTCGCTCCGTGCCAACAAGCCGGTCACGCCATGCTCCACCATTTCGGAGTTGACGCCCGTGGGGGAGGATACCACCGGCAGCCCCGCCGCCATATATTGCAGCACCTTGAGGCCGCATTTGCCGCGGGTGAAGCGGTTGTCCGGCAACGGAGCCAAGCCCACATGGGCGGAAGCCAGTTCCCGGACTTCCGCTTCCGGCGACCAGGGAATGGGCACGACGACGAGGCTCCGCGTCTCCAGCGTGAAATCGGCCACGATCTTAAGGCGGAGAGCGGCAATCCGTTCCGCCGCCCGCTCCAACGCTGGCAGGATGGTCAGCAGATGCTTTTTCGTGGAGCGGCTGCCGATCCAGACCAGATCGAAGGTGGATTCCGGTTTGGCCGCCTGCAAGCGGTAGCGCTCCGTCTCCACCGCGGTGGGAACGACCCGCACACGGCGGTTGAATCGGCCCGCCTCGTCGGCCAGGTAGCGGTTGCCGGCCCACACCAGATCGCACTTGGCGACGGTGGCGGCGAAACGCCGCGCCCGGCGCGGCGAGGCGGCGCCGTCGCTGCGACAGAATATGGCATCGTCGAAAGTGAACGCCAGGCGCCGTGCGGCGCGGCGCAAAAGAAAGCGGAAAAGGGGGCCGTAGGTGCGACGCACCAGAACCACCACTTCCGCCCGGCGCGCCGCGTTCAGAAGGGCAAGGCGGCACCGCAGGGAACCGCAATCCGACAGATGACGTGGCCGCCAGCCGGACTTCTCCAACAAGGGAAAGAAATCCGTGGCGCGGTAGCGGGTGGAGGCGGCGTGGAGCCCCTTGGAGACGAAAAGGATCTCTTTCAAGCTGCGTCCGGCTCCTTTCAGGCGCTTGCCCGCTTCTTCAGATGCACCAGCAGCAGCGACACCGCCGCCGGCGTCACGCCGGGAATGCGCGCCGCCTGGCCGAGGGTGGCGGGGCGGGCGCGCGCAAGCTTCTCCCGCACCTCGGAGGAGAGCCCTTTCACCTGGTCGTAGTCCAGTTCCTGGGGCAGTTTCACCGCTTCCGCCCGGCGCGCCTTCTCCACCTCGTCCCGCTGGCGCTCGATATAGCCGGCGTACTTGGCCTGGATCTCCACCTGCTCCGCCACCTTCGGATCCTCCACGCCGGGTCCCACTCCCGGCAGGCTCACGAGGGCGGCGTAGGTGACGGTCGGGCGGGTGAGCAGCTCGGCGGCACGGACCTCGCGGCGCAGGCGGTCGCCCAGCAGCGCCCGCTCCCGTTCCGGATCGAGTTCGCCGGGGCGGAGGAGGATCCGATCCAGCCGCCGCCGCTCCCGCTCGATGGCCTCGCGCTTGCGGCAGAACGCGTTCCAGCGTTCGTCGTCTACCAACCCCAGCTCACGGCCTTTCTCCGTCAGGCGCAGGTCGGCGTTGTCCTCGCGCAACAGCAGGCGGTGTTCCGCGCGAGAGGTGAACATGCGGTAGGGCTCCTGGGTGCCGCGGGTGACCAGGTCGTCCACCAGGACGCCCAGATAGGCTTCGTCCCGCCGCGGCCACCAAGGCGCCTCGCCGCGCACCTTGCGCGCCGCGTTGAGCCCCGCCAGCAGCCCCTGGGCGGCGGCCTCTTCATAACCGGTGGTGCCGTTGATCTGACCGGCGAAGAAGAGATTCTGCAGGTGCCGGGTCTCCAGCGACGGGCGCAGATCGCGCGGGTCGAAGAAGTCGTATTCGATGGCGTAGCCGGGCCGGGTGATGCGGGCGTTCTCGAAGCCGCGCATGGAGCGCACCAGCTGCCACTGCACGTCGAAGGGGAGCGAAGTGGAGATGCCGTTGGGATAGAGTTCGTTGCTGGTCAATCCTTCCGGCTCGATGAAAATCTGGTGGGAGTCGCGATCGGCGAAGCGCACCACCTTGTCTTCGATGGAGGGGCAGTAGCGCGGCCCCACCCCCTCGATCACGCCGGCATACATGGGCGAGCGCGACAACCCCTTGCGGATGATCTCGTGGGTGCGCTCGTTGGTGCGGGTGATGAAGCAGCTCACCTGCCGGGGGTGCTCCTCCGCCCGGCCGAGAAAGGAGAAGACGGGCACGGGGCGGTCGCCCGGCTGCTCCTCCAGCACCGAGAAATCCACCGTGCGCTTGTCGATGCGCGGCGGCGTGCCGGTCTTGAGCCGCTCCACCCGGAAGGGAAGTTCGCGCAGGCGCCGCGCCAGGGCGTTGGCGGGAGGATCGCCGGCCCGCCCCCCTTCGTAGTTCTCCAATCCAATGTGGATGCGCCCGCCGAGGAAGGTGCCCACGGTGAGCACCACAGCGCCGGCGTGAAACTTCAGCCCCATGGCCGTGACCACGCCGGTCACCTTGTCGCCCTCCAGGATCAGGTCTTCCACCGCCTGCTGGAAGAGGTCGAGGCGGGGCTGGTTCTCCAGGGCCTGGCGCACCGCCATGCGGTAGAGCTGCCGGTCGGCCTGGGCGCGGGTGGCCCGCACCGCCGGGCCCTTGCGCGCGTTGAGAATGCGAAACTGGATGCCGGCGCGGTCGGCGGCCCGCGCCATGAGCCCCCCCAGAGCGTCGATCTCCTTCACCAGGTGGCCCTTGCCGATGCCGCCGATGGCGGGATTGCAGCTCATGGCGCCCAAGGTGTCGATGTTGTGCGTCAGCAACAGCGTGCGCGCGCCCGCGCGGGCCGCGGCCAGCGCCGCCTCGGTGCCGGCGTGGCCGCCGCCGACGACGATCACATCATATTGGGTGGGATGGAACATCTGTTTGATTTTACCCGTTTTTGCTTGCAGAAAGGACCCCACGGAATAGAGGGAGCAGGGTTCCTCCTCGATCGGCGCTCCGGCCTTTGATTGCCCATTGTCAACGCGCTCCATCCGCCGCTGTGCCAGCATTCGGCGGATGGCTTTAGGGAGGGTCCTCATGAACGACCGGAAAAAGCTGGCGGAAGAGGCCGCCGCCAAGGCGTTGAAGTACGAGTTCGACTACGGCTGCTGCCCCCAATGCGTGCTGGCCGCGGTGCAGGAGACGGTGGGCATCGTCACCGACGAGACCATCAAGGCGAGCCACGGCCTCTCCGGCGGCGGCGGGCTGAGCGGCGTGGGGCTCTGCGGTTCGCTGGTGGGGGGCATCCTCGCCCTGGGCGCCAAGCGCGGACGCGACCGGGAACGGTTTCACCGGGGCAAATTCATCGGCAACTTCACCAAAGCCGACGAGCTGATGAAGGACTTTCGGGAACGCTTCGGCGGGCTCACCTGCCGGGAACTCCAGGAGCGCTTCACCGGCGAGACCCACGACATGTGGAAGCCCGAGGAGTACCGCCGCTTCTGCGAAATGCGCGGCGACCAGTGCGCGCGCACCGCCGAGTTCGTCACCCGTTGGGTGGTGGAGCGTCTGTAGGCCCGACCGCTCCGCCGCCCGAGGTTTCGCGATGCCGCGCCATCAAACCTCGCCGCCGCCTTCCTGAAGGCAGCACCGCCCGCTTGGAGTAGAATGGAATTTTTCTTCGCTCCACGCCGCCATGGAAGAGGCCCGCCGCATCCTTCGCGACATCTTCGGCTACGACGACTTTCGCCCCAACCAGGCGGAGATCGTCCGCACCCTCGTCGAGGGCGGCGACGCCCTGGTGCTCATGCCCACCGGCGGCGGCAAGTCGCTCTGCTACCAGATCCCCGCCATCGCCCGTCCCGGCTGCGGGGTGGTGATCTCGCCGCTGATCGCCTTGATGCAGGACCAGGTGGAAGCCCTGCGCCAACTCGGCGTGCGGGCCGCCTTTCTCAACTCCACCCTGGAGCGGGAGGAAGAACGAAAGGTGGAACGGGCGCTATTGGCGGGGGAGCTCGAGCTGCTCTACATCGCACCGGAACGGCTGTTGGCCGAGCGCACGCTGGAGCTTCTGGAAAGGGCCGCCCTGGCGCTTTTCGCCATCGACGAGGCGCACTGCGTCTCCCAATGGGGCCACGACTTCCGGCCCGAATACCGCCGGCTCGAGATCCTGCACCGGCGCTTTCCCCGGGTGCCGCGCATCGCTCTCACCGCCACCGCCGACGCCCGCACCCGAAGCGAGATCGTGGAGCAGCTCGACCTGCGGAAGGCGCGCCACTTCATCAGCAGCTTCGATCGCCCCAACATCCGCTACGCCATCACCGACGGCGGCAACGCCCGCGAGCGGCTGTGGCGTTTCCTCCAACGGGAGCATCCCCACGACGCCGGCATCGTCTACTGCCTGTCGCGCAAGAAGGTGGAGGAGACGGCCCGCTGGCTGCGCGCCCGGGGGCGCCAGGCGCTGCCCTACCACGCCGGCATGAGCGCCCGGGAGCGCGAAGCCAACCAGCAGCGCTTTCTGCGGGAGGATGGAATCGTCATGGTGGCCACCATCGCCTTCGGCATGGGCATCGACAAGCCCGACGTGCGGTTCGTGGCCCACCTCAACCTGCCCAAGAGCATCGAAGCCTACTACCAGGAGACCGGCCGCGCCGGTCGCGACGGCTTGCCCGCCGACGCCTGGATGGCCTATGGCCTGCAAGACGTCATCCTGCTGCGCCGGATGGCCGAGGAGAGCGAAGCCGACGAGCACCACAAGCGCATCACCCGACACAAGCTGGAGGCGATGCTGGGGCTGTGCGAGACCACCTCCTGCCGCCGCCAGGCTCTGCTGGGCTATTTCGGCGAGAACCTGGAGGCGCCCTGCGGCAACTGCGACAACTGTCTGCGCCCGCCCACCACCTGGGAGGCCACCGAGGCGGCGCAGAAAGCGCTCTCCTGCGTCTGGCGCACCGGGCAACGCTTCGGCGTCAACCACCTCATCGACGTGCTGCTGGGCAAGGAGAGCGAGCGCATCCGCCGTTTCGGCCACCATCGCCTCTCCACCTTCGGAATCGGCGGCGAACTCAAGGCCGGCGAGTGGCGAAGCCTCTACCGCCAGCTCATCGCCCTGGGCTATCTCGAGGTGGACCACGACGGCTACGGCGCCCTCAAGCTCACCGAAGGCTGCCGTCCCTTGCTGCGCGGCGAGGAGCGGCTGGAGCTGCGCAAACCCCGCCGGATCGAGAGGAAGAGGACGGCGAAGGCCGCGGCCGCCCCGGAGTTCGACGCCCGGGATTCCGCCCTCTTCGAGGCCCTGCGGTCACTGCGTCTGAAGTTGGCGAAGGAACAGGGCGTGCCGCCCTATGTCATCTTCCACGACAGCACGCTCAAAGAGATGGTGGTGGCGCAGCCGCGGACGCTGGAGGAGATGGGCGGCATCGGCGGCGTCGGCGTGCAGAAGCTGGAGCGCTACGGAAAAGCGTTTCTGGAAGCGATCCAGCGGCAGATCCCGGCAGAGATCGCTTGATTTGAACAGGGCGTCGTGAACAGTTGCTCGGTGTAAAAGCTGGATAATCGCATGAGGGTCGCCGAGCAAGGAAAAGTGTTAGAGGCATGACCCTCAAGGGCACTGACCGTATTCCAGCCATGAGTAAGGTGTTGAGAAATAATGTGAGATTTTGAGTGGATTTTCTTGGTAATGATGGTACGCTCACTAAAAAACATCACGATTTTCCTCGTAATTATCCTGTCATTGTCAACTAATGTGCTTCTAATTACGAGTTCTGGGTTTCATTCTCTTGCAGTAAGTTTTCTTGAAAAACTTACATTTAACACTCTAACCATAAATTCTCCATACAAAAAACAGAAACTACTCGAAGCAGAGAACAAAAGATTAAAAACGAAAAACCGTAAATTGGCAGCCAAAAACAGGTTATTCATCAAAACGAATAAACGACTTAGGTCCACAAATCGTAAACTCATTTCAGATCGCTTAGCCAGACTGAAAAGAACAGCTCTGGCACGCAAAGTAATTCAACGCATTGCGCGACGAACAATGAGGGATGTGGCCATTGATATCGGTTCAATGGTGGGTGAGGCGACACCATATATCGGCATTAGCTTCGTAGTGGCTTCTACGGCACTCGATTTGAAGGATGGATGCGATACTATTCGCGATATCAATAAAGTACTCAGGAATCTAGAAGGAGAAAATGAATTAGTAGATGAAAATAAGGTATGCGGCATGAAGGTGCCAACGACGGAAGAATTGGTACAAAAAATCAAGGAAACAGTAGGCGGAACTCTTCATCAATCGAAAGAGAACATACGAAATTTATATAATAGTACATACGAAGCATTGGGCGGAACGATTTATTATTCCAAAGAATATATGAAAGAAAAGAGCCAAAAATTCTATGATTCATTAGGAGGCACGTTATATAATATATTTCATTAACCCGAATCCGTGACCCCCTTCCAACAAAACCGGCTTTGGGTTCCGATTCCACAATGAAGCTGCTGGCGGATGATGAAGTACTGGTAACGGTAGTGCCCCGTTAAGTGGTGTAATTTGGTTCTGAGTTATCGGGGGCCTTCACCTTGGCTCAGGCCGCCTTCTCGTAAGTCAGTTTACCTTGGAGCGCCGGTCTAAATACTGAGGCCGGGCTCTCCAGGCTGAGATACCGCCGGCTGACCTGACAATGGGGTATGGATGTTTAATTGCCTGCATTGATTCGATGGCACCGACGTTATGCATCGACATCATTAGACACTCGCAGGCCAACGCATCGGCTTGCCCATTCGATCGGCGACGCTTAGTATGATGATAAAACTTCTGCAACTTCTGATGGGTACACTGACCATCTCCAAGGATGGACAAACCCCTCATCCAATTGACCGTTCCTTGCAAAGCAAACCGAGGTTTCGGTTGGCCAGCATGGGCGAAAAGTTTATTCAGAAGCCACATCATTGGCACCAAGTAAGATAACGACGAGTTAACCGGCGCGGCTTTGCCGCGTCAGATTGAACGGCTTGTTAGGGATATTTACCCCACATCTTTATTCCAGATGCTCTGATTCTAGCCCACCCCGTTAAATTATTCTCGCTTGCCATTGAGTTAAATTCATCGTCACCTACAATTTCATATTCAATATCCGACCACTCATATACAATTTCTCCGTTCTCGCCTATCTCAACGTATCTCGCATTAGTGAATCGACTAGCAGCATAACCAGCTAAATATTTCTTTCCATCTCTTTCAAAAAGAGAATATCGACAAATATCCCTATGATTACTTATATCACCCTTAGGATATGCTTCTAACTTATGTGTTGTAAGAGGATTTCCAATGAATTCTCGAAGATACGAATTTAATGCATTAGCCATCTTCTCACTATTCATCTCATGTTCCTAACGCCACACATCACTGGCAGCAAAAAGCAGAGCGAGGAGCGAGCGGCGCTTTTTGCTGTCCGTGCGCATGTGATTGTTAGCCGTTCAGGGGGTAAGCTCCTCGATAACCTCTTCACCCTTCATGGGGATTTTTATAATCTCTTTTGAATCAAGGTTCATTTTCATGAGATCGACCATACGGATCTGGCTGTTATCGTAAGTTCGGAAATAGAACCGTTTGCGCTTGAGATCATTAGCGCTGGTCCAGGTCGTGTAGTCAGCCAGAATATTGCCGTGTTCGTCTTTCTTTTCGTCCCGGGCCGCACCCTTTGGAATGTCAAAGTTATTCAAAAGGTGAAAAGCCTGCAAAACAGCCTCCTCTCCGGTTTTCGACGGCAGCAGGGATTGACTGAATGCCACTGCCCGAACGAAGCGAGAAGGCGGGGTGAAATCTCCCGGAAGCCCCAGCATTCCGGAACCCTGCCCCAAGGGCCTCAGTTTGACACCCTCCAACTGAAGCGGTGGCAGATTGGTATGCAAGATGTTGATGTAGTTTCGCAAATTGGTCATGTGCCAGTCGAATGTCGGCGAGTTGCTCATCACGCCCAGCGGGTTGTCGTGGATATTCAGTTTTCCATCGACATATTCAAGCACGATGCTCTTTCCCGAAGCGTCATGCACCACATAATGTACCGGCGGTGCAAACCCCCATGCTTTCAAGACAACATCCGGCACCACCACTTCTCCAACATTAGCCTTCACTTCTTTGACAGTCGCGAAATTTTCCAGAATCCAGGAGCCCACTTCCCACGGTGCAATTGTCTTACCGGCATCTGCCGGTTTGTAGGGCATGTATCCGACAGTACCAGGAAAATAAAATGTGCCGACAGCTAACCCTTTTTCGTTCAGCCCGTCAAAAATGTATGGCAGCTCTACACCATTGGCTCCGAGACTGGCGTATTTGGACTTCCACGCGAGTCCCTTTTTGCCATCAGGTGTGGTGCCAATGCGGCTGTACCCGCGCGGCACCATGATGACATCCGATTGCAGGTCAACGGCGAACTCCAGTGTCCGAGCGTGAACGATGGTGCCATCTTCGGCTTTGAGGCGAATACCGGTACAGGCACTTGCGTGGGATTGATACATCAGCATCATAACACTAGCTGCACTTAACAGCATTAATTTTAAGTCGATTCTATTTTTCA
>JALSRN010000065.1 GCA_026984735.1 Sedimenticola sp. | reverse complement strand
GCACCTCTTCGTCGAAGATGGTCTGAGCGTCGAAAGCGCCGTAGTAGTCGCCCACGCCGGCATGGTCGCGGCCGACGATGAAGTAGTCGGCGCCCATGTTCTGGCGGAAATAGGCGTGCAGCACCGCCTCGCGGGGCCCGGCGTAGAGCATGTCGAAGCCGTAACCGGTGATCATCACGCTGTTGGGCGGGAAGTAGAGGTCCACCATCTTGCGGATGGCGGCGTCGCGCACCGGCGCGGGGATGTCGCCCGGCTTGAGCTTGCCCAGCAGCATGTGGATCACCAGGCCGTCGCAACCCAAACGTTCCATGGCCATGTGGCACAGCTCTTCGTGAGCGCGGTGCATGGGGTTGCGGGTCTGGAAGGCCACCACTTTCTTCCAGCCACGCTCCTTGATCTCGTTGCGGATCTCCACCGCGGTGCGGAAAGTGTCAGGAAAATCGGTGATGAAATAAGAGAAGTTGAGCACCCTGATGGGACCGGAGAGCGCATTGCGCCCCTGGCTCATGAAGGTGGCCACGCCGGGATGCTCCATGTCGTCGGTGCGGTACACCTTGTCGCGCATGGCGGCCATCTGCTCTTCGGTGACCTTCTCCACATTCTCCACGTCCATCACCGCCAGCACGGGATTGCCCTCCACGTTGGGATCCCGCAAAGCGACACGCTTGGCGTCGCCGATGGAAGCGAGCTGGTCGTCGTCGATCAGGCAGAGGACGGGAACGGGGAAGAAGGAGCCGTCGGTGAGCGTCATCTTCTCGGCGGCGCCCAGGGCGTCGGCCACGTTCATGAAGCCCTTCAGCGGCGAGAAATAGCCGCCCCCCAGCATCACCGCGTTGCCTGCGGCCTGGGAGGTGATGATGACGGAGGGCAGGCTCTCCGCCTCGTGGGAGAGGGCTTCGTGCTCGTCCACGTCATAGACGAACAGAGGATGCAGTTCATCGGAACCAACGGGATTGATCATCTTGGTCTTCTCCTGCGAATGGGGGTGAAAATCCGGGTGCGCTAAAACTACCAGAAGCTGGGTTATGGCGCCGCTAACTTCTATTTATGGGCTTAGCAATTTTTTGGCGCTTCCAACTCCTCGAGAATGGCCCGCAGCGCCGCCACGGGATCCTCGGCGGCGGTGATAGGGCGGCCGATCACCAGATGCGAGGCCCCCGCGGCCAGGGCGTCGGCCGGTGTCATCACCCGCTTCTGGTCGTCCAGCGCGGCGCTCGCCGGCCGCACGCCCGGGGTGACCAGCAGAAAGCCGGCACCCCGCTCGGCGCGCAATTGGGCCGCTTCCAGGGGTGAACAGACCACGCCGTCGAGCCCCGAGCGCTCGGCCAGCGCGGCGAGTCGGCGCACGTTCTGCGCCGGGGTCCCCTGGAAGCCCACCTCGGCCAGGTCCTCCTCCCCAAGGCTGGTGAGAATGGTGACGGCGATGAGCAAGGGACGGTGGGAGCGGGATTCCAGCCGCTCCCGCGCCGCTTCCATCATGCGGCGGCCGCCCGAGGCGTGGAGGTTCATCATCCAGACGCCAAGATCGGCCGCCGCGTCGCAGGCCGCCGCCACCGTATTGGGGATGTCGTGGAACTTGAGATCGAGAAAAACCTCGTAGCCCCGCGCCACCAGGGCTTCCACCACCGGCGGGCCGGCGCGCGTGAACAGCTCCTTGCCCACCTTGAGCCGGCAGAGGGCGGGATCGAGACGGTCCACCAGCGCCAGGGCGCTGCGCGAATCGGCGAAGTCCAAGGCCACGATCACCGGGCTTTTGGTCATAGTCGCTTCTCCTGGGGTTCCTGCTTGCGGCGCAAGCTGCTCCAGTGGCGACAGCTGGGACACTGCCAGTGGAGCGTGCTGGCGGCATAGCCGCAATGGGTGCACTGGTAGACCGGACGCTCCGCCAGCAACCGCGCCATGTGGTCCTTCAGGCCGAGCAGAATGCGGCCGGCGCTGGCATCGGGCAGATGGGCGTTGAGCTCCATGAGCCGCAACAACCCGCGAATGGTGGGTCGCTTCTCCATCTGCGAAGTGAGAAAACGGCGCGCCGCCGCCTCCCCTTGAGTGCGCTTCAGCACCTCCACCAGCGCCAGCACCACTTCGATGTCGAAGCGCTCGGCCAGAAAGCTTTCGAGATAGTCTCGCAGCTCGTCCAGGTCGCCGCGCAGCGCGTGGCAACGGTGAAGATCCGGCAGGATCTCGGAAATGTAGTCGGGATGGTTCTCGGCGATCCGGCGCAGCAGCGTGACGGCTCCCTGGCAGTCGCCCCGTTCCCGCGCCATGCGCGCCTGCATGTGCCGCGGCCGGATGCTCTGCGGATCGGCCACCACCGCCCGTTCCAGCAGGCCGGCGGCCTCGGCGTCGTCGCCCCGCCCCAGCGCCTCTTCCGCCAACTCGCAGTAGTAGTGGGCGCGGGCCAGCCCCAACGGCTCCTTCACCAGCGGCTGCAGCGCCTCGGAGACGTCCAGGCACGCCTGCCAGTCCTTCTCCTGTTGGTAGATGACGAGCAGGTTTTCCAGGGCCTTGCGCACATGCTGGCGCGTCTCCTTGAGCTCGAGGAAGAGGTTCTCGGCCCGGTCGTAGAGCCCCGCCCGCATGTAGTCCTTGCCCAGCTCCAGCAGGGCGTTGGCGCGTTGCTCGTCGTCGAGGCCGGGACGGGCGATGAGATTCTGATGGATGCGGATGGCGCGCTCCACCTCCCCCCGTCGGCGAAAGAGACTGCCCAGGGCGAGATGGGTCTCCACCGTCTCGCTGTCCACTTCGAGCAGTTCGATGAAAACGTCGATGGCTTTGTCCGGCTCCTCGTTGAGCAGGTAGTTGAGGCCGCGGAAGTAGGCGGGGGTGGTATGGGCCGACTTCCTCTTCTTCCAGGGCTGCGGAAGGCGCTGCGCCAGCCACCAGCCGCCCACGGCGGCCAGGGGCAGCAACAGCCAGGGCAACGGATTCATGCGGCCGTCCCGCCCGGCGGAATGGGGAAGCGGCGAAAGCGCAAAACGGTCCCTCCGGTGCTCAACGCAGTTCCAGGACGTCCTGCATGTCGTATATGCCCCGCTGCCGCCCCTCCAGCCAGAGTACCGCCCGTGTGGCGCCCAGGGCGTAGGTCATGCGGCTTGAGGATTTCACCGCGATCTCCACCCGCTCGCCCTCGGCGGCGAACCAGACGGTGTGCTCGCCCACCACGTCGCCGGCGCGGATGGTCTCGAAGCCGATGGTCTCGCGCTTGCGCTCACCGACGATGCCGTGGCGGCCGTAGACGGCCACCTCTTCCAGATTGCGTCCCAACGCCTGGGCCACCACTTCGCCCATGCGCAACGCCGTGCCCGAAGGGGCGTCCACCTTGTGGCGGTGGTGGGCCTCGATGATCTCGATGTCCGACTCCGCTCCCATCACCCGGGCAGCGACGTCCAGCAGCTTGAAGCAGAGGTTGACCCCCACGCTCATGTTTGGGGCGAAGACAATGGCGATCTCCTCTCCCGCTTCGCCGATGGCCTGCTTGCCGGCGGCGTCGAAGCCGGTGGTGCCGATCACCATCTTCTTGCCGTGACGCCGGCAGAGGTCGAGATGGGCCAGCGCCGGTTCGGGCCGGGTGAAGTCGATGAGCGTGTCGAAGCGGTCGAGCGCCGCTTCCAGATCGGCCTCCAACGGCACGCCCAACCGGCCGATTCCGGCCACTTCGCCGGCGTCGGCGCCGATCAGGCTGGAATCGGGATGCTCGGTGGCCACGCCGAGTTCCATGCCCTCGGTCTCGTTGACCGCCTGAACCAAGGCCTTGCCCATGCGGCCGGCGGCGCCGGTCACGGCGACTCGAATCATCTTTTTTCCCCTTTCAGAATTGGCGATCACGGCCTGGATTTCGGAACCCGGCCGTGACCAATGGAATTCAAAAACCCATCTCCTTGAAGAAGTTCTTCACACCGTCGAGCCACGAACTCGAATTGGGGCTGTGCCGACGGCCGCCCTTGCCCAGCGACTCCTCCAGCTGGCGAAAGAGCTCTTTCTGCTCCTCGTTGAGGTTCACCGGCGTCTCCACCACCACCTGGCAGAGCAGATCGCCCGCGGGGCCGCCACGCACCGGCTGGACCCCCTTGCCGCGGACGCGGAACACCTTGCCGGTCTGGGTGCCGGCCGGGATCTTCAGCTTCACCTTGCCCTCCAAAGTGGGCACCTCCAGCTCGCCGCCCAGGGCGGCGGTGGTGATGGGAATGGGCATCTCGCAACGCAGGTTGGCGTCCTCGCGGGTGAAGATGGGGTGCTCCTTCACCCGGATCTGCACATAGAGATCGCCCGGCGGGCCGCCCTTTTCGCCCATTTCGCCCTCGCCGGCCAGACGGATGCGATCGCCGGTGTCCACCCCGGGCGGCACTTTCACCGAGAGGGTTTTGTGGTCCCGCACGCGGCCGTGCCCGCGGCAGGCGGGGCAAGGATCGTCCACCACGGTACCCTGGCCGTGGCAGGTGGGACAGGTCTGCTGGGCGATGAAGAAGCCCTGCCGCATCTGCACCTGACCGGCGCCGCCGCAGGTAGGACAGGTGCGCGGCGCGCTGCCCGCCTTGGCGCCGGTGCCCCCGCACGCCTGGCACACCGACTGGGAAGGCACCCGAATCTTCACGGTGGTCCCTTTCACCGCCTCTTCCAGAGAGATCTCCAGGTTGTACTGCATGTCCGAGCCGCGCCATGCCCGGTGGGCGCCCCGCCCGCCGCCGCCGAAGATGTCGCCGAAGACGTCTCCGAAAATGTCGCTGAAGCTGGCGCCGAAGCCGGCCCCCGCCGCTCCCGGCCCGCCGCCGGCGCCCGCCCCGACCCCGGCGTGGCCGAACTGATCGTAGGCGGCCCGCTTCTGGTCGTCGCTGAGCACCTCGTAGGCCTCCTTCACCTCCTTGAAGCGGGCCTCGGCCTCGGCATCGCCCGCGTTGCGGTCGGGATGGTACTTCATCGCCAGACGGCGATAGGCCTTCTTGATCTCCACCGCGGTGGCGGTGCGGCTGACACCCAGAATCTCGTAATAGTCACGCTTGGACATGTGTGGTTCTCGGATGGCTGGGAGGAGTCTCCAAGCCCGCTATGGACCGGGGCGCTCCCGTCTTCGCTCGATTTCGATCAAACGCAAAAAGCCGGGAGCAGCCCTGCGCTGCCCCCGGGATCCCGGTTGCGGGGTTGAAGACTTCGTTTATTTCTTGTCGTCGTCCACCTCTTCGAATTCGGCGTCCACCACGTCTTCGTCGGAAGCCGTGGAGCCGCCGCCGGCCGACTCCGCGCCCCCGGCGGCCTGGGCGCCCGCCGACTCTTGGCCCTGGTACATCTTCTCGGCCAGCTTGCCGGAGGCTTCGGCCAGCGCCTTGCTCTTGGTTTCGATCACCTCCTTGTTGTCGCCCTTGACCGCCTCTTCGAGCTCCTTGATGAGGCTCTCCAGATTGGCCCGCTCGGCGCCGTCCACCTTCTCCCCGAGCTCATCCAGCGATTTGCGGGTGGCGTGGATGAGGGCGTCGGCCTGATTGCGCGCCTCCACCAGCTCGCGGAACTTGCGGTCCTCTTCGGCGTGGGCCTCGGCATCCTTGCGCATCCGTTCGATCTCCTCCTCCGTGAGGCCGGAAGAGGCGGTGATGCGAATCGACTGCTCCTTGCCGGTGGCCTTGTCCTTCGCCGAGACGTGCAGGATGCCGTTGGCGTCGATGTCGAAGGTCACCTCGATCTGCGGCACGCCCCGGGGCGCCGGCGGAATGTCGGTGAGATCGAACCGGCCCAGCGATTTGTTGTCCGCCGCCCGCTCTCGCTCGCCCTGGAGCACGTGCACCGTCACCGCCGACTGGTTGTCTTCCGCCGTGGAGAAGATCTGCGAGGCGGTGGTGGGAATGGTGGTGTTCTTCTCGATGAGCTTGGTCATCACGCCGCCCAGGGTTTCGATGCCCAGACTGAGCGGGGTGACGTCCAGCAGCAGTACGTCCTTCACGTGGCCAGCCAGCACGCCGCCCTGGATGGCCGCGCCGATGGCCACCGCCTCGTCGGGGTTGACGTCCTTGCGGGGAGCCCTGCCGAAGAACTGTTCCACCTTCTCCTGCACCTTGGGCATGCGGGTCTGACCGCCCACGAGGATGACGTCGTCGATGTCGGAGGCCGACAGACCAGCGTCCTTGAGCGCCACCTTGCAGGGTTCGATGGAGCGCTCGATGAGATCCTCCACCAGCGACTCCAGCTTGGCGCGGGTGAGCTTGACGTTGAGGTGCTTGGGCCCGCTGGCGTCCGCCGTGATGTAAGGGAGGTTGATTTCGGTCTGCTGCGCCGAGCTGAGCTCGATCTTGGCCTTTTCGGCCGCCTCCTTCAGACGCTGCAGGGCCAGCGGATCGTTGCGCAGATCGACCCCCTGCTCCTTCTGGAACTCGTCCACCAGATGGTCGATGATGCGCAGGTCGAAGTCCTCGCCGCCGAGGAAGGTGTCGCCGTTGGTGGAGAGCACCTCGAATTGGTGTTCGCCCTCCACTTCCGCGATCTCGATGATGGAGATGTCGAAGGTACCGCCCCCCAGATCGTAGACGGCGATCTTCTTGTCGCCCGGCGATTTGTCGAGGCCATAGGCGAGCGCAGCCGCCGTGGGCTCGTTGATGATCCGCTTCACCTCCAGCCCGGCGATGCGTCCGGCGTCCTTGGTGGCTTGGCGCTGGGAATCGTTGAAATAGGCCGGCACCGTGATCACCGCCTCGGTCACCGGTTCGCCGAGATAGTCTTCGGCGGTCTGCTTCATCTTCTGCAATACCTTGGCCGAAATCTCGGGCGGCGCCATCTTCTTGCCGTTCACCTCCACCCAAGCATCGCCGTTGTCCGCCTTGACGATCTTGTAGGGCACCATCTCGATGTCCTTCTGCACCACCGCGTCATCGAATTTGCGGCCGATGAGGCGCTTGATGGCGAACAGCGTGTTATGGGGGTTGGTCACCGCTTGGCGCTTGGCCGCCTTGCCCACCAGCACCTCTCCCTCGGGCGTGAACGCCACCACCGAAGGGGTGGTGCGGTCGCCCTCGGCGTTTTCGATGACCTTGGCCTTGTCCCCCTCCATCACCGCGACGCAGGAGTTGGTGGTACCCAGGTCGATGCCGATAATCTTGCCCATTGGTTCTCTCCGTTATAATTCGTTGAAACTGATGAAAAATCCGGTTGCCCCCTGAAATGGGGGCGGTTCGGCGGAGTTCAAGCCCCGGCAGGCGCCTTGGAGACCATCACCAGGGCGGGCCGCACCAGGCGCCCATTGAGGGCATAACCTTTCTGGATCACTTCGGCCACGGTGTTCGGAGGCAGATCGTCCCGCTCCACCATGCCCATGGCTTGGTGCCTTTCCGGATCGAAGGGCTCGCCCTGGGGATCGATCTGCTCGACGCCGAATTTGCCCATGGTGTCGGCCAGCATCTTCAGCGTGAGCTCGGTGCCCTCCAACAGCTTGTCGATGTCGTGGTTCTCCTTCGCCGCCTGGTAGCCCAGCTCCAGACTGTCCCACACCCCCAGCAACTCGGCCACGAACTTCTCCAAACCGAATTTGTGCGCCTGCTCCAGCTCGCGCTGGTGGCGTTTCTTCAAATTGTCCAACTCCGCCTGGGCGCGCAACACTTTGTCCCAGTGCTCGTCGGCCCTGGCCCGCGCCTCTTCGAGAAGTTTGGCCAGCTCTTCGGCAGAGAGCTCGTCCAGGCAACGCTCTTCCTGCTCCTGTGCCTGCTCCTGTTCTTCGTTCATGCTCCAAGCCTCTGTCTGTCGATAACACGATCTCCCATCCGGCCGGAACCGCGGGTTCCCGGGGTGGGCGGGCCACAAATGGGGGCGCTCAGCCCGATTTCAAGGCGGCCCCCAACAACTTGGCGGTGACGTCCACCAAAGGGATGACCCGGTCGTACGCCATGCGCGTGGGGCCGATGACGCCGAGCACACCCGCCACCTGTCCGTCAACCCGGTAGGGAGAGGTGACCAGGCTGCACCGCTCCAGGGGGCCGTATCCCGACTCCTCGCCGATGAAGAGCTGCACCCCCTGGGCCTGGGAGCAGCGCTCCAACAGATGGAGAAGCTCCTGTTTCTCGGAGAAGGCCTCGAACAGCTCCTTGATGCGGTCCAACTGGGCCAGCTCGTCGAAATCCATGAGATTGGTCTGACCGGCCACGACGAAATCGTCTTCGTCTGCCTCCACCTGAAGAGCCCGTTCGGCGATGGCGAGGGCCTCCGCCATGAGCCGGTCCAGCTCGCGCCGGTGCCGGCTCATCTCCTCCACGATGAGCTGTTTGATGGTCTCCAGATCGTGGCCGGCATAGTGCTCGTTGATGAAACGGCCGGCCTGCTCCAGCTCGGAACGGGAGAAGACGCGGGAGGTCTCCACGATGCGGTTGAGCACCTCCCCCTCCGCAGTGACCAGGATCGCCAGAATGCGGGTGCTGGAAAGGGGTATGAAATGGAGTTCCCGGATCAATACCCGCTCGTGGCGGGGAATCATCACCACGCCGGCCATGTGGGTGATGCCGGCCAGCAGGCGCGAGGCGTTCTCCATCAGGTGCTGGGGCGCATCGTCTCCGCCCAACTGATCCCGCAGGCGACGGATGTAGGCCCGGTCGAGGGGCTGAATGGAGATGAGCGAATCGACGAAGAAACGGTATCCCAACACCGTGGGCACCCGGCCGGCCGAGGTGTGGGGGGAGGTAACCAGCCCCATCTCCTCGAGGTCGGCCATGACGTTGCGAATGGTGGCGGGGCTGAGATCGAGGTCGGCGTCTTTCGCCAGGGTGCGCGAACCCACCGGCTGCCCATCGCGGATGTACCGCTCGATGAGCACCTTCAGAAAGTGTCTCGCTCGCTCTGTCAGTTCGGGTGTCGCGCTCATGGATGTCGTCGAGGATCGAAAAGCCGCCCCGGGGCGGCGCCCAATTATAAGACACGGAACCGGCCCGACTCTTTTCTTTTTTGCGCCGGATGTTATCTTGTACGCAATTTCGTGCCACCCAGATGGGTCTTCCGGTGTCCGATTTCAACGCCCGATTCCATTGCGTGGGACTCTTCGCCAAGCCTGGCGACACCGCCCTGGTGCCCACGCTGG
>JALSRN010000064.1 GCA_026984735.1 Sedimenticola sp. | reverse complement strand
CAGCG
The DNA here is from genome assembly GCA_026984735.1 of Sedimenticola sp. Taxonomy (GTDB): domain Bacteria; phylum Pseudomonadota; class Gammaproteobacteria; order Chromatiales; family Chromatiaceae; genus Thiolapillus. Next base: position 9,485 of record JALSRN010000064.1, on the reverse strand, counting down.
CGCGTGTTGGAACTCATATCATTGGACGCTGCCAGCGTCTCCGCTTTCTTCGAAGCCTATGGGACGGGCATGGTGGCGACGCCCTTGCTGGCGCTGGAGACGCCGCCCGGAAAGGCCGAAGAAGTGGTACGGCAGATCACCGTGAAAGGAGAGTTCGATGATGCCGACGTCATCGACCTGGACGGCCTGCGGCTGGAATACGAAAAGGCGTGGGGGCTGGTGCGGGCCTCGCATACGCGACCGGCGTTGTTGTTCCGCTTCGAAGCGCAGGATGAAGCGGCTTTGGCGGAAGTCCAACAGCGGTTCCGCGACCTCCTCCGCGACGCGGCCCCGGAACTCCAGGCGCCGTTTTGATACCATTCCACGCCAATCCTCCACCCGCCATGGCGTGTTTCAACCTCTGGGATCACTGCAATGAGTCTTTCTGCCGAAGCGGCCACCCGGGTGGCCAAGGTGTTGTCGGAGGCGCTTCCCTACATCCGCCGCTTCCGCAACCGCACCGTGGTGATCAAGTATGGCGGCAACGCCATGGTGGACGAGTCGCTCAAACAGAGTTTCGCACGTGATGTGGTGCTCATGAAGACCGTGGGCGTCAACCCCGTGGTGGTCCACGGCGGTGGCCCACAGATCGGCGACCTTTTGGGCCGGCTCGGCAAGGAGACGGAGTTCGTGGGCGGGATGCGGGTCACCGACTCCGAGACCATGGACGTGGTGGAGATGGTGCTGGGCGGTCTGGTGAACAAAGAGATCGTCAACCTCATCAACCGCCACGGCGGTTCGGCGGTGGGCCTCACCGGCAAGGACGGCGATCTGATCCGGGCGCGCAAGCTGAAGGTGGCCCAGAAGCGGGAAGGGGACGATCCGCCGGAGATCGTCGATCTCGGCCATGTGGGGGAAGTGGAAAGCATCGACGTGTCGGTGGTGGACATGCTAGTGCGGGGCAATTTCATCCCGGTCATCGCCCCCATCGGCGTGGGCGAGGACGGCCGTTCATACAACATCAACGCCGACTTGGTGGCGGGCAAGGTGGCGGAGGTGCTGGGGGCGGAGAAGCTGATCCTGCTCACCAATACTCCCGGCCTGCTGGGCAAGGGGGGGGAACTGCTCACCGGACTCAGCACGTCAAAGGTGGACGAGCTCATCGCCGACGGCACCATCCATGGCGGCATGCTGCCCAAGATCCGTTGCGCTCTGGAAGCGGTGCGCGGGGGGGTCACCTCCGCTCACATCATCGACGGGCGGATTCGACATGCGGTGATGGTGGAGCTCTTCACCGACGAAGGGGTCGGCACGCTCATCCGGTGACGCCATGGCGAGAAGGGGGGAACGCAGGCAGCAGATACTGGAAGCCCTGGCGCGGGAACTCGAGTCGGAACCGGGCTCCCGGGTCACCACCGCCCGCCTGGCAGATTCGCTGGGAGTCTCCGAGGCGGCGCTCTATCGTCACTTTCCCAGCAAGGCGCGCATGTTCGAAGGGCTCATCGACTTTGCCGAAGAAGGGATCTTCTCCAGAGTCAATCGTATCTTGGAGGAGCACAAGGAGACCCGCGCCCGTTGCGCCCAGATTCTCTATCTGCTGCTGGCTTTCGCCGAGCGCAACCCCGGTATCGTTCGGGTGCTGCTGGGAGACGCGCTGGTGGGAGAACAGCCGCGTCTTCACGACCGCATCGGCGGCTTTTTCGATCGGCTGCAGACCCAGTTTCGGCAGGTGCTACGCGAGTCGCAGATGCGGGGCGACGCTACCTTGCGTGTGTCGGCGGAGGTGGGGGCCGGCCTGCTGCTCGCCTATGTGGAAGGATGCATGCACCAGTGGTTGCGCAGCCGCTTCCGGATTTCGCCCTTGGCCGCGTGGGAAGAACATTGGGCGATGCTCGACGCCGCGCTCTTTTTGTGAGAAGGACAGCGGCTCGGCCTATTTTGCATTTCAATCCTTGGGTGCTAACACCGCTTGGCGGAAATTGGCTCGGATTTGCTGGGCCTTTTCCGTTTCGCACCAAGTCTTGTCGAAGGCTTCCTTCTTGCAGGTGACGTCGAGGAAGATGATCTCGGGCTTCTCTTTCTCCGGCCGCAAGCGGGAAACCGTGATGCTCAGATCTTCCTTGTTCCGAGGGGGCTGCGTCATGAACATTTGCCGGGTATTCACGTAGGTGGGCGTGGTGGCGTGATGCCGGGCATAGGCCGTGGATTTCTTCCAGACCTTGTCGCAATCCACTTTTTGGTCGCATACGATCACCGTTTCCACGATGGTGTCGTATTTCGAGGCGCTGTCGTTGGAGTCCTTCTTTCGAGTGGCCCGGCGCAGCGCCTTCAGCTCCCGGAATCGTTCAAGATCCGCCGCGTATTTCTTGCGAATGAATTGTTTGTCCTTCTCTTGCCGGAGGATCGATTCGTAATTGTCCTTGATCTGCTGACGGGTGTTCTCGATCTCGCGAAGCAGTTTCGTGGGGACTTTCCGCCCTTTTCGCTCCAGGTCGGCGGCCTTTTTCGTCTGGGTCTCCAGCCACGCTTTAAGCCGTTCGATGTTGGTATAGGCGATGCGGATTTGGGCGTCGTAGGTGGCCAGCTTGCCGTCGCGGGCGAGGATGATGTCATCCTCGCTGTGGAAGGTGTTGAGCAATACTCTGTCCTTGGCTTTCTGCGCCTCCAGTTGCTTCTGCTGCTGCTGGCGAAGTCTCTCCCTTGCTTTCTCGCGGGCGATCTCTTCGGGCGTTTTGGCCCGTCCGGTCTTCTCCACCACCAGGCCGCGTTCGTCCAGCGTGGCATGGGGGTTCTTCACCGCCGAAGGCGGCAGTTTGTCGGAATAGTGGACGTGGCCTTGTTCGTCCACCCATCGGTACAGCCGCGCCCACACGGGTTGGGTCAGTGAAAGGGAAAGCAGCAGCAAAAAGAAGATACGCATGGTTCCGATTGCCTTACACTGTGAAATTTCCACTTGGGACCGGATTATCCTCCCACCCAGGCCATTGGACCAGTTCATCCTCTTCGTAGTTTCTCTGATTGCCAACCTGTTCTCGGCTTTTTCCGGCGGCGGCGCCGGGCTGTTGCAGTTGCCGGTGCTGATCTTTCTCGGCCTGCCTTTCGGAGTGGCGCTGGCCACCCACAAAGTGGCGACGGTGGCGTTGGGCGTCGGGGCCACCCTCCGGCACATGCGGGAGAACACGTTGGAGCGAGACTTCACCTTTTTCGTTCTGGCCACTGGACTGCCGGGGGTGGTGCTGGGCGCCAGCCTGATCCTGCAGGTGCCGGGACGTTGGGCGGAGATCGCTCTGGGCCTCCTCACCTTGGGGTTGGGGCTCTATTCCGGCTCGCGTCGCCGGCTCGGCCAGGAGTATCGTCCCAGCCATCGCGATCGCAAAGGGATGGCGCTGGGAGGCGGCGGGCTCTTCTTTCTGGGGTTTCTCAACGGCTCTCTCACCTCGGGCACGGGCCTTTTCGTCACCCTCTGGCTGGTGCGCTGGTTCGGGTTGGACTACAAGCGGGCGGTGGCCTACACCCTGGTGTTGGTGGGGCTCTTCTGGAACGGCACCGGCGCGCTCACCCTGGGGCTCCTGGGCGACATCAAATGGGCGTGGCTGCCGGCGCTGCTGGCCGGTTCGCTCCTGGGAGGCTACGGGGGCGCGCACCTGGCCATCGCCAAGGGCAACCGGTGGATCAAGCGGGCCTTCGAGGCGATCTCCATTCTGGTGGGAATCAAACTGATTCTGGGGTGATTCGGGGGCAGTCGCCCATCCCTCGAAGCGAGATCCGGAAAGAGGGGGGCGACGTCGTGGCAGGATCGATTTCTGGTACGATTGGCCTCGTTCGCCGCGTCTTCTCCAGGAGTCGGCAAAGGGGGTCGAGCTTTTCCGGCGGCTGAACGGTTTTCCATGAACGGTTGCGCTAACCGGTGGCCGTGGCCGCCGACGAGGAGTGCCGCAGATGAATCTTCACGAATATCAGGCCAAGGCCCTTTTCTCCGAGTACGGCATACCGGTGCCCCGCGGCGAGGTGGCCCGGACGCCGGGGAAAGCGGTGGAGGCCGCCCGCAGGTTGGGGGGCACGCTCTGGGTGGTGAAAGCCCAGGCCCACACCGGTGGCCGCGGCAAGGCGGGCGGCGTGAAGCTGGCCCGCAGCCTCGCGGAGGTGGAAGCCACCGCCGGCGAACTCATCGGCACGCGCCTGGTGACCAGGCAGACGGGGCCTGCCGGCCTGCCGGTCCATTCGGTGCTGGTGGAAGCGGGAACCGACATCGAGCGGGAGCTCTATCTGAGCGCGCTGCTCGACCGTTCCCGATCGCGCATCACCTTCATGGCTTCATCGGAGGGCGGCATGGAGATCGAAGAGGTGGCCGCCCGGACGCCGGAGAAGATCCTCGCCACGGTGGTGGACCCGGCGGCGGGGCTGCAACCCTACCAAGCGCGTCTGCTGGGGTTCGGCCTGGGGCTGGGCGGTGAGCAGCTCAAGCAATTCGGCCGCATCCTGTCGGGGCTCTATCGCCTCTACCTGGATCGGGATCTGAGTCTCGTGGAGATCAATCCCCTGGTAGTCACCGCCGGCGGGGAGCTGGTGGCGCTCGACGCCAAGGTCAACGTGGACGACAACGCGCTCTATCGTCAGGAGACGATCCGCGGCATGCGCGACTCCAGTCAGGAGGATCCCCGGGAGGCCAGAGCCGCGGAGCACGATCTCAACTACATCTCTCTGGACGGCAACATCGGCTGCATGGTGAACGGCGCGGGGCTGGCCATGGCCACCATGGATCTGGTGAAGCTGGAGGGGGGCGAGCCGGCCAACTTTCTCGACGTGGGAGGAGGCACCACCGCCGAGCGGGTCACCGAGGCGTTCAAGCTGGTTCTCTCCGACGAGAAGGTGAAAGCGGTGCTGGTGAACATCTTCGGCGGCATCGTGCGCTGCGATCTCATCGCCGAGGGGATCATTGCCGCCGCCCGCAAAGTGAAGATCGACGTGCCGGTGGTGGTGCGCCTGCAAGGCACCCATCATGAACAGGGGCTGGCCATGTTGGCGGAAAGCGGGCTCGATTTCATCACCGAGGAGGATTTCACCGAGGCGGCGCGCAAGGCGGTGGCCGCCGCCAACGCTTGATCTCCTTGCGACCGGGCACCGGCCCGGCGTCCGCCAGAAGATAAGGTAGAAACCCATGAGCATACTCGTCGACGCCAACACCAAGGTCATTTGTCAAGGCTTCACCGGCAGGCAAGGCACTTTCCATTCCCAACAGGCCATCGCCTACGGCACCAATCTGGTCGGAGGCGTGACGCCGGGCAAAGGGGGGCGGACTCATCTCGACCGGCCGGTGTTCGACACCGTGCGCGAGGCGGTGGCCGAGACCGGCGCCGACGCCACCATGATCTATGTGCCTCCTCCCTTCGCCGCCGATGCCATCCTTGAGGCGGCCGACGCCGGGATTCGCGTCATCGTCTGCATCACCGAGGGGATCCCGGTGCTGGACATGCTGAAAGTGAAGGCGGCGCTGGCGGGCACCGGCTCCCGGCTCATCGGTCCCAATTGCCCGGGCGTCATCACCCCCGGCGAGTGCAAGATCGGCATCATGCCCGGCGCCATCCACCGGCCGGGAAGGGTGGGCATCCTCTCCCGTTCGGGCACCCTCACCTACGAGGCGGTGGACCAGACCACCCGCGCCGGCCTGGGCCAGAGCACCTGCGTGGGGCTGGGCGGCGACCCCATTCCCGGGACGAGCTTCATCGACTGCCTGAAGCTTTTCGAGAAGGACGACCAGACCGAGGGGGTGATCCTGGTGGGGGAGATCGGCGGCAGCGCCGAAGAGGAGGCCGCCCAGTGGATCCGCGACCACTTCAGCAAGCCGGTGGTGGCCTACATCGCCGGAGTCACTGCGCCGCCGGGCCGGCGCATGGGACACGCCGGGGCCATCGTCAGCGGAGGCAAGGGCACCGCCGAGGCCAAGTTCGAGGCTCTGGAGGCGGCCGGCGTCCATGTGGTGCGCTCACCGGCGGAGATGGGGCGGCGCATGGCGCAGGTGCTTGGGGGGTGAGCGGGCGAATTGCGGTCGGCGGTGGAGAGCGACGGTTTCGTGTAGCCGGCAGCTGGCGGCCCGGGTCATGAAAAAACCGGCTCAAGGCCGGTTTTTTTACGAAGATCCCAAAGAGCGGGCCTTCACGACATCGCTTTGATGTGGGCGTTCAGGCGGCTCTTGTGGCGGGCAGCCTTGTTCTTGTGGATCAGTCCCTTGTTGGCCATGCGGTCGATGACGGGAACCGCCGCCCGGTAGGCTTCCACGGCCGCCTCCTTGTCACCCGCCTCGATGGCCCTTACCACCTTCTTGATGTAGGTGCGCATCATGCTTCGACGGCTGGCGTTGTGCTTGCGGCGCTTTTCCGCTTGGCGGGCGCGCTTGCGTGCTTGCGGTGAATTTGCCACCTGTTGACTCCTGAAAATCCGGGTGTTTCTAGAAAGACGCGAAATTATGTAGATTGCGCGCCCTGCTGTCAACCGCAATTTGGGGCTAGAATAGCCCCTTTTCGCGATCGGGGAGAAAGGGGCTGGCCTCTCTTTTCAAATCGCTTACCACCGTTGGCGGCAACACCCTGCTGTCGCGCATTCTCGGCTTCGTGCGCGACCTGGTGCTGGCGCGGCTGTTTGGCGCGGATGCCGCCACCGACGCCTTTTTCGTGGCGTTCAAGATCCCCAATTTCCTGCGCCGTCTCTTCGGCGAAGGGGCGTTCGCCACCGCCTTCGTGCCGGTGCTCACCGAGTACAAGGAGACCCGTTCCCACGCCGAGCTGAAGGGGCTGGTGGATCATGTGGCCGGCACCTTGGGGCTGGTGCTCCTGGCAGTCTCTCTGGTGGGGATGGTGGCGGCGCCGGCGGTGGTGGGGCTGTTCGCCTTCGGCTGGGTGCTCGACGGCGCCGAGGAGAAGCTGAAGCTGGCCGCCTCCATGCTCCGCCTCACCTTTCCCTATCTCTTCTTCATCTCTCTCACCGCCTTCGCCGGCGGCATCCTCAACGCCCACAACCGCTTCGCGGTGTCGGCTTTCACGCCGGTGCTGCTCAACCTCTGCCTCATCGGCGCGGCCTTGTGGCTCTCTCCTTGGATGACGGAGCCGGTCACCGCCCTCGCCTGGGGCGTGCTCATCGCCGGCGTGGTGCAGTTCACTTTTCAGCTCCCTTTTCTGCATCGCCTCCAACTGCTGCCCCGTCCCCGCGCCAAACGGGGCCACGAAGGAGTGCGAAGGATTCTCAAGCTGATGGTGCCGGCGCTCTTCGCCGTATCGGTGGTGCAGATCAATCTGCTCTTGGACACGGTGCTGGCCTCTTTTTTGCAAACCGGCAGCATCTCTTGGCTCTACTACTCGGATCGGCTCATGGAGTTTCCCCAAGGGGTGCTGGGAGTGGCCCTGGGAACGGTGATCCTGCCGGCGCTGTCGCGCGATCACGCCGCCAAGGATCCCCGTCTGTTCGGACGCACCCTCGACTGGGGGCTGCGCACCACGGTGATCTTCGGAGTGCCGGCAGCAGTGGGGCTGGCGGTGCTTTCGGGCCCCATGATCGCCACCCTTTTCCTTTCCGACCGTTTCGATTTTCACGACGTCATAATGGCGCGTCGCAGTCTAGTGGCCTACTCGGCGGGGCTGCTGGCGTTCATCTTCATCAAGGTGCTGGCGCCGGGCTACTATGCCCGCCAGGACACCCGTACGCCGGTGAAGATCGGCATCGTCGCCATGGTGGTGAACATGATCTTCAATTTGGCGTTGATCGTGCCCCTGCAACACGCCGGCCTGGCGCTGGCCACCAGTCTCTCCGCCTTCGTCAATGCTGGGCTGCTCTATCGGGGTTTGCGCCGACAGGCAGTCTATGCTCCCGACCGGCGGTGGCGTCGGTTGTGGTTGCAGGTGGGGCTCGGTTGTAGCGTGATGGTGGGGGTGCTGCTCTTTTTCCCGCCGGCTTTAGAGAGTTGGGCCGTTTGGAGCGCCTGGCAAAGGGCGTTGCAACTGGCGTGGTGGATTCTGGTGGGTGCCGGAAGTTATCTGGGCACTCTGTGGGTGTTGGGGCTGCGGGCGGCAGATCTGGGCAGGCAGTGATGGATCGATGTAAAATTATGAATTTCCCGGTTTTTGTGTGGAACCAAATGAGATTCCAGCGCAAGGCGATCTTTTCGTTGTTGGTTCTAGTCCTTCTTGCTGGCGCTTCCGCGGGAACCATGGGGGGCGGGATGGAAGACCTGCTGTCCCTCGATCACGGCGCGGTGCTCCTGGCCCACACGGGGCAGTATGACGAAGAATTCCCCGCCAACGCGCTCATCGACGGCCGGTTGCGGGACTATTGGGCGAGCGGCAAGCGCCACATGCCGGGGGTCCACCCCGAAAGTTTCGTCATCGAGCTCGACCGGACCTATCGCATTCGCCGGCTGGTGGTGGACAACCGGGACGACGACGAGATGCAGTATCCGGGCATCTCGGCCAAAGAGGTGCGTTTTTCGGCTTCCATCCGTTCCCATAAAGGACCCTGGACGCCCATCGCCGTGGTGGAGGGCCGCCCTTTCGAACGGGCCGAGAAGCGGCTGGAGAAGCCGGTGCCGGCGCGTTGGTTGAAGGTGGAGGTGCTCTCCAACCACGGCCACGAACGCTACACCGAGATCAGCGAGCTGGAAGCCTATGGCGATCCGGTGGGCGATCCGCCCCCTCCCGAGCCCGCCGACGGCGTCTACCAGACCAACTACGGTCCCCTGTTGCTCGAGGTGAAGGGCCGCCGGGTGGAGGGATGCTACGAGCTGGACAAGGGATACGTCTACGGCACCACCGATGGCCGAGTGTTCCACTTGAACTGGATCGAGCACAAGGGCGAAGAGCGGGGGACCGCGGTGCTGGTGCTCTCCTCCACCGGCTTTCTCAACGGCCTCTGGTATGAAGAGGGGCGCCTGTCGGGCACTTGGTTCGGCAACAAACTGCCGAAACGGTCGAAGATCGGTTGCGACCCGGTGACGGCGGCAGCTGGGGTGGGCTTCGAAGCCGCCAAGCTGGCCGACGGTACGCCCTGATGGAACTGATCCGCGGCAAGCACAATCTGCGTTCCCGCCATCGCGGCTGCGTGGCCACCATCGGCAACTTCGACGGCGTCCACCTGGGGCATCGGGCGGTTTTCGAGGCGCTCAAGGAGAAGGCGCGGACCCACCATCTGCCCGCCACCGTGATCCTCTTCGAGCCCCAGCCGATGGAGTTCTTCCGCCCCGACCGGGCGCCGGCGCGCCTCACCCGTCTGCGCGAGAAGCTGGAGCAGATCCGGCGCTGCGGCATCGACCGGGTGCTGTTGCTCGAGTTCAACCGGACGCTGGCCGAGACTGCGCCGGAACGGTTCGTCGACGAGGTTCTGGTGCAGGGGCTGGCCGTGCGCCATCTCTACGTGGGGGACGATTTCCGTTTCGGTCGCGACCGCGCCGGCGACTTCCGTCTGCTGGAGAAAGCGGGGCGCCGCGCCGGCTTCGGCGTGGAGAGCCTGCCCACCGTGGAGCT
>JALSRN010000063.1 GCA_026984735.1 Sedimenticola sp. | reverse complement strand
CCCGCGTTGGCGGTGCGCAGAACGAGCCGGCGCTCGGCCGGCGCCACCTCGCTCATCGCCTCCAGCGCGTTGAGCACCAGATTGAGGAGCACCTGGTCGATCTGGATCCGTTGCGCCGGAACCAACGCCAGATGGGGATCGAGATGCAGCTCCACGGCGACCCGCGCCCGCTCCAGTTCGGGCCGCACCAGCGTCAGCACCTCTTCGATGAGACGGTTGAGGTTCACCGGCGCCGGCTCCGGCGCTTCCTTGCGCACGAATTGCCGGAGCTGATGGATGATGCCGCCGGCGCGGCGCGCCTGGGCGCCGATGGTCTCCAGGGCGTCGATGATGCGGTTGCGCGCCTCGGGACCGTTTTCCAACAGGCGGATGCAGGCGTCGGCGTTGGTGGCGATGGCGGTGAGCGGCTGGTTGAGCTCGTGCGCCATCCCCGAGGCCATCCCTCCCAGCGTGCTCAACCGCGCCACGTGGGCCAACTCCGTCTGGTGCTGACGCGCCTTCTCCTCCGCCTGCTTGCGGGCGCTGATGTCGCGGAACACCACCACGCTTCCCACGATGGCGCCGTTCTCGTCCCGCAGGGGGGTGCTGCTGTACTCCACCGGAAATCCGCTTCCGTCCTTTCTCCAGAAGAGGTCCTCCCGCACGTAGCGCGTCTGCCCGTCGCGAAAGGTCTGGTAGACGGGGCAGGCTTCGGGAGGATGGGGCGAACCGTCGCTGCGGGTGTGATGCAGCCGCTCGTGTTGGTTGAAGCCGATGAGCTCCTCCGCCCTCCAGCCGGTGATCTTCTCCGCCGCCTTGTTGAAAAAGGTGGCGTTGCCGTCGAGATCCACGCCGTAGATGCCGTCCGCCACCGAATCGAGAATGAGATTGTGCTGGCGTTCGAGCCGTTTTCTCGACCGCTCCAATGCCAGGTTCAACCGCGTCACCCAGGCCGACATCACCGCCAGGGCCACCAGCAGCAAGGACACCGTCAGCAGCCAGTACCAGTACTTGCGGGCCGCGTCCACCAGCGTGAAGCGCGCCGGCCTGTCGTAGGGCGGCAGGTGCAGTTCCTTGAGCAGATCGTGCACCGGCTGATATTCCAGGGGAATGGTCCAGCCGGCATAGTCTCCCCACTGAGCAGCGGGTTCCAGGGAAGACATGCGCAACAGGGCGATGGCCACCCGCCGCGCCAGCCGCGTGGAGGTGTGGGACAGCTTGCTGAAGGGCCACTCGGGGTAGAGCCGCGTGCTGTGGTGGAAGGGGTGCGCCTCGTCCATGCGGTCGCCGAGGATTCGCACCCGTTGGAGGGGGGAGCCCTCGTCCAGGCTCATCGCCTCCAGAATGCCGGTGCGCACCGTGCCCACGTCGGCCCTCCCCTCCAGCACCGCGCGCACCACGGCGTCGTGGGTTCCCCCGAAGGCGAGGCTGCGAGTGTCCGCATGAATGTCGATGCCCCGTTCGCGCAGCGTCTGCCAGGCCATCTGAAAGCCGCCGAGAGAAGTCCGGTCCACCGCCATGAAACGCTTGCCGCGCACGTCGTCCAGGGTGCGGATGTCGCTGCGGTCGGCGCGGGTGAAGATGACCCCGCCGAACAGGTTCAGCGGCCGGCCGTCGAGCAGGTTGTTGAGAGTGGCGATGCGGGTGATGCGGTAGCGCACCTCCATGTTCACGTAGATGCCGGGATTGACCAGCAGAAACTCCACCTGCTCGTTCTTCACCGCCGGTTCGATCTGACGAAAATCGAGCGGAACGATGCGAAAGCGGTACTCGGGAATCTCGCGGCTCAGATAGTCGGCGGTGGGCGACCAGTTCCGCAGGGTCGCCTCGTCGCCCCGATGGCTCAGCACCCCGATACGGATCTCGGGCGGCGCCGCCGGCGCCGGAGGCGCAAGCGACAGAAGGAGAAAGAGACAAAACAGCAGCGCCCCCCGCCCCCCTGTGGCGGCCAGAAGAAGAAGACCGCCGCAGGCGGTCCGCTTCGAGCGGAGGGCGAAGGGTCCGCGGAAAAATGGAGTCGGAGTCCGAGCCGCGCGCACCGCCGACCGCCGACTCCGTTCAGATGGCGTCGGCGTCCTTCTCTCCGGTCCGAATGCGGATCACCTGCTCCACCGGCGTGACGAAGATCTTGCCGTCGCCGATCTTGCCGGTGCGCGCGGCGCCGATGATGGTCTCCACGCACTGTTCCAGTTGCTCTTCGCGAACCACCACCTCCATCTTCACCTTGGGCAGGAAGTCCACCACATACTCGGCGCCGCGATAGAGCTCGGTGTGGCCCTTCTGACGACCGAAACCCTTCACTTCGGTCACCGTCATGCCGGTGATGCCGATCTCCGAGAGCGCCTCGCGGACATCGTCGAGCTTGAAGGGTTTGAGAACGACCTCGATCTTCTTCATATTCTCTCCTCGTTGGTGATCATCCGAAACCGTTGACGATAGGATACCGTCGATCTCGGCCATAGGCACGCCTGGAGACCTTGATGCCGGGCGGCGCCTGACGGCGCTTGTATTCGTTGCGGTCCACCATGGCCACCACCCGCTTCACCAGAAACTCGTCGTAGCCGGCGGCGACGATCTCCTCGATCCCCTGATCGAGCTCCACATAGCGTTCCAGGATGGCGTCCAGCACCTCGTAGGGAGGCAGGGAATCGGTGTCCTTCTGGTCCGGCCGCAGCTCCGCCGACGGCGGCCGCTCGATCACCCGCCGCGGAATCACCTCGCCGTTGCGGTTGCGCCACCGCGCCAGGCGGTAGACCATGGTTTTGAAGACGTCCTTGAGCGGCGCGAAGCCGCCCGCCATGTCGCCATAGAGCGTGGCGTATCCCACCGACACCTCGCTCTTGTTGCCGGTGGTGAGCAGCATGCGACCGGTCTTGTTGCTGATCGCCATGAGCACGATACAGCGACAGCGCGCCTGGATGTTCTCCTCGGTGACGTCCATGGGCATCCCCTCGAACTCGGGCTGGAGCATGCCCAGAAACGCCTGAAAGGCGGGCTCGATGGGGATGATGCTGTGCTTCACTCCAAGGATGCGCGCCTGCTTGAGGGCATCCTCGTTGCTCATGTCGGCGGTGTAGCGGGAGGGCATGAGCACCACCTCCACCTGATCGGCGCCGAGGGCGTCCACGGCGAGCGCGGCGGTGAGCGCCGAATCGATCCCTCCCGAGAGCCCCAGCACCACTCCCTTGAAGCCGGTCTTGTGGACGTAGTCGCGGATCCCCAGCACCAGCGCCCGGTAGACCGCCTCCGTCTCCTCGGGCCAGGAAGCCATTTCGCCCGCTCGGGGCGCGCCCTCTTCATCCAGGGTCAGCAGCTCCAGGGACTCGACGAACTGCGGACTGCGCTGAACCAGCCGGCCGCCGGCGTCAAGGACGAAGGAGCCGCCGTCGAAGACCAGCTCGTCCTGCCCTCCCACCTGATTCACATAGAGAATGGGCACCTCGTTTTCCCGCGCCCGCGCCCGAACCACTTCCAGCCGTTGCTCTCCCTTGCCCATCTGGTAGGGCGATGCGTTGAGATTGACGATCAAGCCTGCGCCCGCCTCCGCCGCGCGGCGGGCCGCGCCCGGCGTCCAGATGTCCTCGCAAAGGGTGATGCCGATGGCGTGGCGGCCGACGTTCACCACACAAGGTTCGCCGCCCGGGACGAAATAGCGCTTCTCGTCGAAAACACTGTAGTTGGGCAGTTCCGCCTTGAAGTATTCGGCCAGCACATCCCCGTCGCGCAGGTATCCCGCCGCGTTGTAGAGCCGACCCTGCCGGCGGCGCGGATAGCCCAGCAGAAGATCGATGCCGCGCGTCTCGCGGCGCACCCTGTGGAGCATCCGCTCGCACAAATCGAGAAAATCGCTGCGCAGCAGCAGGTCTTCCGGCGGATAGCCGGTGAGCACCAGTTCCGGGAAGACCACCAGGTCGGCGCCCAACTCATCGCGCGCACGCCGCGCCCACGAGAGGATCCGCTCCGCGTTACCCGCAATGTCCCCCACCACGGGGTTGACCTGCGCAACAGCAATCTTCATGAGACCTCATCCCCGACAAGGGTCGGTGCAACAAACCAAAGCCGTATGGTGCAACGTCTCGCCGGAACCGGCAAAGCGGATACGGTGGGTTTCCTTCCAACCCTTCCGCCCTCTCCAGCAGCTAATTAAAGAGTGATAAAGTAGCACAAAGGCCCATCGTTCGTTACCACATGAAATTCCTCCTTCTGGTTGCCGCCGTTCTGCTCGCCTGGAGCGCGCTGCGGGCGTTGCGTCGCCCTGTGGCGCCCCATGGCGCGAAACGGGAAAAACCGGCTGTAGAAAACATGGTTCCTTGCCACCGGTGTGGCCTCCACGTACCCGAGAAGGAGGCGGTGACCCGCGACGGAAAACGGTACTGCAGCGAAGAGCACGCACGTGAGGAATCGCAGTGAAGAGACCGCGCGCCATTGCGGACACGCTGGTGATCTTCCCTGATGACGACAGCCAGAAGCGGCAGATGCGACTCTACTTCTTCTACCGCTTCGTATTGGCCCTGGCGCTGCTGATCTCTTTCTTCACCGGCCTCGGTCCGAGCTATCTGGGCAATGAAGACCCCCAACTGCACTCGCTGACGCTGGTGGTCTATCTCATCCTCACCCTCGCCTCGCTGCTGCTGAGCCTGCTCGACATCGGCTCGGCGACGGTGGAATATCTGTTCGCCATCACGGTGGACAGCCTGGCCGTGGCTATCTTCATCTACACCTCGGGCGGGCCTGGTTCCGGCCTCGGCATCCTGTTGGGCATCTCCATCGCCTTCGCCGCCCAGGGCCTGTCGGGCACCACCGCGATGCTCGCCGCCACCATCGCCAGCCTCGCCCTGTTCACGGAAGACCGCATCGCCGTAGCCACCGGCGTCCGTCCGCAACCCGCCTATTTCTCCATGGTTCTAATGGGGCTCTCCTACTTCGCTCTGGCGTTTCTTTCCCTGGAGCTGGCGAACCGTGCCCGCATCAGCGAAAAGCTGATCAGGCAGCAGGGACGCGACATCACCAACCTCACAGAACTCAATGAGCAGGTGATCCAGCAGATGCACACTGGCGTGGTGATTCTCGATCATCACCGAAAAATAAAAATGCTGAACGACGCGGCCTGGACCTTCCTGGGAAGGCCGGTATCCGCCATCGGCCATCCTTTGGAGGAAATTCATCCCCATCTCGCCAACGCATTGGACACCTGGCAGCTCCAACCCACATCCAAACAGCGCCACATTCATACCCAGGCGGAGGGAAACGACCTGTTGGTGACCTTCCAGCAACTGGGCAAGCGAACCAACGGGGCGTTGCTGATCTTCATCGACGACGCCTCTCTCGCCGCCGCCCAGGCGCAGCAGCTCAAGCTGGCCTCGCTGGGAAAACTGGTGGCCAGCATCGCCCACGAGATCCGCAACCCCCTCGGTGCCATCGGCCATGCGAACCAACTTTTGCGGGAATCGCCTGACCTTCAGGGCACTGACCGACGCATGATCGAGATCATCGACCGCAACACTGCCCGTCTCAACGAAGTGATCGAAAACATCCTTTCTCTTTCCCGCCAACGCGAGCCGGAACCCCAGGAGATCTTTCTGCAACCCTGGTTGAACCGGTTGGCGACGGAGATGAGAGAAAACTTGAGGCTCCGCAAAGAACAGATACAAGTGCAGGTCTCGCCGGCCGACGCACGACTCCACTTCGATCCCCAGCAGATCAGGCAGGTTCTCGAAATCCTGGTGGAAAATGCAGTCAAACACCACGAGGGTCCTACCGGCCACCTGACGATCACTCTCGCCGGCGGCATAGATGAAATGACGAAGGAGGGGCATCTCCAGGTGATGGACAACGGCAGGCAGATTCCACGGGATATAGTGGACAAGATCTTCGATCCTTTCTTCACCACCAGCAACGTCGGCACTGGACTCGGGCTCTACCTGGCCAAAGAGTTGTGCGACGCCAACAATGTGCGTATCAGTTATCTGCCCATCTCCACCGGTGGAAACAGTTTCCGCCTGAGGTTCAAGCCTGAAAAGACGGGGCACATGGAATGAAAGAAAACAACCACAGACGCCCTCTCGCATTGATCGTCGACGACGAGGCGGACATCCGCGAGCTACTCGAGATCACGCTCATGCGCATGGAGCTGGAAACCGTCAGCGCAGCCACTCTTGCGGAAGCGCGAACGGCGCTGGGAGAGCACCCTTTCGACCTCTGCCTGCTCGACATGCGCCTGCCCGATGGCGACGGCATCGAGTTGGTGCGGGAGATCGTCCGGGATCATCCACGAACCCCGGTGGCGATGATCACCGCTCACGGCAACATGGAGACGGCTGTGGAAGCATTGAAAGCGGGCGCCTTCGATTTCGTCTCCAAGCCGGTGGACCTGCCGGTGTTGCGCAAACTGGTACATACGGCACTCAAGCTGGGTGAGCCTACGACCGCCGACAGTACGCCGGAAAAAAAACGGCAAGAGAGCCCCCTCCACGGCCACTCGGCCGCCATGGAAGAGGTACGCAACCTGATTGCCAAACTGGCGCGCAGTCAAGCGCCGGTGCACATCAGCGGTGAATCGGGCACGGGAAAAGAGCTGGCTGCCCGCCTCATCCACCAGCTCGGGCCGCGGCGGGAAGGGCCTTTCGTGGCGGTGAACTGCGGCGCCATTCCACACGAGCTGATGGAAAGCGAGCTCTTCGGCCACCGGAAAGGCGCCTTCACCGGCGCCGTCTCGGACAACAAGGGCCTCTTTCTGGAAGCGGATGGAGGAACGCTCTTTCTCGACGAAGTGGCCGACCTGCCTCTCTCCATGCAGGTGAAACTGCTCAGGGTCATCCAGGAGAAAAAAGTACGCCCCGTGGGCTTCACCCGTGAACTGGCCGTGGACGTGCGCATCATCAGCGCCACCCACCAAAACCTAGCCGGCCGGGTGGAAGAGGGACTGTTCCGACAGGACCTCTACTACCGGCTCAACGTCATCGAGCTCACCATGCCGCCCTTGCGAGAGCGCCCGGAAGACGTGCCGGAACTGGTCGAGCACCTTCTCGCTTCCATCGCGCGCAGTTACCAACAGCCCCGACCAAAAATCGAGGCCGACGCGCTCGAAGCCCTGCAAAATCATTCTTTCCCGGGCAATGTTCGGGAGCTGGAAAACATTCTCGAACGCGCCTTTGCCCTCTGCGAAGGGGGAATGATCCACCGGGAAGATCTGGGCCCCCTTTCACGCCCCGCGACCGCGCCGAACGCGGCTTCGGGGGCGTGCCAGCGAAATCCAGGCGAAAACCTGGACGATTTTCTTGCCCGCATCGAGCGGGAGGTGCTCGAAGAGGCGCTCATCGAAAGCCGCTGGAACAAGACCGCCGCCGCCAAGCGGCTCGGCATCAGCTTCCGGTCATTGCGCTACCGGCTCTCCAAGCTGGGTTTGGACCAGGCCGAGGAGTGAAAAGCCGCGCGCTCAGCGACGCGGCGTGTATGAGAATTTCTGACCGTTCACGCTCGCTTCATACATCAGTCCGCCCTTGGGGATGATGAAAGTAGCCATTCCTTTGTTGTAGCGATTGCCCATGGTGTTGGCATTGTTCGGCCCGCCGCTCACGGTCGCCGAAGCCCCCGCTGTGCTGGCCTGGGCTTCGGCGGAAGCGGTGATCACCACCACGCCAGCCCCGGCTCCGAATTCGAAACTACCGCTGGTGAATTCCCGAAAAGCGCGCTCGTCCTCGAAGAAGACGATCTCGCTGAAAGCCTGTCCACCGAGTTGGAAACCTACCGAGACCTGGACCACCGACGTGTCGCCGACATAGCGGCCATGTACATAAACTCGGCCCTTGCCATAGGCGCCGCCTACCCCGATGCCCCCCTTGCCCACCGTGGGAAAGACAGCGTAACCATAACTGGTCTTGAAGAACTTCGCGCTGGCGTCGGCCTCCTTGAACATGCGGATTGTGTCCTGGTACTCGTCCGCCCAAACACCCACAGAAATCAATAGAAATGCAATAAACATCAACGACTTGTAAAACACCTTCCAACTCGAACGGTACATTTTTTCCACTCCTGAGAAATCAACGTGACTCAATGGCTCGCATTGGAACAAAGCCACCGTCCGTTTGCAATCACCCCGGAGGAATTTCGGGTATAATCCTCTTCCCGCCGCCCCTAGCTCAGCTGGATAGAGCGCAGCCCTCCGGAGGCTGAGGTCAGAGGTTCGAATCCTCTGGGGCGGGCCATTTTTCAACCCCCCCTCATCGCTCCCGTATTCCTCTCGATCCAAGCCTCCGCGCACCAGAGTGAGGACCGTCACCCAATCTCCCCCAACCAGGGAAAGGCTTTCAGCAGCCAAAGGGAAAAATCGGTGAGATAACCAGTGGCCATGGCTACCCCCATCGCCATCAGAATGCCGCCGGCGATTCGGTGCAACAGTAGCAGGTGTTTGCGCAGGACCGCCATCTGCCGCAGGAAACGACCGGTAAAGAGCCCCGCGACGACGAAGGGCACGCCAAGCCCCAGCGAGTAGATGGCAAGGAGAGCGGTTCCGTCGCTCACCAGGGTAGAAGTGGCACTGAGCGTCAAGATGGCGCCCAAGATGGGGCCGATGCAGGGGGTCCATCCGAATGCAAAAGCGATCCCCAGGAGATAGGAAGCCAACGCGCCTTCCGCGGGCAGCCGGCCGTGAAAACGCAAATCCCGCTGCAACCACGACAGCTTCACCAGGCCCGTCATGAACAGGCCGAAGAGAAACACCACGACGCCCCCGAGAATGTTGAGTTCGTAGCGATGGGCCGCCAGCCATCGGCCAAGCAACGAGGCGCCGGCGCCGAAGGCGATGAAAACCGTGGAAAAGCCCAGCACGAAACCGAGGCTGAGGCCGAGCAGGCGCAATGTCTCGCCGGAAGCGAATCGCCGCGACTTCAGCTCATCCAGCGAACGGCCGCCAAGATAGGAGAGATAGCCAGGCACCAACGGCAACACGCAGGGCGACAGAAAAGAGACGACGCCTGCCCCAAAGGCGGACAGCGCACCGATGCTGGAGAGTTCGGCCATGCGGATCCTTCGTTCCGGTCAACGACTGCATTGCATGTGTTTCGGCCCCTGGCACGCCAAGGCTCTTTCCCCCCAATGGCTTTTCAGACAATCCACCGGATCGTGGACCTGGGCCGCGGTCATCCCCTGTTCCCCCAAGGCCGGCATTCTTTTGGTGCGGGAAGAACCGTCCGGGAGGATCTTGACCGGCGCACCGTCGGCATGGCGCCAGGCATGCAACGAATCGTCCAGCGCGAGCGCCATGATGCATCCCTTTTCAGCAAGCGCCTTGCCTCGACGGGCCGCGGCCGACAGGGGACGATAACCGCGCGAAAGGCGGTGCCGACCCTTACCTCCGTCATCGAAAAGGATGGCGCCCCCTTCCCCGCGCCTTGCCGGAACCAAAACGAACAGGTGGCGCGACGCTCGGCTCCCGCGCGAGCCGACATCAGTTGAAGCCGTACCCTTCGGGATCCTGTTCGTGCAGCGCTTCGCGAGGACCGATGGGTTCCACCCGTGCGCGGGGATCGGCCACCACTTCTTGCGGATCGGCGATGTGGCTGCCATAGAGGTCTCCCTCTCCCTGCTGGGCCTCCACGTTGCGGCTGCCCTTGTCGTGATCGAGCAAGGGAGACTGGTAAAGATCCTCGTTTCCACCCAGCTGCTTGTCGTGGGCCCAACCGGCCGAGACAGCGGCGAGCAGAGCGAGGGCGGTGATGAAAGCGGTCTTCTTCATGGTACTTCTCCTGACTTGCAATTCGTTGGTCGTTTCGTGAGCGAGGATTCTTCCGTCGGCTCACCCTTTTGGCATGCAGAGACCATGCCAACCGCGAAAAAAGAAAAAATTCCCTTTTGTTTCAAATCGATGCGTTCCATCTCCTGCCTCTTCGATTCTCCCTCCCGGCCGTTTTTCCTCCGCCACCGTTCAAGTTTTCCATCGCAGGTTCCACAAACCGTTCAAAAGGCCGGCCCATTGGGCGGGGCAATCGCATGAATCGGGTCTCGAGTGGCCACGGGCCCGGTTCAGGGTCTGGAAAAGGGCTGTCGGGGACGCCGTGAATGCATCCTCGCAGGCTCGGCCTCGGCATCCATGCCTCGGACGCCCCGCCCCCCTTCCAGACCTTCGAACCGGACTGAGCCCGTTCGTGCGATCACCTTGCCCATTTGGTCCCATCTGCAAATCTTGATACATTGGCCAGCCATGCGACCCGACCACCCCAGGCAGGCGACCAAGGCCAGGCTGCGCTCCGAGCAGAAAGCGGACGGGTGGTATCTGCGGCTGTCTGGCCAATGGACCGCGGAAAAGCTCGAAGGGGTGGTCGGCGTCCTTGAACGGCTGCCGGCCAGGCTGGGCGGGACGGCGGTGACCTGGGACTTCTCGGAGGTCGGTCGCATGGACTCGGCCGGCATGATGCTCCATCTTCACTACCGCAAGGAGCTGGAGAAACGGGGTTGCCGCCAGAAGATCCTCGGCCGGACGCCGGAGCAGGAGCAGCTGGAGGCGCTGCTGCTGCGCCATCTTCCGGAGCGGATCCCCAAGCCAGCCTCCCTGGCAAGCCGCCTGCTCCGCCCGCTGGAGGGACTGGGGCGCGCCACCGTGAACGGCTTCCGCGACATGCGCCTCTTCCTGGAGTTCCTGGGCGAGAACTTTCTGGTGCTGAGCCGTTCCCTGCTCCATCCTCTCTCCATCCGCTTCGACGCCATCGCCAAGAACATCGAGGACGCCGGCGTGCGGGCGTTGCCCATCATCACCCTCACCAGCTTTCTCATCGGCGTGGTGATCGCCTACCAGGGCGCGGTGCAGCTGCAGAAGTTCGGGGCCAACGTCTTCATCGTGGACATGATCGGCATTTCGGTGACACGCGAACTGGCGCCCCTCATCACCGCCATCGTGGTGGCCGGCCGCACCGGCTCCTCCTACACGGCCCAACTGGGGGTGATGAAGATCACCGAAGAGATCGACGCCATGCGGGTGATGGGCTTCGAGCCGCACCGTTTCCTGGTGCTGCCCCGCATCCTGGCGTTGATGATCGCGCTGCCGCTGATGATCTTCTTCGCCGATCTCATCGGCATTCTCGGCGGCATGGTGGTGGCCCATCTCCATCTGAACATCTCCTGGAACGAGTTCCTCCACCGGTTGCAGACCGTGGTGGCGGTGAAGCACTTCTGGATCGGCATCGTGAAGGGCCCCTTCTTCGCCTGGCTCATCGCGGTGGTGGGCTGTTTCCGCGGGCTGCAGGTGTCGCGGGACACCGAGAGCATCGGCTACTACACAACCATCAGCGTGGTGAACTCCATCTTTCTGGTGATCGCCTGCGACGCGCTTTTTTCGGTGGTCTTCACCCAGCTTGGAATCTGATGGCGGCCGACGACGAAGTTCCCGAGGAAGTGATCCGGGTCACCGATGTGGTGACCCGCTTCGGCGACAACCTGGTGCACGACGGAGTGAGCCTGAGCGTGCGCAAAGGGGAGATCTACGGACTCATGGGCGGCAGCGGCTCGGGCAAGTCCACCCTGCTCAAGGAGATGATCCTGCTGCTGCGCCCGGACGGCGGAACCATCGAGGTATTGGGCAGGAACCTCGCCGAGCTGGGATTCGAAGAGGCCGCCTGGCTGCGCCAGCAGTGGGGAGTGCTGTTCCAGTCCGGCGCACTTTATTCCTCGCTCACCGTGGCTCAGAATGTGGGCATGAAACTGCGCGAATACACCCGCCTGCCGGAAAAGGTGATCGACGAGATCGTGCGCATGAAGATCCGCATGGTAGGGCTGCCCGACCATGCGGCCGATCTCTATCCCGCTGAGCTGAGCGGCGGCATGGTCAAGCGCGCCTCCCTGGCGCGCGCCCTGGCCATGGACCCCCGGCTGCTGTTCCTCGACGAACCCACATCGGGCTTAGACCCCATCGGGGCCGAGGCCTTCGATCAGCTGATCCTGAAGTTGCGCGACATGCTCGACCTCACCGTGGTGATGGTGACCCACGATCTCGATTCCATCTGGACCGTCGTCGACCGTTTCGCGGTGCTCGGCGACCACCAGGTGGTCGCCGAAGGCACGCTGGAGGAGGTGATCGAGCAGCCGCATCCCATCGTCCGCCAGTTCTTCTGGGGCGCGCGCGGCCGGCTGAGGAGCGCCCATGGGCAGTAACGCCAACTACGCGGTCGTCGGCCTCTTCGTGCTCCTGTTCACCGCGGGAACCCTGGCGTTCGCCTACTGGCTGGCCGGGCACGGCGGACAACAGGAATACGACTACTATCAAGTGTTCATGACGGAATCGGTGGCCGGCTTGAGCACCGACGCCTCGGTGAAATACCGTGGCGTTGAGGTGGGGACCGTCTCCGAGATGAGTCTCGACCCCGACAATCCCGAGCAGGTGCGCTTGATTCTCAAGATCCGCCGGGGCACGCCGGTGAAGACCGACACCCGGGCTACGCTCAAGTTCTACGGAATCACCGGCCTGGCTTTCATCGAGCTGCAGGGCACCAGCAAGAACGCTCCGCGGCTGCGCCCCGAAAAAGGAAAGATGCCCACCATCCCCACCACCCCTTCCACTTTCACGCGCCTGGACGAAGCGCTCAGCGAGCTGGCGGGCAAATCGACACGCGCTCTGGACAAGATCGACCGGCTGCTGAGCGACCAGAATCTGGAAGCGGTCTCCACGCTGCTGCGGGACACGCGCGACATGGTCCACGGCATTCGCCGCCTGGCCCAGGGATTGAACGACAAGATGAAGGATCTCCAGAGACTCATTCACAAGGGTATCGAGATGGAAGAAAAGGTCTCCAGCGCCTTCGACGACGTCACCGACGCCTCGGACAAGGTGGCGCAGCTCTCCGAAGAGCTGCGGCTGACCTATGTGGCGCTGGGCCAACGGGCCGGCCAGTTGGTGGACGAGGGCTCCGACATGGCGCGCGCGCTCTATGAGGAGCTGCGGCAGCTTCTGGAAGAGTTGCAGGCCGCGGTGGAACAGTTCCGCGCCGCGCCCGCCGACCTGATCTTCACGCGGCAGGCGATCCGTCCAGGTCCCGGCGAGAGGGAATCGCGATGAGCGGCCGCTACTCTTTTCTGATCTTGCTCCTCGCCCTGAGCGGCTGCGCCACCCGCGAGCTGCCGCCGGTTTCGGTCTACGCGCTCCACCCTTCCGCCGGCTCCCCGCCGCCGGCCGAGCGGCGGGGCCGGGCCACGCTGAAGCTCGCTCCCCTTCACGGCATCCAGCCCTTCACCACCACCGGCATGCTCTACACCGAGCACGGCACGGACCTGAACCGCTTCGCCTTCAGTCGCTGGGCCGATGCGCCCACCCGCATGCTACAGCCCATCCTGGTGGAGGCGCTCGAGCGCAGCGGACTGTTCAACGCGGTGCTGCCGCCGGGCTCCGCTTTCCGCGGCGATCTATCCCTGGAAGGGACGCTGCTGGACTTCAGCCTCCATTTCGACGGCTCGCGCCCGCGCGCCGTGGCGGAGGTGCGTTTTCTGTTGCTGGACGACGTCCGGCGCCGCGTGGTGGCCAGCCGGCTCTTCCACAGCGAGGTACCCATCGCCAAGGCCGACGCCGAAGAGGCCGCCTCGGCCCTGGAGCGGGCGACGGCGGAAATCTCCCGCAAGCTGATTCACTGGCTGAAGCCGCTGGTGGAACAGAGGCGCCGTCCCCCTCACGACTCGACCGCCGGCTCCTGACCCTCGCCCCCTTTGAGCAGGCGGCGCACGCCGGGCAGATGGCGGCGGCTCACCTCCACGCGGTCGTCGATGTCCTCGAACCGCAGACACGCGCCGCCCTCGCCGTGACGCTCCAAACGGCGGATCCTTTCCGGCACCACCAGGGCGCTGCGGTGAACCCGCACCAACCGCCCGGCGAAGCGCTTCTCCAACGTCTTCAGCGACTCTTCGATGAGCGCCTCCCCCTCCCGGTGCCGCACAGTCACATATTTGTCCTCGGCACGGAAATAGTAGATGGCCTCGAGGGGGATCCGCTCCAGATTGCCGCGAAAACGGATGGTGACACAATCGGCATCCTTCCCGCCCCTTTTCAACTGAGGCCGGGTGAGGCGGGTCACCCGCTCCAATGCTTCCCGCAGCTTCTCTTGACGCACCGGTTTGAGCAGATAGGCCGCGCCCTGAACCTCGAACGCCGGCAAGGCGTGCTCCGCATAGGCGGTGGTGAAGACCACAGCTGGGGGCACCGGCATGGCAGCGATCCGTCGCGCCGCCTCCAGCCCGTCCATGCCCGGCATGCGGATGTCCATCAGCACCAGGTCCACCGGCTGCCGCTCGCAGAGACGCACCGCCTCCTCCCCGCTGGCGGCCTCGCCGGCGATCCGGTAGGGCGGGCCGAGCCGGCCGATCAGAGAAGCCAGGTAGGCGCGCGCGGGCGCTTCGTCGTCCACCACCAGAATTCTCATCGTCCCTCCTCCACCGGCAGCCAGATCCGCACCTGATGCCGGTCGTCCACCATGCCGGTGCGCACACCCGCCGCCTCTCCGAACAGCGCCTCGAGCCGCTGCCGAACGTTCTCCAGGGCCATGCGGTTGCCCCGCCGGTGTTCCCCCTCCTGCTGCCGCGGCAGGGTATTGCTCACCGAAAGCTGCAATCGTCCTTCGCGGCAACTTCCGAAGATGATCACCTCGCCCCCTTCCGGCGACGGTTCCACGCCGTGGTAGACCGCATTTTCCACCAGCGGCTGCAGCAACAACATAGGCACGCGGGCGTCCATGGGCATGGCATGCAGCTCCCACCTCACCCGCAGGCGACCGCCGAGGCGGACCTGTTCCACCTCCAGATACTGGCGCGTCAGCTCCAGCTCCTCTTTGAGGGTGGCCACCCTCCCCTCCGCCGCCATGCCGGCGCGGAACAGGTCGGCCAGATCGTGCAGGATTCGCTGCGCCTTTTCCGGCTCGGCGGGAATCAGGCTGATCACCGTATTGAGGCTGTTGAAGAGGAAATGGGGACGGATGCGCGCCTGCAGGGCGAGATAACGGGCGCGGTTCTCCGCCAGCTCCCGCTGCCCCTGCTGATGGTGCTCGTAGAGATAGCGCAGCACCAGCGCAGCCACGATTCCGCCGATGGCCAGGGTGCGAACGAGCAGCCGGCGATGATCGATCCCGGCCACCAGCTCCGCCGGCAGCAGCCGGACGGTCGCTTCCACCACCACCAGGCAGACCGCCAGAACGATGAGCCAGGCCACCAGGCCGGCGGCGCCATGCCTCATTCTTCCCAGCCACTTTTTGGCGAGGCAGATCACCCCCGTGGAGACCAGGGCGATCCACAGGCTGTAGAGCGCCACCAGGCTGAAGGCCGACCAGAAGATGGAAAGCGACTCGCTGGCGGCGAGAGCGATCACGCCGGCCAGCACCAGCACGCCAAGAACGACCCCCGCCACCATGCGCACGCCGCAGAAGTCCGGCAGAAAGCTTTGCCACCCCTCCTTCGTCATAAGCCCATGATAAACAAGGGGTGAAACCGATGCAGTATAATCGCGCCATCCGACTGAGGAATCGATCACATGAGCGACAAGAAACTCTGGGCGGGGCGCTTCAACCAGCCCACCGACGCCTTCGTGGAAGCTTTCACGGCATCCGTGGAGTTCGACCAGCGGCTCGCTCCGGAGGACATCCGCGGCTCCATCGCCCATGCCACCATGCTGGCCCGCCAGGGAATCCTCACCGAAGCGGAGCGCGACGCCATCGTCGAAGGGCTGGAGGCCATCCGCGAAGAGATCCGCGCTGGCCACTTCTCCTGGTCGGTGGGGTTGGAAGACGTCCACATGAACATCGAGGCGGCCCTCACGGAGCGCATCGGCGAAGCCGGCAAGAAACTGCACACCGGCCGCTCGCGCAACGACCAGGTGGCCACCGACGTGCGCCTGTGGCTGCGGGGAGAGATCGCCGCCATCCGCGGCGAGATCCGCCGTCTGCAGCGCAACCTGCTGGAGCTGGCCGAGCGCGAGGCGGAGACCATCCTCCCCGGTTTCACCCACCTGCAGACCGCCCAGCCGGTCACCTTCGGCCACCACATGATGGCCTGGTTCGAGATGCTCGAGCGCGACCACGAGCGGCTGGGCGACTGTTCCCGCCGCATGAACCGCTGTCCTCTCGGCGCCGCCGCCCTGGCCGGCACCACATTCCCCATCGACCGCGACTTCACCGCCCGCGAGCTCGGTTTCGACGGCCCTTGCGCCAACTCCCTGGACGCGGTGAGCGACCGCGACTTCGCCATCGAGTTCGCCGCCGCCGCCAGCCTGCTGATGATGCACCTGTCGCGTATGTCGGAAGAGTTGGTGATCTGGTCTTCGGCCCAATTCGGCTTCGTCACCCTCTCCGACGCCTTCTGCACCGGCTCCTCCATCATGCCGCAAAAGAAGAATCCCGACGTGCCCGAGCTGGTGCGTGGCAAGAGCGGGCGAGTCTTCGGCCACCTCTTTGGGCTGCTGACCCTCATGAAGAGCCAGCCGCTGGCCTACAACAAAGACAACCAGGAGGACAAGGAGCCCCTCTTCGACGCCGTGGACCAGCTCAAAGGCTGTCTCAAGGTGTTCGCCGAGATGGTGCCCGAGATCACCTGCAACCGGCAGGCCATGCGCGAGGCGGCGCTCAAAGGCTTCGCCACCGCCACCGACCTGGCCGACTATCTGGTCCGCAAGGGGGTTCCTTTCCGCGACGCCCACGAGGTGGTGGGCAAGGCGGTGGCGCTCTGCGTGGAACGGGGCTGCGATCTGGCCGACCTCTCGCTGGAAGAGTTGCGCGGCT
Source organism: Sedimenticola sp. (assembly GCA_026984735.1). Classification (GTDB taxonomy): domain Bacteria; phylum Pseudomonadota; class Gammaproteobacteria; order Chromatiales; family Chromatiaceae; genus Thiolapillus. The sequence continues at coordinate 25,837 of JALSRN010000063.1, read as the reverse complement.
TCCACGACGCCATCGGCGCGGACGTCTTCCAATATCTCACCTTGGAGGGCTCGGTGGCGGCGCGGGACCATTTCGGCGGCACCGCTCCCCGCCAAGTGCGTCGAGCCATCGCCGCGGCGCGGGAGCGGCTGGAATGAAGAACCGGGTGCGGGTGCGCGCTCCCTTCTCCTTTCGCGGTCGCACCTACCAGCCCGAGCTGGTGCTGGATCTGGACCGGTTCCTGACCGAAGAGCGTACGCCGTCCGAGATCTACCCGCTGCTGGCGGCGGCCAACGGCATCGACCCTTACAGCTACGAATACGAAGTGTTGGAGGTGACGCCGCTGGAGTTCGACCGGCCGGAAGGGCTGGCCCGCGCTTACCTCGAAGAAGGCCGTCTCGATCTCGAAGGATTGCGTGAAGCCCTGTTGCGGGAGCGCCGCCGGCAAAAGTTGCTGGAGATCGCCCGGCGCCATCTTCGGTTCGAATCTCCGGAAACCGTTCCCGGCCTCCTGGAGGCGCTGGAAGAGGCGTGGCAGGCGGGCGCCCGCAACGATTCTCCCAGCTGACCGGATCCCCCGTTTTCGTTCTTGCCATCAGCGAAAAAGGCGCCCGAAGGCGCCTTTCGCTTGAACAGCGGGTCGACCGTGACTCAGAGGTTGTAGGCCCGCTCGTCGTGCTGGCTCAGATCCAGGCCTTCCACCTCTTCCTCTTCGCTCACGCGCAGACCGATGGTCACCTTGAGGACGAAGAGAATGATGGCAGTCATCACCGCCGTGTAGACCAGGGTGCTCACCACGCCGATGGCCTGCACCGTCACTTGGGCGCCAATGCCGCCGTTCTCCACGCCGAAGCCGGCGCCGCCCAGGCTGGGAGCGCAGAAGACGCCGGTGAGGAGAGCGCCGACGATGCCGCCGATGCCGTGCACGCCGAAGGCGTCCAGCGAGTCGTCGAAGCCGAGGGCGGGCTTGATCTTGGCCACGAAGATGAAGCAGGCCAGACCGGCGGCAGCGCCGATGGCGAGCGCACCCATGGGACCGGCAGAACCGGAAGCCGGCGTGATGGCCACCAGGCCGGCCACGGCGCCGGAAGCGATGCCCAGAGCGCTGGGCTTGCCGTGGCTCATCCATTCGGCCAGCATCCAGGTCACGGCCGCCATGGCGGTGGCGATCTGAGTGACGGCCATCGCCATGCCGGCGGTGCCGTCGGCCGCCAGTTCGGAACCGGCGTTGAAGCCGAACCAGCCCACCCATAGCATGGCGGCGCCCACGAGGGTGAACATCAGGTTGTGGGGCAACATGGCGGTGCGCGGATAGCCTTTGCGCTTGCCGATGATCAGCGCGGCCATCAGCCCCGCCACGCCGGCGTTGATGTGCACCACGGTGCCGCCGGCGAAGTCGAGGATACCCTTGCCGCCGAGCCAGCCGCCGTCACCCCATACCCAATGGGCGATGGGGGCGTAGACCAGGATCAGCCAGAGGCTCATGAACCAGAGCATGGAGGAGAACTTCATGCGCTCGGCGAAGGCGCCCACCACCAGCGCGGGGGTGATGATGGCGAAGGTCATTTGGAACACCATGAAGACGGTCTCTGGAATGCTTCCCGAAAGGGCGTCCACCGTCACGCCCTTGAGGAACAGCTTGTCCAGCCCGCCCCACCAGGTGCCCGCTCCGCCGAAGGCGATGCTGTAGGCGACGACGGCCCAGAGCACGGTGACCACCGCAGTGATGCTGAAGCACTGCATCATCACCGACAGGCCGTTCTTGGCCCGCACCATGCCGGCGTAGAAGAGGCTCAGCCCCGGAATGGTCATGAACAGCACCAGCGCGGTGGCGGTGAGCATCCAGGCGGTGTCACCGGAACTGAGCTTGTCCTCGGCCGCCGCCAACGCGGGCATCGAAAGGAGCAGCGGCACGACCGCCCGCCGCAGATGGTTCTTGAGAGTTTTGTGGTTCACTGTGGCACTCCTCCTGTCGTCAAAGCGCTTCCCGTCCGGTTTCGCCGGTGCGGATGCGAATGGTCTGTTCCAGTGGCGAGACGAAGATCTTGCCGTCACCGATCTTGCCGGTGCGGGCGGCGTTGACGATGGCTTCCACCACCTGATCCACCTGATCCTCGGCAATGGCCACTTCCAGCTTGAGTTTGGGCAGGAAATCCACCACGTACTCGGCACCCCGATAGAGCTCGGTGTGCCCCTTCTGTCGGCCGAAACCCTTCACCTCGGTCACCGTGATGCCGGTGACCCCCACTTCGGAGAGCCCTTCACGGACGTCGTCCAGCTTGAAGGGCTTGATGATCGCAGTTACCAGTTTCATTGCTCACCCCTCATTCGAAGGACTTGGACCAGGAGACGACGAACTTGGTGTCGTCCGTGTCGTTGCTCCAATAGTTGCTCGCCGCGCCGCTTTTGAAATCGGTGTTGGCCTTGGAGACGGTGAAGGTGAAGTCGCCCCAGTCGCCGGCGCTCTTGGTGATGTCGATCTGGCCGTGCGCGTAGTTGACATCGTCGCCGTGGTTGTTGGCGTTCTCCCAGGCGTTGCTGGTGTCGAAATCGTAGTAGCCCAGGGTGCCGCCGATGCTCCAGGTCTCGGCCACGTCGAAGCTAGCGGAGATGTGGTAGTAGAGGTCGCCCCGGTCGAAGGGGGCGCCGTCGGCCGCCTGACCGTTGGCGGTCCAGGCGATGCCGGCTTCGAGAAACTTCCAGGAGCCGTTCAGATAAAGCTCGGTGAAATCCGAATCCTCATAGTTGGAGTCGGGATAGTAGTAGTAGATCACCCCCACGTCGTAACCGAAGTCGCCGATGCTGTTGCCAAAACCGCCGTAAAAATCGACTTCGGCTCCATTGCCGACGCCCCAGTCGATGTTGGAAGCCCAGGTCCCCAGATAGAAGCCGGAGTCGTGGCTCCAGTCGAGCCCACCGGAGATGGCCGCGCCGTCGCTGGTCTGAGTGATGCCGCGCCACAGATAGTTGCTGGTGGCGCCGATGTTGGCGCTGAAACCGGCGGCCTGTCCCAGGGAAGCGGCGCCTGCCAGAACGGCGCCGCAGGCGATGGCAAGTCTTTTCAATTTCATCTGCTTTACTCCTCTTTGGTTCGTCGATTGGCATGAAAGCAATAAACCGCGCACTCCTTTAGGCATATATCATGCCAAATTTAATATTCTTTGTTTATTCAGCAACTTGAAGAATAACTTCCTTTCGCCAGACCCATTTCTGGGAAGGCGTTGCACCATTTGAAGGAGCCAAGGAGCGCCCATGCTCCGATTCGGGGCATGGAGCTGGACATCGGCCGGAGACGCCGCTAGTCTGAACACCCCTGTGTAGAGGAGAAAACGATGCTCGATACCAAAATCATCGACGAGATCTCCAGCAAGGTCACCGCCAACTTGCCCAAAGGATTGCAGACGCTGCAGAGCGACCTGCAGCACAACCTGCGCAGCACCCTGAGCGCCACCTTGGGGAAGCTCAACCTGGTGAGCCGTGAAGAGTTCGAGATCCAGCAAGGCGTGCTGGCGCGCACCCGCGCCAAGGTGGACGCCCTGGAGCGGCGCGTGCGGGAACTGGAAACGGCATTGGAAAAAGAAGACAATAGCGGCTGAACCCCAGCCACTCATGACCAGGGAAGGTTATGACGCTAGCCACCACTCTCTGCCGCGCCAGCGTGGGCATGGACGCCCCCCTGGTGACCGTCGAGGTCCATCTGGCCAACGGCCTGCCGGCCTTCCACATCGTCGGCCTGGCCGAAAAAGCGGTGCAGGAGAGCCGCGAGCGGGTGCGCGGCGCCATCGTCAACGCCGGTTTCGAGTTTCCCGCCCGCCGCATCACCGTGAACCTGGCCCCGGCCGACCTGCCCAAGGAGGGAGGGCGCTACGACCTCCCCATCGCGCTGGGCATCCTCGCCGCCTCCGGCCAGTTGCCGCCGGAGGCGCTCTCGGGCATCGAGCTGCTCGGCGAACTCGCCCTATCGGGCCGGATTCAACCGGTGGCGGGCATCCTGCCGGCGGTGATGGCCGCGGCCCGCGCCCGGCGCCCCCTCTTCCTGCCGTGGGCGAATCTGGCCGAAGCGAGCCTCGTCTCCGGCGCCCGGCTCCACCCCCTGGAGCACCTGCTGCAGGCCACGGCCCGATTGTCGGGCAAGGAAGAGATGGCTCCGCCCCCTCCGCCGCGGCGCAGGGACCCCGACTACAGCCGCCTGCCGGATCTGGCGGAGGTGAAAGGACAATCCCAGGCGAAGCGGGCGCTGCTGGTGGCGGCGGCGGGGGGACACAACCTGCTGTTGAGCGGGCCGCCCGGCAGCGGCAAGAGCATGCTGGCCAGCCGCCTGCCCGGGATCCTGCCGCCGTTGAGCGAAGAGGAGGCGTTGGAACAGGCGGCGGTGGCCTCCATCGCCGGCCTCCCTTTCGAGCCCGACAAGTGGCGCCTGCGGCCCTTTCGCGCCCCCCATCACAGCAGTTCGGGCGTCGCCCTGGTGGGGGGAGGCGCCACGCCGCGGCCCGGAGAGATCTCCCTGGCCCACCACGGCGTGCTTTTCCTCGACGAGCTGCCCGAGTTTCCCCGGCAGGTGCTGGAGATGTTGCGCGAGCCTTTGGAGAACGGCCGGATCTGCATCTCGCGCGCGTCGGGAAAGGCGGAATTTCCGGCCCGCTTCCAGCTGGTGGCGGCCATGAATCCCTGTCCTTGCGGCCATCTGGGCGATCCCGCCGGCAACTGCCGCTGCACTTCGGAGCAGGTGGCCCGCTACCAGGGGCGCATCTCCGGCCCCCTCCTCGACCGCATCGACCTGCAGGTGCAGGTTCCCACCCAACCCGCCAGCCGCCTGCTCGATCCCCAGGCGCCCCCGGAGACGCCCAGCCGCGAGATTCGCGCCCGAGTGGTGGAGGCGCGCCGACGGCAACTGCGCCGCCAGGGCCGGGCCAACGCCGAACTGAACGGCAAAGAGCTGGAGATTCACTGCGCCCTGAACGGCGAGGGCCGCCGCTTTCTGGCGCAGGCCATGGACTCGCTGGGGCTCTCGGCGCGCGCCCACCACCGCATCCTCAAGGTGGCGCGCACCATCGCCGACCTCGCCGGCAGCGACGCCATCGAGCTTCCCCATCTGGCGGAAGCGGTGGGCTACCGCCGCCTGGCGGTCAACACCCTTTGAAAAGCCCCCCTTTCAATTCGACTGGTAGAGCGGACAGTAGGGATAGAGGTGACGGCCGTTCCAGTAGAGACCGTGAAGATGGTCGATGACGAAATTGGCCACCTCCCGGTCGGTATCTCCCAAATCCACGCGCCAGTCCACGGCGCGCGGCCGCTCCTTCAACACCTCCACCGCTTTCACCGGGTGGTAGTGCTCCACGAGCCGGCGCACCTCCTCCTCCGAGACCTCGCGGGGCAGGTCGTTCATCAGTATCACCATTTTTCCTCCTCCTCCGGCCCGACAGTATAGGCGGGCGCCGCCCCATGGGACAACTCTTTCGCGGCGGGAAGGAGATACGCTCAAACGAGGCGGGACGGATCGCCCGCGGCCGTCTCCCCAAGCTCTTTCACCAGGGGAGCGATCCCGGCGGCGGCACCGAGGTGGGGAGTGAGACGGACAGAGACTTGCGGGTGGCGACGGGCGGCGCGCGCCACTTCGGCGGGAATGTCTTCGCTCACATGCCGGCCGGCGGAGAGAAAATAGGGCACCACCACCACCTCGGTGGCGCCGGCGGCCACGCACTCCTCGATCCCTTCGGCGATGGAGGGCTCGGCCAGTTCCAGGAAAGCGGCGCTCACCCGCCCGAAAGGGGTCAAGCCGGACGCTTCCATGCGACGGCAGAGACCGCGCACCTCGTCGTTGGAGGTCTCGCGCCGGCTGCCATGGGCCACCACCAGCAGCGCCTTCATGACTCCAGCAGCCTCGACGCCACTTCGTGGAGGTCGCGCGAAAGACCCGGCCGCGCCAGCACCCGCTGCAACTGCTCCCGCGCATGGGCCTGCCGCCCCTCGTCCAGGCGTCGCCAGCGCGAGAGGTTGCGCAACAGGCGGGCGGCGATCTGCGGGTTGATGGAATCGAGCTCCAGCACCCGGTCCACCAGGAAGGCGTAGCCGCTGCCGTCCGGAGCGTGGAAGCGCAAGGGGTTGCCGGCCGCGAAGGCGCCGATGAGGGAACGCACCTTGTTGGGATTCTCCAGGGAGAAGGCCGGATGGGAAAGGAGCACCTGAACGCCCGGCAGGGTGTCCTCGCGGCGCGACATGGCCTGGACGCTGAACCATTTGTCCATCACCAGAGGGTCGTCCTTCCAGCGGCCGGCGAAGTCGGCCAGGATCTCCCCCCGCTCGGGCCAGTCGCCATGGGCGACCAGCGCCAAGGCGGCCATCACGTCGGTCATGTTGTGGCCGCGCCGGTACTGCGCCAGGCAGAGGCGACGGCCCTCTTCGCCGCCTCCCGCCACCAGATACTCCAGCAGCAGGTTCTTGAGGCTTCGCCGGCCCATGGAGGAGGCGTCGATGCGGTACCCGCCATCCTCGTCCAGGCGGTGATACCACTCCACCAAGAGCTCCAGCAGCCGCCGGCCCACTTCGGCCTTGAGCCCCTCGCGCACCCGGTGGACGCCTTCCACGTCGATGGGATCCATCTGGTCCCCCAGCCAGGACTCGGAAGGGAGCCGCAGGATCTCCGCCGCCAGCGCCGGGTCCTCCTGCGCCCGCTCCAGGGCACCGCGGAAGGTCTCCAGATAGTCGTCGGGCGCCTCCCCTTGCTTCTTTTTCGATTCCACCTGCTCCAGAATCATGCGCTGCGCCAGCAGTTGCGCGGCATCCCAGCGGTTGAAGCCGTCGCTGTCGTGGGCCATGAGCAGATGCAGCTGGGCGTCGCTGTAGTCGAACCTCAGCTTCACCGGCGCCGAAAAACCGCGCAGCAAGGAGGGAACCGGCTCCTCCGCCACTTCGAGAAAGACGAAGGTCTGCTCGGAGCGGCGCAGCTCCAGCAGGGCGGGATCGGGCGCGCCGTCTTCGCGCACCAGCCTCATGTCGCGCCCGGACCGGTCGAGGAGCCCCACGCGGATGGGGATGTGGAAAGGCGGTTTGTCCGCCTGTCCAGGCGTATCGGGCACCCGCTGGCGACAATGGAGAAGATAGCGACGCCCCCGGGCGTCGTATTCCCCCTCGACTTCCACTTCCGGCGTGCCGGCATAGCGGTACCAGCGCATGAACTGGCTCAGATCCCGTCCCGAGGCGTCCTCCATGCAGCGCACGAAATCTTCCACCGTCACCGCCTGGCCGTCATGGCGTTCGAAGTAGAGGTCGGTGGCCTTGCGGAAAGTCCTCCGCCCCAGCAGCTCCGCCTGCATGCGCACCACCTCGGCCCCTTTCTCGTAGACCGTGGTGGTGTAGAAGTTGTTGATCTCGATGTAGGCATCGGGACGCACCGGATGGGCCATGGGGCCGGCGTCCTCGGCGAACTGATGGGCCCGCAACAGCCGCACGTCGTCGATACGCTTGACCCCGCGCGAGCCCATGTCGGCGGAGAACTCTTGGTCGCGGTAGACGGTGAACCCCTCCTTCAAGGAGAGCTGGAACCAATCGCGGCAGGTGATGCGGTTGCCGGTCCAGTTGTGGAAATATTCGTGCGCCACCACCGCCTCGATGCCCTGATAGTCGGCGTCGGTGGCGGTGTCGGGCCGCGCCAGCACGTACTTGGAGTTGAAGATGTTGAGCCCCTTGTTCTCCATGGCGCCCATGTTGAAATCGTTCACCGCCACGATGTTGAACACCTCCAGGTCGTACTCGCGGCCGTACTGCTCCTCGTCCCAGCGCATCGCCTTCACCAGCGAGCGCATGGCGTGGTCGCAGCGGTCGATGTTCTCCGGCTCCACGTGGATGCGCAGCCGCACCCGGCGGCCCGAGGCGGTGGTGTACTCCTCCTCCAGGTGTCTGAGGTCGCCCGCCACCAGGGCGAAGAGGTAGCTGGGCTTGGGGAAGGGATCGTCCCAGACGGCGTAGTGGCGCCCGGCGGGAAGCTCGCCCTCCTCCACCGGGTTGCCGTTGGAGAGCAGCACCGGATAGCGGGCGCGGTCGGCCTCGATGCGCACGTTGAAGCGGGCCATGACGTCGGGCCGGTCCAGGTACCAGGTGATGCGCCGGAATCCCTCCGCCTCGCATTGGGTGCAGAAGAGGCCGCCGCTGCGGTAGAGCCCCTCCAGCCGGGTGTTCCTCTCCGGGGCGATCTCCACCTCGGATTCCAACACGAACCGGTCCGGCGGGTCGAAAAGGATCAACCCTTCGTCGTCGATGCGGTAGCGATCGCCATGGAGTTCGGAACCGTTCAGCCGAAGCCAGAGCGGCGTCAACTCCTCTCCATGGAGACGCAGCCGCTCCGCCTCGCCCCGGAAAACGGGATTGCGTTTGAGGGTGAGCCGCGAAAAGACGCGGGTGCCCTGCTCGCGCAGGTCGAAGCGCAGGTCCACCGTCTCGATGGTCCAGGGCGGGGGCTGGTAATCCTCCAGGCGGATGGTTCGGGGCGCGGACTCTTTCGCCATGTCGTTTCGGTCCGTAAAGAAGGAAAAGGCTAGTTTACTATCAACCCGGCATCGATCCAGGGCACCCCCGGCCGCACCGCATGGAAAAGAGTGGATCGTCCGTGGGAAGGGTTGCTAGGATATCCACAGGCCGTCGCCTAGAACGGTCATTCATCCGGAGGAGTAACTCGTGTCTGCACCCAAGGTCGTCGTCTATTCCACCCTCATGTGTCCCTATTGCGTGCGCGCCAAGGCCCTGTTGCAGGCCAAGGGCGTGGAGTTCGAAGAGATCCGCGTGGACCTCGATCGCGACCGCATGGTGGAGATGATGCGGCGCAGCGGCCGGCGCACCGTGCCGCAGATCTTCATCGGCGAGGTCCATGTGGGTGGCTACGACGACATGGCCGCCCTCGACGCCCGTGGAGGGCTCGATCCGCTGCTGGGGCTGGAACCCCGGCTGGAGGCGCCCTCTTACGGCCATGGGCCCGACGCTTCCGAAGACGGGCCCACATGAGCGAGGGCATGCGCCTGGACAAGTGGCTCTGGGCGGCCCGCTTCTTCAAGACCCGCAGGCTGGCCGCCGAGGCGGTGCAAGGCGGGCATGTCCATCTCGACGGTCGGCGCGCCAAACCCGGCAAGACGGTGCGGGTGGGCAGCCGGCTGCACATCCGCAAGAACGGCCTCGAGTGGGAGATCGAGGTGCTCGAACTCCCCGCCCAACGCCGACCGGCGAAGGAGGCGGCCGGTTACTACCGCGAAGAGGAAGCCACCCGGCTGCGCCGCCAGGAGATCACCGCCGCTCGGCGCGCCGAGCGGGCCGCCGCCCCCTTGCGCACCGAAGGCCGGCCGAACAAACGCGATCGCCGCCTGATCCACCGCTTCAAGCATCGGGAGTGAAATGGACGAAGACGCCTACCGCCAGCTCTACCGGGAGGTGAACGACCGCCAGTGCCCCTACGAGAAGGCGATCCTCTCCACCCACTGCCGCTGCAGCCGCATGCGCAAGCTCAATCTGGCCGAGCGCGAGGCGGTGCGTTGCGAGGACGAGGCCGCTTGGAAAGAGTGTCACGCCTTTCTCGACGCCTTGCGTCGCGCGGCCCGCTTCGCCCTGCGCGCCCGCGAAGACGAGCGCAGCCTGCCCCACGCCCAGGCCATGCGCCTGCAGGTGGGCGGATTGCGAGGACTGCACGCCGCGCTCCATCCCGACCGTCCCATCCCCTCGCCCATTCCCGACATCGGCGCTCTCATCGAAGCCGGCCGCCGTCGTTGGCGCGACTTCGAGGCCCTGCCGCACCCGGAACTGTTGAAGGAGATCTCGGCTTGGCAGGGGCGCAAGCCGAGACGGCGCCGATGATCACCCCAGCAGACGCCCCACCTGCTCGAGATAGGGTTCCATCACCGGCTGCAGCTTGCGCCGCATGAGGGTGCCGATGGCGTCGGTCTTGCGGAACACCGGTCGCACCATGCCGTAGCCCGAGCCGGAGAGCACCCGCAACGCGGCGAGCCGGTTCTCCATCTCTGGAACGGCTTCCAGCACCGCCGCTACGGCGGGATCATGGCGCACCCAACCGGCCGCCTCTTGGGAAAGTTCCTCGATGGTGGAGTCCGCCGGTCCTTCCGGCCGGGCTGCGGCGAAATAGCCGGCCGCCACCTCGAGCGCGCGGTTGACCACGTCCTGGTTCACCGGCTTCTCCAGAACCTTCCGCAACGTTTTCAACCACGTCTGTCCTTGCGACGAGAGGGTGCGCAGCAACAGCCGGGCCACCGGGTTCTGCTCGGCCAGGGTCCGCAGCGTCTCGCCATGGCGCTCCAGCAGGGACGAAGGCGCGCCCTCTTCGGGCAGTTCGTCCGGCGCGCTGGCAAGAAAGCCGACATAGAAGGCGTTCTTCCGCCGCGCCCGCCTCCACAGCTCTTCGCGCACCGCCGACTCCACCAGCCCCGGCTGCAGCACCAGCGCCACCGTGTCCATGATCTTCTCCGCCTCGGTCTCGAAAGGCAGGAACTCCACCAGCCAGTGGGCCAGCTTGGGTCCCATCTCACCGGCGACGATGCGGGGATTGCGCAGCATCTGGCGGGCGTTCTCGGCGTCCTCCATGGCCCACCAGGCGCGCCGGGCCAGCTCGTCGGTGAGATCCTCGGAATAGACCACCGCCACCACCGCTTCGGGCTCGCCAAGCAGCAGCAGCTCCTCCACGTTCTCCAGACGTAGATGGCCCATGCGGGTCCAACGCTGCAGATGGAGGGGATAGCCTGCGGGAGTGCCCAACACCTGCGTGGAGAGCAGCTCGCGCACCCATTTGAGATAGAGCTCGTCCTTGACCGTGGGATTGAGCGGAATCTCCATCTCGCCCTTTTCCGAAAGGGCGTAGAGGATCATGCGGGATTCGTCGATACGCACCGCCTGGGGACGGTTGGCCAGCATCACGTTGAGACGCAGGGCGTCTTCGGGGGCCAATTCCATGGCGGCGCGGAATCAGTGCTCCTTGGGCGGAACGTAGTGGGGATCGGCGGGATTGAGGAAGATGAACTGCCAGTTGCCCGGCTCCAGTTCGACGAAGTCGAGGGTGCACTCCTCAAGCTTCTCCTGGAAGGCCGGCTCCATCACCACCTCGATGCCTTCCGAAACCACCCGCAGATCGTTTTCCGCGGCTTCATCGAACCCCATCTTGTAGCTCAGCGAGCCGTCGGCGTTCTCGCGAACCGCAAGGCGCAGGGCCATGCCCTCGGTGCCTCCCTGTTGGGCGGCCTTTTTGATCTGCTCGGCGGCTGCGGGCGTAATCCTGAACATCGCGTTCTCAACCTCTGTGTGCCGGTTCCATCATCTTCTTCCGCCCCTCCGGTCAGAAGGCGGCGCGAAAGCGAAGGTCGCATTTTCGCTCCGCGACGTGAAAAACTCCAGGGGAGGAATTTTCCGAGATTCAGTCACCCTCGCGGCTTGGGGCCGTGCGGGCGACATAAGCCACAAAGCGGCGGGCCCAGTCGTTGGAGCCCACGTTGCGCATGTGGGAGTAGTTGGCCAGCAGGTTTCGAAAAACCAGGCCGTCGTGGCGACCGTCCACACCGTACCCTCTTTCCACCCGGTAGGCAAACCGCACCGTCCGATCCAGGGAGTCCAGTCCCGAATAGTGGAACTCATGGGCATGGATCACGCCGCGGCGGCCGCCCTCCCAAGGATGGTGCGAAGTTTCGCACAATCGGACATAGCCTCTACCCTGAGGTTTCTGGTGCATTTGCACATCGGCGGGCAGCACGCCCACCATCTCGCACCGCCTGCCCTGCCAAGAGAGGGAGCGGCACAGATACATGAGCCCTCCGCACTCGGCGTAGGCCGCGCCGCCGGATTGGATGAAGTCGTGGATGGAACGTCGCATGGAGACGTTGGCTTCGAGCCGTTCCATGCAGGTTTCGGGAAAGCCGCCGCCGATAAAGAGCCCCTCTGCCGGCGGCAGGGAGGGGTCGTTGAGGGTGTCGAAAGGGATCAGCCGGGCTCCCGCGGCCTGCAGTGCCTCGAGGTCGTCGGGATAGTAGAAGCCGAAGGCGGCGTCCCGGGCGATGGCGATGCGCACCGAGGCGACGGGAGGCGGTGGAGAGGCGGGGGACGGTTCCGGCAGCGGCGGCGCCAGAGCGGCGATCTCCAGCAGCCGGTCGAGATCCACGTTCGCCCCCACATGGTCGGCGATGCGGTCGATGCGAGCTTGGGCCGCCTCCGCCTCGTTGCTGGGCATCAGCCCCAGATGGCGCTCCTCGATGCGCACCTCGTCGTTGCGGGGAACCGCCCCCACCACCCGTACATCGGTGTAGTGTTCGATGACGCGGCGCAGCTTGGACTCGTGGCGGGGGCCGCCCACGCTGTTGAGAATGACGCCGGCGATGCGGATCTGCGGATCGAAGGCTTGATAGCCCAGAATCAGGGGCGCCACTCCCCGGGTCATCCCCCGGGTGTCGAGCACCAGCACCACCGGCGCTCCCAACTGGGCGGCCAGGGCGGCATTGCTGTTGCTGCCGTCCAGGTCGAGGCCGTCGTAGAGGCCCTTGTTACCTTCGATGACGCCGATGTCGGCCCCGGCCATGCGGCGGGCGATCAGCTCGACGATCTCCCGCCCCTCCATGGTGTGGAAATCGAGGTTGTAACAGGGCCGTCCCGCCGCCTGCCCCAGCCAGAGCGGGTCGATATAGTCGGGCCCTTTCTTGAAGGGCTGCACCACCAGTCCTTTTCGCCCCAGCGCGGCGCACAGGCCGATGCTCACCGTCGTCTTGCCCGACGACTTGTGGGCGGCGGAGATCATCAAGTGCGGCATGGCGGAAAAACGAAAGGCGGTCCGATGACCGCCTTTTCTCAGATCCTTCGCGCGACGTCAATCACGACTTGACGTGATGCGGGTCCATCGCCTCGTCGGAGAGGGTGACCGGCAGGAATTGCAAAACGCGGATGCCGATGAAGGTGAGCAGCAGCGTCAACGCCAAGCCGCCGATGCCGAGCAGCACCTCCGGAAGGCTGGGCGAATAGAGGAAGGGCTGACCGTTCACCCCGTCGAAGAAACCGCTGGAGAGGACGGTCTTGCCCGGAAAGATGGCCATGGGGAAAGCCTGGCCGCCGATCACCACCACATAGATCGTCGCCAACCCGCCCAGCACCACCGCGGTGGCCGCGGCGATGATGCCGCCCCGAGTCTTGCCGATGGAGGGGTGGTAGACCAAAGCGATGGGCAGAAGATTGCCCACGAAGACCCAGCCGATCCAGAACAGGGCGGTGTAGACGCCGCCGTCCAGTAGGATGAACCGCTCGTATTCGTGGTTCTCAGTGCCGTAGAGATTGGTGAGGTGGTACACCAGGGTGAAGTAGAACACCGATGCGGCGAAGACGCCCAGCAGGTTCTTGAGCCGGAACAGCACCTTGTCCCCCACTTCACGACCGTCCAGCTTCGCCGCGTAGAGCAGCACCAGGATGTAGATGGCGAGCCCATAGGCGAAGGACATGATGACGAACATGGGCGCCAGAATGGCGGCGTCGTACCCCTGGCGGGCGACGATGAAGCCGAAGATGGAGCCGGTACCCGTGGTGAGGATGATCCGCCACAGGAAGGCACCGATCCCCGCCGGCTTGTAGTACTTGTTCATACGGCGGTCCATCATGAACCACAGATAGATGGCGACGATGGCCATGAAGCCGGTGTAGAGGAAGATGTTCCAGGCGAAGATCGACTTGAAGTTGTAATGGGTCATGGCCACCAGCAGCCGATCGGCCCGTCCCAGATCCAGCACCAGCACCGCCAGCCCGCCCACCAGCAGGGTGATGGCCAGCAAGCCGGAAAGGCGGCCCAGGGGCTTGTAGAGGCGCTTGTCGAAGGCGGTGCCGATGGAGGCGACGTTCAGAGCGCCCGAAGCGGCCACGATGAGAAAGATGGCGAAGACGTGCGGAGTGCCCCAGACGATCTGGTTGGTCATGCCGGTCACCCAGTGGCCGTTGTGCTCCATGTACCAAGCGGCGCCGCCGGAAATGGCGATGACCACGCCCAACAGCGCCAGGAGCCCCCAATATTTGGGACTCTCGATACCCCACTCGCTGAAGTGAACCTTTTTCATTGCTTCACCCGCCTCGTTTCTTGTCGGTGGATTCAGATGTTGGTGTAGCGCACGCCGGTGTTGAGCTTGAGATCGTCACGGATCTGCACGCTGGGATACTGCTTGAGCGCCTTGGAGACCTCGCTGCCGGGGTCGTTCAGATCGCCGAAGACGATCGCTTTGTGTTTGCAAGCGTCCTGGCAGGCGGTGGTGGTCTGGCCGTTATCCAGGCGATGCACGCAGAAGTTGCACGATTCCACGCACCCCTTGCCCCGAGGCGTGTGCGTGAGCTTTTCGGCCACTTCCGCATGAATGAAGGAACGGGCCTTGTAGGGACAGGCCATCATGCAGTAGCGGCAGCCGATGCAGATGTGGCGGTCCACCATAACGATGCCGTCGGCGCGCTTGAACGAAGCGCCCGTGGGGCAGACGTCCACACAGGGAGGATATTCGCAGTGCTGGCACATCATCGGCAGGTTGGTGATCCGGCCGGTTATGTTGTCCTTCAACTTAACGTGGCGGATCCAATGGGGACGTTGCCGCTCCCAGAGCGCATCGTCCGCTCCTTCGGGCTTGTTCACCAGATCGATGCCGTTCTCCTTGTCGCAGGCGGCCACGCAGTCGTTGCAGCCATCGGCGCATTTGTTGGTGTCGATGAGCATGCCCCACCGCACCTTGCTGGTGACCGCGGTGGTGCGGGGTTCCGCCCGGGCCTGGAGAGTCTGCAGAACCACGCCCGGCGCCACCGTCATCGAAGCGGCAATGGCGCTCTTCTTGAGGAAGTCGCGGCGCCCTCGATCGTTCACACTGGACATCTTCACTTTCCTCCGGGAACCGTGCTGTGGCACTCGAAGCAGTCGAGCTCCACCGCTGCGTACTCATGACACTTGTCGCAGAACTGCCCCTCGGCGTTTACCGGCACCGGCTTGCCCTGGGCGTCTCGCCGGGCGTGGCAGTCCACACAGCCCGCGATGCTGTATTTGCTGCCGCGAATACCTTGGTGCACGGTGAGATCCCGCTGGTGCTTGATGAACTCGAAATGCCTGCGTCGCATGACGGGGGTGGGTTCCACACAGTGCTCGAGCTTGTCCGCCTTGGCGGTACCCTCCACCGCCTCGCCGGCAAAAGCGGTGCCCAGCCCCGCCAGGAGGCCGGACACCAGGATTGCCAGCAGAGTGATACTGCGCTTGCCAGTCATGAAAGAAGCCTCTGCTTTTGGTTACTCGCCCAGCCCCATTTTGATGTAGCCCGTGGGGCAGACGTCGGAACAGATGTGGCATCCCACGCAGCGGGCGTAGTCGGTCGCCACATAACGGCCGGTGGTGCGCTGATCCTTGGGAACCCGGTAGACGGCATCCTGCGGGCAGAAGACCACGCAGTTGTCGCATTCGAAGCAGAGGCCGCAGCTCATGCAGCGGTCGGCTTCTTTGCGGGCCGTCTCCTCGTCCAGGCCCTTGACCCGCTCATGGAAATGGCCCAGCACTTCGTCGGCGGTGGGCACGTCCTCTTCCCGCTTGTAACGCGGAACCACCTCGAAATAGCCGAGGAACATCTCGTCGGTGCTGATGATCTCCTGGAAGGAGCGGTCTTCGTAGTTGTGCACCGCGTAGTTGGCCTGGGAGGTACCGCGCAGGTCGCCGCTGTTGGGATCGAACTTCTCGGGATCCAGGCCGGCCTCGTGGAGCTTCTCTAGGAGGTCGAAGTGATGCACGTCCACCTTGGGCCGCTTCTTGATCTCCTCGCCCTTGAGGAACTCGTCCACCGACTCGGCGGCCACCCAAGCCTGGCCGATGGCGGTGGTCAGCAGGTGGGGACGCACGATGTCGCCAATGGCGAAATGGTTGGGCTTGCCCTTCACCTGGTAATTGCCGGTGGTGTCCATCAGGCCGCGACCGTTGTCGAAGCTCTCCAGGCCCTGGAGATCCCCGCCCTGACCGATGGCGGCGACGATGAGATCGGCCTCGAGCACCCGCTCGGTTCCCTCGATGGGCTTGGGCGTGTTGCCCTCCATTTCGCAGTCGCACACCTTGAGGCCGGTGGCGCGACCGTCTTCGCCCTTGATCACCTCCAGCGGCATGACGCCGTCGAGGATGGTGACGCCCTCTTTCAAGGCATCTTCGATCTCATGCTCGGAAGCCATCATCTTGCCCCGCTTGAAGAGCGAGGTGAGGGTGGCGTCCACCGGCTCGCGGCTCTCGGCCAGGGCGTCGTCGTGGCTCATGGAGTCGTCGTGGATGACATCCTCGGGATTGCCTTCCAGCTTGGCGCTGGTGCCGATGCGGCGCGCCACCGAGACCACGTCGATGGAGGTGTCGCCGCCGCCCACGCAGACCACCTTCTTGCCGGTGACCTTCATGCGGCCCTCGTTGAAGGCCTTGAGGAAAGCGACGCCGGTGACGCAGTTGGGGGTGCCTTCCCAACCGGGCACGGGCAGATCGCGGCCGGTCCAGCAGCCGATGGCCCAGATGATGGCGTCGTAGTTCTTCTCCAGCTCCTCTACAGTGACGTCCTTGCCCACGCGGGTGTTGGTGTGCACCTCCACGCCCATGTCCACGATGCGCTGAATCTCGGCCGCCAGCTTGTCGCGGGGCACGCGATAGTTGGGGATGCCGTAACGCATCATGCCGCCCAGCTCGGGCTGCGCTTCATAGACGGTGGCGCCATGGCCCATGAGCCGCAGCTGGTAGGCCGCCGCCATGCCGCCGGGGCCTCCGCCGATGATGGCCACCTTCTTGCCGGTGTCGGGGCCGGCCTCGAACCTGTAGCCGTTCTCCAGGGCGGTGTCGCCGATGAACTGTTCGATGGAGTTGATGCCGACGTGATCCTCCACCTCGTTGCGGTTGCAGCCGTCCTCGCAAGGGGCGGGACAGACGCGACCCATCATGGAGGGGAAAGGGTTGGCCTCCACGGCGCGGCGGAAGGCGTACTCGTGCCAGTCGGTGTCCGGCGCCGGCTTCTCGATGCCGCGAACGATGGAGAGCCAGCCGCGCACGTCGTGACCGGAGGGACAGCTGCCCTGGCAGGGAGGCGTTTCGTGCACGTAGGTGGGGCACTTGTAAGAGGTGTCGTAGTTGAAGACGTCCTCGGTCCAGTCGTCCCAAGTGTTTTTTCCGTCCTCGAAACGACGCCAAGTGCGGCTCTTGTTCATTTCTTCGCTAGGAGTTGCCATGGTCACTCTCCATACCAGTTGAACTGTTGCCCTTGCGGGATGTTTGTCTTGTGGCGGGGCGCGCCCGGATCAGGCGGCATCCTCCGCGGATTCTTCCTCTTCCTCGCCACCTTCTCCCTCTCCGGTGAGAATGATGGCGTTGGAGACCAGCTGGTGAACGCTCACGATCTGGTCCATGTCGAAACCGTAATACGGAATCACCTTGGTGAACTGCGACTTGCAGATGGCGCAGATGGCCGCCATGTGGGTCACGCCGTACTCCTCCGTCACCGACTTGAGCGCATCCATCCGCGGCTTGGCGCCCTTGACCCGCAGCTCCATGAGATCGTCGGTGAGCAGGCCGCCGCCACCGCCGCAGCAGAAAGTGGCCTCTTTGATGGTGCCGTGGGGCATGTCCACATAATTGTTGCAGACCGCCTTGATGACGTTGCGCGGAATCTCGAACTGACCCCCCGGCTTGTCGCCCATGCGGGTGGCGCGGGCCACGTTGCAAGAGTCGTGGAAGGTGACCACCATGTCGTCGTTGGCCGAGGGGTCGAGATTGAGTTTACCGGCCTGGATCGCCTCCCAGGTGAACTCGCAGATGTGCTGGGGCACGGGATAGTTGGGATCGAGGAAATCGAAGGGACCGGCGAGGGTGTTGAGGAAGGCGTAGGCGACGCGCCAGGCGTGGCCGCACTCGCCGAACACGATTCGCTTGACGCCCAGATCGAGGGCCGCCTTGCGAATGCGCAGAGAGACCTTGCGCATGTTCTCGTAGGAGCCGATGAACATGCCGAAGTTGGCCGCTTCCGAGGCGTAGGAGCTCAGCGTCCAGCTCACCCCCAACTCGTGGAACACCTTGCCGTACCCCATGAGCCCGTCCACGTGGGGCTCGGCGAAAAAGTCGGCGGAAGGCGTCACCAACAGGATCTCGGCGCCCTTTTCGTCCAGCGGATAACGCACTCTGACGCCGGTGTCGTCGTAGACGTCCTCTTCCAGCCCTTCCAAGGTATCGGCCAGGGCGGGTTCCGGCAACCCCAGGTTGTTGCCGATGCGGAACACCTTGCCAATGATTTCGTTGCTGTATTTATCGCCCACGCCGATGCGGTCCATGATCTCGCGCGCCGCCATGGAGATCTCGGCGGTGTCGATCCCGTAGGGGCAGAACACCGAGCAGCGGCGGCACTGGGAGCACTGGTGGTAGTAGTTGTACCAGTCGTGCAGCACCTCTTCGGTGAGATCCACGGCCCCCACCAGCTTGGGAAAGAACTTGCCGGCCAGGGTGAAATAGCGCCGGTACACCTTGCGCAACAGATCCTGGCGCGCCACCGGCATGTTCTTGGGGTCGGCGGTGCCCAGGAAGTAGTGGCACTTGTCGGTGCAGGCTCCGCACTTCACGCAGGCGTCGAGGAACACCTGCAGTGAGCGGTACTTCTTGAGCAAGTCGCCCATGGCCTCGATGGCCTTTTCCTTCCAGTCCTCGGGCATCTCGCCGGGAAAGCCGAGCGCTTCCATGAACTCGGGCTTGGCGCGGAAGGTTTCCAGATGCGCCATGGTATCCGGCTGAACGGCGGGCACCTCGGTGACGCCGGTGATTTCGGGAACTTCGAAATTCGCTTTAGCCATGAGCGGGACCTATCGCCTCGGTTGATTCGGTTGTCAGGACTTCTCTTCTTCCAGCTTGCGCGCCCAGGGGGCCAGATGGCGCTGCTCTCTGGGGTTGTCCACCATGTTGCGGGTGGGGCTGAAAAAGACGCCCACGCCATGCAGCAGCTTGCTATATGGGAAGACGATCATCAGCACCGCCACCAGGGTGAGGTGGATCACCAGCAGCGGATCGCCCGGCAGGGGCTTGAGGTCGAAAGTGAGGAGCCCGCGGGCGAAATCCTTCAGCGCCACGATGTCGGTGTGCGCCACGAAGGTGGTGAGCGCTCCACTGAGGCCGATGAGCACCAGCAGCCCCAGCATCAGATGGTCCGACGGCGAGGTGATGTAGCGCACCCGGTCGATGACGAAGCGCCGCGCCCACAGGCCCAACAGCCCCAAAATCATGGCGAAGGCCGCATATTTGCCGAAGGGCTGGGCCAGCTCCACCACCATGGGCACTGGATCGAGGAAATAGCGCAGGTGACGGAAGAGCACCAGCGCCAAACCGTAGTGAAACAGCGCCGCCAGAATCCAGAGCAGCTTGTTGCTCTTGAAAAGGCTTTCGAAAAAGGCCACTTCACGAAACATCCGCAGCACCACGCCGCCCTTGGTCACGGGCGCGGGCGTGGTGGCGATCCTCAGCGGTGCCGGAACCTTGGCATAGAGCCAGATGCGGTAGACCACCCCGGTAACGAAGATCACCGCGGCCAGATAGAAGAGCGCAGCAACGAGAACGGTCAGAAACGACATGTTTCGAAAACCCTTTCAGAGTTCAAGGAACCGGGAAGGCGTCGTCGACGCCTTCCCGACGTCACGCACAAACGGTCAGACGCAACCGGTGGGCTTGGGAAGGCCGGCATAGCGGCAGGCCTGCTTGCCGGGACCGTAGGGGAAGAGACCGTACAGGTACTTGCTGTTGCCCTTCTCCTTGCCCAGACGCTTGCCCACGGCCTTGGTGAGCACGCGCACGGCGGGAGCGATCTGGTACTCCTCGTAGTACTCGCGCAGGAAGTTGATGATCTCCCAATGCTCGTCGGTGAGCTCCAGGTCGTCTTCCTTGGCCATGGCCTCGGCCACGGCGGGCTCCCAGTCGTCCAGATTCACCAGGTAACCTTCCTCGTCGGTCTCCAGGGTCTTACCATTCACTTCGATAGGCATCTTTCTCTCTCCTAGCTAATCAGTTGAAATTAAAGAGTCGTTCATACGGCCTCAGACCCACGCCTGGACCTTGTCGCAGCTCTCCACCAGGTCCACGAAACCGGCGTAGTCCACCATCTCCACACCCTCGATGAGACGGTCGCTCTTCAGGCCGCGGGCACGATAGTCGGGCTCCAGCACATACACCTTGCGGTCCGCCAGGGCCCCGGCGATCTTGCCGGAAGCGGCGGTGCCCGCCAGGGCGGCATAGACACCGTCTTCGTAAAGCAGGATCGAAGAGCCGGCCTTGGACAGCCGCAGGCAGGTATCCAGGGAGTTCTTCTCGAACGGAGATTTGTTCACGGTGTGCAGATCGCTCATCTTTCTCTCCTCAGAAGCTGAATACCACGTCGGACTGTTCGATGAGCTCGGCGAGCTGATCGGAGTCCACCACTTCCACGATGTTGTCCACCGTCTCTTCGGTCTCCCAGTCTTCCCAGGGAACCACCACCAGGTCGTCCGCGGTCAGGCCGCGCGCCTCCAGCGACTCCTTGTCCACGTACATGTGACGCACCTCGTAGTCGCCGAGGGTCTTGTAGGTGGGCGAGAAGTTCTTCATGCCGATGCCGGTGGTATCCTGCCCGGTCACGAGCTGATAGACGCCGTCGTCGATGAAGGCGAGGCTCACCGCCTGTTCGAAGGCCGCCGCGATGAGCACCACCTCCAGGGATTCCCAGGCATAGATGGTGCCGTAGGGCGCACGGCGATTGAGGAACATGAACTGTTTCTTGTCGGACATGGTCAACCCTCCTTAATCGCCGAACACGACCAGCTTGTCGCACTGGATCGCCGCCTCGATCAGCTGCCCGAGCCCGGAGATTCGGAAACGGGGAGCGATGTTGGTGGCATCCTTTCCGTTGCGCTCGGCCTCGCCCTCGTCCACGATGCCGCGGCGCTGGGCCGCGGCCACGCAGACCACCAAGTCGAGGTCGTACTTCTCGGCCAGCTCCACCCAGTTGTTGACGATGTTGCGATCGTCCTGGGGCGGTGTGGTCAGACGGGTGCCGTTGAGCACGCCGTCGTGGTAGAAGAAGACACGAAAACACTCGTGCCCCTTCTCCAGCGCCGCCTTGGTGAAGTGGTAGGCGGAGTCGGAGGCCTGATGCTGGTAGGGGCCTTCGTTTACCTGAATCGCGAATTTCATGACCTGTGTGACTCCCTATCCGATCAGAAGCGGATGTGCGCAGACTGGTTCAGGTTGTTGCGGCTGCCGCGCCAGTTGTCGATGTGATACTTGGTGAACGGCAGATCGGTGAGCTCGAAGAACCGCTTCCAGCCGATGCGCTCGACCCACTCGCCCATGCGCTCCCACTCCTTGGCGTTCTCTTTGTAGGCGCGGAGGATCTTCTTGACGATGGCCGCCACTTCCGGCCAGCGGGGCGCGTTGTTGGGGATGTTGGAAGCCACCAGCTTGTGGAACATGGGCTTGGAACGGGCGTTGGAGTGCTTGCCGCCCACCCAGATCGACAACCGGGTGTATTCGGCGTCGTTGATCTGCATCGGCGGGCAGGGCGGGAAGCAGGCGCCGCAGCAGACGCACTTCTTCTCGTCCACCTCCAGGGTGGGCTTGCCGTTCACCATGGCGGGGCGGATGGCCGCCACCGGGCAACGGGCCACCACTGCCGGACGTTCGCAGGCGTTGGCCACCAGATCGTGGTTGATCTTCGGCGGCTTGGTGTGCTGCACGTTGATGGCGATGTCGCCCTGGCCGCCGCAGTTGATCTGGCAGCAGGAGGTGGTGATGTGCACCCGGTTGGGCATCTCCTCGTTTTTGAACTCTTCGTAGAGCTCGTCCATCATCGCCTTCACCACGCCCGAGGCGTCGGTGCCGGGGATGTCGCAATGGAACCAACCCTGGGTGTGGGAGAGCATGGTCACCGAGTTGCCGGTGCCGCCCACGGGGAAGCCGGAGCTCTCCAGGCGTTCGATGAGGGCGTCCACCTTGGAAGCGTCGGTGGTCATGAACTCCATGTTGCCGCGCATGGTGAAGCGCAGATAGCCGTCGCAGAATTCGTCGGCGATGTCGCAGATCTCGCGCAGCGTCAGGATGTCCAGCTGGCGGGGAGAACCCGCTTTCACCGTCCAAACCTCGTCGCCGTTCTTGGAGACATGGTGCAGCACGCCGGGACGCGGACGGTCGTGGTAGGCCCACTGGCCGTAGTTCTTGCGCAGCGTGGGATGCATGTACTGGAAATGGTCCGGGGTGCCGGACTCAATGGGCATGCGAGGTTGATCGGACATGCGTACCTCCTAAAATTCTGAAATTCGTCTGTGTCCTTGACCGGCCGCAGCGCAAGGCCGCGGCCGGCAGATCAGGGGTTGGAGCCGGGAATCAGCTGGCCGCGGCCTTCTTGCGCTCTTCCCACTTGGCGGCCTCCTCGTCCCAGCCGTCCATGCGGACGTAGCTGGAAGTGCGCGGACGCTCCACCATGTTGGGATCGACGTCCACGCCGATGCCCTCGAGGAAGTTGGCCAGGCCGATGCGCTCGATCATCTCGCCGGTGCGCTCGTGCTCAAGCGCGTTCTCGGCGAAGAAGTCGATGATCTCCTCGGCCAGCTCCACCAGCTTCTCACGGTCTTCTTCGGTCTCGACCTTCATGAAGGGCACCAGCACGGTACCGAACAAGTCGCCGATCTTCAGGGTGCGCTTGCCGCCGATGAGGATGGTGCAGCCCTTGTCGTCTCCCGGAGAAAGCGCCTTGGTCATGACGTTGATGCAGTGCATGCAGCGCACGCAGTCCTTGTTGTTCACCTCGAGGGTGTCGTCGTCATGCAGCGTGAGGGCGTTGGTGGGGCAGCGGGTGATGACGTTGTCGATCACGTACTTGCGACCCTTCTTCTCGACGAAGGCCTTGACCTCTTCCTGATCGACCTTCATGTCGTCGCGCCAGGTGCCGATGATGGCCATGTCGGCGCGCTGGATGGAGTTGGTGCAGTCGTTGGCGCAACCGCTCACCTTGAACTTGAACTTGTAGGGCAGCGCCGGACGGTGCATGTCGTCCTGGAAGTTGTTCAGCAGGGTGCGCATCACCGCGTGCTCGTCGATGTTGGAGTGCTCGCAACGGGCGGCCCCAACGCAGGACATGCCGGTGCGCACGCAAGGGCCGGCACCACCGAGGTCGAAGCCCAGTTCGTTCATCTCGTCGAAGCAGGGTTGCACGGCGTCGGAAGACATGCCCACCAGCATCAGGTTGCCGGTCTGGCCGTGCATGCAGATCACGCCGGAACCGTGGCGCTCGTCGATGTCGATGATCTTGCGCAGAATGTCGGTGGTGTAGAAGAAGCCCGGAGGAGGCTGGATGCGCATGGTGTGGAATTCGGAAGACTTGGGAAAGCGGGGGTTGCCCTCCTCGTCCTTCAGCTCGCTGAAGCGGGGAATGATGCCGCCGCCATAGCCGAAGACGGTGATGGTGCCGCCTTTCCAATAGCCGAGACGGGTTTCGTAGGAAGTCTCCAGCTGACCCAGCAGGTCGTTGGCCATGGCATTGATGCGCTCGCTGGGGTGCTCGTCGCGCAGGCGCTTGATGCCCTTGATGAAGCTCGGCCAAGGACCGTCCTCGAGCTGGTCAATCATGGGGGTATGGTGTTTTTCGATCGCCATTTTGAAGTCTCCTGACTAGATCGTGAAATACGGTGCTCTCGAGTGCCGGTTCCCTGAGCCCGCAGGGGCCGGCCCGAAACTGTTGTCACTCCTCATTGACGAAAGCGGAATCCGCCGTCCGTCCGGCCGGGGCCCGCAGCTTCGCCAGCAGCTGCTAACTCTAGCCGAGCAACCCCGCGGTTACACTCCGCCATCCGGGGTATTTTTCTCCCCGCAATCTATCCCCATTGGGATAGGTTTCGGAAACCTTGGCCAAGGAAGCTCCGCCCTGCACAACGTAAACCGTTGACCGCAAAGCGCTTTTTTGTCGAGATCGCAGGATCAGTAGTTTAGCGTATACTCATCCTGCAAAAAATTAGCGGCTGATCCTAGACAAGGGGCCACGCCCCTGTCAACCGCCATACGAAAGGTGTTGATCTGAATCAAATGACCCTCATAATCTTGAGGCACGAGCCCCGAGCTGGAGCACGAAGACGATGAACGACGAACCCCTGGCCTTGAGCAACATTCTGGTCTCGAACTATGAGCTGGAGAGCTTCGAAGAGTTGCTGGAGCTGGTCCGCGAATACGCCCGTCACGGCGAACGCTTTCTCAAGACCGACGTGAAGCCGGAGTTTCCCGACACGCCGGAAGACTGGGAGGACCGCATCGAGGCCGCCTTCTGCGGCCGGGTGTAGCGCCATGGATTTTCTGGATCCGGGACAGAACCCCGACGTGGCGCCGGTCTCTCCGGCGGAGGAGGCGGCCGAAAAGGCGCGTCTGGAGGGAGAGCTGGTGGAGCTGCGCCGGCGCCGCGACGCCCTCGCCGAAACGGACCCCGAGCGCCATGTTCTGGCGCTGGAGATGGCGCGCAACCTGGCCCTGCTGGAGCGGGGTGAAGAGGCGTGGCCGCTGGCGCGCGCCGCGCTGGACCATTTCGTGGCCAACGAGCAGTGGCAACAGGCGGCCGAAGCCTGCGAGGCGCTCTACCTGGCCGACCAACCCGGTTCGCTGGCCGCCCTCGGGCAGGGCATCTGGCTGGCGGTCACCTATCCCGTCGAACCGCAGGTGACCCTCACCCTGCTGCAGCACTTCATCGACGACACGCCCCCCGACGCCGACGGCGCCGCGGTGGCCGCCGCCACTGCGGCCTTCGTCGCCGATCTGCGCGCCCAGGGAGACGAACGGGAAAACCTTCTCTTCTTCACCCAGCAGATGCTGGGCAACGTGGCCCGCCGCCACAGCGGCGTGGAAAGTCAGCAACAGTTCGATTACTGGATCGACAAGCTGGAGCTGAACCAGCCCGACAAGTTCCTGGTGCGCCTGCGCAACATCGTGGACGTGCTGGTGCAGGACGACTGGTGGTTCGACCGGGAGGAGCTGCAGGCGCGGTTGCCGGAGGAGTGACCATGTTGTGGGAAGAGGAACAGGAGGGCAGCGAACTCCCCGAGCAGTCGGAGAAGGTGGTGGACCTCGCCTTCACCTTCACCAGCCGCATGCTGCCGGTGGATCATCTGTACGCGCTCTATCGGGCCCTGGCGGCAGAGCTGCCGGATCTCGTGGAGTCGGGCATCGGCATCCATGAGATCCATCTCGCCGGCTCTCAGAACGGCTGGGAGCGTCCCGATCCAGCGCTGGGGCAACACCTGATCCCTTCGCGCCGGGCCCGTATGCACCTGCGCGTTCCCCGTCCGCGGGCCGGCGCCATCGCCCAGCGGCTGAGCGGCGCGCGCCTGGACCTCGACGGCTACTCCCTCACCCTGGGCAAAGCGCGCGAGAAGCCGCTGTTCAGCCACCCCACCCTCTACGCGCGCCACATGCGCATGGGCGAGGGAGAGGCGGAGGACGAGAACCGTTTTCTGCGACGCATCGCCGCCGAACTGAAAGAGCGCCGAATCCACGTCAAGAAGGCGCTCTGCGGCAAGACCACGGAGATCGCCACTCCCGACGGTCCCCTCGTCACCCGCAGCCTGATGCTGGCCGACCTCTCGCCCACCGACTCTCTGCGGCTCCAGGAAGAGGGGGTGGGCGGCCACCGCCATCTCGGCTGCGGCCTCTTCCTGCCCATGAAAGGGATCCAGCACCTTGCGGCCGACTGAGCCCGCCGGCCGGGGAAAAACCCTCCACCGCCCCGGAAAAACCGGGGGAAAATTTCGGTGTAAAATCCCGCGGCGTTCTGAATTTCCCACAGGAGGTGCAGCATGCCTTACGAAGTGAACGGCCAGACCATCGAAACCGACG
>JALSRN010000062.1 GCA_026984735.1 Sedimenticola sp. | reverse complement strand
CCCACCGGCTTGGTCCGGCTGCCGCCCCCCGGTCCGGCGATGCCGCTCACCGAGACCGCCACGTCGGCGCGGCTGTGGCGAAGGGCCCCCGTGGCCATCTCCATCGCCACCGGCAGGCTCACCGCGCCATGCCGTTCGAACAACTCCCGCTCCACCTCCAGGAGCTCCATCTTGGCCTCGTTGGTATAGGTGACGAATCCCCGTTCGAACCACTGGCTGGAACCGGGAATGTCGGTCATCACCTTGGCGATCCACCCCCCCGTGCAGGACTCGGCCGTGACAAGCCGCAGCCCCCGGCTCAGCAGCAGGCGGCCGGTATCCCGGGCAAGCTGTTGCAGCACCTGTTCTTGCATTAGAATCCTGGCTTTCCCATCGTCGTCGAGGAGTCGACATGAGCGACGTCCAAATCCGGGTAGAGCGTAACCCCTCTCCGATGAAACTGGAAGTGCTGGGCGTGGAGAACTGGGGAATCTGGCGCAAGGAGAAATCCACCTTTCCCTGGACCTACACCCGCCAGGAGACCTGCTACATCCTCAAGGGACGCTTCATCGTCACCCCCGAGGGAGGCGAGCCCATGGAGTTCGGCCGCGGCGACCTCATCACCTTTCCCGCCGGGCTCAAATGCACCTGGAAGATCCTCGAAGACGTGGAGAAATACTACGATTTCCAATAACCTCCGCGACGCGCCCCTTGCCGAAAGCCACCGCCAAGGCCGCCACCCCCTCTGAATCCAGCCTGCGGACATACTCCATGCCATCGAGCCGCAATTCCCACACTCCCATGATGCAGCAGTACCTTCGCATCAAAGCGGAGTACCCGCACATGCTGCTCTTCTACCGCATGGGAGATTTCTACGAGCTCTTTTATGAAGACGCCGAGCGGGCGGCGGGCCTGCTCGACATCACCCTCACCAGCCGCGGCAAGTCGGCGGGCGAGCCCATTCCCATGGCGGGCGTGCCGGTGCACGCGGTGGAGAACTATCTCGGCCGTTTGCTCCGCCAGGGCGAGTCGGTGGCCATCTGCGAACAGATCGGCGACCCGGCCAAATCCAAGGGGCCGGTGGAGCGCAAAGTGGTGCGCATCGTCACGCCGGGCACCGTCACCGACGAGGCCCTGTTGGAGGAGCGGCGCGACAATCTGCTCGCCGCCCTCTTTTCCGAAGCGGAAGGTTGGGGGCTGGCCACCTTGGACTTGGCCGGCGGACGCTTCCGCGTGCAGGAGCCCCGGGAGCGCGAAACCCTGCTTGGAGAGCTGGAGCGGCTGCAACCCGCCGAACTGCTGGTGCCCGAAGAGGAGATCCCCCCCTTCCTCGAACGGAGCGGGCTCCACCTCACCCGCCGCCCCGGCTGGCATTTCGACCTGGAGACCGCGCGCCGGCTGCTGACCGAGCAGTTCGGCACTCGCGACCTCGCCGGCTTCGGCTGCGAAGAGATGGAGCGGGCCGTCCGCGCCGCCGGCGCCCTGCTGCAGTACGTGCAGGAGACCCAGCGCAGCGCCCTGTCCCATCTCACCGGGCTGGGAGTGGAGCGCCACGACGAGGCGCTGGTGATCGACGCCGCCACCCGCCGAAACCTGGAGATCGACCGCGCTCACTCGAGGCAGAGACGCCACTCGTTGGTGGGGTTGATGGACCGGACCGCCACCGCCATGGGCAGCCGCCTCTTGGCGCGCTGGATCAACCGTCCCCTGCGGGATCGCGCCGTTCTCGCCGGCCGCCACGACGCCATCGAGGCGTTCACCGCCTGGTGCGACCTGGAAGAGTTCCGGCGGCTGCTGGGGGGAATCGGCGACATCGAACGCATCCTCTCGCGGGTGGCTCTGGGAACCGCGCGGCCGCGCGACCTGGCCACTTTGCGCGACTCGCTCGCCCTGCTGCCCCAGCTCCAGTCGCTGCTGCGCCCTTTCGACGCCCCCCGCCTGCGCGAACTGGCCGGGCAGGCGGCAGAACACCCCGAAACGGTGGAACTGCTGCGGCGCGCCATCCGTGAAAACCCGCCCATGCTCATTCGCGACGGCGGGGTTTTGGCCGAAGGGTGGGACGAGGAGCTGGACGAGCTGCGCAACCTGTCCCAGAACGCCGACCGCTTTCTGCTGGAGCTCGAGGCGCGGGAGCGCGAACGTACCGGCATCGCCACCCTCAAGGTGGCCTACAACCGCGTGCACGGCTATTACATCGAAGTGGGGCGCAGCCACGCCGACGGGCTGCCCGCCGACTATGTGCGGCGCCAGACCCTGAAGGCGGTGGAGCGCTACATCACTCCGGAGTTGAAGAAGTTCGAAGACCAGGTGCTCTCCGCCCGGGAGCGGGCTCTGGCGAGGGAGAAGCGCCTCTACGAAGAGCTGCTGGAGCGGCTGCGGCCCTCCATTGCGGCGCTTCAGCGGTGCGCCTCGGCCCTGGCCGAGCTGGACGTGCTGGCCAACCTGGCAGAGCGCGCCCTGGCTCTCGACTTCCGCCGGCCGCAGCTGGTGGACGACCCCGGCCTCCACATCGAAGGGGGACGCCATCCGGTGGTGGAACGAAGCCTCGAAAACCCTTTCGTGCCCAACGACCTCCACTTCGACGACCGGCGGCGCATGCTGATCGTCACCGGCCCCAACATGGGGGGCAAATCCACCTACATGCGCCAGTGCGCCCTTATCGTCATCCTCGCCTGCGCCGGCAGCTTCGTGCCCGCGGAACGGGCGGTGATCGGGCCAGTGGACCGCATCTTCTCGCGCATCGGCGCCTCCGACGATTTGGCCGGCGGCCGCTCCACCTTCATGGTGGAGATGGAAGAGACCGCCAATATCCTGCACAACGCCACCGAACGCTCGCTGGTGCTCATGGACGAGATTGGCCGTGGCACCAGCACCTTCGACGGCCTCTCTCTGGCCTGGGCCTGCGCCGTGGAGCTGGCCACCCGCATCCGCGCCCGCACCCTCTTCGCCACCCACTATTTCGAGCTTACCACCCTGCCAGAGGAGCACGAGGGGGTGGACAACGTCCATCTCGACGCAGTGGAGCACGGCGACGGTATCGTCTTTCTGCACAAGGTGAAAGAGGGGCCGGCCAACCAGAGCTACGGCCTGCAGGTGGCAGCGCTGGCCGGCGTGCCCCCCAAGGTGATCGCCCTGGCCCGGCGGCGCCTGCAAGAGCTGGAACAGGGCGCTCACCGCCATGCCACGCAAGAGACGCCGCAAATGGCGCTGCCGCTGGGGCAAGAGGCGCCGTCATCGCCGCATCCCGCCTTGGAGCTGTTGGAGTCGGTCGATCCCGACCAGACCACCCCGCTGCAGGCGCTGGAACTGCTCTACCGGCTCCGGACGCTTCTCTCCTGATTAAGAAATCCCCCCGACTGCCGAACCCTCTGAACGAAAACCTATAGCAATCCCGATTCAGTCAGGGAGACTACTCATGCCCCAAACACACGCAAACACCAAAGACATTCATTACACCTTTTTGCAAGATTTCGCCAACCACCTGAACCGGGGGGAGATCGAACTGCCGGCTTTTCCCGACGTCTATGCGCGCATTCTCTCACGGCTTGAGGATCCGGATCTCTCGATGGCCGATCTTGCCCAGGTGGTGACCGCCGCGCCCGACCTTTGCGTTCGCGTTTTGCGGATGGCCAACTCCGCCCTGCTCAACCGCTCCGGTATCGAAGTGACCGACGTGACGGTAGCGGTCTCCCGTTTGGGAGTGCAGACGGTCCGCAACGCCGCAGTTTCTCTCGCCGCCAGGGAGGCATTCGACATTCCCCGCACCTCCCCCCTTTACGAAAGGTTGTCCCGACTGCACTCCCAGGCGGTCACCACCGCCGCCTGGGCCTATGCCATGGCAGGGAGGCTCAGTGGACCCGCCACCCCTTCGCGGGACGACGCCATGCTCACCGGCCTGTTGCACAACGTGGGCGAGGTCTATCTGCTCACCCGCGCGGAAGAGTTTCCGGAACTGGCGGAGCCTCAGGCCGTGGCGGGATGGAGTCCAGGTGTCGGCGCCGCCATCGTGGAAAACTGGGGCTTCCCGTCGGGCATCAGCCAAGCCATTGAGCTGCAGAATATCGAAGAGAGATCTCCTTCCGACGAACTGAACCTCCACGATCTGCTCATCGTTGGACGCCGTTTCGCGAGCAACGGCGAAGCGACACCACGACTGGAAAATAGCGATGAGTGGGAACAACTACCCGCCTTTCGCAAGCTGAACATCTCGGCGGAAAATCTGGAATCGGTGAAAGAGGTCCACGGGGAAGAGGTGGAATCCTTCCTCGGCGCCTTCTCCTGAAACCTCCCGGTCAAAGCGGCCGAGCGATCACCACGGAAATGTTGTCGGTGCTTCCCGCGTCCTTGGCACTGCGCACCAGCGCTTTCACCTTGGACTCTAGCGAAAGTTGGGGAGCACCGATCAGGTTCTCGATCTGCTTTGCCGAGAGAGGCGCACTGAGACCGTCACTGCAAAAGAGGAACAGATCTCCCGGGCGAACCGGGACTTCGTCCACATCCACGTTGAGACTCAGATCGAACCCCAGGCTGCGGGTGAGCACGTTTTCCCCCACCCCCGCCTCTCGCGCCTCTCCCCGGTTGGGGTAGATGCCGTGATCCACCACTTCCTGAATAAGGGAATGATCCCGCGTGAGCTGCACCAGGCGCCCGTTGCGAAAAAGATAAAGCCGTGAATCCCCTACATGGGCATAGAAGACCCGGCCGGCGTGGAACAGCGCCAGCACCAAAGTGGTTCCCATGCCCCTCAACTCAGGACGCTTCTGCGCCAGCATGTAGACCGAAGCATTGGCCCTCTCCACCGCCTGGCCCAGCGACAGGAGCGCCTGTACCGCGTCCATCTCGAGAAAACGCTGGGCGTGGTGCAGCTCCTCCACCGCCACTTCCACCGCCACTTCCGAGGCCACCTCGCCGGCGAGATGGCCACCCATGCCGTCCGCCAGCGCCACGATGCCCTGTTCGGGCAGCACACGCAGATAATCCTCGTTGGTTTTGCGTACCAGCCCCACGTCGCTGCAGCAAGCCACTTCCAGCGGCATCGCCAGAGCGGACCTTCTGTCTCGTTGCAAGGAGTTCTTCATGGGCCACCGGCGCCAGGGAAACGGAAAGCGACAACCATCGTCATTGTATCCGGCACGCCAGCGATTTTCCTGCTCCAGACCACAATTCAGCCTCTTGGATGGTGGGCGGCATGCAGCGCCTTGAGGCGCGCCCTCGCCACATGGGTATAGATCTGGGTGGTGGAAAGATTGCTGTGTCCCAACAGCAGTTGCACCACCCGCAGGTCGGCGCCGTGGTTGACCAAGTGGGTGGCGAAGGCGTGTCGCAGAGTGTGGGGAGAAAGGGCGCAGCGGATGCCGGCCGTGCGGGCATGTTTGCGGATGCGGTACCAGAAGGCCTGCCGCGTCATACCGCCACCCCGGCGCGTAGGAAAGAGCGCGTCGCTGGAGCGCTCGCCGAGCAGCTCCTGGCGCCCGCTGCTCAGGAAGCGTTCCAACCAGCGTTGGGCCTCGTCTCCCAGCGGCACCATCCGCTCCTTGCCTCCTTTACCCACTACCCTCACCACGCCCTGGGCGAGGCTCACCTGTTCCGGACGCAACCCCACCAGCTCGGAGACCCGAAGCCCCGTGGCGTAGAGCAGCTCCAGCATGGCACGGTCCCGCAGTCCCTCGGCCGTTTCCAGGTCGGGGGCGGCCAGCAGCGCTTCCACTTCGGCCTCGGTGAGGCTTTTGGGCAGAGGCCGGCCCAGCTTCGGCGAAGCCACCTGCCGGGTGGGATCCTGCCGCGTCCACCCCTCCCGCAAGGCATGCAGATAAAACTGCCGTAACGACGAGAGACGTCGGGCGGTGGTGCGAACACTGGCTCCCGAACGCGACAGATGGGCGAGATAGGCCTGGAGCTGTTTTCGGTTAACCCGTCGCAGCGTCGTTCCTTCGTGCTCCCGGAACCAGCGCGCGGCATGGCGCAGATCCGACTGGTAGGCGGCCAGGGAGTTGGGGGACAAGCCCCGCTCCAACCAGAGCGCGTCGGCGAAGGCTTCGATGTCTTCCAGGTCACTCATGCGTCAGCAGCCACTGCTTGAACGCCACCCACCTTCCCTCGCGCCGCCCGGCGAACCCGCCCAATCCCTGCGCCGCCACCACCCGGTGGCAGGGAATGAGCAATGGAATGGGATTGGCCCGGCAAGCGCCTCCCACGGCCCGGGGCGCCGTTCCGAGCCTTTTGGCCAGCTCGCCATAGGTGACTTGGGAACCTGCCGGAATCTGGAGCAGCGCATTCCAGACGCGCTGCTGGAACGGCGATCCCTGGGGCCGAAGGGGATGGCCGCGTGGCCACTCCTTCTCTCCCCACAGCCAGGCGGCGAGATCGTCGGCCGCCGCCCGGCTGCAAGAATTCTCGGCCTCTCGCGGCGGAGGAGGACATTCGGCGAGCCAGACCCGGCAGACGGCGCCACCTTCGGCGGCCACGGTGATCCAACCGAAAGGCACCTGGCGACTGCTGATTCCTTTCGGCCGGCCGGCCGCGGCGGATGCCGAAGCAGCGGTCCGCTGGTGTACACTGGCCGAACCGCCATCCGCGATGGCCGCGCCGCGGCCACAGCCACCTGAAGCTCGATTCGCACGCTGCATCCGAAATGGCCGACGACGTTGGTGAACTGTTGGATACCTTACACCAATTGGAGCGGCTGTTGCGCGAACTCGACTGGTGGCAAGAGAGCGCTCCTCCGCCGAAACTGCTGCAAAGCAACGTCCCTTTCCATGCCGACCGTCTCTCCTTCCACCAGTGGCTGCAGTGGGTGTTCCTGCCCGCCATTCGCAAACTCGCGGACACGGGGGGCCGCCTTCCCCACCCTTGCGAAACCACTCCGGCTGCCCAGGTGGCATGGCGGGAAACCCCCGAAAAGGCGGCCCGGTTGCTGCCGCTTCTGAAACGGATCGACCAGCTCGCCACTCGCCTGTTCCATCGACCGAATTGATTCCAACGAGGAACCCGTTTATTCACACTTCTTGTGGATAACTTTGTGGAAAAGATGCGCACAGCAACGACAGTGCCTTTTCTGGTGCTACGAGCCTCAAATTGATTAAATTTTGGACAATTTTTTAATTTTATTTTTTAATCATCAACTTACAGAACTAATCTTTCATTCTTCTTTCAAAGGAAAGGCTAATTGCAAACTTTTTTCCTCGTTGCTGGAGCCCTGTGCATAACAATGGAATGCCGGAGAGGTTAAAATCGGTTCATGAATGTTCCGGATCCCGATTTCTGGCGCCACAAAACGCTCTCCGAGCTGAGCCGCGAAGAGTGGGAATCCTTGTGCGACGGCTGCGCCAAGTGCTGCCTGCACCGGTTGGAAGACGCCGACACCCGCGAGATCCATTTCACCAACGTCCACTGTCGCCTGCTGGATCCCCACACCGGACGCTGCCGCGACTACGCCAACCGCTCCCGCCGGGTCTCCGACTGCGTCACCCTCACCCCTGCGGTACTCGAGGATCCCTATTGGCTGCCGGCCACCTGCGCTTATCGGTTGCTGGCAGAGGGCAAGCCCCTCCCCGAATGGCACCCCTTGGTCAGCGGCGATCCCACCACCGTCTTCACTTCCGGCAACGCCATCAGCGGCCGCACAATCTGCGAGGACGAAGCGGACGACCTCCTCCACCATCTGATCGATTGGATTCAGTGATCCCTGGAGACGGGGCAGATAAAAAAAACCCCGGCCGGAGCCGGGGATCAATGGGTCCATGGGAGAGAACCCGCCATATGCTTGGACAGCAGGCCCGTTTCACCTGACCCCAGGGAGAGGGAATGGCAGAACGGTCGCCACTCACCATTCTGGTGCAGAATCTTTAAGGCCGCCTTAAGCCGCTTTCGAAATTTGAAGGGGCTCACGAATCGAGAAATTGGAGCCTGGCCCTGCTCTCCCAGGAAGGTGAACTTGCACGCCGCAAAACGGTCTCATGGATAAGAACAGTCTATACATCCATAAAAAGGAGAGAGAATCATGTCGGCATTGATCGAAAACTTCCCCCCGAACGGCGTGGTGACCGTGAACCGCGTCATCCTCAAACCCGAATACACCGTGGACGACCTCCAAGAGCGGGTCGCCTATCTGTGCGAGAACGTCAAGACCTACCACTCCGACACCGGATTCATCGGCGGTTTCGTGGCATTGAACAGCGGCGACATCTCCAACGAGGGCAGCACCATCGGGCAGGCGGTGGAGAGCCCTTTGAAAGGACGCGAAGCGCTCATCGTCACCTTTTGGCGCTCTTTCGAAGAGCACGAACAGTCCCACCGTTCCGAAACCTTCCAGCCTCTCTTCCAAAAGGTGCTGGAGCTGTGCGAAAACGGCAACGAGGAGATCGCCTACGAGATGCTCTGGTCGGGTCGGGCCTACTCCGCCGAAGAGGCGAAGCGGGCGCGGCGGGCGAAGGAGGCTCATCTCCACGAAGCCGCCTGAAGGCCGGCCCGGCCGGCCCTTTCCCGAAGAGAAAGGGCCGCGTTCAGGATCCTTCCGTGGGGCGGTAGGGATTGCTGCCGTCGGGCTGTTGCTCGAAGCGACGATAGGTCCACTGGTACTGCTCGGGAGCCAGCCGCACCATCGCTTCCACTCCGGCGTTGAGGGCCGCGGCGGATCTTTCCAGATCTTCTCCGCCGATGGCCGCGTCCCCTCGCCGCCCCACCACTTGGTAGCGCGAACTTCCCGGTCGTCTCAGGAA
>JALSRN010000061.1 GCA_026984735.1 Sedimenticola sp. | reverse complement strand
CCGCTTTCTGATGACCGTCTTTCCCCCTCTGCTGGACGCCCTGGCCCTGGTCCACGAATCCCAGCACCTTCATCTGGATATCAAGCCGAGCAACATCCACATCCGCCCCGGCGGCAGCCCGCTGCTGCTGGACTTCGGCGCCGTCTACCATCTCAGCGGAAAGGATCAGAAAAAGGCTCAAGTGATCACGCCCGGCTTCTCTCCCATCGAACAGTACCGCGGAGTGAACAAAGTAGGCCCTTGGAGCGACGTCTACGCCATCGGCGCCAGCATGCGCACCTGCATCGAAGGCCGCCCTCCGCCCCCGGCGATCGAGCGCCACGCCAAGGACACCATGGTGCCGGCGGTGGAAGCCTTCGGAAAGCGCTATCCCCGCCACATCCTCCAGGCCATCGACCATGCCATGGAAATCGACCCGCAAAAACGGATACAATCGGCCGCGCTTCTTCTGAAGGAACTCACCCGGGAACCGGCCAGGAGGAGACGTCAGGCCCGACGATGACATCCGCAATTCCCGAAATCGCCCACATCTCCCTGCGGGGCGACCGCCCAGAAAACCAGGACAGGTACGCCATCCTGGAAGAGGATGCGTGCTGCCTGCTGGTGCTGGGCGACGGATTGGGAGGTCATCCCCGCGGCGATGTGGCGGCTCAGATCCTGGTGGACACTTGCCGCAGAATGTGGGAACGGGCAAGCAAGCCGCTCATCAATCCCAACTATTTCCTTCAGCAGTGCGCCCTCAACGCGCACCAAGCCATCGTCGATTTCGGCATCCACCAAACCCCGCCCATCACCCCGCGCACCACCGCGGTGCTGGCGCTTCTCCAGGAGGGCGAATGCTATTGGTGCCACGCCGGCGACAGCCGCTTCTACCTGGTGCGGGACGAAAAGGTCTATCTGGTGTCGCAGGACCACACAGTGGCCAACGCCACCCTTCCGAAAGAGTGCGGCGATCAGGAGTACAGCCCCTCCGCCATCACCCGTTGCCTCGGTGGCAGCGCGCAGGGCGCCACGCCGACGGTGGGTACGCCCATCCCGTTGCACGAGGGCGACATCGTGCTGCTCTGTTCGGACGGCTTCTGGAACCAGCTCGACGAGGAACAGATGGTCACCGTGCTGCACAACGCCCTGCCGC
The DNA here is from genome assembly GCA_026984735.1 of Sedimenticola sp. GTDB lineage: Bacteria > Pseudomonadota > Gammaproteobacteria > Chromatiales > Chromatiaceae > Thiolapillus. Next base: position 1,012 of record JALSRN010000061.1, on the reverse strand, counting down.
TGAGCAACGCCCTGAGCATCCTTGGCGACACCGCCAGGGAAAACCGCTCCGGGCAGAGCGACAACGTCACTGCCGTCGGCGTGCGGCTGGCCCGGGGCAGTTACGGCATGGGAACGCGCTTCGACGCACTTGACGAAGAGAGCGAACTGCTCGCCGCCATCGACCATTTGACCCGGCTCATCAACAAGACACTTTGAGACTCCCTCCATGAGACCCAGCGGCCGCGCACCGGACGAGATGCGTCCCCTTCGTTTCGAAACCGGCTACACCAAGCACGCCGAAGGCTCGGTGTTGACCAGCTTCGGCGACACCCGGGTGATTTGCACCGCCACGGTGGAGGAGCGCACTCCCCGGTGGATGGAGAAGGGCAGCGGCGGCTGGATCACCGCCGAGTACGGCATGCTGCCCCGTTCCACCGTCAGCCGCATGGCGCGCGAGGCGAGCCGCGGACGCCAGGGAGGCCGCACGCTGGAGATCCAGCGTCTCATCGGCCGCTCTCTGCGCGCCGCGGTGGATCTGGAAAAACTGGGCGAACGCACCATCACCCTCGACTGCGATGTGATCCAGGCCGACGGCGGCACGCGCACCGCCTCCATCTCCGGCGGCTACGTGGCGCTGGCCCTGGCGATTCGCCGCCTCCTGGAGAGCGGACAGCTGGTGGAAGATCCCTTCGTCCACCAGGTTGCGGCGGTGTCGGTGGGCATCTGGGAGGGCATCCCCATCCTCGACCTCGACTATACCGAGGACTCGAGCGCCGAAACCGACATGAACGTCGTCATGAACGAATCCCAGGGCTTCATCGAGATCCAGGGCACCGCCGAGGGCGTCCCCTTCAGCAACCAAGAGATGGACTCCATGCTGGATTTGGCGCGCAAGGGGATTGGTGAGATCATGGAGGCGCAGCGGGCGGCGCTCTCCTCCACCTGACTTCAGAAAGGCGACCCCAGATAGACGAACAGACTGCGTCGCCCCTCCTCGCCCAGCCCCACTCCCAGATAGAGCGGCCCCAACA
>JALSRN010000060.1 GCA_026984735.1 Sedimenticola sp. | reverse complement strand
TTCCTGCGCAGCTGGCAGGCACAGGTGGAGCGCATGAGTGCAAACGCCGCTTGAACAGGACCGGACACATGGCCGATCAGGACACCGTCAAGACCGTCGAGGAACTCGGCGAGAAATACAAATACGGCTTCGAGACCGAGGTCGAGATGGACAAGGCCCCCAAGGGCCTGAACGAGGACATCATCCGCTTCATCTCGAAAAAGAAGGGCGAGCCCGAATGGATGCTGCAATGGCGCCTGGACGCCTATCACAAGTGGCTCGAGATGAAAGAGCCCACCTGGGCCAGGGTGCATTACCCGCCGGTGGACTTTCAGGACCTTTATTATTACGCCGCGCCGAAGAAGCAGGCCATCAAGAGCCTCGATGAGCTCGATCCGGAGATCCTCAAGACCTACGAGAAGCTCGGCATCCCGCTCAAGGAGCAGGAGGTTCTGGCCGGTGTCGAGGGCGCATCGAAGGTGGCGGTGGACGCGGTCTTCGATTCGGTCTCCGTGGTCACCACCTTCCGCGAGGAGCTGGCAAAAGCCGGGGTCATCTTCTGCCCCATATCGGAGGCCATCCGCGACTATCCCGATCTGGTGAGGAAGTATCTGGGCTCGGTGGTGCCGGTGGGCGACAATTTCTATGCGGCGCTCAATTCCGCCGTCTTCACCGATGGCTCCTTCGTCTATGTCCCCAAGGGCGTGCGCTGCCCCATGGAGCTGTCCACCTATTTCCGCATCAACGAAAAGCAGACCGGCCAGTTCGAGCGCACCTTGATCATCGCCGACGAGGGCGCTTACGTGAGCTACCTTGAGGGCTGCACCGCCCCCATGCGCGACGAGAACCAGCTGCATGCGGCGGTGGTCGAGCTCGTCATTCTCGATGAGGCGGAGATCAAGTATTCCACCGTCCAGAACTGGTATCCCGGCGATGCCGAGGGCAGGGGCGGCGTCTACAATTTCGTCACCAAGCGCGCCGATTGCCGCGGCCGCAACGCCAAGGTGAGCTGGACGCAGGTGGAGACCGGCTCGGCCATCACCTGGAAATACCCTTCGTGCATCCTCAAGGGCGATGGCTCCTCCGGCGAGTTCTATTCCATCGCCATATCCAACGGTTTCCAGCAGGTGGATTCGGGCACCAAGATGATTCACCTGGGCAAGAACACCACCAGCCGCATCATCTCCAAGGGCATCTCCGCCGGGCGCTCCCAGAACACCTATCGCGGCCTGGTCTCGGTGGGCCGCAAGGCCACCGGCAGCCGCAATTACACCCAGTGCGACAGCCTGCTCATCGGCGAAACCTGCGGCGCCCACACCGTGCCCTACATCACCGCCAAAACGCCCCATGCCAAGGTGGAGCACGAGGCCACCACCTCGAAGATCGCCGAGGATCAGCTCTTCTACTGCCAGTCGCGCGGCATCCCGGAGGAAGAGGCCGTGGCCCTCATCGTCAACGGCTTCGTGCGCGACGTCATCCAGAAACTGCCCATGGAATTCATGGCCGAGACCCAAAGACTCATCAACATCTCCCTGGAAGGCAGCGTCGGCTGAGGAAGAGACTGCGATATGACGGAAAATCATGAAACAGCCTTGTGTTTATATCTTGGCAAGCCGTCCCAACGGAACCCTCTATACAGGGGTCACCAGCGATCTGTGCAAGCGTATTTCCCAGCACAGACTGGAGCAGGTGGATGGTTTTACAAAGGCTCATGGCATCAAGAAACTGGTTTGGTACGAGCCGCATGAAACCATGGAACAGGCCATATTGCGGGAAAAGCGGATCAAGAAATGGAGACGGGGCTGGAAAATAGAGCTGATTGTAAAGGGAAACCCGAACTGGAGAGACTTGTTTGAGCGATTGTGCAGTGGATGATTTTTTGCTCCGTCATTCCCGCGAAAGCGGGAATCCATCGCACCTCTCGAAACGGGTTCATGCGAATTGTATGGAACAAACTGAAACCAAAGGGAAGAATCTTCCACTGCTTCAAGCAACTGGCAACGTGCTCTGGATCCCCGCTTTCGCGGGGATGACGGGGGAAGCGGGGATGACGGGGAAGCGGGGATGACGGGGGAACGGAGGATGCAGGGATAACGGCGGATGCGGGGATGACGGAATGTGGCTGGCGTTGAATGGATATGCCGCCGGCTGGATTGAATGAACGAATGGCACACAAGGAAAG
>JALSRN010000059.1 GCA_026984735.1 Sedimenticola sp. | reverse complement strand
GAGCTGGCCACCCACATCCGCGCCTGCACCCTCTTCGCCACCCACTATTTCGAGCTCACCACCTTGCCAGAAGAGCACGAGGGGGTGGACAACGTCCATCTCGACGCAGTGGAGCACGGCGACGGCATCGTCTTTCTGCACAAGGTGAAAGAGGGGCCGGCCAACCAGAGCTACGGCCTGCAGGTGGCGGCGCTGGCCGGCGTGCCCCCCAAGGTGATCGCCCTGGCCCGGCGGCGCCTGCAGGAGCTGGAGCAGGGCGCTCACCGCCATGCCGCGCAAGAGACGCCGCAAATGGCGCTGCCGCTGACGCAAGAGGCGCCGTCGCCGCCGCATCCCGCCTTGGAGCTGCTGGAGTCGGTCGATCCCGACCAGACCACCCCGATCCAGGCGCTGGAACTGCTCTACCGGCTCCGGGCGCTTCTTTCCCGGTCTCCCGATTAAGAAATCCGCCCGGCTGCCGAATCCTGGAACAGAATCTACGGGGAACCCCGATCCAGTCAGGGAGAACGCTCATGTCCCAAGCACAAGCAGACACCAAGGAGCTTCAATACAACTTCTTGCAAGATTTCGCCAACCATCTGAACCGCGGAGAGATCGAACTGCCGGCCTTTCCCGAGGTTTACGCGCGCATTCTCTCGCGGCTCGAGGATCCCGATCTCTCGATGGCCGATCTGGCCAAAGTGGTGACCGCCGCGCCCGACCTTTGCGTTCGCGTTTTGCGGATGGCCAACTCCGCCCTGCTCAACCGCTCCGGCATCGAAGTGACGAACGTGGCGGTGGCGGTTTCCCGCTTAGGGGTGCGGACGGTCCGCAACGCCGCGGTTTCTCTCGCCGCCAAAGAGACGTTCGACATTCCTCGCGCCTCCTCCCATTATGAAAGGCTGGTTCGACTCCATTCCGAAGCGGTGAACACCGCCGCCTGGGCCTACGCCGTGGCCGGGGGACTCAACGACCCTGAAGCGCCCTCGCGGGACGACGCCATGCTCACCGCTCTGCTGCACAATGTGGGGGAACTCTATCTGCTCACCCGCGCCGACGAGTTTCCCGAATTGGCGGAACCCCAGGCGGTGGCGGGATGGAGTCCCGGAATCGGCGCCGCCATCGTGGAAAACTGGGGGTTTTCCATGGAAATCACCCAGACCATCGAGCTGCAAAACGTTCTCGAGGCGTACCACATGGGAGCGCCCACTCTGGGCGACCTTCTCGTCGTCAGTCGGATGCTGGCCGGGGCTTCCCCCATGATGAGCGAGGTGGAGGAGACCGACGGGTGGGAACAGCTTCCTCCCTTCCGCAAATTGAAGATCACGTCGGAAAATCTGGAATCGCTGAAAGAGGAGCACAAGGAGGAAGTGGAATCCCTGCTCAGCGCCTTTTCCTGAAAACGCCGGATCAAACCACCCGGACGAGCACCACGGAAATGTTGTCGGTGCTTCCCGCGTCCATGGCGCCGCGCACCAGCGCCTTGGCCTTGGATTCCAGAGAAAGTTGGGAGGCGCCCAGCAGATTCTCGATCTGCGTCGACGAAAGGGGCGCGCTCAATCCATCACTGCAAAAAAGGAAAAGATCCTCGCGCCGCAGCGGAACGTCGCTCACATCCACGTTGAGATTCAGGTCGAATCCCAAACTGCGGGTAAGCACGTTTTCCCCGACCCCCGCCTCTCGCGCCTCTCCGCGATTGGCATAGAGGCCGTGATCCACCACTTCCTGAATGAGGGAGTGATCCCGGGTGAGTTGCCGCAAGCGCCCGCCGCGATATAGATAGAGCCGCGAATCGCCCACATGGGCATAGAAGACCCGACCCGCGTGGAACAGCGCCAACACCAAGGTGGTTCCCATACCCCGCATCTCGGGGCGCTTCTGCGCCAGCATGTAGACCGAGGCGTTGGCCCTCTCCACCGCCTGACCCAGCGACAGGAGCGCCTGCGCCGAGTCCATCTCGAGGAAACGCTGGGCGTGGTGCAGCTCCTCCACCGCCACTTCCACCGCCACTTCCGAGGCCACCTCGCCGGCGAGATGACCTCCCATGCCGTCCGCCAGCGCCACAATGCCCTGCTCCGGCAGCACGCGCAGATAATCTTCGTTGATCTTGCGCACCAGCCCCACCTCGCTGCAGCAAGCCACTTCCAGCGGCATCGCCGGAGCGGACCTTCTGTCTCGTTGCAAGGAATTCTTCATGGGCCACCGGCGCCAGGGAAACGGAAAACGA
>JALSRN010000058.1 GCA_026984735.1 Sedimenticola sp. | reverse complement strand
GCCACCGCCGTCTCCGGCTCCTCCACCCGCCGGTAGCTGGCCACCTCCTGCTTGGGCAGCTCCTGGCGGCGGATGCGTTCGATGGAGTAGTGGGGCGTCTCCAGATGCTTGTTGGGGATGAGTACCACCTGGATGCCGTGGCGCTGTTCGATCTCCAGGATGGGCTGGCGCTTCTCGTTGAGCAGGAAGGTGGCCACCTCCACCGGCAGTTGGGCCTGCACCCGTCCGGTGTTCTCTTTCAGCGCTTCTTCTTCGATGATGCGGAGAATGGAGAGCGACAGGGACTCCACGTCGCGGATGTGCCCCTGGCCGTTGCAGCGGGGGCAGGCGCGGTGGGCCGACTCGCCCAGGGAGGGCCGCAGCCGCTGACGCGACATCTCCAGCAGGCCGAAACGGGAGATGCGGCCGATCTGGACCCGCGCCCGGTCCTCCTTCATCGCCTCGCGCAAGCGGTTCTCCACTTGGCGCTGGTGCTTGGAGGGGCCCATGTCGATGTAGTCGATGACGAAGAGGCCGCCCATGTCGCGCAGCCGCAATTGCCGGGCGATCTCTTCCGAAGCCTCCAGGTTGGTGGTGAGCGCCGTCTCCTCGATGTCGGCGCCCTTGGTGGCGCGCGCGGAGTTGATGTCGATGGAGGTGAGCGCCTCGGTGTGGTCGATGACGATGGAGCCACCCGAAGGCAGGCGCACTTCCCGTTGGAAGGCGGTCTCGATCTGAGACTCGATCTGATAGCGGGAGAAGAGCGGCACCTCGTCCTGGTAGAGCTTGAGGCGGCTCAGGTAGCGGGGCATCACCTGTTCGATGAACCGGCGCGCCTGCTCGTGGACCTCGGGATTGTCGATGAGGATCTCGGAGATGTCGGCGCGCAGATAGTCCCGCATGGAACGGATGATGACGTTGCTCTCCTGGTAGATGAGGAAAGGCGCCTTGCGTTCCCGGGCCGAGGTCTCGATGGCGCTCCACACCTGCAGCAGATAGTCCAGGTCCCACTGCAGCTCCTCGGCGCTCTTGCCCACCCCCGCAGTGCGCACGATGAGGCCCATCCCCTCGGGCACTTCGAGCTGGCTCATGGCCTGCCTCAGTTCCTGGCGCTCCTGCCCCTCGATGCGGCGCGAGACGCCGCCGGCGCGGGGGTTGTTGGGCATCAGCACCAGGTAGCGGCCCGCCAGCGAGATGAAGGTGGTGAGCGCCGCGCCCTTGTTGCCACGCTCCTCTTTCTCCACCTGCACCACGATCTCCTGCCCTTCGTGCAGGGCTTCGCTGATGCCGGGCCGGCGGCTCGCCTCCAACGCCTTGGGGTCGAAATAGCCGCGCGCCACCTCCTTCAGCGGCAGAAAGCCGTGGCGTTCGGCGCCGAAATCGACGAAAGCGGCTTCCAGGCTGGGTTCGACGCGGGTGATGCGCCCTTTGTAGATGTTGGCCTTCTTGCGTTCGCGGCCGGGGCTTTCGATATCGAGGTTGATGAGTTTCTGGCCGTCCACGATGGCCACGCGCAACTCTTCCGGCTGAGTTGCGTTGATCAGCATTCTCTTCATCTTGTTCGTTGTCCTGTGCCGAGCGGCACAGACTGCAGCGGGTGGCTTCGCGGCGGGCGCGGCGGACGGCGGCGCGGGCGCGCGCCAGGCCGTCAGCGTCTCCGGCTCGACGACAGGGAGCCAGGGGCGGGCCCCTGTGGCGATGGCCCTGCAACCTGAATCTTCCGTCCCGCAGGCCCCGCCGGCGGACCCGCAAGGGCGGGCGGGGGCAATCTGCGTCACTCAAAACCTGTCCATGTGGCCGCCGAAACGACGGGCGACCCTCGTTCTTCACGAAATCAGTGGTGCTGACTTCGAAGGCCGCTCCGGAGAAACAGGGGCGCCACGCTGTCGGCGGCCGTGGAACTGGCGGCGGGAGGTGGCGGAAGCGGCCGGGTGTTCTGCTGGCGCTCCCTCTCCACGAAGGGGAGGAGCGGCCGGATAAATCGGTCAATCTGGGAGGCCGGTCAACGGTCTCCTGAAGGCTGAAATATACCAAAAATCAGCAACATATCAAGCACTTCCTGCTTTCGTTCCGCGGCCTTCGAAAGGATTGTTCGCGTAACTCCTTGAAAATACGGAAAAGAGAACCATCTGAGCGCGTATAATTCGGAGCGGTCATGAATTCGAAAACGGCTGGCGTTCGCTACCTCACCGTGGACGAGCGGGGAGAGGGGCAGCGCATCGACAATTTTCTGCTGCGCGAGCTCAAGGGGGTGCCCCGCGCGCTCGTCTACCGTCTGTTGCGGCGCGGGGAGGTGCGCGTCAACAAAGGGCGGGCCAAGGCGGGGCGGCGGCTGGCCGCCGGCGACGTGGTGCGTGTGCCTCCCCTGCGGACCGCCTCCTCCGGCCGGCCAGGAACTCCTCCTCATTCCGCACTGGAAAACATACGAAGATCAATCTTATATGAAGATGACCTGATCGTCGTTCTCAATAAGCCGTCGGGGCTGGCGGTGCATGGCGGCAGCGGTCTCTCCTTCGGGGCGATCGAACTGTTGCGCGCGGCGCGTCCGGCGGAGAGGGCGCTGGAACTGGCCCACCGGCTCGATCGCGACACTTCCGGATGCCTCATGGTGGCGCGCCGGCGCAGCGCCTTGCGCACCCTGCACGAGCTCCAGCGCGCCGGCAGGATCCAGAAGCGCTATCTGGCGTTGCTCCATGGGCGTTGGCGGCAGGAACGCCTTCGGGTGGAGGCGCCGCTGAAGAAAAACCTTTTGCGGGGCGGCGAGCGCATGGTGGTCGTCTCGCCGGGGGGGAAGCCCGCCCGCACCGATTTCCGGGTGGTGCGCCGTTTCCGGGAGGCGACTCTGGTGGAAGCGCGGCTCGGCAGCGGCCGCACCCACCAGATCCGGGTGCACGCCGCCCATCTGGGCACCCCCATTCTGGGGGATACCAAGTACGGCGACGCCGAGGCCAACCGCCGCTTCCGGGCGCTGGGGTTGAGGCGCCTCTTTCTCCATGCCGCCGGACTGGTGATCCCCTGGCCGCGGCGGCAGGCCCCCTATCGGTTCGAGGCGCCGCTGCCGGCGGAGCTGCAACGATTGTTGGAAAGGGCGGATGACTGAACTGATCGTCTTCGACTGGGATGGAACGCTCATGGACTCCGAGAGGCGCATCGTCGCCTGTCTGCAGCAGGCCGCCCGCGATCTCGGCTTGCCGGCGCCCTCCGCGGTTCGTGCCCGGGAGGTGATCGGATTGGGGCTGAGGGAGGCGCTGGCCGATCTCTTTCCCGAGGCTGGCGCGGAGACGGTGGAGCGGCTGGCCGCCGCCTACCGCCGCCGTTTTCTGGGTGACGAGCAGGTCCGCTCCGAACTCTTCCCCGGCGCCCGCGAGCTGCTGGAGGAGCTGGCGGAGGCGGGTTATCTGCTGGCGGTGGCCACCGGCAAGAGCCGCCGCGGCCTGGAGAAGGAGCTCGCGCACACCGGCTTGGCGGATCTCTTTCTGACCAGCCGTTGCGCCGACGAGACCCGCTCCAAGCCCCATCCGCAGATGCTGCTGGAGATTCTCGAATACGCGGGCAGGGAGCCGGAGGCGGCGCTGGTGGTGGGCGACACCGAGTTCGACATGCGGATGGCGGCCAACGCCGGCGTGCCGGCGGTGGGAGTGGAGCATGGGGTCCACCCGCCGGAGCGGCTGCGGGCGGCGGGGGCGCTGGAGGTGTTGCCCCGCCTCGGCGACCTGCCGGAGTGGCTGGGCCGGCGGCCCGCTTCAGGGTAGTTCCACCCCTTCCGCCGCCAGCATCTCCACCAGGCGGATCAAGGGCAGGCCGATCAACGCATTGGGGTCGTCTCCCTCGAGGCGGCGGAAGAGAACGATGCCGTAGCCCTCCGATTTGAAGCTCCCGGCGCACTGGAAAGGCCGCTCCTTCTCCACGTAGCGGCGGATCTGCGCTTGCGAGAGTCGGCGGAAATGGACGTGAAAGTCCTCGCAGGCCACCTGCGCCCTCCCGGTGCGGCTGTTGACGAGGCAGAGCCCGGTGTGAAAAGTGACGCGCCGCCCGTTCATGGCCTCGAGCTGCGCCACCGCCCGCTCCGCGTCGCCCGGCTTGCCGAGAATCTCTTCGTCCAGGCAGGCCACCTGGTCCGAACCGATGACCAGGGCTTCGGAAAAGCGCTCCGCCACGGCCCGCGCCTTGGCTTCCGCCAACCGCCGCGCCAGCTCCGCGGGCGTTTCGCCGGGGCGGGGCTGTTCCTCCACCGCCGGGGCGGCCGTCTCGAAGGGAAGCCGCAGCCTCTCCAGCAGCGTCCGGCGGAAAGGGGAGGTGGAGGCGAGCACCAGCCTCATGCGGTGAACTTGCCGCTGCGCAGCCGCTCCGCCTCCATCAGCTCCACTTCGCGCGCGCCCGACAGGACGATGTCCGGATCGGGAACGAAATCGAGGTCGCTACCCCCACGGTCGTAGGGAACGGCGTTGAGGATCACCTTCATGGCGTTGAGCCGCGCGAGGTGCTTGTCGTTGGAGCGGATCACCGTCCAGGGGGCGTGGGTGGTGTGTGTCTTCCTGAGCATCTCGTACTTCTGGGTGGTGAAGTCGTCCCACCGCTCCTGGGCCTGGAGGTCCACCTCGCTCAGTTTCCACTGGCGCAAGGGGTCGGTGCGTCGCCGCTCGAAGCGGCGCGCCTGCTCCTCCTTGGTGACGCTGAAATAGAGCTTCACCAGGATGGTGCCCTGGCGCACCAGGTCCTTCTCGAAGCCGGTGACGCCGCGCATGAAGTTCTTGTACTCCTCGGGGGTGCAGAAGCCGAACACCGGCTCCACCATGGCGCGGTTGTACCAGCTGCGGTCGAAGAGCACCACTTCGCCGCCGCGCGGGAAGTGAGTGACGTACCGTTGGAAGAACCACTGGCTGCGCTGCTCGTTGGTGGGCTTGCCCAGCGCCACCACGCGGTAGTGCTTCTCGTTCATGTAGCGGGTGACCCGGCGGATGGTGCCGCCCTTGCCCGAGGCGTCGCGTCCTTCGAAGAGGATGATCATCCGCCTGCCGGTCTCTTCCAGGTAGTTCTGCATGCGGATCAGCTCCGCTTGGTAGGGTTTGAGCGCCTGTTCCCGCCGGCGGCGGCGCAACGCCTTGCGCGCCTCCTTCTTGAGCCGTTTCTCCGCATCCAGGGCGTGATGGTAGCGGTCGATGAGTTCGGCGACGGTGAGCCGCTCGCCGTCCACCTCGATGAGTTGTTGGTCCATGTTCATCTCTTCCTGACCGGTTGCGGGGGTCAGCCCCTCTTCATGATGCGCGCCTTCTCGCGCTGCCAGTCGCGCTCTTTGGCGGTGGCCCGCTTGTCGTGCAGCTTCTTGCCTTTGGCCAGGCCGATCTCCACCTTGGCGCGCCCCTTCTTCCAGTACATGGCCACGGGCACCAGGGTGTAGCCCTTGCGTTCCACCAGCCCGCGCAGGCGGTCGATCTCCTGCCGGTGCATGAGCAGCTTGCGGGTGCGCAGCGGATCCGGCCGCACGTGGGTGGAGGCGGTGGCAAGCGGCGTGATGTGCGCCCCGAAGAGCCACAATTCGTCGTCTTTCACCAACACGTAGGCCTCTTTGAGATTGACCCGGTTCTCCCGCAGGCTCTTCACTTCCCACCCCTCCAGCGCGATGCCCGCCTCGAAACGCTGCTCGATGAAGTAGTCGTGTTTCGCGGTTTTGTTGATGGCGATGGTGCTGCCTGGCGCGCCCTTCTTTTTGTTTTTGCTCTTTTTGGCCATGAGTATAATTGTACCCTTTGCCACCAAGGATTGAGAACCGCATCACCGAGGAGTCATCGTGAAAAGAGCGTTCGCGACACTTTGCCTGGCGGCGTTCGCGCCTCTCGCCCTCGCCGGTCAAGAGGAGGCGGCGGCCGGCCTGCTCAACCAGCTGCTGGGGCGGCTCAACGGCTTTCTGGCCGGTTTTCTCTTCTACGACATCTGGCCGGGAGAAGGAGAGTTTCCCTTCATCGTCGCCTGGCTGGTGGTGGGGGCGGTCTATCTTACGGTGCGCATGGGGTTCATCAACTTCCGCCTGGTGGGGCACTCCATCGCCGTTTTGCGAGGCCGTTACAGCCGTCCCGACGACGTGGGGGAGGTGACCCCCTTCCAGGCGCTCACCGCGGCGCTCTCGGCCACGGTGGGGTTGGGCAACATCGCCGGGGTGGCCATCGCCGTGGGCATCGGCGGTCCCGGCGCCACCTTCTGGATGATCGTGGCGGGATTGCTGGGGATGACCACCAAGTTCACCGAGGCGTCGCTGGCGCAGATGTATCGAGAGATCCGGCCCGACGGCCACGTGATGGGCGGCGCCATGGAGTACCTCTCCCGCGGTTTCGCGGAGCTTGGCTGGAGAAGGGTCGGCCGGGTGCTGGCGGTGCTCTTCTCTCTGCTCACCATCGGCGCCTCGCTGGGCGGCGGCAACGCCTTCCAGGTGAGCCAGTCGCTCTCGGCGGTGAAACAGGAGATCGCCCTCTTCGCCGAGGAGCCCTGGCTCTACGGCCTGGTGATGGCCTTCCTGGTGGGGGTGGTGATCATCGGCGGTATCCGCCGCATCGCCCACGTGGCCGAGGCGGTGGTGCCCACCATGGTGGCCATCTATCTGCTGGCGGCGGGGTGGATCCTCATCTCCAACGCGGAGCGGGTGCCGGAGGTGCTGGCGCTCATCGTCTCCAGCGCCTTCAGCCTGAAAGCGGGGATCGGCGGTCTGGTGGGCGTGATGGTGCAGGGCTTCAAGCGAGCGGCCTTCTCCAGCGAGGCAGGCATCGGCTCGGCGGCCATCGCCCACTCCACGGCGCGCACCCCCTATCCGGTGCGCCAGGGCATCGTGGCGCTCATGGAGCCTTTCATCGACACCGTGGTGATCTGCACCATGACCGCCCTGGTGATCATCATCACCGGCGTCTACGACCAGAACGGCCAGTACGCCGAACTCATCGCCTCCAACCAGGGGGCGGCGCTCACCTCCAAGGCCTTCGGCAGTCAGATCTCCTGGTTTCCGGTGATTCTCTCGATCTCGGTGGTGCTCTTCGCCTACAGCACCATGATCTCCTGGTCCTACTATGGGGAGCGGTGCTGGACCTATCTCTTTGGAGAGCGTTTCTCCATGATCTACCGCATCCTCTATGTGCTGGTGATCGTGGCCGGTTCCATCGGCAGCGCCTCGGCGGTGCTCGACTTTTCCGACCTGTTGCTGCTCTCTATGGCCTTCCCCAACTTCTTCGCGCTCTATGCGTTGAGCGGGCGGGTGAAACGGCGGCTGGACACTTATCTGGAGAAGCTGCGCAGCGGCGAGCTGGACCGTGAGGTGGGGCGCGCCTGATGGCGGTGGTGGAGAAGTCGGCGCTGGTACCGTACCCGGCGCGCATGCTCTACGACATCGTCTGCGACGTGGAGTCCTACCCCGAGTTTCTCCCCTGGTGCAAAGATGCCCGGCTGCTCTCCCGCGACGAGGAGCGGCTGTGCGGCGAGATCGTGGTCTCCAAGGCGGGCGTCACCCGCGCCTTCGCCACCTGCAACCGGCTTTTCCCGTATCATCGCATGGAGATCGCCTTGAAAGAGGGGCCTTTCCGCAAGCTGGAAGGCGCCTGGGAGTTCACCGAGCTGCGGGAGGACGCCTGCAAGGTGTCGCTGGTGCTGGAGTTCGAGTTTTCCAGCGGTTTGATGGACAAGGCGTTCGGGGTGGTGTTCGGCCAGATCGCCAACTCGCTGGTGGATGCGTTTTGCAAGCGTGCCGCGGAGCTGGCACGGAGGGAAAAGTCATGATTCAGGTGGAAGTGGCCTATGCGTTGCCGCACGAACAGATCGTCCGGGTGGTGGAGGGAGAGCCCGGAATGACGGTGCGGGAGGCCATCAAGCGTTCCGGCATTCTCGAACTTCATCCCGAGATCGACCTTGCCAAGACCAAGGTGGGGGTCTTCGGCAAGGCGACCAAGCTCGATGCGGTGCTCTATCCGGGCGACCGGGTGGAGATCTACCGGCCTTTGATCGCCGATCCCAAGGAGGCGCGCAAAAAGCGGGCGGCCAAGGGCAAGCCGCTGCGCAAGGGCGGAGGGCGGAGCTGAGAACGCTCGCGCCATGACCTTCCGCCTCCCGGTACGCCTCGATCTGGCGTTCTCCGACGAAGGCTACGCCTTCTGGGCCAGGTGTGACCAACCGTTTTCCCGTTGAGAGGGAGTTTTTCCGAAGACTCGAAATCCTTGGGACTCAACCTAGCCAGACCAGAAAAAATTTGATCACCACGGCGTTGAGCAGGTCGATGAAGAAAGCGCCGATGAGGGGGATCACCAGAAAGGCACGGGGGGAAGGACCATATTTGCGGGTTACCGCGGTCATGTTGGCGATGGCCACCGGTGTGGCGCCCAGTCCCAGTCCCGCGAAACCCGCCGCCATCACCGCCGAATCGTAGTTGCGGCCGGTGATGCGGAACACCAGATAGACCACCACCAGGGTCATCACCAGCATCTGGCCCACCACCACCACGAAAATGCCGCCGGCGGCCGAGGCGAGAGAGAGCAGGTCCATGCTCATCAGGCTCATGGCCAGGAAGAGCTGCAGACTCAGCTCGTTGGCCCGGTCGATGGCCGGCCTGCTCAGCGGCTCGTTCAGAAAATCCGCCGCGTTGGTGATGGCGATGCCCACCATCATGGCGGTGAGGAAGCCGGGCAGCGCCAGCCCTTTCAAGGAGAGAAACCGGTTCACCAAGTCGCCGGCGGTGACACAGACCGCGAGCGCCAGAAGGGTGCCCAGCACCTCTTCCACACGGATCTCACGGCATGGCTTTTCTTCCAGGGAGCCGCCATTTTCCTCCGCATTCTCCGGCCGCAGACGGTGCTTCTCGATCAGCCAGCCGCCAATGGGGCCGCCGATGAGACCGCCGGCGATGAGGCCGAAGGTGGCGCAGGCGATACCGAACTCCCGCCCTCCCTTCAAGCCTGCTTTCACGGCCTCGTCGCCCCAGGCGATGGCGGTGCCGTGGCCGCCGGCGAAGGAGATGCTGCCGCCGAGCAGGCCGTAACCTGGATGGGCACCCATGAGCTTGGCCAGCCCCACTCCAGTGAGATTCTGCAGCACCAGAAGCACCGCCGCCACCGCTGTGAGCAGCGCCAGGGTTCGGCCGCCAGCGGCCAGAGTTTTGAGTTTGGCGCCCAGGCCGATGGTACTGAAGAAGAAGAGCAGAAAGAGATCGCGCAGCTCCATGGCGAAGGTGATCTTCACCTGCCAGACACTGGCCACCAGCGCTACCAGGGCACTGCAAAGGATGCCGCCGGTGACCGCCAGGGGGATGTTGTTCTTCTCCAGAAAGGGAAGGCGGCGGGTGAGCGCCATGCCCAGCCAAAGCACCAGGATGGCGACGATGATGACTTCCAGCCCTTCCAGCCGGATCTCCAAGGGGAGATTTCCGCTCACTTGAGAAACAGAAAGGCCCGCGCGCGCAGCCGGCGGCCGTTCCAGATGCGGCCGTTGATCCGCTCGGCCAGCGCCTTGGCGCCGGTCTCGTCCGTCTCCACGTCCACCACCGCCAACGTCTGCTCCCCCTCGCCGGGTTCGATGGTCACCGAGGCGACCTGGACGCCCGCCTCTTGCAGGGCGGCACGGATCTCCTCTTCCGTCGCCTCGGGCGCGAAACCGCCGATGGACAGGTGCATGGCATTCTCCCCGCGTCTGTCAAGGTTCCGGGGAATATAGCATGACGAGAAGCGCGGCACGTCGCCCGGCGTGGCGGAAAACAGACGGGCCGTCGCGAAACGGGGCGGGAAAAAATAGAATGGACTCCGAGTCAACGCCAAGGAGTGTGTGGTGATGTTATCGTGGAGCCGGCAGGGGGCGCTCGGGCTGTGCTTGCTGCTCGCCGCTTGCGCGGGCCGGCAAGGCGTGGCGCCGCTGTGGCTGTTTCAGGACGCCCACTCCAGCGGCAGCCGGGTGGCGTTCAGCCTGGACGGCAAGCGGCTGGCTTCGGCCGGCCTGGCGGGCGATCTCAACCTCTGGGCGATGCCCGGCGGGCGGCTTCTGCGCCACTGGACGGGTCATCGGGGGAGCGTCAACGGCCTGCTCTTCCTTCCCCATGAGAAGCTGGTGAGCGGCGGTTGGGACGGCCGCTTGATTCTCTGGAGCGGCGCCGGCGACAGGCTGGCGGAGAGGGCCGTGGGGTCGCCGGTGACCGCGTTGGCGCCGGACGCGGATCACCGCGGTTTTTGGAGCGGTCATCGCGACGGCCGGCTGCTGCACTGGAGCGCGGCATTGCGGCGGACCTCTCAGCGGCGGCTGCCCTCCGGGAGTTCGGTCGCGGCACTGGCCGTCGCCCATGGAGTGGTGGCGGCCGCGGATCGCGGCGGCAACCTCTGGCTCTGGCCGGAAGGGAAGGACGGCTTCCGCCGGCTGGACGCGCTACCCGCCTACCTGCGCTCGCTGCTCTTCGATCCTTCCGGCCGTTTTCTCTATGGCGGCAGTTGGTTCCGGCTCTACCGCTGGGATCTGCGGACGGGAAAGCGGGAGATCCTTCCCACCGACCACCATGGCATCCTCAAGGCGTTGGCCTGGGATCAGGGGCGACAGCGGTTGCTGAGCATCAGCCGCCAGACCGACAGCTCGGTGCTGCTTCTCGATCCGGCCACCGGCGCCACCCGCCTGCGGCTGGGGGAGCACGATCTTTGCGGAGCAGACGTGGCGATGAGCCCCCGAGGGCGACTGGCGGCCAGCACCTCCGACGACGGCAGCGTGCGGGTCTGGAAGCTTTCCGCCGAGAGCGGCGTCACCGCTTCCTCCCCCGGGAAGGAGGCGGCATCTCCCTGAGCGCGACGCTCACCAGGCTGGCCACCACGATGGCTATGTAGAAGATCCCCGTGACCGCCTCCATGTAGGCGAAGAACTCCGCCAGCCGGCTGGCGGGCAGGATGTCGCCGTAACCCAGCGTGGTGAGGGTGACGAAGCTGTAGTAGGCCAGCCGTGGAAAGGCCTCGCGCCACGTGTTGAAAGCGATGCCGTGGAAGGCATCGGGATCCACTACCAACAGCGCCAGGTAGAGGGTGGTCCAGAGCAGCCCCAGCAGCAGATAGAGGGAGAGGGAGCCGACGATCTTGTTGGCGTCCACCCGCCCCACGAAGAGGACCAGCCGCGCCGCCGAGCGCAGGGCGCTGGCGAAGAAGAGGAACAGCAGGAAGAGGGAGAGCAGATCGAGAAAGCGGGAGCTCCGAAGGTGGGCCACCACCGTCAGCAGGAGCAGGGCCAGCGCCATTCCCTGGGTGACGCGCCGCAAGGTGGGGGTGATCCGCAGACTGCGGATGCTCAGCAGCAGCATGAGCACGATCGCCAGCGAGAAGAGGTCTTGTCCCCAGCTTCCGGGAAACTGGCCGGCGGCGGCGCTGCTGAACAGAAGAGCAACGAGAGCGCCGCACAGATAGTAGAAGTTGTTTTCCTGGGAGAGCCGTTTCATGGGCTCTATTTCACCACAACGGTGGCGAACGGGCATCGGCGGGGCGCTTCGAAAGGGTTTGCCGTTTCCTGAAAGCCCTTTTTTCGAACCCCGGCATCGGACGCTTCCGAGGGGGCTTTCGATGAGGGTTCTTTTCCGCATCTCGTCGCCGGGTTTATATAATGACAGTTCCATTCCGGCTCCCGGTTCGAAAAATTGAAGAGCAACCCTTTCATCGTCGCCGCGGCGGTGCTCATCGTCCTCTCCTGGCTGCGGTTCGCCCAGGATCTGGTGGTGCCTTTCCTGCTTTCGCTTTTCATCGCCGTCATTCTGGCGGCCCCCATGGAAGCGATGAAGAGGCGGGGGGTGCCGGCGGCGGTGTCGATGGGGCTGGTCTTCGTCGGCGTGGTGCTGGCCGGCCTCCTGCTGGGCGCGCTGCTGGGTCGCAGCTTCCACGGCTTCAGCGAGAACCTGCCGAACTACCAGGCGCGTCTCGGCCAGCTCGCCGACAGCCTGCTGGGATGGCTGGGCGCGCTGGGCCTGGACACCTCCCATGCCGCCCTTCGCAAGGTGATCGACCCGGGATCGGTGATGAGCTTCGCGAACCGCCTGGTCGCGGCGCTGGGCGACGGCCTGAGCCACATCTTTCTGATCCTCTTCACCGTCTTCTTCATGCTGCTGGAAAGCTGGGACCTGCCGGCCAAGCTGGCGGCCATCGACAGCGAGCGCACCCGCCGGGTGGTGGCGCAGGTGACCGAGGTGATCGAGAGCACCAAGAGATACACCTCCATCAAGGCGCTGATGAGCCTCATCACCGGGGTGCTGATCTGGGCCGGTTGCGCGCTCATCGGTCTCGATTTCGCCGTGCTCTGGGGCTTCGTCGCCTTTCTGCTCAACTTCATTCCCACCATCGGCTCCATCATTGCGGCGGTGCCGGCGGTGCTGCTGGCGGTGGTGCAGCTCGGCGTCGGGCCGGCGCTGGCGGTGACCGCGCTCTATCTGCTGGTGAACCTGCTCATCGGCAACATGGTGGAACCGCGCTACATGGGGCAGCGGATGGGACTCTCCACCCTGGTGGTGTTTCTCTCCATGGTCTTCTGGGGGTGGCTGCTCGGGCCGGTGGGCATGCTGCTGTCGGTGCCCCTCACCATGGTGGCCAAGTTCGCGCTTCAGGCCCATCGGCCGACCGCCTGGGTGGCGGTGCTGCTCGGGCCGGTGGCGCAGAAGACCGGCGAGACGGTCGCTTCCGCCGGCGGACAAGGAGGTGCGCGATGACACGCATTCTGTTGGTGGACGATCACTCCCTGTTTCGTTCCGGGTTGAGGAGCATTCTGGAGAACCGGGAAGGGATGGAAGTGGTAGGCGAGGCCGACACCGGCGAGGCGGCGGTGGAGCGGGTGCGCTCCTCGCCGCCCGACGTGGTGCTCATGGACATCCACATGCCGGGCATCGGCGGCATCGAGGCCACGCGCCGCGTTCTTCGCATCGCGCCCCAGGTGAAGGTGATCGCGCTCACCGCGCTTGACGACGAGCCCTTTCCCAATCAGCTGCTCGATGCCGGTGCCGTGGGCTATCTCACCAAGGGATGTCCCGCGGGGGAACTGGTCGAAGCGATCGAGGCGGTGATGCGGGGCGAGCACTACCTCTCGGCCGACGTGGCCCGCAAGCTCAGCCTCTCGGCGCTGGCCAACAAGGGCGGAGGTTCGCCCCTGGCCCGGCTCTCTCCCCGGGAGATGCAGGTGATGATGATGATCACCCAGGGAAAGAGCACCCAGGAGATCTCCGACGCCCTTTTTTTGAGCCCCAAGACGGTGAGCACCTACCGCGCCCGTCTCTTCGAAAAGCTGGAGGTGGGCAACGATGTGGAGCTCACCCACTTTGCTCTACGCCACGGCGTGATCCAACTGGGGGGATAGGATGGAGGCCGAGCCCGGAATCGAACCGAGGTACACGGCTTTGCAGGCCGCTGCATAACCACTCTGCCACTCGGCCAGGAGTGAGACGGGTGGCGCCGTCGAAACGAAAAACCCCGCCGTCGTCGCGGGGTTCGTGGAAAGCTGGAGCGGGAAACGAGACTCGAACTCGCGACCCCAACCTTGGCAAGGTTGTGCTCTACCAACTGAGCTATTCCCGCTGGGTGAGGCGGTATTCTAAAGCACGGCCTGTGGCTGTCAACCCCCGGCGCCGGTTTTCTCCTTTTCGGCCGAGAGGGTGGGCCAGGCGGCGACGAGGTAGGCGGTCATGGACCAGAGCGTGAGCCCCACCGCCACATAGAGCAGGAGGGTGCCGAGGCGGTAGGTGGGCAGGCCGAAGAGGTCGTGGCGATAGACCAGCAGGGTGATGGCGGCCATCTGCGCGGCGGTCTTGAACTTGCCCACCCAGCGCACCGCCACGACGCCGCGCCGGCCCAGCTCCGCCATCCATTCGCGCAGCGCCGAGATGGTGATCTCGCGACCGATGATCACCGCCGCGGAGACGGTGATCCAGACGTTGGGATCGTCGGCCACCACCAGCACCAGGGCGGTGGCCACGATGAGCTTGTCGGCCACGGGGTCGAGAAAGGCGCCCAGGGGCGACGCCAGCCGCATGCGCCGAGCCAGATAGCCGTCCAGCCAGTCGGTGAAGGCGGCCATCAGGAAGATCAGCGCCGCGACCTGGTGGTTCCAGGGCACCGGCAGGTAGTGGATCCCGACGAACACCGGAATCATGAGAATGCGGGAAAAGGTGAGCAGGTTGGGGAGGCTCCGCACGCTCACTCGCCTCCGTGGAAGGCCCGATAGATCTTTTCCGCCAGTCTGGTACTGATGCCGTTCACCGTGGCGATGTCCTCGATTCCCGCCCGGGCGAGCCCCTGGAGCCCGCCGAACTGCTTGAGCAGCCGTTGCCGGCGCTTGGCGCCGATGCCCGGAATCTCTTCCAGCACCGACCGGGTGCGCGCCTTGTTCCGCCGTGCCCGGTGGCCGCTGATGGCGAAACGGTGCGCCTCGTCGCGGATCTGCTGGATCAGATGGAGGGCCGGCGAATGGGCGTCCAGTATAAGGGGGCGTTCCCGCTCCAACAAGAAGAGCTGCTCCATGCCGGGGCGCCGCTCCGGCCCCTTGGCCACGCCCACCAGCAGCACGCCGCCGACGCCCGTTTCCGCCAGCGCCTGCCGGGCCGACTCCAGCTGGCCCCTGCCGCCGTCGATGAAAAGGAGGTCGGGCAGCACGCCTTCCCCTCCGCGCAAGCGGGCGTAGCGTCGCTTCAACGCCTGCTCCATGGCGGCGTAGTCGTCGCCCGGAGCGATGCCTTCGATGTTGAATCGGCGGTAGTCGCTCTTGCGTGGCCCCTCCGGATCGAAGACCACGCACGAGGCCACGGCGCGCTCGCCCCGGGTGTGGCTGATGTCGAAGCACTCCATGCGCCGGGGGGGCTCGTCCAGTCCCAGGGCCTCCTGCAGCGCCTCCAACCGCCGGCGGGCGTTGGCGCTGCCGGCCAGCCGGCTCTCGAGCGCCAGCTCGGCGTTCTGCACCGCCATCTTCAGCCAGCGTGACCGCTCGCCGCGAGGATTGGCCACCAGCTTCACCTTGCGGCCGGCCTGCTCGCCCAGCGCCTCTTCCAGCAGGGCGCGGTCCGTGGGCGCCGGGCTCACCAGGATCTGCGCCGGTGTCGCCTTGCCCAGATAGTGCTGGGCCAGAAAGGCGGCGAGGATCTCCGCCTCTTCGCGGCCGGCGCTGCCGCGGGGAAAGAAGGCGCGGTTGCCCAGATTGCGGCCTCCGCGGATCTGGAAGAGCTGCACGCACGCCTGCCCCTCGCGCGCCCGGCAGGCGACGATGTCGAGGTCGCCCCGTTCGCCGCTCACGTACTGGCGCTCCTGCACTTTGCGGATGGCGTCGATCTGGTCGCGGTAGCGCGCGGCCTGTTCGAACTCGAGCCTTTCCGCCGCCGCCTCCATGCGCGCCACCAGGCTGTTCACCACGTCCCGCGTCTTGCCTTCGAGGAAGAGAACGATGTCGCGCACGTCGCGCAGGTACTCCTCCCGGCTCACCCGGCCCACGCAGGGGGCGGTGCAGCGCTTGATCTGATACTGCAGGCAGGGACGCGAGCGGTTGGCGTAGTAGCTGTTCTCGCACTGGCGCACCGGGAAGAGCTTCTGCAGCAGGTAGAGGGTCTCGCGCACCGCAGAGCTGCTGGGGTAGGGGCCGAAATAGCGTCCTCGCTCCTTGCGCGCCCCCCGGTGGAAGCTGAGGCGGGGAAACTCGTCGTCCGAGAGAAAGATGGAGGGGTAGCTCTTGTCGTCCTTCAGAAGGATGTTGTAGCGGGGCTGGAGCGACTTGATGAGATTGTTCTCCAGCAGCAGGGCCTCCGCCTCGGTGTGGGTCACGGTGACCTGGATCTCCCGCACTTGTGCCACCATGGACTGGATCCGGCGGTTGGTCGCGCGGCGGAAATAGCTGCTCACCCGCTTCTTCAGATCCTTCGCCTTGCCCACGTAGAGCACCTCGCCCCCGGACCCGATCATGCGGTAGACGCCGGGGCGGTGGGTGAGGGTCTGGAGAAACTTCTTCGCGTCGAAGGACATGGCCGATATTCTATTTGACAGCGGCTCGATCTTTACACCTCTGCCAAGGAAGGCGCCGTCCGGCTTTCTCGTTGGCACGGCTTCCGCTTTCTGGAACAATGGCGCCCATTCCCGAGTCTTCGAACGAGAGATCCTTCCATGCCGCTAGTGAAAGCCTTCGCCGGCCTGCGCCCCGCGCCGGGCCGGGCCGACGATGTGGTCGCCCCCCCCTACGACGTAATGAACGAGGCCGAGGCCCGCGCCATGGTGCGGGGGCGGCCCTGGAGCTTTCTGCACATCTCCCGTCCCGAGGTGGATCTGCCCGAGGGCACCGACCCTTACGCCCCCGAAGTCTATGCCAAGGGGCGCGAGAATCTCGAGCGGATGGTCGCCGAAGGGGTGCTGCGGCGCGACGAACGGCCCAGTTTCTACGTCTACCGTCTCACCATGGGCGACCATGTGCAGACCGGCGTGGTGGGCGCGGCGTCGGTGGCGGCCTACGACGCCGACCGCATCAAGAAACACGAGTTCACCCGACCGGTGAAGGAGGACGACCGGGTGCGCAACATCGACGCCCTCAACGCCCAGACCGGACCGGTGTTCCTCGTCTATCCCGCCACCCAGGAGATCGACCGGGTGCTGGCCGAGGTGGCCCGGGGCGAGCCCGACATCGACGTCACCGCCGAAAGCGGCGTGCGCCACCAGCTTTGGGCGGTGTCGGACGCGGACACCGTGCGCAGGCTCACCGAGGCCTTCGACCGCCTCGACGCCCTCTACGTGGCCGACGGCCACCACCGCTCCGCGGCCGCCTCCCGGGTGGCGGCGGCGCGCCGGGCCGCCAATCCGGAGCACACCGGCGAGGAGAGCTACAACTATTTCCTCAGCGTCCTCTTTCCCCACGACCAGATGCAGATCCTCGACTACAACCGGGTGGTGAAGGACCTCAACGGCCTTTCGCCCGAGGAGTTCGTCAGCCGTCTCATCGAGAACTTCACCGTGGAACCCGCCGACGCGCCGGTGAGGCCGGCCAGGAGCGGCGAGTTCGGCATGTATCTGCGCGGCCAGTGGTACCGCCTTGTCATCAAGCCCGAGCGCATTCCAAAAGACGACCCGGTGGCGCGCCTCGACGTGAGCCTGCTGCAGGAGAACCTCATCCGCCCCCTGCTCGGCATCGAGGATCCCCGCACCGACGACCGCATCGACTTCGTCGGCGGCATCCGCGGCCTGGGCGAGCTGGAGAAACGGGTCGATTCCGGCGACTGGGCGGTGGCCTTCTCCCTCTATCCTACCACCATGGAGGCTCTCATGGCCGTGGCCGACGCCGGCGAGGTGATGCCGCCCAAGTCCACCTGGTTCGAGCCCAAGCTGGCGGACGGCCTGGTGAGTCATGTGCTGGACTGAGACGAAATGTTTTTTTAAAGCAGACGTGATGTCGGTATTTTTTATACTTCCCCTCCAAAAAAATTGAGGCTTATAAATTGAGGCTTATTCAAAAAAAATCTCTCAATTAGATGATAAAAAAGCTATTTGTAAAAACTGGAACGGTTAATGCATACCTGGGTGACTGAAGTACATTTATACGTAATTCAGACCTCAGGGAGGTTTCCGAGATGAACCAAAAAACATGTGGAGTGGCGTTGGCGGCGGTTATGAGCCTCGGTGTGACTGGCAACGCGGCGGCGGTGCCTGTCATCGCTGATATCATCCCGGTAGTGGACGAGTCGGGCTCCATGTCGGGGGAGCATGCTTGGTTGCCAGGCATGATATCCGCTATGGACACTGCTTTGGCAGCAGTGGTGGGCACCGATACCTTCGATGTGCAATATGGACTTGCGGGGTATGGAAGCTCTTCGCATGGTACGTCGCAGAGAGGCCATGCCCATGACATGTAGGCGGGTGGCGCTCTCGACTATTTCGGAAGTGCCAGCGATTTCTCTTGGGCAGCTGGCGGGCTTCATGCTGGTGGAAAAACAGAAGACGGCTATGAAGCCATGAACTTTGTCTTCAACAACTATCCTCTGCGCAACGACGCCCGTATCAACAATCCTCGTGACCGACGAAGATCGCGATGTCAACGGTTATACTGGCGATTACGGCAGCATGCTGAAAACTTTCAAAAAGTATCAGGCGCTGCTCAACGCCGTGGTTGACTGTTCGATGTTCGTCGGCCAGCAACAGGTGTTGGGAGTGGATTCCAAAGGGAACGGTTATATGGCGGATGGCCAGGGTGGGTTCACCACGGTTACTGGAACCCTTTCGTTCGGGGCCTGTTTTGGCAGTACGGAGGCGGATTATGTCAATCTGGCTCTGGCTACTGGTGGCGCCGCTTGGGATATCCGTCAATTGAGGCAGGGTGGCAAGATCGCCGACTCGTTTACGGCTGCCTTCGTGGATATCAAGGTGGGAGAGATCACTACTCCTGTGCCGGAAGCTGGTACCCTTGCACTTCTGGGAATCGGCCTTATGGGCTTTGGCTTCGTGCGCCGGAGGCGTGAGTGACGGGCTTGATTTAGTTCGATAATGCGAGAAGCCTATTGGGAAGAAGTGTCGATTTTTTTTACGTTTTTTCTGATTGGATGAGATTGCTGAAAGTTTTTTTCTTAAAGAACAATCAGATGCTTTTCATGGCGTGAATCCTGCATGCAACATTTTTCAGACTTGAAGCCGCATTGAATACGCTTCGCTTTCGATTATGTTCGTTTCGGATTTAAAACGTAATCACTGGAACGACGCCGGTAGACTTGCTTTGCGTCACCTGGATTCGATGGGAGCCTTGAAATAATGAAAGAGATAACGAAACGAGGCCAACCGACGGATGTCGCCGTCTCGGAAAAGCGCAGGCGGTTGCTGAAGAGCGCCGCAGTGAGCGCACCCTTGATCGCCACTTTGCAGAGCGGAGCGGCCCGGGCGGCGGCCAGCGCCCATTTTTGCGTAACCACCGCTCAGACCGACCCCCCCGTGCCCAGCACGACGAAATCAGATGCGTGGGTGAGGGTCCAGGTGAAGAGATATCGGTTTCAGCCTCCGGGCGCTGGAACCACACCCCTTTGGCTCTACGATATGGACAATATCGGTGGAGGTAGCGGTATCTACTACCAGGAGACGGACACCAATGCAGACGGGTCTGGAGATCCAGTGGAGGTGGATACTTCCGCGGGTTGGCATCTTCTGACCAGTGAGGATCGTTGGGTAGTGGTGCTTTTCGACACTGTGCCGGATGGTGCCAAGAAGCTGGGCGAGCATCCCAAGCTCTTTTTCGACATCACCTCTGCGGTTCCCTCACGTACACCTTTGACCGCTTCCTGCCTCTGCTCCATCGACCCGACACAGTGCACCACTCCCTGATGGGGGGGTCCTCCTTTGTTTCGGGGGATGACGGCTTCACGTGAAAGCGGATTCGTGGCGCATTCCTTTTCCGGACGAGCTGCTGCTTGAGGAGTGGGAGAATGCCTGGATGCTCTACCACCGTGGTACCGGCGAGACCCACCTGCTCGATGCGCTGACTGTCGAGATTCTTGACATACTTCGCTCCAACACTCTTTCCACTCCCACTCTGGCCGAGGAATTGGCCCGTCGCTGCCAGAGATCGGCCGACGCCGAATGGCAGGCGCGGATAGGCACCACCTTGGAGCGGTTGGAGTTCCTGTCCCTGGTGGAACGGCAGCGCTGATGACGCCGGATTCTTTGGGGGAAGAGGGTTTTTTGCGGCAAGTCCGTTCGGGACTGACGATTCGCTTTGGACCGTTTCGGATCTGCTTGCGCAGCCCTTTGCTGGAAGCCGCCCGGGTATTCCGGCGTCTCTATCCTGACATCAAGCTGGAAAAGGACGAGGGAATCCGCGATTTCCACGTGGAGGTGTTCCCTCCTTCCGGCGTGCGCCGCTGGTGGCGGCCGCAGGTGGAGTTCCGCCTCGATGGGGAGAAACCGTTCGAACCCTTTCCCCGTGACCACGCTTTCCCCCTCTTCGAGTGGGGCCTCAACTATGCCATTGCCACGCGGGCCCACAACTACTGCCTGCTCCATTCCGCCGTTTTGGAAAAAAACGGGCGATGTCTGATCCTTCCAGCCTTGCCGGGATCCGGAAAAAGCACCTTGTGCGCAGCGCTCATGTTGCGTGGGTGGCGGCTTTTCTCCGACGAATTCGGCATCCTTCAGCCGGAAACGGGGCGGATGTTGCCCATGCCCAGGGCCATCCCGCTGAAAAACCGTTCCATTGAGGTGATTCGCCGGTTCGAGCCCGGCGCACTTCTGGGGCCCCTCTTTCCGAAGACCCGAAAAGGGGACGTGGCACATCTGGCGCCTTCCCGTTCAAGCTTGGAACGCCAGGGGGAGGAGGGAAAAGCCGGCTGGATCGTCTTTCCGCGATTCGTTCCCGGCAGCTCCACTTTGGTGAGTTCCGTCAGCGGCAGCGAGGCGTTCGTCCGTCTCTCCAATAATTCATTCAACTACCACTTGCTGGGTGAAATCGCTTTTCGTGCCTTGACCGACCTGGTTCGGGAAAGTGAATGCCATGCGCTCCGTTACAGTGACTTGGACGAAGCGGTGGCGATGTTCGACAGGATGGTTGGATGAGTTCGCCCGACCCCTTGTTGACGGTGCTCCGTGAGCCGGGACGGATGACTTTGCTCTCGACCGCAGAGTGGGATCGGTTGCTGCGCATGGCTCGTGCCCACCGGTTGTTGGCCAAGCTCGGAGAGTTGGCGCGTGGGGAGGGAATCGAGTGCCGGCTGCCTCACAGGGCCTTGGACAATATTCGAGCTGCCCAGGTGTGGGTGGACCACTTCCAGCTTCGCATCCGGCGGGAGCTGAGGGAAGTGCGCCGTGCCATCGGCTCGCCCATTCCGCTGGTGCTGCTCAAGGGAGCGGCCTACATGATGGCGGGCCTGCCGCCGGCTGCCGGCCGCTCCTTCGCCGACTTGGATCTGTTGGTGCGTTTCGAGGATCTGCAGACCGTGGAGCAAGCGATGCTGGAAACGGGCTGGCATAGCCAAGTGGAAAACGAGTACGACCAGCGCTACTATCGTCAGTGGATGCACGAGATCCCGCCACTGGTCCATCCCTTGAGGGGAGTGGAGGTGGACGTCCATCACAACCTGTTGCCGTCGGTGGGTCGTTTCCGACCGGCTGCGAAGGCGCTCTGGGAGCGAGCCACTCCGCTGGAAAGCAATGGGCTCTTCGTTCTTTCCCCCGAAGACATGGTATTGCACAGCGCCGTCCACTTGGTGGTGAGCGACGAGCTGCGGGGCGGTTTGAGGGATTTGTTCGATATCCATCAGCTGTATTGCCATTTTTTCCGCCGCGATAGGGGATTTCCCGCTGTCCTTTTGGAACGCGCTCGTTCGTTGGGGTTGGCCAAACCCTTGTTCTATGTTCTCCAAGCATCGCACGAGCTGCTGCACACACCCTATGAAGCGGAGCTGTTGGACTACCGCAATTTCGGTCTGCGTAATCCCTTTCAGCGTGTGCTGATGTGTCATCTGGTGAAGGAGGTATTGCGGCCGCGACCGCCGGAGGCAGCGCCGCCCTCCTTTCGCCGGTGGCTTCTTTATGTCCGCTCCCATTGGATCCGTATGCCGCCTGGCCTGCTCCTGGGGCACTTGACGCGCAAGTCCGTCAGGCGTATTCGTGAAAGAGTCGAAGAAAAGGGTGGGGGGATCCCGTAGCAGCGCCGAGGCGCCTTAGGTTTCCCCTCCGGCCTGCCGACAACCGTTGGTGAACCGTGGATAACGGAGTGAGGGCATGAGCGACCGATCCTTGCTTTCCACCCGTTCGCTGGTGGAATTCTTTCAGAAACGCTTGCAGATCGAAGTCCATCGATTGGGCTTGGAGCCGCCTCCCGCGGAAGAGACGCTCTGGTACCTGTGCGACATGCTCGGCCGTTTCGGCCGCAGTGAACATCTGTTCGACTATTTCGATGGCCGTTACGGCGTGCGTCCGCTGGCGCTCATCTACGGCGACGCGCTGGCCGCATCCACCGACCGGGAGCGCTGCCAGCTGCTGCAGCGGCTGGGGGAGCTGGCGCTCTTTCTCGGCGCTTTTCTGAGGGAGCGGTACCGCCGTCGCGGCATCCGCCGGGACTATTTCGTGGGCATGGGCAGCGGCGCCTACGAATATCTGGCCGGCCATGCCCCGGCCAACCGGGCCGTCTTCGAGGAGCTCACCCGCCAGTTCGCCGCCATTCTGGAGCTGCTCTCCGCCGCCGGCGAGCCCGATCTCTCCACCGACCCCCACCGGGTGGTGGCGCTCTACCGTCAGTGGCTGCGCACCCGCGATCCCGCCGTCGCCGCGCGGCTGCGGCGCATCGGCGTGGGCCTCGCCTGAAGCCGAACGCCGCCCCCTTGCGTCGCAGTTTCGGAATGGCCGGCCTGGGCAGGACGCTCGGGTGGAGCTATCATCCTTTCCTGAAGCCATCAAAATCCATAGTGGGAGAAAACGATCATGCACAAAAAGACGGGTGTCGCCCTGCTCGCCCTTGCGGTGGGCTTGGGCGGATGTGAAACCATGCAACAGAACCCCAAGACCACCACCGGCGCCGCCATCGGCGCGGTGGCCGGCGCCGTGATCGGCCATCAGATCCGCCACGGCGAGGGCGCTTACGTGGGAGCGGCGCTGGGCGCGCTGGCCGGCGGCATGATCGGCAACTACATGGATCAGCAGCAGCGGGAACTGGAGCAACGATTGGCCAAGGAGCGCCAGCAGCACCAGATCGAGATCCAGCGCATGAAGGACCAGAGCCTGAAGCTCACCCTCGATTC
The DNA here is from genome assembly GCA_026984735.1 of Sedimenticola sp. Lineage (GTDB taxonomy): Bacteria > Pseudomonadota > Gammaproteobacteria > Chromatiales > Chromatiaceae > Thiolapillus. The sequence goes on along the minus strand of JALSRN010000058.1, from coordinate 23,580 downwards.
GGAAGTCTCTTTCGATTTCGACAGCGCGCGGATCAATCCGGGCTTCGCCGATTCGTTGAACCGCCTGGCCGACGTGATCCGCAAATACGACAAGACGGTGGTCTATGTGGTGGGGCACACCGACAGCGTGGGTTCCGAATCCTATAACCAGCGGCTCTCGGAAAAGCGGGCCCGCGCGGTGGCGGACTATCTCGCTTCCCGAGGAGTCGATCCGGCGCGCATCCGCACCGAAGGGCGCGGCGAACGCGAGCCAAGAGCCACCAACGCCACCGAGGCGGGCCGGCGCCTCAACCGCCGGGTGGAGATCTACCTGAAACCGATCGAGGAGGGGCAGGAGCAGAAGGCTTATGAACCGCCGCCCCCTTCGCCGCGTTACTATTGATTCGAATGGAAAAAGGGAAAGGCCGTCAAGAGGATTCTCGACGCTTGCCGGGGTGAAAAGGGGGCCGGGTGAAAGAGTCCGGCCTCCGCGCCGGTCTTCATTGATCAGCATCCATCATCGGAGGTAATTTTCATGCGCCGCCGTTATCGCCCCCCTTTCATTCCCTCTTCCGAGATCACCGACGAAAAGCTGTGGCGGGACCGCCGGCGGATCATTCGCGCCGCCGGCATCGCCGGCCTGGGAGTGGCCGCGGGGGGGCTGGCCACCCTGGCCGGCGCCTTCTCCGGCCGTCCTCCCGGCAAGGGGAAGGGGAACGCCGGGGCCGGGTCGGAAGCGCTCGAACCCACCCCCTGGAAATACATCACCCACTACAACAATTTCTACGAACTGGGCACGAGCAAGAGCGAGCCGGCGGAGAACGCCCACTATCTCAAGACCCGGCCCTGGAGCCTGTCGGTCTCGGGCGAGTGCGAGAAGCCGGGTATTCTGGACATCGACGAGCTGCTGCGTCTCTTTCCCGCCGAGGAGCGTATCTACCGGTTCCGCTGCGTGGAGGCGTGGGCCATGGTGGTGCCTTGGAACGGTTTCCCGCTCAGCGATCTGCTCAAGCGCTTCCAGCCCACTTCCAGGGCCAAGTACGTGGAGTTCCGCACCCTCTACGATCCCGAGCGGATGCCGGGCCAGAAGCGTCGGGTGCTCGACTGGCCCTATGTGGAAGGGCTGCGCATGGACGAGGCGATGCATCCTTTGACGCTTGTCGCCACCGGACTCTACGGCAAGGAGCTGCCGGCGCAGAACGGCGCGCCCCTGCGGTTGGTGGTGCCGTGGAAATACGGATTCAAGAGCATCAAATCCATCGTTTCCATCCGCTTCACCGAGAAGCAGCCGCGTAACACCTGGAACCGCATGGCGCCCGACGAGTACGGCTTCTATGCCAACGTCAATCCCGACGTGCCCCATCCCCGCTGGAGCCAGAAGAGAGAGCGGGTGCTGGGCACGGGGATCTTCGCCGAGAAACGGCCCACCCTCCCTTTCAACGGCTATGCCGACGAGGTGGCGCAGCTCTACGCCGGAATGGATCTGAGGAAGTATTTCTGAAGACCCCGGCAGGGCGGCGTCGCCTTTTTTCCTCGGCTGACGATCGATGATTCGAGCGGGAGGCAACCCGGTGTGGCGAAGGGCGTACAAGCCGGCGATCTTTCTTCTCTGCCTTCTTCCCCTGGCGCAGATGCTTTGGCAATTGTCCAGCGGCGCGCTCCAGCCCAATCCGGTGGAGGCGCTGCTGCATGGAACCGGCGACTGGACCTTGCGGCTGTTGCTGGTGACCCTGGCGGTGACGCCGCTGAAGCGCCTCACCGGCTGGCGCCGTCCGGTGCTGTGGCGGCGCATGCTGGGGCTGTTCAGCTTCTTCTACGCGGTGCTCCACTTCCTCGTTTGGCTGGCGCTCGACCGGGAGCTGCTCTGGTCCCAGATTCTCGAGGACCTCACCAAGCGGCCGTTCGTCATGGTGGGGTTCGCCGCCTGGCTCATCCTGCTCGCCCTGGCGGTCACCTCCAACCTCTGGAGCATGCGAAGGCTGGGCGCCAATTGGAAACGGCTGCACCGGCTGGTCTATGCGGCCGCCCTGCTGGGCGTGCTCCACTACTGGTGGCTGGTGAAGGCCGACGTGCGGGAGCCGCTGATCTATCTTGCGGTCTACGCGGGGCTGATGGCACTGCGCCTGCCCTGGCCGCCGGGAGGAACGGTCATGTCGCCATGGCGGCGTTCCCTTTGAACGGGCCGGACGCCGCCGTTTCGTAATGCTCCAGGTTGGCCGCCTTCTTCCTCTTCCTCCCTCTTTCTCTTCGCCGTTCCCACGCCCATCTGTCGTTCCCGCGCCCATCTCGTCATTCCCGCGCAGGCGGGAATCTCCAAGCGGCCTGTCGACTCCGGATTCCGGCTCTCCGCTGCGCTCCGGCCGGAAGGACGAGACGTTCCGAAGCGTCAGGCGTCGATGCGCTTGTATTTGATGCGGTGGGGATTGACCGCCTCCTCTCCCAACCTCCGTTTCTTGTCCTCTTCGTAGTCGGCGAAGTTGCCCTCGAACCAGGTGACTTTGGAGTCCCCTTCGAAGGCGAGGATGTGGGTGGCGATGCGGTCGAGGAACCAGCGGTCGTGGGAGATGACCACGGCGCAGCCGGGGAAAGCGAGCAGCGCCTCTTCCAGGGCGCGCAGGGTCTCCACGTCCAGGTCGTTGGTGGGCTCGTCCAGCAGCAGTAGATTGCCGCCCGAGCGCAGCAGCTTGGCCAAGTGGACGCGGTTGCGTTCGCCGCCGGAGAGATCCCCCACCCGCTTCTGCTGGTCGGGTCCTCTGAAGTTGAAGCGGCTCACATAGGCGCGCGAAGGCATCTCGAAGCCGCCCACGCGGATGATGTCCTGGCCGTCGGAGATCTCCTCCCACACGGTCTTGCCGTCGTCCAGCGCGTCGCGGTTCTGGTCCACGTAGGCCAGTTTCACGGTGGGGCCGATGCGCAGCTCGCCGCCGTCGGCCTGCTCCTGGCCGGTGAGAATGCGGAAGAGGGTGGATTTGCCCGCGCCGTTGGGACCGATCACCCCCACGATGCCGCCGGGCGGGAGGTCGAAGCTCAGCTCCTCGAAGAGGAGGCGGTCGCCGTAGCCCTTTTTCAAGCCGCGGGCTTCGATCACCAGGTCGCCCAGCCGCGGCCCCGGCGGAATGTAGATCTCGTTGGTCTCGTTGCGCTTCTGGAACTGCTGGCTTTGCAGTTCCTCGAACTGCTTGAGGCGGGCCTTGGACTTGGCGTGGCGGCCCTTGGGGTTGGAACGCACCCATTCGAGCTCCTGCTTCATCGCCTTGATGCGGGCGGCCTCCTGCTTCGCCTCCTGCTCCAGCCGCTTCTCCTTCTGCTCCAGCCAGGAGGAGTAGTTGCCTTCCCAGGGGATGCCGTGGCCGCGGTCGAGCTCCAGGATCCAGCCGGCCACGTTGTCGAGAAAATAGCGGTCGTGGGTCACCGCCACCACGGTGCCCTTGTAGTCGTGGAGGAAGCGTTCCAGCCAAGCGATGGATTCGGCGTCCAGGTGGTTGGTGGGCTCGTCCAGCAGCAGCATGTCGGGTTGGGAGAGCAGCAGCCGGCAGAGCGCCACGCGCCGCCTCTCGCCGCCGGAGAGCTTGGTGACGTCGGCGTCCCAGGGGGGCAGACGCAGGGCGTCGGCGGCCACCTCCAGCTGGCGCTCCAGGTTGTGGCCGTCCGCCGCCTGAACGATGTTCTCCAGCTCCCCCTGGCGCTTGGCCAGAGCGTCGAAATCGGCGTCCGGCTCGGCGTAGGCGGCATAGACCTGCTCCAGCTCCTCCATGGCGGCCTTCACCTCGCCCAACGCCTCCTCGACGTTGCCGCGCACGTCCTTGGAGGGGTCGAGCTGGGGCTCCTGGGGGAGGTAGCCCACGCGGATGCCGGGCTGGGGACGCGCTTCGCCGTCGAACTCCTGGTCCATCCCCGCCATGATGCGCAACAGGGTGGACTTGCCCGCGCCGTTGAGACCGAGCACGCCGATCTTCGCGCCGGGGAAGAAGGAGAGGGAGATGTCGCGCAGGATGGTGCGATTGGGCGGCACCACCTTGCTCACGCGGTTCATGGTGTAGATGTATTGGGCCATGAGGTGTGATGTAAGGTTTTACGTTTTCAGTTGGCGGATTGCTGTTTTCGGACCGCGGCCGGCGGATTGTTCTCTTTCGCCGCCCGCCGGCTCAGTTGTTGTGCAACCGTGCCGCCTGCAGGGTGTTCTCCAGCAGAGTGGCCACGGTCATGGGGCCCACGCCGCCGGGGACAGGGGTGATCCAGGCGGCGCGTTCCCGGGCGGCGTCGAAGTCCACGTCGCCGCAGAGCTTGCCATCGTCGGTGCGGTTGATGCCCACGTCGATGACGATGGCGCCGGGCTTGATCCAGTCGCCTTGCACGAACCGGGGACGCCCCACGGCGGCCACCACCAGGTCGGCGCCGCGCACCTTGTCGGCCAGGTTTCGGGTGCGGCTGTGGCAGACGGTGATGGTGCAGCGGGCCATCAGCAGCTCCAGCGCCATGGGGCGGCCGACGATATTGGACTGCCCCAGGATCACCGCGTCCAGCCCTTCCAGCTCCACGCCGGTCCGCTCCAGCAGGGTCATCACCCCCTTGGGCGTACAGGGCCGCAACAGCGGCATGCGCAGGGTGAGCCGCCCCACGTTGTAAGGGTGGAATCCGTCCACGTCCTTGGTGGGAAGGATGCGCTCGATGACGGTCTGTTCGTCGATCTGCTCCGGCAGGGGAAGTTGCACCAGAATGCCGTCGATCTCCTCCCGTTGGTTGAGTTCGTCCACCACCGCGAGCAGGCGGTCCTCCGGCGTGTCGGCGGGCAGGCGGATGAGCTCGGAATGGAAGCCCACCTCCTGGCACGCTCTCTCTTTGTTGCGCACGTAGACCTGTGAGGCGGGATCCTCGCCCACCAGAATCACCGCCAGGCCGGGCGGCCGGTGGCCGGCGCTCAACAGGGCCTTCACCTCGTTGGCGACGGTGGCGCGCAGATCGGCCGCGATGGCCTTGCCGTCGAGTATCTGGGCACTCATGGAAAAGCTCGGTTGCTGTGGAAAAGAGGGATTCTACTTCAGCGCGGCTTTTCGATCAGCCGCTTTCGTGGGAGCGGGGCGAACGCCGCGTTCCAGTTCTCCGCGGCGCCCGGGGAAAGGCGCCGCTTCAGTCGGAGCCGATGGGGTTGGTGGGATCGACCCACACTTCGCCCGCCTCGATGCGCAGAGGATAGACCGCGATGGGCTCGGTGGCCGGTTCCACCGTGGGGCGTCCGGTCTCCAGGTCGAAATAGCTGCCGTGCAGCGAGCATTTGATCCTGCCTTCCTGGATGCAGCCCAGATGGAGAGAGTAGTCCTCGTGGCTGCACATCTCGTCCACGCAGTGAAGAGTGCCGTCGGCGTTGCACAGCAACAGACGCCTTCCGCCCGCGGTGACGCGTTTCATCTGCCCCGGCCGCAACTCCTCGGCGCTCCCCACCTTCACCCAGGGAGTGTCCATCACTTCACCCGCGCGGCGGCCTTGCCCGAATCGAGCACGGCGCGCAGCTGCTCCGCGGCTTCGGCCAGGTGGGCGGCGCGGCCCATGTGCTTGAGAATCAGCGCGCCGGCATAGACCAGGGAGTCGTAGGTGGGTCCCCCTTTGCCGCGCAGCGCCTCCATGCCCGCTTCGGCGGCGGCCTTGGCGGCATCCTTGATGTCCACCGCGATGGCGATCTCGTCACCCTCGCGCTTGGCCTTGGGCAGGTCGTCGGGCAGCGGCACGGCCCTCAGATTTTGTTCGACCCCCACCATGGAAGGAGCGATCTCCACCTCGATCTCTTCGCCCAGGTCGTGGTAGCTGAAATATTTTCCTTCCTGCCGCAGCGAGGGGACGACGCCGCCCTCCACGCCGCGCACGAAGAGGGCCGACTGGAACCCCACGTGCCGCGCCAGCATGGCATAGATGGGAGGATAGGGCTTGTGCACGTAGCCGGTGACGAAATGGGTGCCCTTGCGGCCGGTGATGGGCTTGGCCAGCACCTCCACGGTGGTGATCACCTGGCGCTTGATGATCTTGGTGCGCAAGGGAATCAGGTCGTGCAACGGCTTGCAGTAACTGGCCTGGTCCACATAACACCAGCCCAGCGCCGGGTCGGGCAGCCGGGCTGCCGCTTCGGCGGTGGACAGATCCACGTCCACGCCGGCGGCCTGGAGCACATGCCTGTGGGTGACCCCGTATTTCGGCCCCACGGCGTCGAGACCGTGGGAGACCACCTTCAAGCCGCATTCGGCCAAGAGCGGCGGCAGGAAAGGGGAAGCGGGGAGGGTGCGGTTGTAGCCGTCGAAAGGATCGGCGATGTCCACCACATGATCCACATCGGCGGTGACGCCGTCCACCAGGGCGCGGATGCCGTCCAGCACTCCTTTGTACTCGTCGGGCGCTTCCCGCTTCATGCGCAGGGCGATGAGGAAGATGGCGGCCTGCACAGGGTCCACCTTCCCTTCCAGGATGCCCACGGTGGCGCCATAGGCCTCCTCGCGGGAGATGTCCTTGGAGAGCTCCGGGCCGGTGGCGACCCGCTGGATGATGGAGCGCATCAATTGATGGATGTCGCTGTCGGTGGCGGTCATGAAAGGCTCCGCGAAACTGTGCTCGTTGCGGCCAGTATAGGAACCGCCGCGCCTGCGTCAACAGCGGAGCGGCTGGGGAATTGGGAGGGTATGGAAAGCAGCGGCGGCCGGGAGCCTCAGCGCCGGTGTTTCAACACGCTGGTGATGACCCGGTCGTATTCGAAATAGACGATGTAGTTCGGATACTCCCAGCGGGTGATGGGGGGGTTGCCCACGGGAGGGTACTTCTTGATCGGCGTGCCGAACCACCTTTCCACGCGCTTCATCGTCATGCCGTTGGCCGGCATTTCGATGCCGCGTTGGGCGGCCTGGTCGTACGAGTTGCCGACCGTAACCACCTCGGCCGCCGCGGACAGGGAGCAGCCGAGGCCGATCAACAGGAGGGGCAAGACAAATTTGTTAGGCATGACGAAATTGATCCTGTTCATTCCAAAGTCCACTGGGCAAATATAACACTGCAGCAGCCATGGCAACCATAGAGCTTTTCTGTCGTTGGATTGTTGATCTGCCGCATGTTTTTGAAAACCGATGTGGCGATAAAATGAGACGGTCCAATCTCGTTGCGGGAGTCCCGATGGCCAAGAAGAAGAATCGAAAGCGCCTGAAGAAGCTATTGGAACGGCTGAGCAACCCCCAAAAGGTGCTGGAGTCGCCGAAGATCATTTCCGGCAAGAAGCTGCTGCGCCTCAGTTACGAGCTGGGGGAGTATCCCTATCCGGAGAAGATGGGGCTCGAGGAGTACGAGCACCAGAAGCACCTTTTGCAGATCGAGCTGCTCAAGGTGCAGGCCTGGGTGAAGGAGGCCGGCAAGAAGATCCTCGTGCTCTTCGAAGGGCGTGACGCCGCCGGCAAGGGCGGCACCATCAAGCGCTTCATGGAGCACCTCAATCCCCGGGCGGCCCACGTGGTGGCGCTGGAGAAGCCCTCGGAGCGGGAGCGGGGCGAGTGGTATTTCCAGCGCTACATCTGCCATCTGCCCACGAGGGGCGAGATGACTTTCTTCGACCGTTCCTGGTACAACCGCGCCGGCGTGGAGCGGGTGATGGGTTTTTGCACCGACGAGGAGTATCTCGAGTTCCTGCGCCAGGCGCCCCAGCTCGAAACCATGCTGGTCAACGCCGACACCATCTTTTTCAAATACTGGTTCTCGGTGAGCCGCCAGGAACAGCTGCGGCGCTTCCATTCGCGCTATCACGATCCCCTCAAGCATTGGAAGCTCAGCCCCATCGATCTGCAGTCTCTGGAGCGCTGGGACGACTACACCAATGCGCGCAAGGCGATGTTCTTCTACACCAACACCGCCGATGCCCCCTGGACCGTGGTCAAGTCCGACGACAAGAAGCGCGCCCGCATCAACTGCATGCGCCACTTTCTCTACAACCTGGACTATCCCAACAAGGATGAGGCGGCGGTGGGAGAACCCGATCCGCTCATCGTCGGACCGCCGGCCAGGGTGTACAACCACTGAAGGAGAATTCCATGGGAAAGAAATCGAAAAAAGGCTCCCCCACCAAGGAGGAGAAAGCGCTCGCCAAGTTGCAGAAGGTGCTGCGAAAGGCCAGGAAGGCCGCCGCCAAGGCCCAGGATGCGGCCACCAAGGCCGACAAGGCGCTGAAGAAGGCGCGGGCGGTGGTCGAGAAGGTGGAGCGGCAGAGCGAGAGGAAGCGGAAGAGAGAGAACAGGCTCAGGACCGAACTCGCCGAGTTTCGCCGCTACTCGAAACGGCAGGCCCGCAAGGCGGCCGCCAAGGCCAAGGCGAAGCGGCTGGCCCGACGGAAAGGGTAGGAAAAGGATCGCCAGCCCCCGAGCCCGGCGCCAATCCATGCCGGGTCGATGACGACTGCCTCCACCTTTGCCATGCCGTATAATCCCGCTCCATGTTCTACCCCCTCTCCATCTGGATCGGGCTGCGCTACACCCGGGCCGAGCGGCGCAACCATTTCATCTCCTTCATCTCTTTCATCTCCACGCTGGGCATCGCCCTGGGGGTGATCGTGCTCATCACCGTGCTCTCGGTGATGAACGGTTTTCACAAAGAGGTGCGCGAACGCATCCTCGGCATGACCTCCCATGCCGACATCCGCGCGGTGAGCGGCAGCCTGCGTGACTGGCGTCAGGCGCTGGAGAAGGCGCTGGAGCATCCCCGGGTGGTGGGAGCGGCGCCCTATGTGGAGAGCCAGGCCATGCTGGTGCACGGGCGGCAGGTGAGCGGCGTGGTGGTGCGGGGAATCGACCCCGCGCTGGAGCCCAGGGTGGTCGATGTGGGCAGGCACATGACTCGCGGTAAGCTGGACGATCTCCAGGCCGGCCGCTTCCGCATCGTCCTGGGGCGGGAACTGGCGCTGGCGCTGGACGCCCGGGTGGGCGACAAGGTGACGCTGCTGGTGCCCCGCTTCACCGCCACGCCCACCGGTTCGCTGCCGCGGATGAAGCGCTTCACCGTGAGCGGCATCTTCTCCGTGGGAATGGGCGAGTACGACCGGGGCGTGGCGCTCGCCAACCTCGAGGACCTGGCGCGCCTGCTGAAGATGAAGGATGGCGTCACCGGCATCCGCCTCAAGCTGGACGACGTCTTCGCCTCGCGCCAGGTCTCGAACGAGTTGGCCAGCCGCTTCAAGGGGTGGTTCCGGGTCATCGACTGGACCGACCAGCACCGCAACTTCTTCGCCGCGCTGCGCATGGAGAAGCGCATGATGGGGCTTCTGCTCTTCTTCATCGTGGTGATCGCCGCTTTCAACATCGTCGCCACGCTGGTGATGCTGGTGGTGGACAAGCGCGCCGACATCGCCATTCTCAAGACCTTCGGCGCCATGCCCCGCCAGATCATGCGCATCTTCATCGTGCAAGGTTCGGTGATCGGCCTGGTGGGCACCCTGGTGGGCGTGGTGCTGGGAGTGCTGCTCGCCCTCCACGTGGAGGAGGTGGTGGGCTGGATCGAACAGCTCTTCCATGTCCACTTCATCGATCCCGACGTCTATTACATCAGCGAGCTGCCCTCCGACCTGCACTGGTCGGACGTGGCCCTGGTGGGCGCCGGCTCCTTCCTCTGCAGTTTTTTGATGACCCTCTATCCGGCGTGGAACGCCTACCGAACCCCGCCGGCGGAGGCGTTGCGCTATGAGTGATGCGGTTCTGGAGAGCGTCGGCTTGCGGCGCACCTACACCACCGGCCCGGTGGCCGTGGAGGTGCTGCGGGGCGTGAACCTGCGGGTGGAGGCGGGGGAGCAGGTGGCCATCGTCGGCGCCTCCGGTTCGGGAAAGAGCACCTTGCTCCACTGCCTGGGAGGGCTGGACGAGCCCGATGGCGGCGAGGTGCGGTTGCGCGGCAATCCCTTCTCCGCCCTGCCGGAGGCCAAGCGCTGCCTGGCGCGCAACCGCCATTTGGGCTTCATCTACCAGTTTCACCATCTGCTGCCGGAGTTCACCGCCCTGGAGAACGTGGCCATGCCGCTGCTGTTGCGCCGTGCGCCCGTGGTCGAGGCGCGGCGTCGGGCCACGCGGATGCTGGAGCGGGTGGGTTTGGCCGAGCGGATCCAGCACAAGCCTTCCGAACTCTCCGGCGGCGAGCGTCAACGCACCGCCGTGGCGCGGGCGCTGGTGGCCGAGCCCGACTGCGTGCTGGCGGACGAGCCCACCGGCAATCTCGATCCCGCCACCGCCAGGGGGATCTACGACCTGATGTTGGAACTCAATCGCGCTCAGGGTACCAGCTTCGTCATCGTCACCCACGATCCCGAGCTGGCGCGGCGCATGGAGCGGGTCTATCGCCTCGAGGAAGGGGTGTTGCGTCCTCGCTGAGTCTTTTTTCGGTACTGGCGCACCACGTGCCAGCGCCAGAAGCCGCGCATTCCCAGGTAGCCGGCCGCTGCCAGCGCCAGCCCCACCACCACCGAGCCGAGATAGAGCGGCTCCCAGATCCGTTCCAGGCTGTGCGCGAACCACTCCATGCTCAACTCCACGTCGCCCACCGGGCGGCAGTTGGGCAGCAGCCAGGTTCCCACCCGATAGTTGAAATAGAAGATGGGGGGCATGGTCAGCGGATTGGTGAGCCACACCAGAGCCACCGAGATGGGAAGGTTGGCGCGCCAGACGATGGCGGTGGCGGCGGCGGCCACCATCTGGAAAGGGATGGGGATCATCGCCCAAAAAAGGCCGATGGCGAAGGCGCCGGCCACCGAGCGGCGGTTGAGGTGCCAGAGGTTGGGATCGTGCAGCAGTTTGCCGAAGATCTGCAGATGCTTGTGGTCGCGGATCTTGCGGTGATCCGGCGCAAAGCGTTTGAGCAGATGTCGGGGCATGGTGAAAGGAGCGCCACGGTGGCCGGTGTGTCGGCTATTTCACCATGAAGCTCCGGCATTGACCACAGAGGCGGGGCTGTTGCATGCTCCAGGTCAAATTTCGGAGGTGACGGAGCTGTCCCGCTGTCCCTCCTTGGAAGGGTTTCGCGCAGGGAGAGTTTCATGGCATGGAGCGCCATTCTCTTCGTGGCGGGGGTGTGGCTGGCTGGGCGGCAGCCGGCGCTGGCGCTTCCGCTCTGGTTCTGGCCAGCCCTCCCGCTGGCCCTGGCGGCCGCCTGGCGGCGACCTCGCCACCGTTTTCTGTTGGCGCTGCCGGCCGGCTTCTGCTGGGCGCTGGCGCACGCCTGGCTGATCCACCCGGCGGTTCTGCCCGATCATTGGCTGCAGCGGTCGGTGGGCGTGGAAGGACGGGTGGCGGGCCTGCCCCGCTGTGACCAACAGCGCTGCTCCTTCGATTTCCAGGCGGACCGTCTGGTCGATGGCCGTGTCCGCCGCTCGGGTCGCTGGCGGTTTCGTCTGGCCTGGTACCGCCATCCGCCCCCCCTGCGCAGCGGCGAGCGCTGGCGCATGCGGGTGAAGTTGAAACCGGTGGTGGGCTACCGCAACCCCGGCGGGTTCGACTATGCCGGCTGGCTCCAGGCGCGGGGCGTCCGCTATCGCGGCTACGTGGTTGCAGGTGAATATCTGGAAGCGGCGGAGCCGGGGATCGACCGGCTGCGCCAGGAGATCAGCGCATCCCTGGATCGCACGATGGACTCTCCCGCGGCCGCCGCGGTGATGCGGGCCCTGGTGGTGGGGGATCGCAGTGGGTTGGGCCACCGGCTCCGGGACCTCTTCTCCGCCACCGGCACCAGCCATCTGATGGCCATCTCCGGCCTCCATATTGGACTGGTTGCGGGGCTCGTATGGCTGCTGAGTGCTTCCCTGTGGCGGCGGTTTCCCAGCCTCTGCGCCCGCTGGCCGGCGCGGCTGGCAGCGGCTCCGGCGGCGCTGGCAGCCGCCTTCGGCTATGCGGCTCTGGCAGGCTTCTCTCTTCCCACCCAGCGCGCTCTGGTGATGTTGGCGGTGCTGGTAGCCGCCTTGCTGGCCCGCCGCCATCTGCCGCCGGCGCGGGCGCTGGCCATGGCGGCGGTGGCGGTGCTGCTGTGGCAGCCTTCCGCCGTGGAAGAGGCGGGATTCTGGCTCTCCTTCGGCGCGGTGGCGATCCTGCTGGTGTGGGCGCCGCGTCTGCGAGGGCGGATTCGCTGGCTCTGGCTGCAGTTGGGGGTCTCCCTGGGGTTGCTTCCCATCCTGGTGTGGCAGGGGATGGCTCTTTCGCTGGTTTCGCCCCTGGTCAACCTGGCGGCGATTCCGCTCTTCTCCCTGCTGGTGGTGCCGGGGGCGCTGGTGGCCACGCTTCTGGAGATGGCGTTCGGTTGGCCCGGCGGCCCCTGGCTCACCGCCATGGGGTGGCTCGTCGACCGGCTGTTGGCGGGGCTGGAGTGGGCGGCTCGCTGGAATCCGCAAGTGGCGGGAACGGAACCTTGGTTGTGGGCGGCTTTCGCAGCGGCGGCTGCGGGGCTGGCGTGGCCCTTCGCGGGAAGGGGTTGGAAAGGGCGGTTCGCCGCCGTCGCCGTTCCCCTGGGGGTGGCGCTCCTCATGTTTCTGCGCATTCCACGCCCACCGCCGGCCAACAGCTTCGAGCTGACGCTGCTGGACGTGGGCCAGGGCCTTTCGGCGGTGGTCCGCACCCACCGCCATCTGTTGGTGTACGACACCGGCCCCGCTTTCCCTTCGGGTTTCGATACCGGGGCCGCCGTGGTGGCTCCCTATCTGGCCTGGCTGGGCGCGGGGCGGGTGGACCGGCTGGTGCTCAGCCACGGCGACAACGACCATGTGGGCGGCGCGGCCGGACTGTTGGCGCGGGCGAGGGTGGATGGCATCCTCGCCGGTGAACCCCAGCGGGTGCGGTTGCGTCAACGGGTGGTGCCCTGTCGGGCGGGCGACCAGTGGTGGTGGGACGGCGTCCACTTTCAGATCCTCTGGCCACCGCCCGAGAGCCGTCTGCGGGGGAACGACGCCTCCTGCGTGCTGCGCGTCTCCACGGGTCGGGAGGCGGCGCTGCTCACGGGCGATCTGGAGGCCGATGGCGAGGCGCGCCTCCTTCGGCGTGCCGGCCATCGGCTCGCCAGCGGGGTGGTGGTGGCCGGGCACCACGGCAGCTCCACTTCTTCCAGCCCCGCCTTCGTCGCCGCCACGCGGCCGCAATGGGTGCTCTTTTCCGCGGGACCCTTCAATCGCTGGGGGTTTCCGAAGCCTGAAGTGGTGGAGCGTTGGCGCCGGGTGGCCGGGCATCTGCTGGACACCTCCGCCGTGGGCGCCATCCGCCTGCGGCTCTCCCGCCGCCGCATCCGGCTGGTGGAGGCGTACGCCAAGGCCCACCGGCGACATTGGCAATGGAGGCAGGAAAGAGGCGCTTGCAGTATGATTGCACGGATCGACGAGGAGGAGCAGTCACCGTGTTCGAACTGATCAAGGCCGGCGGGCTGTTGATGTGGCCCATCATCCTGTGTTCCGTACTGGCCATGGCCATCACCCTGGAACGGCTCTGGGCCTACCGCCGAAAGCGGGTGGTGCCGGATCAGCTGTTGCCGCAGATCTGGAAACTCTACAAGAAGGGCGAGCTGGACCGGCAACGGATCCTGGCCATCCGAGAGAGTTCACCGCTGGGGCGGATGCTGGCCACCGGGCTCACCAACCTCCGCCATTCCCGTGAAGTGATGAAAGAGGCCATCGAAGAGGAGGGGCGCCAAGTGGTGCACGAGCTGGAGCGCTATCTCAACGCCCTGGGCACCATCGCCTCCATCTCGCCGCTGCTGGGCCTGTTGGGCACCGTCATCGGCATGATCAAAGTGTTCACCGCCATCACCACGGCGGGGGTGGGGAATCCGGCGGTGCTCGCCGAGGGCATCTCGGAGGCGCTCATCACCACCGCCGCCGGCCTCAGCGTGGCCATCCCGGCCTACATTGCCCACCGTTATCTCACCGGCAAGGTGGACGAGTTGGCCATCGCCATGGAGGAGCAGGCGATCAAGATGGTGGAGGTGCTCCAAGGAGAACGGGAGCAGGAATGAACATTCGCCCGCAACGGCGCACCAGGAACCTCTGGGTGGACATGACCCCGCTCATCGACGTGGTGTTCCTGCTGCTCATCTTTTTCATGGTCTCCACCACCTTCGACAAGCAGCAGCAGCTCAAAGTGGATCTGCCCGAGGCCTCCGCCAAGGCGGAGGAGCAGCACCAGCAGAAAACGATCGAGGTGGTGGTGGATGGAAAGGGTCGTTTCTACGTGGGAGGGCGTGAGCTGGTGACCCACGATGTGGAGACCCTGAAACGCGCCTTCAAAAAGATTTCGGAAGGGAAGCCGGAGACGCCCATCCGGGTCACGGCGGACCGCCGGGCGCCTTTCCAGTCGGTGGTCGAAGTGATGGACGCCGCCGCCCAACTGGGCATGCAACGGCTCAGCTTTCTCACGCAGGCCGCGGCCGGGCCGGAGTGATGTTGACCCGACTGTGGTACCGCAGCCGCCGTCTCGCGCTGCCGCTTCTCCCATTCTCGGCGCTCTACGCCGCCGGCATCGCGCTTCGCCGTTTCGCCTATGGCGTGGGTCTGAAGAGGACCCGGCGCTTCCCCGTGCCTGTGGTGGTGGTGGGCAACGTCACCGTGGGAGGGACGGGCAAGACGCCGCTGGTGATCTGGCTGGCCCACCATTTGAAATCCCTGGGGTTCACGCCGGGTATCGTCTCGCGTGGTTATGGGGGGCGGGCGCGCCACTGGCCGCAGCAGGTGCGGCCCGACAGCGACCCGGTGATGGTGGGGGACGAGGCGGTGCTGCTGGCGCGACGCACCGGTTGCCCCCTGTGCGCGGCGCCGGACCGGGTGGCGGCGGTGGAGGCGCTGCTCGAACACACCTCCTGCGACATCGTCATCTCCGATGACGGTCTGCAACACCTGGCCATGGGTCGGGACCTGGAGATCGTCGTGGTGGACGGCTCGCGTGGATTGGGCAATGGTCATCTGCTGCCCGCCGGCCCTCTCAGGGAACCGGCCGCCCGCCTGCGGAGGGCGGACCTGGTGATCAGCAACGGGCCGTGGCGGCGGGATGTTCCCGTCATGGAGGTGGTGTCTCCAAGAGTGGTGGCGTTGCGCGCCGACGAAGATTCCGGCGGGGTCCATTCGCTTTCCGAGGCCGCTGGAGAGCGGGTTCATGCGGTGGCGGGGATCGGCAATCCCCAGCGGTTTTTCGATCTTTTGGTCCGACATGGCCTGGAAGTGGTGCCCCACGCTTTTCCCGACCATCACCTCTATCGAAAAAAGGATCTGGCTTTCGATGTCGATCTGCCGGTGGTGATGACGGAGAAAGACGCGGTGAAATGCCGCCGTTTCGCCGGGGACAACCACTGGGTGGTGGAGATCGACGTGGAGCCGGACGAAGCCTTCGTCCGGCAACTGGACCTCTTGCTGAGGAAACTGAACGATGGACAAAAAGCTGCTTGATATTCTCGTCTGTCCCTTGTGCAAGGGCAAACTGGTCTATGACAAGGCGAACCAGGAGCTGATCTGCAAGGCGGACCGCCTGGCCTTTCCCATCCGGGACGGCATCCCAGTGATGCTGGAGGAAGAGGCGCGCCGGCTGGAGGCGGAAGAGGAGGCTTGATGCGCATCGTCATTCCCGCCCGTTACGCTTCCACCCGGTTGCCGGGGAAGCCTTTGCTGGAATTGGCCGGCAAGCCCATGCTGCAACATGTGTGGGAACGGGCCTGCCGGGCGAACCCCTTGGAAGTGGTGGTGGCCACCGATGACGAGCGCGTCGCGCGCGCGGCGGACGCTTTCGGCGCCCGTGTTTGCATGACCGATGCCGGTCATGCGAGCGGCACCGAGCGGATCGCCGAGGTGATCGATTCCATGGCGTGGCCCGATGACGAGATCGTGGTCAACCTGCAGGGCGACGAGCCGCTGATGCCGCCGGCGCTTCTCGGCCAGGTGGCGGAGGATCTGAAACGCCATCCCACCGCGGAGATGGCCACTTTGGCCACGCACCTCGACTCGCCCCGGCAGCTGTTCGATCCAGCCGTGGTGAAAGTGGTGCTCGATGGAAAGGGATACGCCCTCTTTTTCAGTCGAGCGCCCATTCCCTGGGACCGGGAGCGCATGCGCTGGGGCGAGTCTCCTTCTCTGGAGGCCGTCCGCCGCCATTTGCGCCACGTGGGGCTCTACGCCTACCGGGCCGGCTTCGTCCGTGAGTATGTGAAGTGGCCGCCTTCGGATCTGGAGAAACTGGAAGCGCTGGAGCAGCTTCGGGTGCTCTGGCATGGTCGGCGGATCCACGTCTCCCTGGCGGCGGAGGCGCCTCCCGCCGGGGTGGACACGCCGGAGGATCTGGCGCGGGTGGAAGCGCTATTCCGGGAGGCTGCCCGATAGCAGCTCCATCACTTCCGGCGAATAGCTGTCGGGATCGTCCGGGTCGCTCAGCGGCAGGGTGAGACAGTCGTTGCACCGGCGCGTGGCGTTGCCGTATTGATCGGCCTGGATCCGCCGCTTCTGCGCCGCCTGTTCCGGCACGATCACCAATGCATCCTCCTCCCGCATCACCTCCACGATGACCCAAACCTTTCCCTTGTAGAGGAAACGCTTGCCGATGAGTTTGATGAGCTGGCTGTGCATGGTCTTCCGATCCCCCAGCGGCTCGCCTGATCCGCGGGCCGGCATCGAAACTATAATACAACTGCGGACGCAGGGAAATCCGAAGAATTCTGAAAAAGTTCAGTCGATTACTTGAAAAAGCCGCGCGGTGGGGTCGTTCCGCCTGCAAATGGGGCAGATCCTTTCCTTCGCAAAGGGGCTGCCGCTGGGGACGTGGTAAGGAACGCCGCATCGGCGGCAGCGGTGTTCCGCCAGTTCCACCTCAGTCGAGCGGGCTACAGCATGATGGTCCAAGCGCACCGCCTCGTTGTCGCAAACCGAGACGCAAAGGCCGCAGCCGTTGCACCGCGATGGGGAAAAGCGGTAGCTCGGTTTTCGGGGAGGGGCGGCTTTGCTGAAAGTGAGGGCGCCCGTGGGACAAAGATGGATGCAGGCGTCGCAGCCGTTGCAGCGGTCGGTGTCGAAATGCACCACCCAGGGCCAATGGAGGTTGTCTGCTTTCTTGCGCGGAGCGGGAAGCAGTTCTCCCGGAGGAATGGTCCTGGCTGCGGCCAGGTTGAGAGGGTCGGCGGCCAGGATCTGTTCACGAAGTCCATCCAGAGAGCCTCGTAAAAAAGCCCGCCTGCCCAGGTGCGCGCCGCCGGTGGAGACTTCGCCCTGCCGATGGAGTTTTCGCCACACCGAGGGGCCTCTTTCAAGAAGACGGATCTCGTCACCCCCACGCTCACGGAGAAGCCGGTTCAGCCGCTCCAATCGGAGGGAGAACGGCTCCGCACCCTTGCGCACGCATTCATCGCAGTTTCCCCGGGCGGTCAGCAGATGACGCACACCTCTGCCATGAAGAAGAAGCAGATGGCGTTCCGTCAAAGCGTGGAGACAGGGAAGGGTGGAGCTTGGATCTTCGACTCCGCTGTGTTCGCAAGCCAACAACGCGATCCACCGGCCGCCCAGTCGACGCAGAAACCAGGGGATGTCCAGCCCGATGGCGCCCGTGGGGCAGGCGGGCAGGCATATTCCGCAGCCGTCACAAGCATCCGCATCCAGCCCCAGCATCTCCTCGTCAAGGACCCATGCTTCACGGGGACAACGATCCACGCACGCCTTGCACTCGGCCCGATCGAAGAGAGCGTGGACACAAGCGTCCTCGTCGACGGTCGGTAGGTTGATTTCCCGCTGGAAACGGCTGCCAAGACGGGGAGGGGGGGCTGGAAGCATGGAAGATCTACTGCTTCAGAGAGCGGACATAGGCAATCAGATCGGCTACTTCGGCTTCGGAAAGGTCCGCGTGGGCCGGCATTGCGGGATTGCCACCATATTTGCCCGCGCCTTGGCGGATGACATTCGCCAGATCCATATCGGTGCCCGGCTTCCCGTCACCGTCGGTATCGAGGCGAAAGTCGCCTTTTGCGAAGTTGGCTGGTTTTGGATTGAGGGCGGCAGCCGCGGGACCGTCGCCCTCTCCCTTGTTGCCGTGGCAGGTGGTACAGGCACCCTTTCCTTCGTAGAGGGCTTTTCCGGCTGCGACGTCGCCGCCGGCCATGACCGGCAGAGCGGCGATGGCCGACGCCGCCAAAACCATGGTTTGGATGAACATCCTTTTCGATATCGTATTCATGATTACTCCTCATTTCGTTAAGATCAGATTTTCCACCCACCTTTTCAGAGAGGAAAAGGCGGGGCCTCAGACCACCGGGCCCATGCCCGGCATGAAAGCGACGGGCACTTCTTCCACTTCCCTTCGCGGTTTCATCCTTTCTTCAATCTCTTCCGGAGAAGGACGGGGTTCTTTCAAGATATCCGCCAGAATCTCACGAAGCTCTTCCGCGTAAGCGGCCGTAAGGCCGGCCGCCCCCGCAAACCAGGGGGTGTCGCACCGTTGCATGACACGCTCGGCGAAACTCCCCACCCAGCGGAGCAGATGTTCATCCATGAAGCGGGCCGTCTCTCGAAGAGTGGAGGTCTCTTCATCCTTCTCCAGCAGATGTGCGATGAACAGCAGTTGATAGGCCAGGTGATCGTCAGGACGGGTTCTCCAATTGGCGACTTGCAGGCCATGGTTCGCATACCACTGTCGTACCTGGAACATGCTGTCCTGACAAACGAGACTGTCTTCGTCCAGCCACACCGACTCTTCCGGCGAGGCGCCGATTCCATAGTTGAGATAGATGCTGGCGTAATCGGCGGCCAGTTCATCCCACCTCTCCTGGTCGCTCCCGGGGGGCAGCGATTTCATTGCCTCTTTCATGATGAACGCCGCATCCTGTCCAAGCCCATCCGTGAGCGGCAGGGTCAGGCAATCGGGAAAGTCCATCGCGCGCAGCTCGTCGGCCAGCCGCGCGTCGGGTTCCCGGTCGTGAAAAGAGGCGAGAATGCGCAAATCCTCGGCGGTCCGGGTACGAAAGAGAGGAAGAAAATCCAAACTTTCGTCCGCCGGCTGTCTGGCGCCCATCATTCGACTTTACCTTTGCTGTGTGCGACGAAGCCGATGGAGGGGTGGGTCAACTCGATGTCCGCCATGTTTTTCACCTGCCGCACGACCTTGTCGTGAGGACCGATCGCCACCGTGTCCAGAGAGCCATCCCAGATCTTGTCGATGGGGCCGATGTCCAGCACGCGCATCATGCAGGCCATGACGCAATAGGGTTTGCGGCCGGCTTCGATCTCATCGACGCACATGTTGCACTTTTTGACGATATTCTCTTCGGGATCGAACTGGGGCGCGCCGAAAGGACATGCCGCTTCGCAACGACGGCAGCCGATGCAGAGCGTGGAGTCGATGTCCACGATGCCGTCCTTCTTGCGTTTGAAGATGGCTCCAGTGGGGCAGGTGGGCAGGCAGGCCGGCTCCGCGCAGTGATTGCAGCTCATGTTCACCTTGTAGGCGAACACCTCGGGAAAAGTTCCGCCTTCGATGTATTGCACACGCCGGAAACGGGGTCCGGGCGGCAAGCCGTTCTTGTCTTTGCAGGCCATTTCGCACGCACGGCAACCGATGCAATCCACATTGTTGTGGATGAAACCCAGCTGCATGTCGGGTTTGACCGGCGTGTAGGTGGCATGTTTGCGACGCTTGATCGCGGCGCGAATCTTTTTGGTGTCTTTTTTAGGGCGTGTCGTTTCAGCAGCCATGGTTGTCTCCCTCCTCAGAGCTCACGCCGGTGTTCACGACGGAATACATGGGATCGGGCGGTCGCCAGCTTGTCCCACCCGGGCCTGTGCTCGAGATTGGTCTTGGCGATGTTGCACAAAACTGTGTTGTAGGCAAAGGCTCCAGCAGGGCTGGGATCGTCCAATGTGAGGAAATCGGGGTTTCCGGCACGATCCACGCCGTTTTCGTCCCGATCCATCCAGACGCCTTCGTGAATGACCAGGACTCCGGGCATGCAACGTTCGGTCACATAGACGGGAACCACCACCTTGCCGCGATCGTTCCACACTTCGACGATGTCTCCCATCTTGATGCCCATCCGTTTCGCATCGGCGGCATTCATGGTGACCTCCTGCTCGTAGGTTTCGCGCAACCAGGAACAGTTGTTGAAGATCGAGTGGGTACGCCAGCGAGGGTGGGGCGAGACCAGGTGGAACGGATACTTGGATGTTTTGGGACTGTTCAGCGACTCCCAGGGCTCAATCCATTTTGGGATGGATGGAATGTGGTAGCCATAGCGGGTCTTCGTCCAGTCGGAGATGTTGGCAAGTTCGCTGCTGAGGATCTCGATCTTGCCCGACGGCGTTTGAAAAGGAACTCCCTTTTCGACTTGGTCCTGGAAAGCGACATGAGGCCTGGGGAGTTTGAACTTGTAAACGCCCCGTCGTTTGAACTCTTCCCAGCTCATTTCCACACCCTGGTGGTGCATCACTCTTCCTTCCCACCATTCGCGGAGATAGGCTTCATCCACATCATCGTTGTAGTTGAAGTAATTTCGGTTGGCCTTGGGGTTGTAAGCCTTGCCGAAGACGTCGCCTCCGATGCGATAGGCCAATTCGGTGAAGATCTGAAAATCGGTTTTGGCCTCGCCCATGGGCTCGATGACCTTCGGGCGGTGAATGTAATAGTGGCCTTTGTACCAAGGCAGGGCCACGTCATGCCGCTCGAAATGGGTGGCGACGGGAAGAAGCACGTCGGCGAACAGACCCGATGGAGTGATGGTCGAATCCATGCAGACCACCAGCTCCAGTTTCTCGATGGCCTTGATCTCCTTGTTGATGTTGGTGAGCTGATTGAACCAATCGGAGCCCTGCCAAAATATGCCTTTGATGTTTGGAATCTGGCCGTCGGTGGCGTCTTGCCTGGGCCACAAACCGATCTCCTCCCGACGCACGTTGGGATAGTTGAGCACGCAGTGCGCCCAGCGGTCCGATTTGATGGAGGCGAACCAGATATTCGAGTATTGGTCGTAAGGGTAGGCCACCGCTTCGGCGTGCCACGCCTTGCCGACACCTTCAGCGCATCCGCCCAGCTTGCCGATATTGCCGGTCATCGCCTGCAGCGCGGCGGCCATGCGGCTGTACTGTTCTCCGTAAGCATTGCGGCCCGGCGCCCACGAAGCCTTCAGCGCGGCCGGCTTGGTGGTGGCATACATGTGGGCGAGCTTTTTGATGTCTTTCGCGGGCACCCCGCAGATTTTGGATGCCCACTCCGGCGTCTTGGGCTGGCCGTCGTATTTTCCAAGGATGTAGTCCTTGAAGTTCTCCTTTCCGTTGGGAGATTTGGCCGCCCAGTCGGGCATCGTGCCTTCGTCCATTCCCTGGCAGAACTTGTCGATGAACTCCTGATCCTGAAGGTTGTTGGTGAAGATGTAGTGGGCCATCCCGGCCATCATGGCGGCATCGGTATTGGGTTTGATGGGAATCCACCATGCGTCATAGGCGGCCGCCGAATCGGTGTACTGAGGATCGACCACCACGAACTTGCAGCCGCGTTGTTTGGCCATACGGAGGTACATGAAGGTGTTTCCGCCATGGAAGGTATAGGCGGGGTTCCATCCCCACATGATCATCAGCTTGCTGTAGGCAAAAGCGTCATCTTCGTTACCGTCCTGAATGGTGCCGAAGGTCCAGCGCGAGCTGCTGGTGGTTCCCTGATAGGACGGCACGGACCAGGAGCTGGTGCGACAGCCGAACATGCCAAGAAAACGTCCCAGCAGCCCTTCTATCTGATCCGATTTGTGAAGGACCCCATAGGAAGCGCCCGCATAACTCTGGTCGAGAATGGCGGTGGGACCATATTTGTTTTTCAATTCGATCATTTTGCGGGCAACGAAATCGAGGGCTTCGTCCCAGCTCACCCGTTTGAATTTTCCTTCGCCGCGTTTGCCCACCCGCATCATGGGAAAGAGGAGCCGTTCCGCGGAATAGAGCCGTTGACGATAGGAACGGCCACGGAGACAAGCGCGCAGTTGCGGTTCCTCATTGCCATCCTTGCCGAAATAACCCCCTTTCTGATAGCGGCCGTCGTCGGTGGAGAGCCGAACGATGACGTCCTTCCATTTGTGGGCCACCAGCATGTGGCGGGAGCCGCAATTGTGCGCACAACTGGTCACCACGGTTTCCAACTGATCGTCGCGCGGGTAAGGTTCATAGGCGAAAGCCTTCGCTTCCTTGCCATACTTGATTTCCATAAGGCCGCCTGCTGCAAGCGTGCCAGCGCCGATCGCGGTTCCTTTCAGAAAAGAGCGCCGGCTGAGATTGAGGCGTTGCGAGAGACGATCGAAATCGTTTTGGTTGCTCATGTCGAATTTCTCCTTGGCGCTACTGGCTATTTGGATGCCGACTTTTCTTGAATAAGGAAGCGACGGGGCGATTCGGTCGGCCTGTTTTTCGCCCAGTCGGGGGTCTCTTTCGACATTCCTGGCCATGGATGTCGAGGGTAGGGGTAAGAGATTCGATACCATTGACGTCCGCCATGGCATCCGTAACAAACATCGGAATCCTTTTTACCTGCCTCCTCGATGGCGTCGGCATTCAAGAAATTGACCTTGTGTCTGTTGGTGCGAATCGTCGAGTGGCAAAGCAGACAGTTGTTCTGGAATTGATCGCGAACCTCATTCCATGGCCCTGGAAGGCCCATTATCTTGTAGGGATAGGCGCCGTGGCACATGAGGCAGGTTTTGGGGTTCACCTGTTTTCGCAAGGTGAAGGATTGGTTTTCCTGGTCCGGAGGGATAGGGGCCTCTTCACGCGGATTTTCACCTTGGTGGCAAGTCGTACACTTCATTTTCATCAATTTCTTCGCCAAGGGAGTGACGAGATGGCGGCGATGAAAAGTCTCTTGAGGCCCTTGATAGGTATTCAAAGTTTGGTACCACGCCAATGCTTTTTTTGCGGGGACGCCTGCCGGCGATGTTTTTCTCACTTTACGTTCGAGAATCTCTTTGTGACACGCCAGACATTGTTCGTTGGTCGCCTTGGCGATGGCAGGCTGGAAATGGATCGGATCCCACATTGCACGGTGATAGTCCAGCTTCTTCTCTTCGGGTTTCTTGAGAGTGGTTTTCTGATGGTCCGCCGCTGGCGATGAAAGAGACATCATCACCAACAACAGTGAGATGAATGTTGCAATAGAGGCTTTCATGGTCATCGATCCCATTTGGCGAGGTTTCGTTTCGGGATATACCGTTCGTTCTTTGTTGAATACCTAGAAAGAAAACGGAACCCGTTTGTAAGAGTGATTTTGATCGAGAACCCAAGGACTCCGAAAAATCCCGTCCCTGGGATTTTCCGGAGCGTTCCTAGGTGGTTAATGCCATCCGGATTTGGATTTGTTGCCCGACATGCCGGACATGCCGCCCATGCCGGACATGCCGCCCATGCCGGACATTCCGCCCATACCGGACATTCCGCCCATGCCGGACATTCCGCCCATGCCGGACATGCCACCCATACCGGACATGCCGCTCATGCCCGTGGCGGGATAGAAGAAGATCTGTCCGCTGGGGGTGATCTTGAAGTAGCCGGACATGCCCGCCATGCCGCTCATGCCGGACATGCCGCCCATTCCGCTCATACCGGACATGCCGCCCATACCGGACATGCCGCCCATACCGGAC
>JALSRN010000057.1 GCA_026984735.1 Sedimenticola sp. | reverse complement strand
CTGGCCTTTTCCATCAACGCCGCCATGGCGGCTGGATCGGCGGTGTCGAATTCAGGCTCCAGATTGAACAGCAGCAGCGTCTCCAGCCCCTCTTCCAGCATGGCCCCGAAGGAGCGGCCGCCCTCTTCCGGCACGACGCCGGCCAGCGCGGCGCCGGTGCTGTTGGCGCCCTCTCCCACCGTGCCATAACGACCGCCGGCCACGGCGGCGACGGCCTGAGCCAGGCGCCGCAGCAGCGTATAGTCGGGATGCATCTGGGCCAGGGAACCCAGCAGCACGAAGGGACGCTCCGCCGACTTCAACCGCTGGGCGACGGCCCGGTGGCGCGCCGCCGCCTCCACCTTCAATCCGGCCGTGTCGGCGCCCAGGGCGGCGGCCACCGCCGCCAGTTCGGCCACCATCTCGGAGGGGGCGCAGAGGATTTTCTCCGCCAGCTCGTAGTTGAAGAGGTGGTCCACCGGATTGATGGCCATCACCGCGCCGCCGGCCAGCGCCGACTTGCGCAGCCGATGGTTGAGCAGCGGCTGCTCCTTGCGCAGCCAGGACCCCACCAGCAGTGCCGCGTCCAGCTCCTCCAGCTCTTCGAAGCGCAACCCCAGCCACGGGCGCGCCGGCTCCGGCCCGCGAAAATCGCTGCGGCGCAGGCGGTGGTCGAGGCTGGCCGAGCCCAGCCCCTCGAGCAGGCGGCGCAGCAGATACATCTCTTCCAGCGTGGCGTTCGGAGAGACCAGAGCGCCCAGGCCGTCGGCGGGGCTCTCTTTGAGCAACTTCGCCGCCGCCATGAGCGCCTGCTGCCACTCCACCGGTTTCAGTTCGCCGTCCACCCGCGCCATCGGCTGCGACAGCCGGTCGTCGCTGCGGAGCCCCTGGTAGCTGAAGCGGTCGCGGTCCGAGATCCAGGTCTCGTTCACCGCCTCGTTTTCACGGGGCACCACCCGCATCACTTCGCCGCGGCGGGTGTGGAGATGGATGTTTGAACCCACGCCGTCGTGCCAGGCGACGCCGTCGTGCTGCTCCATCTCCCAGGCGCGGGCGCGGAAACGGAAAGGCTTGGAGGTGAGCGCGCCCACCGGGCAGAGATCGATGACGTTGCCCGAGAGCTCGGAAGCCATGCTCTTCTCGATGTAGGTGCCGATCTCGGTGTGCTCGCCGCGCCCCACCGCGCCCAGCTCGCGCATGCCGGCGATCTCCTCGCCGAAGCGGACACAGCGGGTGCAATGGATGCAGCGGGTCATCTCGGTGGCCACCAGCGGACCGATGTTCTTGTCGGCCACCACCCGCTTGCCTTCCACGAAGCGGGAGACGCCGCGACCGTAGCCCATGGAGAGATCCTGCAGCTCGCACTCGCCCCCCTGGTCGCAGATGGGACAGTCGAGGGGATGGTTGATGAGCAGGAACTCCATGGTCCCCTTCTGCGCCTCGCGGGCCAGGGGCGAGCAGGTCCACACCTTCATGCCGTCGGCCACCGGGGTGGCGCAGGCCGGCAGCGGCTTGGGCGCGTTCTCCACCTCCACCAGGCACATGCGGCAGTTGGCGGCGACCGAGAGCTTCTTGTGGTAGCAGAAGCGGGGAATGGCGATGCCGTTGGCGTCGGTCACCTCGATGAGCATCTGGCCGGCACGCGCCTGGAGCTTCTTGCCGTCCACCTCGATGGTGATGGTCTGCTGTTCCGCCATCCTCAGCTCTCCCCTACCATGCAGCGCTTGTAATCGATGTGGTATTGGAACTCCTCCCGGAAGTGCTGGATGAAGCTGGCCACCGGCATGG
Source organism: Sedimenticola sp. (assembly GCA_026984735.1). GTDB lineage: Bacteria > Pseudomonadota > Gammaproteobacteria > Chromatiales > Chromatiaceae > Thiolapillus. The sequence continues at coordinate 45,606 of JALSRN010000057.1, read as the reverse complement.
CGGCCGCGTCTCCCAGGGCGCAGATGGTCCGCCCTTGGATGCGCGCGGCCACGTCGTCCAGCAGATCCAGATCCTCGGGGCGGCCCTGACCGCTCTCGATGCGGTGGATCACCCGGTGCATCCAACCGGTGCCTTCGCGGCAGGGAGTGCACTGGCCGCAGGACTCTTCATGGTAGAAGTAGGAGATGCGGTCGAGCAGCCGCACCATGCACTGCTTGTGGTCGATGACGATGACCGCGCCGGAGCCGAGCATGGAGCCGGCCTGGGCGATGCTGTCGTAGTCCATGGTGAGGTCCATCATCACCTCGCCGGGCAGCACGGGCGCCGAGGAACCGCCGGGGATCACCGCCTTCAGCTCGTATCCGTCCAGCATGCCGCCGGCCATCTCCAGCAGCTCGCTGAAGGGGGTGCCCATGGGAATCTCGTACACCCCCGGCTTCTTGATGTTGCCGGAGATGGAGAAGAGTTTGGAACCGCCGCTGTTCTCCACGCCGAGGTCGCGGAACCATTCGCCGCCGCGACGCAGGATGTCGGGAATGGAGGCCAGGGTCTCGGTGTTGTTGATCACCGTGGGGCGACCGTAGAGGCCGAACAGGGCGGGAAACGGCGGCTTGAAGCGGGGTTGCCCCTTCTTCCCCTCGATGGATTCGAGCAACGCCGTCTCCTCGCCGCAGATGTAGGCGCCGGCCCCCAGATGGGTATGGATGTCGAAGCTGAAGCCGGAGCCGAGGATGTTCTCGCCCAGCAGCCCCGCCTCGCGCGCCTCGGCCAGGGCCGCCTCGAACCGTTCGTAGGGCTCCCAGAACTCGCCGCGGATGTAGTTGTAGCCGGCGGTGGCGCCGATGGCGTAGCCGGCGATGATCATCCCCTCCACCAGCGCGTGGGGGTTGTAGCGGAGGATGTCGCGGTCCTTGAAGGTGCCGGGCTCGCCCTCGTCCGAATTGCAGACGATGTATTTGGGTCCGGGGGCGCTGCGGTTGATGAAGCTCCACTTCATGCCGGTGGGGAAGCCGGCGCCGCCGCGGCCGCGCAGACCCGAGGTCTTCACCTCCTCGATGATGGCCTGGGGATCGGTCTTCTCCTTCAGAATGCGGCGCAGCGCCTCGTAGCCGCCCTCGGATTCGTAGCTGGAGAGGAGCCAGGGGCGGTCGAGATGGAGGGTTCTCAGGCAGACTTCATTGGCCATCGTCCGCCTCCAGATTCTCGAGAATGGAGTCCACCAGTTCGGGAGTGAGGTTCTCGTAGTACTGCTTGCCGATCTGGAACATGGGAGCGCCGCCGCAAGCGCCCAGGCACTCCACCTCTTTGAGGGTGAAACGGCCGTCCTCGGTGGTCTCGCCCATCTTGATGCCGAGACGCTTTTCCAGATGCTCCACGATGCGGTCGGAACCGCGGATCATGCAGGAGACGTTGGTGCAGACGCAGATCTTGTGCCGTCCCACCGGCTCGGTCTCGTACATGGAGTAGAAGGTGGCCACCTCGTAGACGGCGATGGGTGGCATGTCGAGATAGTCGGCCACCTGATCCATGAGCTCGCGGCTGATCCAGCCGCCGTTGTGCTCCTGGACGATGCGCAGCGCCGCCATCACCGCCGACTGCTTCCATTCGGCGGGATACTTGGCCACCCAGGCGTCGATCTCGGCGCGGATCTCCGGCGAAAGAAGATTCTCCTTGTCGGTGCGCTTGTCGGCGCGGCTCCAGGGTTCGCAACGAAGACTCATCAGCGGTCGATCTCCCCAAATACGATGTCCATGGTGCCGATGATGGCCACCACGTCGGCCAGCATGTGCCCCTTCGCCATCTCGTCCATGGCGGAGAGATGGGCGAAGCCGGGAGCCCGGATCTTCAGCCGGTAGGGCTTGTTGGCGCCGTCGGAGACGATGTAGCAGCCGAACTCGCCCTTGGGCGCCTCCACCGCGAAATAGACCTCTCCCTCGGGCGTGCTGTAGCCCTCGGTGAAGAGCTTGAAGTGGTGGATCAGCGCCTCCATGTCCTCTTTCATCTTCGCCCGGGGCGGCGGCGCGATCTTGTGGTCGTCGATCATCACCGGGCCGGGGTTGGCGCGCAGCCACTCCACGCACTGACGGATGATGCGGTTGGACTGGCGCATCTCTTCGATGCGCACCAGATAGCGGTCGTAGCAGTCGCCGTTGGTGCCCACCGGAATGTCGAAGTCCACCTGGTCGTAGACGGCGTAGGGCTGCTTCTTGCGCAGATCCCAGGCGATGCCGGAACCGCGCAGCATGGGGCCCGAGAAGCCGAGTTGGCGCGCCCGCTCGGGCGGCACCACGCCGATGCCCACCAGCCGTTGCTTCCAGATGCGGTTGTCGGTGAGAAGGGTCTCGTACTCGTCCACCAGCTTGGGGAAGCGCTCGGTGAAATCCTCGATGAAGTCGAGCAGCGAACCGCCCCGCGCCCGGTTGCGGTAGAGCAGCTCCCGTTCGCTCCCCAGATGCTCCTTCTCGTAGCGCGTCATCTGGTCCGGAAGATCGCGATAGACCCCGCCGGGGCGGTAGTAGGTGGCGTGCATGCGCGCGCCCGAGACCGCTTCGTAGCAGTCCATCAGATCCTCGCGCTCGCGGAAGCAGTAGAGAAAGACGGTCATGGCGCCCACGTCCAGGGCGTGGGAGCCGAGCCAGAGAAGATGGTTGAGGATGCGGGTGATCTCGTCGAACATCACCCGGATGTAGCGGGCCCGGAGAGGCGGCTCGATTCCCAGCAGCTTCTCGATGGCCCCCACGTAGCCGTGCTCGTTGCACATCATGGAGACGTAGTCGAGACGGTCCATGTAGCCGATGGACTGGTTCCAGGGCTTGGCCTCGGCCAGCTTCTCGGTGCCCCGGTGGAGCAGCCCCACGTGGGGATCGGCACGTTCGATCACCTCGCCGTCCATCTCCAGCACCAGGCGCAACACGCCGTGGGCGGCCGGATGCTGGGGACCGAAGTTGATGGTGAAGTTGCGGATCTCAGCCATCGGCCTCCTCCTCTTCCGCCCGCGGCGCCACGCCATCGGTGTAGCGGCAGTCGTCGCGCACCACACGCGGGATATTGACGCGGGGTTCGATGCTCACCGGCTCATAGACCACCCGGCCCAGCTCCTGGTCGTAGCGCATCTCCACCTGGCCGATGAGCGGAAAATCCTTGCGCAACGGATGGCCGACGAAGCCGTAGTCGGTGAGGATGCGGCGCAGGTCGGGATGCCCCTTGAAAAGAATGCCGAACAGGTCGAAGGCTTCGCGCTCGAACCAATCGGCGCTCTTCCACAAGCCCACCACCGAATCCACCGCGGGGAACTCCTCGTCGAGAAAGGTCTTGACCCGCAGCCGCCAGTTGTTGGTGAGGGAGAGCAGGTGATAGACCACGGCGAAACGGCTCTGGGGCTTCGGCGACAGCGGCTCGTCCCGCTCGGCGCCACGACTGAATCCCGTGTTGGGCGCTTCCTCCACCTGCCATTCGCTCCGCTTCCAGGCGGCATAGTCCACCCCGCAGACGTCGATGCACTGATCGAATCCCAGGGCCGCCTTGCGGCGCAGCAGCCCCATCACCTCCAGCAGCCGATCGCGGGGTACGGTGAGGGTGAGCTCGTCGCGTTCGCGCACCAGGGCGCACTCTTCGCACAGCTCATCGAGGATATGCTCTTCGATCCGCTCTTCGAGATCGTCGAGACGCTCTTCCAAGCTCATGCCGCCGCCTCGCTGCCGGTGCGGGCGATGGTGGTCTCGCGCCGGATCTTCTTCTGCAATTGGACGATGCCGTAAAGCAGCGCCTCGGCGGTGGGGGGGCAGCCGGGAACGTAGACGTCCACCGGCACCACCCGGTCGCAGCCGCGCACCACCGAATAGGAGTAGTGGTAGTAACCGCCGCCGTTGGCGCAGGAGCCCATGGAGATGACCCAGCGCGGCTCGGGCATCTGGTCATACACCTTGCGCAGAGCGGGCGCCATCTTGTTCACCAGGGTGCCGGCCACGATCATCACGTCCGACTGGCGCGGGCTCGGCCGGAAGATGATGCCGAAGCGGTCCAGGTCGTAGCGCGAGGCGCCGGCATGCATCATTTCCACCGCGCAGCAGGCCAGACCGAAGGTCATGGGCCAGAGCGAACCGGTACGCGCCCAGTTGATGACCGTGTCCAGCGAAGTGGTGACGAAACCCTCCTCCAGTACGCCCTCTATTCCCATTCCAGCGCCCCCTTCTTCCACTCGTAGACGAAGCCGATGACCAGGATGCCGAGAAAGAGCATCATCGCCCAGAATCCCACCGGACCCACGCGGTCCAGGACCACCGCCCAGGGAAAGAAGAAGGCGATCTCCAGGTCGAAAAGGATGAAGAGGATGGCCACCAGATAGAAGCGCACGTCGAATTTCATGCGCGCGTTCTCGAAAGCCTCGAAGCCGCACTCGTAGGGAGATCCCTTCTCCGCGTCCGGCTTGTGCGGCGAGAGCACGAAGCCGATCACCAGGAAGGCCCCACCAACGGCGATGCCGATGAGAATGAAGATCAGGATGGGAAGATAGTTCTCCAGCACGCGGTGCCGCCCCCTTTCGCTACCTCGAATCCCGCTTCGGATCCGTCACAACAGCGGTTAAGTCTATTTCAGCCCAATTGCCACTGTCAACCGGAACAAAATATACAAGTAATTGTTTTTTAAGGGAAAATAATTATTTTTCCGCTCATAAAAAAACGGTATCGGAAAATCCGGATACCGTTTCGATGTTGGTGCCGAAGGCCGGACTTGAACCGGCACGGCTTGCGCCACTGCCCCCTCAAGACAGCGTGTCTACCAATTCCACCACTTCGGCTAGAAACTCGGTTACTTCGTCTTCTCTCCCGCGGGCGCTGCCTTCTGAGACTTTTCGGCCGCCGCCGGGGTTCCCGCCGGCACGGGCGGCAGATCGCCCGACTCCTTTTTCGGCGCCACCGGGGGGAGGTCCGACGTCTCCACCGGCGCCGGAATCTCCTTCGTTTGCGGCGCGGATACCATGATACCCGCTTCGCGGGCCTGGTTCATCACCATCCAGGCCAACGCCAGGCTGGTGATGAAGAAGAGAGCGGCCAGCACCGCCGTGGTGCGGCTGAGGAAGTTGGCCGACCCCTTGGCGCCGAACACCGTGCCCGAGGCTCCGCTGCCGAAAGCGGCCCCGGCATCGGCCCCCTTGCCATGCTGAATGAGGATCAGCGCGATGAGGCCGATGGAGAGAAAGAGATGAACGACGACCAGAATCGTGTGCATGGGTCCCTCAGCCGTTGGCCGCCTTGCAGATGGCGAGAAAGTCCCCCGCATCGAGGGAGGCGCCACCGATGAGGCCGCCGTCGATGTCGGGTTTGGCCAGCAGCTCGGCGGCGTTGCCCGGCTTCATGCTGCCTCCATAGAGGATGCGCAGCCCCTCGGCCACCTGTGGGCTCTTGGCGGCGACGCGGCCGCGGATGAAGGCGTGCACCTCCTGCGCCTGTTCCGGCGTGGCGGTCTTGCCGGTGCCGATGGCCCAGACCGGCTCATAGGCGATGACGCCCTCGCCCAACGTCTCCACGCCGCAGTGGTCGATGACCGCGTCCACCTGTCGGGCCACCACCTCTTCGGTAATTCCCGACTCGCGCTCCTCGAGGGTCTCGCCGATGCAGAAGATGGGCACCAGCCCCGCCTTGTGCGCCGCGGTGAACTTCTGCGCCACCAGTTCGTCCGACTCGTTGTGGTAAGTGCGCCGTTCGGAGTGGCCGATGATGACGTATTTGCAATCGAAATCCCGCAGCATGGAGCCGGCCACCTCGCCGGTGTAGGCGCCGGATTCGTGAACCGAAAGATCCTGCCCGCCCCAGGCGACGGCGGTGCCGGCGAGCTGCGCCTGCGCCTCGGGAATGTAGACGAAAGGCGGACAGACGGCCACTTCGGCCGTCTCGACCTCGTCGACTCCAGCCTTGATGCCCGCAAGCAGTTCGCGCACGCCCGCGAGCGACCCGTTCATCTTCCAGTTACCGGCTACCAGAGGTTGTCGCATGTCCAGCTCCCGTAAAATCGAGCCGCGTAGTGTACCAGGGGGAAGGATTTTTTCAATTGAAATTTACGGATCGGCCCCCACCTTGCACCTGTCCAAAAAAAGGCGCAGGATTGACGGACCCTCTCCCCATCGGAGAGGGCACGGATTATAACGAAATCACAGGAAACCGCAGCACCGCATGACTCCCCAAGCACTCGACCCTCTGCGCAAGCACATCCATACCCGCGTCATCGGCCAGCAGAATCTGGTGGACGGCATGCTCATCTGTCTTCTGGCGGACGGCCACCTCCTGGTGGAAGGCATGCCGGGGCTGGCCAAGACCACCGCCGTGAACGCCCTTTCCGAAGGACTCGAAGGCGACTTTCACCGTGTCCAGTTCACTCCGGACCTTCTCCCTTCGGACCTCGTGGGCACCGACATCTACCGCCACGAGAAGGCCGAGTTCGAATTCCGCCCCGGCCCCTTGTTCCACAACATCCTGCTGGCCGACGAAGTGAACCGGGCGCCCGCCAAGGTGCAGGCGGCTCTGCTCGAGGCCATGGGCGAGCGGCAGATCACCGTGGGCCAGAAGACCTACCACCTGCCCGATCTCTTCATGGTGCTCGCCACCCAGAACCCCGTGGAACAGGAGGGCACCTATCAGCTCCCCGAGGCCCAGCTCGACCGGTTTCTGATGCAGGTGGTGGTGGACTATCCCAGCCACGAGGAGGAGTTGGAGATTCTCGAACTGGACCACAACCGGCAGCAGGCGGTGGAGGCCCCTCCGCCCGAGCCGCTGCCCCAGTCGGCCCTGTTCGCCATGCGCAAATCGGTGGCCGAAGTCTATCTGGACCCCAAGCTCAACCGCTACATCGTGGACCTGGTCCAGGCCACCCGCAACCCCGGCCTCTACGACAAGGAGATGGCCCGCTGGATCCGCTTCGGCGCTTCGCCGCGGGCCTCCTTGGCGCTGGCCCGCTGCGCCCGCGCCCGCGCCTGGCTGGACGACGAAGAGTTCGTCTCGCCCGGCCACGTCCAGAAGATCGCCCCCGACATCCTGCGCCACCGGGTGCTCCTCAGCTTCGAGGCGGAAGCCGAGGGGATCACCGCCGACGACGTGATCGAAAAGCTGCTTTCATTGGTGGCCATTCCCTGAGCCTCCCGTCCGTGAGCCTGCAACCGGTACTCGACGACCTCCTGGAACTGCGTCACCAGGCCCATGCCCTGGGCATGGCTTCGCATCACCTGGTCAACTCCTCTTTCGCCGGCCTCTACGCCTCGGTCTTTCGCGGGCAGGGGCTCAACTTCGAAGAGGTGCGCGAATACCACGAAGGAGACGACATCCGCAACATGGATTGGAAGGTGACCGCGCGCACCGGCGAACCCCATCTCAAGGTGTTTCGCGAGGAACGGGAGCGCAGCGTGATGCTCTGCGTGGACAAAGGCCCCCACATGGATTTCGGCACGCGTGGCACCTTCAAGTCGATCCAGGCGGCCAAAGCCGCCGCCCTGCTCGGCTGGGCGGCCAACCATCTTCACGACCGGGTGGGCGGCGTCCTCTTCGGCGATCCGCGTTGCGAAGACCGCTATTTCCGCGCCACCAAAGACCGGCAGGCGTTGTGGCGCCTGCTCCACGGGCTGACCACGGTTCCGGAACAGTGCGAGACCGAACACGGCTCGGGCAGCCTGCCGGAGATCCTGCGCAAGGCCAGCCAGGGGATCGGCACCGGCGGGCTGGTGTTCGTCATCGCCGATTTCAACCTCGACCCCACCGTGCTGAAGCAGCCGCTTTCGCAGCTCTGCCAGCGTCACTCGGCGGTGCTGGTCCCCATCGACGATCCCGCCGAGCGCGAACTGCCGGACATGGGAACGGTGCTGTTCCACAGCCCCGACGGCGGGCTCCTGGAGGTGGACACCTCGGACGCCGGGGCGCGGGAACGCTACCGTGAAGCCTGGGAGAGCCGCCGCCGGCGCCTGATCCAACTGGCCAACAGCTTGGGCGTGGCGGTGATTCCGGTGTGGACCCACGAAGAGGTGCACGGCGCGCTGATGCGTGGCCTGGAGCGCCGGCTGCGAGCGAGGGCCTATTTGTGAACGACGCCCTGGTGGCGCGCATGCGCGACATCCACGAGCTGCCGCCCCCCTCCTGGTGGCCGCCCGCCCTGGGCTGGTGGCTGCTGCTTTTGGGCGGCCTGCTGGCGGCGGCCCTGCTGTGGCTGGCGATCCGCAGTCTGCGCCGCTATCCGCCGGGGAGTTGGCACCGCGACGCCCGCAACCAGCTGCTGGCGCTGCGCCGACTCAGCAGCCAACTCACTCCCGAACAGGCCGTGCGCGAGCTTTCGGAACTGATGCGCCGCATCGCCGTGGCGCGGGCGGGGCGGGAAGCGGCGGCGGGGCTGAACGGAGAAGCCTGGCTGGAGTGGCTGGAACAGAAAGATCCGGAACGGTTTCCCTGGCGGCGGGAGGGAAAAGCCCTGATCACCTCCGCCTACGCCCCGCCCGGGAAGTGCCCGGTGAGCCGGGAACAGGTGGAACGCCTCATTCAGGCGGCCCTGGTGTGGGCCCGGAGACACCCGCGATGATCCGGTTCGAGTGGCCGTGGATGGTTCTGCTCCTGGTGCTGCCGCTGGCGCAGTGGCTCATGACCCGCCGGCGCCTCGACGCCCTGGAGGAGTATCGTCAGCGCCGCACCACCCTGCTCTATCCTTCCCTACAACGGTTGCAGTCGGCCTTCCAGGGGCACCGACCCGGCCTGAGTCGGGGTTCTCTCGTTCAACGCATCCTGGTGGTCCTGTTGTGGCTGGGGCTGACGCTGGCCCTCATGCGTCCCCAATGGCTGCAACCCTTCACCGACGAGAAGGTGGCCGGCTACGACCTGATGCTGGCGGTTGACGCCTCCCATTCCATGGAGGCTCTCGATTTCACCGTCAACGGCCGCCAGGTGAGCCGCATGCAGGTGGTCAAAGGGGTGATGGGGCGCTTCATCGAGCAGCGCAAGGGAGACCGCGTGGGGCTCATCATCTTCGGCAACCAGGCGTTCGTGCTCTCCCCTCTCACCCTCGACCGCCGCATGGTCCGCCAACTGCTCGACAATCTGGTGCCGCGCATCGCCGGGGACGGCACCGCCATCGGCGACGCCATCGGCTTGGGCATCAAAAAGCTCCGCGAGCGGCCTCCCGGCTCCAGGGTGCTGATCCTCGTGGCCGATGGCGAGAACACCGCGGGCACCATCCCCCCGCTCGAGGCGGCCCGGCTGGCGGCCGCCGAGGGGGTGCGGATCTACACCATCGGAGTGGGCAGCCACCAGAAAGAGGTACCCATCATCGAAGAGGGGCGGCTGGTCTACCGCTCCGACCTCGGTTTCGACGAGGCCACCATGCGCAAGATCGCCGAGACCACGGGAGGCGCCTATTTCCGCGCGAGCGACGCCAACGCCCTCGAGGAGATCTCGCGGCGGATCAACGAGCTGGAGAAGAGCAAAGCGGAATCCCGCACCGTCTGGGTGCCCCATCCCCTGTTTCGCTGGCCGTTGGCCGTCGCCCTGCTGAGCCTGCTGCTTCTGGGCCTCTTCCCGGGAGGACGGTGGCGGCTGCCGGTGGAGAGTCTCCATGACTGAGAGCGGCTTCCATTTCGCCCAACCGATGTGGCTGTGGCTGCTGCTGGCGCTCCCGTTGGTCGTCGGCTGGCTGCGGCTGAGCCGCCCCCGGCGACAACGAGGCCGGGAATACCTCTACGCCGACGCGGAACTGATGCCTCACCTCACCGGCGAGACGCGGACCGCGAAAGGGCGTGATTGGAAGGTGGTGGCCGGTTGGAGTCTCGCCTGGGCGCTCTCGGTCACCGCCATGGCCGGCCCCCGCTGGGACTATCACCGCATCGCCGCCTTCCAGCCCGCCGCCGAGCTGGTGATCCTGCTGGACATCTCCGCTTCCATGAAGATCCGGGACGTGCGTCCTTCCCGGCTGGCGCGCGCCAAACAGGAGATCCAGGATCTGATCCGCCTCGATCCCGGCATCCGCGTCGGCCTGATCGCCTTCGCCACCGTCGCCCATGTGATCGCGCCGCTGACCGAGGACCTGGAGACTCTGCGCCATGTGCTTCCCAGCCTCTCCACCGATCTGGTCCATCTGCCCGGCAGCCGGCTGGGCAATGCGCTCGACAAAGCCGCTCTGCTGTTCACGCCCGCGGAAGGAAAAAAGCGCATCAGCCACCACATCCTGCTCATCACCGATGGCGATTTCGACGAGCCCGACCTCGACGAGAAGGTCCGGCGACTGCGGCAAGAGGGCATCCGCCTCCATGTGCTGGGCGTGGGCACCGAAGGCGGAGGGCCGGTACCCTACATCACGGCGGCGGACGGCCGGGCGGTGATCTCCCGCTTGCGCCCCGATGAGCTGCGCCGCCTGGCGAAACTGGGCGGCGGGCGCTTCGAACTGGCCGATTACCAGGATCGGGACGTGCGGGCCATTCTCGACGCGGTGCTCGCGGACGCCGACAAGCAGCGGGTCAAGGGTCGCCCCACCCGCATCTGGAACGAACGTTTCTACCTCTTCCTCTTTCCGGTGGTGCTGTTGGCGCTGTGGCTCTTCGGACCCCGTTCGCGCTATGCCAGAGGTGCCTCATGAAACGGTTGCTGCTCCTTGGCCTGCTCTCCTCGCTGCCGCTGGGCGTGCACGCGGATCTCTTTCTGAACGCGGAACAGAAGGGTTGGGAATATTATCGCCAGGGCGACTACCCGGCCGCCGCAGAGACTTTTCGAACGCCTTTCCGCCAGGGCATGGCGTGGTATCGCGCCGGGCGCTTCGCCAAAGCGGCGGAGGCGTTCGCCAAAGTGAAGGACCGGCGACGCCTGGCCGACGCCCTTTACAACCTGGGCAACAGCCAGTTCCGCATGGGCGATCTGAAGGCGGCCGCCCAGAGCTATCGCCAGGCGCTCGAGCATCGGCCCGATCACGAAGACGCCCGCTACAACCTCTCTCTGGTCAACGCCCTCCTTGCAAAGGTGGAAGCCCAGCGCAAGGAGAAGGAAGAGAAGAAGCGGAAGGAGCGCGAGCAGCAGAAGAAGAAAGAACGAGAGCGCCGCCAACGGCCCCGGCAGCAGTCCCAACAGCAGCAGTCCCAGCAACAGCAGTCCCAGCAACAGCAGTCCCAGCAACAGCAGTCCCAGCAACAGCAGTCCCAGCAACAGCAGTCCCAGCAGCAGCAGTCCCAGCAACAGCAGTCCCAGCAACAGCAGTCCCAGCAACAGCAGTCCCAGCAACAGCAGTCCCAGCAGCAGCAGTCCCAGCAGCAGTCCCAACAGCAAGCCGGCCAGCAGCAACAGCAATCCCAACAGTCCTCGCAGGGTCAGCAGTCGGGACAACAGCAGCAAGAGGGGCGACAAGAAGAGACCCAAACGGAGGGAGAATCCGCTTCCGAGAAGAACCGAGGTGGCAGCCGGTCGCAAACTCAGGAGCCGCAAGGGGCCGAAGAGTCTTCCCAGGAAGAGAAAGAAGGAGAGGGATCGAAAAAGGCTTCCGAGCGGTCCGGCAAAGAGAAGGAAACCAATCCCACCTCTTCCGGTGAAAAAGGCGAAGAAAAGCAAAAAGAGAGTGAAGCCGGCGGCCGTGAGAAGCGAAAAAAAGAGGGCGAAGGCGGAGAGGAGCAACGCCGCACCGAGGCGAAAGGCACCGAAGAGCAACCGCCGGAGCCCTCCGCGACCGAAGGGGCGAGCAGCGCTCAAGAGGAGCGAGGCGAGAAAGGCGGTTGGAGAAAGAGCGAAAAGGAGAACGCCACGGGAAAAGGCGAGAAGCGGCCGCAGGCAACGCCTCGAACGCCCGGGGAGGGCCCGGAGCACGAGCGACGGCCCCGCCCCTCCGAAAAGCGGCCGCCGGCGCGAAGGCGCCGAGGCCCCGCCGGCGAAACCGAAACCTTCAATGCGGAAGAGGCGAGCAGGGAACAGGGCGCCGTGGAAAAATTCGACCAGCTTGGCGCCCAGAGCACCGAAAAGAGCCAAAAAGAGGGGCAGGAAGAGGGGCTGGCCAACAAGCCGGCCGCGGCTCCCGGTCGCGGCGCCATGGGCCTGATGGAACAGTGGCTGGAGCAGGCCGAAGGCAACCCCGCCTACCTGCTGAGGAACCAGTTTCTGCTCGACGAACAGCGGGCCGTCAACTCCCGCACCGCACCGCTGCGGGAGCCGCGCCCCTGGTGAGGGAGCTCGGCTACTTTCCTTTCATATTATAAGGTTTTTGGTCTTTGTGATATAAAAAACACTTGCTTGCACCCCGAAACCTTCGTGGTGAACCATGTCCGTCAAGCATCCCATCATCGCGTTCACCGGCTCTTCGGGCGCCGGCACCACCACCTTTCGAAAGGTGTTCGACCGACTGCTCAAGGAGGAAGGGATCACCCGTTTCCGAGTGGATGGCAACGCCTTTCGCCGCTACGACCGCAAGGCCATGAGGTACATGGTGGAGCGGTGCCGCCAACAGGGCTACTGCCTGAGCCACTTTTCGCCGGAGGCCAACTATCTGGAGCGGTTGGAGGGGTTGTTCCGCGAGTACTCGCGCACCGGCACCGGCCTTTGTCGCCGCTATGTGGAGAACGAGGAGCTGGCGGAGATCTACGACCGACCGGTGGGCTCGTTCACGCCCTGGGAGGAGATTCCGGGCGGCACCGAGGTGCTGGTCTACGACGGCCTCCACGGCGGCTATTCGGAAAGGCCCTGGAGCCAACGCGACACCTCTCCCTCCCACAACCCCGAAGTGGTGCGCCGCCGCCTGGAGGTGGCGCTGTGCGAAACGCCCGAACTGGACATCGCCCGCTGGGTGGATCTGCTCATCGGCGTGGTCCCGGTCATCAACCTGGAGTGGATCCAGAAGATCTACCGGGACGCGCACCACAAGAACAAGCCGGCGGAAAGCACCATCCAGACCATCCAGCGACGCCTGCCCGACTACATCAAATATATCGTTCCCCAGTTCTCGCTCACCGACATCAATTTCCAGCGCGTACCCTTGACCGACACCTCCAACCCCTTCGTGTTGCGCGAGATCCCCTCGCTGGACGAGAGCATCGTGGTGATTCGCTTCCGCGACCCCAGAGGGCACGACTTTCCCCACTTTCTCAAGCGCATCAAGGGGTCGTGGATGTCCCGGCGCAACACGCTGGTGATTCCGGGAGGTCAGCTGGAACACGCCATCCGCGTCATCTGCGCTCCGCTGGTGCACCGGATCGTGCGAAGCTATCGAGAAGCCTTGAACTCCTGACCGACCGGCAACAGGCCGTCCACCTTCTGGAATCCGCGCGGCAGTTTCGTTCCCCGCTTGCCCCGCTCCCCTTCGTAGGCGTTGAGATCGGCGGCCTTGAGATTGAGGTGACGTCGGCCGGAGAGCAGCTTCAGGCGCGCGCCCTCCGGCACCACGGCGATGGCGCTGACGAACTCTTCCCGAGCCTCCACGCGCTTGCCGGGAATGGCGATGATGCGGCTCCCCTTGCCCCGCGCCATCTCGGGAAGATCGCTCACCGGGATCACCAGCATCCGCCCCGTGCTGGTCACCGCCACTACCCGGTCGGTGGCTGGATCGGTCACCGGCCAGGCCGGCAGCACGGCCGCCCCCTTGGGAAGGGTGAGCACCGCCTTGCCCCCCTTCTTGTTGGCCAGCAGATCCTTCAACCGGGCCACGAAACCGTAGCCGGCATCCGAAGCGAGCAGCCAGCGGCTTTCCGGATCGCCGCCCAGCAGGGTGACGTATTCGGCGCCGGCGGGCGGGGAGAAGCGGCCGGTGAGCGGCTCACCCTGCCCCCGGGCCGACGGCAGGGTGTGCGCAGCCAGGGAGTAGCTGCGGCCGGTGGAGTCGAGAAACACCACCGGCTGGTTGGAGCGCAGCCGCAGCGCGTCCAGATAGCCGTCGCCCGCCTTGTAGTTCAGGCCGGTGGGGTCGATCTCGTGCCCCTTGGCGGCCCGCACCCACCCCTTCTGCGAAAGCACCACGGTGACCGGCTCGCTGGGGGCCAACTCGCTCTCGTCCAGCGCTTCCGCCGAGGGGCGTTCCACCAGCGGCGAGCGCCGGCCATCGCCGAACTCCTCGGCATCGGCGGCGATTTCCCTCTTCACCAGCGTCTTGAGGCGCCGTTCGGAGCCGAGAATCTTCTCCAACTCCTTGCGCTCCTCCTCCAGGCTCTCCTGCTCGGCCCGGATCTTCATCTCCTCGAGACGGGCGAGTTGCCGCAGACGGGTGTCGAGGATGTAGTCGGCCTGCACTTCGGTGAGATCGAAACGGGCCATGAGCACCGGCTTGGGCTCGTCCTCGCTACGGATGATGCGGATCACCTCGTCCAGATTGAGATAGACCACCATCAGCCCTTCCAGCAGATGGAGCCGGTCGAGCACCTGGTTGAGACGGTGCTGGAGGCGGCGGCGCACGGTGGCCAGCCGGAACCGGAGCCACTCCTGGAGGATCTCCTTGAGGTTCTTCACCCGTGGGCGACCGTCGAGGCCGATGAGATTGAGATTGACGCGGTAGCTGCGCTCCAGATCGGTGGTGGCGAACAGATGCGACATGAGCCGCTCCGGATCCACCCGGCGGGAACGCGGAACGATCACCAGGCGGGTGGGGTTCTCGTGGTCCGATTCGTCGCGGAGATCCTCGATCCAAGGGAGCTTCCTGGCGCGCATCTGACCGGCGATCTGCTCGAGGATGCGCGCTCCCGAAACCTGGTAGGGCAAGGCGGTGATCACCAAGTTGCCGTTCTCCCTCTCCCAACGGGCACGGGCGCGCACGCTCCCCCGCCCGGTGGCATAGATCTTCAACAGCTCCGCGCGCGGGGTGACGATCTCCGCCTCGGTGGGAAAGTCGGGACCCTGAATGTGTTCGCACAACTCTTCCAAGGAAGCCCGCGACGATTCGAGTAGGCGGATGCAGGCGCCGGCCACCTCGCGCAGGTTGTGCGGCGGAATGTCGGTGGCCATGCCCACGGCGATGCCGGTGGCACCGTTGAGCAGCACGTTGGGCAGCCGCGCCGGCAGCAGGGCCGGCTCTTTGAGGGTGCCGTCGAAGTTGGGCACCCACTCCACCGTCCCCTGTCCCAACTCGCGCAACAGCACCTTGGCATAGGCGGTGAGACGCGCTTCGGTGTAGCGCATGGCGGCGAAGGACTTGGGATCGTCGGGCGAGCCCCAGTTCCCCTGGCCGTCGATGAGCGGATAGCGGTAGGAGAACTCCTGGGCCATGAGCACCATCGCCTCGTAGCAGGCGCTGTCGCCGTGGGGATGGAACTTGCCGAGAACATCGCCCACGGTACGCGCCGACTTCTTGTGCTTGCTCGAAGCCGAGAGCCCCAGTTCGGACATGGCGTAGACGATGCGCCTCTGCACCGGCTTGAGGCCGTCGCCCACATGGGGCAAGGCGCGGTCGAGGATGACGTACATGGAGTAGTCCAGATACGCCCGCTCGGTGAATTCAGCCAGGGGGATCCGTTCGATCCCCTCGGCGGAGTAGTGCTGGGAGCCGGCCATCAGGGCTTGCGGTAGTCGCGCATCTCCTCGAGCATCGCCTGCAGATCGTTGTGCCAGCGGGCGAACTGCACCGAGAGAACAGGATGATTGCCGTAGAGCCGGGTGAGCGCCAGGGGATCCACCGCGGCCAAAACCGTCTGATTCTTCTCCGCGATCACGGCGATCTTCAGCGGCAGGAAGGGGGCCATCTCGGGATAGCTGTGGAGAATGCCGCGCACCTCCGCCAGCTTGCCGAAAAAGAGCACGCGGTAGTAGTCGGTCTTGTAGTGGAACTGGGCCATGCCGCCGTCACAGCGCTGCACGTGGGCCACCTCATAGCCGTATTCGCGCACCGTCTCCTTGAGCACGTCCATGGTGTCGGCGGCCTTCATGTTCACCCGCACCATAAGCAGCGCCTGTTCCGCCCGCGCCGGCAAGGCGAGCACGAAGACCACCATCAGAAACAGCATTCTCTTCACAGCGTCGCCTCCTCCATCACCCCAAGGATGACCTCTTCCATGACCACCGCCACTTCCAGCAGCTCACGGTTGTTGAACAGTTTGGCCACTTCCACCACGTTGGGCGAGATAAGCAGCACCTTGCCGTTGCGCTCGATCACGTTGATGCGACAGGGCAGCACGGTCCCCAGCCGCGGATCGATGTTGAGCAGGTGATAGAGCTCCTTGAAATTGCAGAAACGGATGGCAAGCTGGCGTTTGTTGACGCTGAACTCGTCCGCCAGCCCCTGCTCCAGATAGCGGGCCGGAAAGATGCGGAAATTGGCGCCGGTGAGCGCCTCCTTGAGCGCCTTGACCGTCTCTTCGAAGCCGTAGGGCGACTCCATGACGTAGACCGGCTTGCCGGCCCATTCGGGCATGCCGTGGATCGCCGGCGGTGGTTTCAAGGTTCGCAGATAAGCCACCACGTCCACGATCTGCTGTTCGGTGAGCTTGTTGCGGAAGGAGGGCATGTGGCCGATGCGGCGCCCGCGCCGGATGATGTCGGCGATCATGGCGTCCGAGGCCGAGCGCTGAAAGCCGGGATTGTTGAGCGCCGCCGGCATCACCATGAACTTGCGTTCGCGCGAGAGGGTGACGCCGGTCCCCGACCCCTCGCCGCTGCCGTCCTTGCCGTGGCAACGCACGCAACGCTTCTGGTAGATCGGCTTGCCGCGCGCCGGATCCCCTTTCAAAGTCAACTTGGGAAAGACCGGCGCCGGCTTGGAGCTCCAGCCACGAATGTAGTTCAGGATGGCCTTCACCTGGGCATCGCTCAACGCCACGAAAGAGGGCATGATGCGTCCCGGCCGGCCGTTACGGATGGTCTTGGCGATGTAGTCGTCGCTCAACTGAGAGAGGATCTCTTCGGTGAGCGGCAGACCAATGCCGCCTTTGCCTTCACTCTGATGGCAGGCGCTGCAATTGGCTTCGTAGAGCGCCTTGCCGTCGGGCGCGGCCCCTACCGCGGAAGCCAGCAGGCACATTCCCAGTATCCAGTATCGTTTCATCAGGCACTCGCTCCTGCAATCAGTTCCTGGGCCGCCTCGGCCCGGTCGCCATGCGCCTCCAGCCAGTTCTTGCGATCCGCCGCCCTTTTTCTGGCCAGCAGCATGTCCATCACCTTGCGCGTGTCGTCGCCCGGCTCCATCGCCAGCTGCACCAGCCGCCGGGTGTCGGGATGGATGGTGGTTTCGCGCAGCTGCATGGGATTCATCTCGCCCAGCCCCTTGAAGCGCTGCACGTTCACCTTGCCCTTGATCTTCTCCGCTTCGATGCGATCGAGAATCCCCTCCTTCTCGGCGTCGTCAAGGGCGTAGAAGACCCGCTTGCCCACGTCGATGCGATACAGCGGAGGCATGGCCACATAGACGTGTCCCTCTTGCACCAGACGGGGAAAATGGCGGACGAAGAGGGCGCACAACAGGGTGGCGATGTGCAGCCCGTCGGAATCGGCGTCGGCCAGGATGCAGATCTTGCCGAAACGGAGCCGGGAGAGATCGTCGCTGCCAGGCTCCACGCCGATGGCCACCGAGATGTCGTGCACCTCCTGGGAGGCGAGCACCTCGGCGGAGTCCACTTCCCAGGTGTTGAGGATCTTGCCGCGCAGCGGCATCACCGCCTGGAACTCCTTGTCCCGCGCCTGCTTCGCCGAGCCTCCCGCCGAGTCTCCCTCCACCAGAAAGAGCTCGGTGCGAGCCACGTCGCCGGAGGTGCAGTCGGCCAGCTTGCCGGGCAGCGCCGGCCCCTGGGCCACCTTTTTGCGCGTCACCTTGCGGCCCGCGCGGGCGCGGTGCTGGGCGGCGCTGATGGCCAGCTCGGCGATGCGCTCTCCCTCCTCCACGTGCTGGTTGAGCCAGAGGCTGAACGCATCCTTCACCACCCCGGAGACGAAAGCGGCGCAGGCGCGTGAGGAGAGGCGTTCCTTGGTCTGACCGGAGAACTGGGGATCGGCCAGCTTCACCGAAAGAACATAGGTGATGCGGCCCCACACGTCTTCCGGCGCGATCTTCACCCCTCGCGGCAGCAGGTTGCGGAACTCGCAGAACTCCCGCACCGCCTCGGTGAGCCCCGCTCTCAGTCCGTTCACATGAGTGCCCCCCTGCGCCGTGGGAATGAGGTTGACGTAACTCTCGGCCACCGGCTCCCCCCCTTCCGGCAACCAGGCCACCGCCCAGTCCACCGCTTCGTCGTGGCCG
Organism: Sedimenticola sp.; assembly: GCA_026984735.1. Lineage (GTDB taxonomy): Bacteria > Pseudomonadota > Gammaproteobacteria > Chromatiales > Chromatiaceae > Thiolapillus. Next base: position 27,465 of record JALSRN010000057.1, on the reverse strand, counting down.
GCGAAACGGCCGGTGAAGGGTTCCGCGGGCAGCAGTTCGCAACCGTTCAACGCTTCGAGCAGGTAATCCTTGAGGCCCTCCCGGTACCGCCAGCTCTCCTGTTCGCCGCTGTTCTCGTCGTGGAAGAGCACTTCCAGTCCCGGACAGAGCACCGCCTTGGCCCGCAGCAGGTGCTTCAGCCGGCGCGGATCGAAAGCGGGTTGATCGAAGAAGCGGGCGTCAGGCCAGAAACGGATGCGGGTGCCGGTGTTGCGGCGGCCCACCTTTCCCACCGGTTCCAGATCGGAGATCTTTTCGCCGTCGGCGAAGGCCATGTTGTATTCCACGCCGTCCCGCTTCACCCAGACCTCCAGGTGGCGTGAAAGCGCGTTCACCACCGACACCCCGACGCCGTGCAGACCACCGGAGAACTTGTAGGACTTGTTGGAGAACTTCCCGCCGGCGTGCAACTTGGTGAGGATCACCTCCACGCCGGGCATCCCCTCCTCGGGGTGGAGGTCCACCGGCATGCCGCGACCGTCGTCCTCCACCTCCAGCGAGCCGTCCGTGTGCAAGATGACCTGGATGCGACGGGCGTGGCCGGCGATGGCCTCGTCCACCGAATTGTCGATCACCTCCTGGGCAAGGTGGTTGGGGCGGCTGGTGTCGGTGTACATGCCGGGGCGCTTGCGCACCGGTTCCAGGCCGCTGAGCACCTCGATGGCGGAAGCGTCGTAGGCTTCAGTCATCGTTGGTCCAGTTGTCGTAGGGGTTCATCTGTTCGTAGCGCCCCACCGCCGACTGCCGGATCTGACGCACCGTGCGCGGCGTTTCGCCCGAGCAGAAGACGTCGTCCCGCAACTCCACCCGATAGGCGAGTCCGGCCTTTGCGCCCAGCGGTTTCCACTTCGGATGGCGCACCTTGCGCAGCGGCGGCTTGCGGCGGGGATGGGCGTAGGCGTAGACGATGTAGTTGTTCTGGCCGCAATGGATGCCCTCGTAAGTGGTCATGCGACCGCCGCCGTCGGAGCGGATGGAGAGCCAATAGCGCACCACCTCGTCCTTCTTGCCCACGGTGACGCTACCGAGCGCCAGGTAGGCATGTTGGTTCTTCGGCAGACTGTCGAGCCGCACCGGCGTCCAGGCTCCATCGCCGGGAAGCGGCGGAATCTCGCCCCGCTGCTCCCGCCAGGGCCGCTCTTCCGCGTCGAAATCGTCCTGTTCGCCCGTGAGCTCTTCGTATCGGTCGGTGGGCGCCGCCTGCACCAAGTGCAGGGCGAAGAGCCCAAAAAAGAGCAGCGGTCGTTTCATCGTCGGCATTTCACCGAAAAACAAGAAAGGACGGAAAAAACCAAAGCGCAAGTTTACCCTGCCTGCCCTCCCTGAAACCAGAATCTCGAAAGATTCTTTCGACGGAAGCGGTGCCATCATGCCACCAGCCCCAACTCGCGCAGCTCGCGGATGCGGTCGCGGATCCGGGCCGCCTCTTCGAACTCCAGGTTGCGGGCGTGCTCGTACATCTGCTCCTCCAGCGCCTGAAGTTTTTTCGCCAGTTGCTGGGGCGTGAGAGTGAGATAGTCGGCCGCCTCTTCCGCCACCCGCCTCAACCGCTCCGAGCCGGCGGGAGCGGCGGCGGGACCGGCCTCCATGATGTCGGCGACCTTCTTGCGCACCGTCTTGGGGGTGATGCCGTGCGCTTCGTTGAAGGCGATCTGCTTCGCCCTGCGGCGGTTGGTCTCGTCGATGGCCTGTTGCATGGAGCCGGTGATCTCGTCCGCGTAGAGAATGGCCTTGCCGCGGGCGTTGCGGGCGGCCCGGCCGATGGTCTGGATGAGCGACCGGGTGGAGCGCAGAAACCCCTCCTTGTCGGCGTCGAGAATGGCCACCAGCGAGACCTCGGGCATGTCCAGGCCCTCCCGCAGGAGGTTGATGCCCACCAGCACGTCGAACTCTCCCAGGCGCAGATCGCGGATGATCTCCACCCGCTCCACGGTGTCGATGTCGGAATGGAGATACCGCACCCGCACGCCGTGCTCCATGAGATAGTCGGTGAGGTCTTCGGCCATCTTCTTGGTGAGAGTGGTGACCAGTACCCGGTCGCCCTCCGCCACCCGCAGATTGATCTCGGAAAGCAGATCGTCCACCTGGGCGGCGGCGGGGCGCACCTCCACCTCGGGGTCCACCAAGCCGGTGGGACGCACCACCTGCTCCACCACGGCCCCCGAGTGGGCGATCTCGTACTCGGCCGGCGTGGCCGACACATAGATGGTCTGGGGAGAGCGCGCCTCGAACTCCTCGAAACGCAAGGGGCGGTTGTCGAGCGCCGAGGGGAGGCGGAAACCGTACTCCACCAGGGTCTCCTTGCGCGAGCGATCCCCCTTGTACATGGCGCCGAGCTGAGGAATGGTCACATGGGACTCGTCCACCACCAGCAAGGCGTCATCGGGCAGATAGTCGAACAGCGTGGGCGGCGGCTCGCCCGGAGCCCGGCCGGAGAGATAGCGCGAATAGTTCTCGATGCCGGAGCAGTAGCCCAGCTCCAGCATCATCTCCAGATCGAAGCGGGTGCGCTGCTCCAGCCGCTGCGCCTCCACCAGCCGGTTGGCGGCTCGAAGCTGGGCGAGCCGTTCCTCGAGCTCCGATTTGATCCCTTCCACCGCCTCCAGAATGGTCTGGCGGGGAGTGACGTAGTGCGTCTTGGGATAGACGGTGTAGCGCGCCACCCGCCCCCGCACCTCGCCGGTGAGGGGATCGAACAGACTGATGGAGTCGATCTCCTCGTCGAAGAGCTCCACCCGCACCGCTTCGTCGTCCGACTCCGCGGGATGGATGTCGATGACGTCTCCGCGCACCCGAAAGGTGCCGCGCTGAAGCTCGAGGTCGTTGCGCTTGTACTGCAGTTCCGACAACCGCCGCAGAATGGCGCGCTGGTCCATGGTGTCGCCGCGCCGCAGATGCAGCAGCATGGACATGTACTGGCGCGGATCCCCCAACCCGTAGATGGAGGAGACGGTGGCCACGATGATGGTGTCATGGCGCTCCAGGATCGCCTTGGTGGCGGAGAGCCGCATCTGTTCCACATGCTCGTTGATGGAGGCGTCCTTCTCGATGTAGGTGTCCGAAGCGGGCACGTAGGCTTCCGGCTGGTAATAGTCGTAATAGGAGACGAAATACTCCACTGCGTTGTGGGGAAAGAACTCCCGGAACTCCCCATAGAGCTGGGCCGCAAGGGTCTTGTTGGGGGCCAGCACCAAGGTGGGCCGCTGCAACTGGTGAATGAGGTTGGCGATGGTGAAGGTCTTGCCCGAACCGGTGACGCCCAGCAGCGTCATGCCCGCCTCGCCGTCGCGCACTCCCTCCACCAGCCGGCGGATCGCTTCGGGTTGGTCGCCGCCGGGTTCGAAATCGGAGACGAGCTGAAATTCTCTGCTCATGGGGATTTTTACGGGGATTGGCTTGGGCTATGATAACAAGGAACCGAACAACAACCGGACAACAGTCGTCAATGCACAGGAAACTCTCCAGCCGGGTGCAGGCGGTGAAGCCCTCGCCCACCCTGGCCATCACCGCTCGCGCCGCGGAACTGCGCGCCGCCGGTCGGGACGTCATCGGCCTCGGCGCGGGCGAACCCGATTTCGACACGCCGCGGCACATCAAGGAGGCGGCCAAGCGGGCCATCGACGCCGGCCACACCAAATACACGCCGGTGGACGGCACCCCTTCTTTGAAGCGGGCGGTGATCGAGAAGTTCCGCCGCGACAACGGCCTGGAATACACCCCCGAGCAGATTCTGGTCTCCTCCGGCGGCAAGCAGAGCTTCTTCAACCTGGCCCAGGCGCTGCTCGACCCCGGCGACGAAGTGATCATCCCCGCCCCCTATTGGGTCTCCTATCCCGACATGGTGCTCTTGGCCGGCGGCGCGCCGGTGCTGATCCACGCCGAAGCGGCGCACCGTTTCAAGATCACCCCGGCCCAGCTCGAAGGCGCGATCACCGACAGAACGCGCCTGTTCGTCATCAACAGCCCCTCCAACCCCACCGGCATGGCGTACTCGGAAGAGGAGCTGGCGGCCCTGGGGGAGGTGCTGCGCGAACATCCGCGCATTCTCATCGCCACCGACGACATGTACGAGCACATTCGCTGGCAAGGGAGTTTCGTCAACATCCTCAACGCCTGCCCCGACCTCTACGACCGCACCCTGGTCCTCAACGGCGTCTCCAAGGCCTACTCCATGACCGGCTGGCGCATCGGCTATGCCGGCGGTCCGGCGGAGATCATCCAGGCCATGAAGAAGGTGCAGTCGCAGAGCACCTCCAACCCCTGCTCCATCTCTCAGTACGCCGCCGAGGCGGCTCTGGACGGCCCCCAGGAGTGCATCCAGGCGATGCTGGTGGAGTTCCGCAAGCGGCACGATTATGTGGTGGAGCGGCTCAACGCCATCGACGGCATCACCTGTCTGCCCACCGACGGCACCTTCTACGTCTTCCCTTCGGTGAAAGGGATGATCGAACGCCTCGAAGGCGTGTACGACGATCTGCAGCTGGCGGAACACCTCATCGAAAAAGCGGGAGTGGCGGTGGTGCCCGGCACCGCTTTCGGCATGCACGGCCACATGCGCCTCTCCATCGCCACCAGCATGGAGAACCTGGAAAAGGCGCTGGATCGCATCGCCGCAGTCTGATCACCAACCGGCAAGAGTCACGCCATGGAACTGAACGCCCTCACCGCCGTCTCTCCCGTGGACGGCCGCTACGGCTCCAAAACCGAACCCCTGCGTCCCATCTTCAGCGAATACGGCCTCATCCATCACCGCGTGCTGGTGGAAGTGCGCTGGTTGCAGTCGTTGGCGGACCATCCCCAGATCGAAGAGGTCCCGCCACTGAGCGAGCACGCCCGCAACCTGCTCGACGGCATCGTCGAGAAGTTTTCGTTGGAAGACGCCCGCCGGGTGAAGAACATCGAGCGCACCACCAACCACGACGTGAAAGCGGTGGAGTACTTCCTCAAGGAGAGGATCGCCGGCAACGCCGAACTGGAGGCGGTGAGCGAATTCATCCACTTCGCCTGCACCTCGGAAGACATCAACAACCTCTCCCATGCCCTGATGTTGCGCGAGGGGCGTGACGCCGTGCTGATTCCGCAGATGAACGAGGTGATCAACCGTCTGCGCGACCTGGCCCATGAACTGGCCGGCACGCCCATGCTCTCGCGCACCCACGGCCAACCCGCCTCCCCCACCACCATGGGCAAGGAGATCGCCAACGTGGTCCACCGCCTGCGGGGCCAGCGCGAAGCGGTGGTGGAAACCGCCATCCAGGGCAAGATCAACGGCGCCGTGGGCAACTACAACGCCCATCTGGCCGCCTACCCCGAAATCGACTGGGCGCGACACGCCCAACGCTTCGTGGAAGGGCTTGGATTGGTCTGGAACCCCTACACCATCCAGATCGAGCCCCACGACTACATGGCCGAATTGTTCGACGCCATCCGCCGCTTCAACAACGTGCTCATCGACTTCTGCCGCGACGTCTGGGGCTACATCTCCCTGGGCTATTTCCGCCAAAAGACGGTGGCCGGCGAGGTGGGCTCCTCCACCATGCCCCACAAGGTCAACCCCATCGATTTCGAAAACGCCGAGGGCAACCTGGGCCTGGCCAACGCCCTCTTCGACCACCTCTCGCAGAAGCTGCCCGTCTCGCGCTGGCAGCGCGATCTCACCGATTCCACCGTGCTGCGCAACATGGGCATGGGTTTTGCCCACACCCTCATCGCCCTCGACTCGCTGCTGCGGGGCATCGGCAAACTCGAGGCCGACGAGGCACGTATGCTGGCCGACCTTGACGCCAACTGGGAGGTGCTGGCCGAACCCATCCAGACGGTGATGCGCCGCTACGGCATCGAGGAGCCCTACGAAAAGCTCAAGGCGCTCACCCGGGGGCGGCGGGTGGACCAGGTCGGCATGCAGAAATTCATCGACACCCTGGAGCTGCCGGAGGCGGTGAAGGAGGAGCTCAAAGCGCTCACCCCCGCCACCTATCTCGGCAACGCCGAGGCCCAGGCCAGGGCCATCTGAAAAGAACCGCACCGAAACGCTTCGAAGTCCGGTTCGAAAGATCGCTCTGGAAGCGGCGATTTTGGGACGATCTCCGCTCCCCGATTCCTGTATGATGCGTCATGCGGGCCGTCGGCCCGCGTATCGTGTCGCCATCGAATGGCGTCGAAACGCCCTGAAGGATTCGGAATCGAGGATCGCCGTCGGCGCCCGCCTCCAAACCCTTGGAAAGGGCCACTTCCCAAGCAAGAGAGACAGGAACAGAGCATGAACATCGAAAAAGACCGCGTCGTTTCCATCCATTACAAACTCACCAACGACGCGGGGGAGGTCATCGACTCCTCCGAAGGACAACCCCCTTTGAACTATCTACACGGTCACCAAAGCATCATTCCGGGCCTCGAACAGGCACTGGAGGGCAAGGCCGCGGGAGATCACCTCGAAGTCACCATACAGCCGACGGAGGCCTACGGCGAGATCGATCCCGGCATGATCCAGACCATTCCGCGCAGCGCCGTGGCCGGCATCGACAACCTGGCCCCCGGCATGACCCTGCAGGCGGACGACGGCGCCGGCAATGTGCACCACGTGGTGGTGCGCGAAGTGAACGACGACACCGTCGTCATCGACGCCAACCATCCGCTGGCCGGACAGGTTCTCCATTTCGACGTCACCGTCGACTCGGTGCGCGAAGCCACACCGGAAGAGATCGCTCACGGTCACGTCCACTGATCCTGTTTGCCCCTCCCTCCGGGAGGGGGATCCCATCTGCGATTCGATGGGTAACCGGCGCCGAGAAGATTTCCAACTTTCTCGAAAAGCCCACATGCGGCTACTCTTCCAGAATCTCCGGACGACGAGGATGGCGGCCGCGCCATGAAGGCATTCCGGTCGTTGCCGGGAGGCGCATAGAGCCGCGCGACCCCTTCAGAGCACCGGCGCCAGCAGAACGCTGCCGCGCGCCTTGAGCCGCTCCAGGAACGGGGCTTGTCGCAAGTCGAAACGCTCCAACTCGGTACTGCGGGAGAGATCGGCAGAGAGCATCCGCTCCACCTCTTGAGCGAACTGCCGGTCCGCCACGGCCGCCGTCACCTCGAAATTCAGACGGAAAGAGCGGTTGTCGAAATTGACCGTGCCCACCAGGGAGAGGTTGTCGTCCACCAGCACCACCTTCTGGTGCATGAACCCCTCTTCGTAGAAGTGAATGTGGGCGCCGAGCCGATGAAACTGCGACAGATAGACATTGGCCGCGTGCCGCACGAACCAGTTGTCGTTGAGGCGCGGCGTGATGATGCGCACCTCCACTCCCCGCAGCAGCGCCAGCGAAAGGGAGACCTGGGTGGCTTCGTCAGGAACGAAATAGGGAGTGGCGATCCAGATGCGCCGGCGGGCGGCGTTGATCACGGTGGTGAAAAAGAGACTGGCGGTCTCCAGATCGTCCGCCGGACCCGACCCCAGCACCAGCACATCCTGCCCCGTCCCCGCAGCCTGCGCGGCCGGTTGCGGCCTCCAGACCAGGTTCCGCAGCAAGGTGCCGTCGGCCCAGTACCAGTCGGACCAGAAGATCGACTGCGCCGCCAGGGCGGCGGGACCTTCCAGATGAAGGTGAGTGTCCCGCCAGGGCGTGAGCCTGGAATCTGCCCCCAGATACTCGTCGCCGATGTTGAGCCCGCCGATCCAGCTCTCGCGACCGTCCACCACCACGATCTTCCGGTGGTTGCGAAAGTTGACCTGGAAACGGTTGCCCGAACCCCGAGTGGTGCCGAAAGGGATCACCCGCACCCCCGCATCCCGGTAGCGTTGCAGCCAATTTGCGGAGAGATCGTGGCTGCCGATCTCGTCATAGAGGACGTACACCTCCACCCCTTCTCCGGCCCGCTGCGCCAGCAGATCCATGAAGCGGGTGCCGCTCGCGTCCGACCGCAGGATGTAGAACTGAAAAAGGATGTAGGAGTGCGCGCGCCTCAGCCCCTCCTCCAGACTGCCATAGGTCCGCTTCCCGTCCACCAGCAGCTCGACTTGGTTGCCCCGCAGGAAAGGGGTCAGGGAGAGCCGGCGTATGGCACGGTATTCGGGAAAGTGTTCGGGGCCCTCCACCACGAAAGGGGCGAAGGCGTCATGGGCCTCCTGGCGCTTTTCCGCCAGCAGCAGGTCGTGATCCTTGAGCGCGTTGACATACCCCTCGAAGCGGCTGCGCCCGAATACCCAGTAGACGGGCACGGCGATGAGCGGCATGGCATTCAGGCTGACCACCCAGGCGATGGCTCCCTGAGCGGTACGGGTATTGAGGATGGCATGCACCGAGGTGGCCAGTCCAGTCACCTGGAACAGCAGATAGACGACGGTGAGGACGCCGACCCACACCGCCCGCCTCAGCCCTGTTCCACTTTGCGCAGATTCACGTCCATGGTGGGATAGGGAATCTCGATGCCCGCTTCGTCGAGGCGGTTCTTGATCGCTTCGTTGGTGTCGAACAGCACCGTCCAATAGTCACCGCTCTTCACCCATCCCCTGACGAGGAAATCCACGCTGCTGTCGCCCAGCGCCTGTACCGCCACCAGGGGCGCCGGATCCTCGAGGATGCGGTCGTCTTCGGCCACCAACGACTCCAACACCCGGCGCACCTCTTTGAGATCCGAGTCGTAGGAGACGCCCACGGTGATGTCGATCCGGCGGATCTCCTGCGCGGAATAGTTGACGATGTTGTCGTTGCCCAGCTTGGCGTTGGGAACGATGATGGTCTTGTTGTCGCCGGTGAGCAGCGTGGTGGTGAAGATGTGCATCGCTTCCACCTTGCCCGTGACTCCCGCCGCCTCGATCACGTCGCCCACCTTGAAAGGGCGGAAGACGATGAGCAGGAAGCCGGCGGCGAAGTTGGCCAGGGACCCTTGCAGCGCCAAGCCGATGGCCAAGCCGGCGGCGCCCAACACGGCGATGAAAGAGGTGGTTTGGATGCCGAGTTGTCCCAGCGCCGCCAGGGCCACGAAGACCATCAGGCCGATGTAGATCAGGCTGCTGGTGAAGCCGATGATCAATGGATCCACATCGGCCTTCTTCATCATGCGGACCGCCAGGCCGCGTGCCCACTTGGCGGCCCATTTGCCCACGTAAAAGATGACGATGGCCGCCACCACCTTGGGACCGTACGCAAGCAACCACGCCTTGGCCTGCGCGAGCAATTGCGCGGATTTGTCGGGATCCACCAAGTCGGCCACCTGGCCCACCACATCCACTGGTTGGGAAGCGTTTTGAGCGGCTTCTCCTGCCATGGTTCACTCCTTGTGTTTCGATTCGATTGAAGGGAGAGCCGATGATAGCCAAGCGCCCGGAAAAAGGCGAACGCCCCGCGCCGACTCGACACGCGCCGAAATGGAGGAGAAAGCCGCGGGCGGCGTCAAGAAAAAGGCCCGCGGCGATCGCCGGCGGGCCTCGAAAGTCTTGGTCGGAGCGAGAGGATTCGAACCTCCGACCCCCACAACCCCATTGTGGTGCGCTACCAGGCTGCGCTACGCTCCGAAAGGAGCCGGAATGTTAGGCGCAAGGCGGGCGCTTGTCAATCACCGGAGAATCCGCGCCACCTCTTCCAGCTCCGTCACCAGCTGACGGATGAGCTGCTGGGTCTGCGTCTTGTCCTGCTGGGCATCCTCCCCTTCCAACTTCTGGCGGGCCCCGTGTATGGTGAAGCCCTGCTCATAGAGCAGGCTGCGGATCTGCCGGATCATGATCACGTCATGGCGTTGGTAGTAGCGGCGGTTGCCCCGCCGCTTCACCGGCTTGAGCTGAGGAAACTCCTGCTCCCAATAGCGCAGAACATGGGGCTTCACCTGACACAGCTCGCTCACCTCGCCGATGGTGAAATAGCGTTTGCCGGGAATGGGCGGCAGTTCCACGTTACTGCTGTTCGGGTCCAGCATAGGTCTCCACCCTCGATTTGAGTTTTTGTCCGGGACGGAAAGTGACGACACGCCGCGCACTCACCATGATCTCTTCGCCCGTTTTCGGGTTCCTTCCCGGCCGGGCGTTCTTCTCGCGCAGGTCGAAATTGCCGAATCCCGAGAGTTTCACCTGCTGGCCGTTCTCCAACGCCCCGCGAATCTCCTCGAAAAAGAGCTCCACCAGCTCCTTCGCCTCGCGCTTGTTCAACCCCAGCTCCTCGAACAGGGCTTCCGCCAACTTCGCCTTGGTCAGTGACATCTTCACTCAATCCCGTAACTTGGCCGACAATCCGGTTTCCAGTGCCTTGCGCACCGCCTCCACCGCCCGTTCCGTCTCTTCGTCCGTAAGAGTGTGGGAATAGTCCTGTAAAATCAAGCTCAAAGCAAGGCTTTTTAGACCTGCGTCTATATTTTCCCCAGTATAGACGTCGAAGAGGCGGATTTCCCGCACGATTTCCGGCGCCGCCGCCCGGGCGCACGCTTCCACCTCGGACCAGCTGATCTCGCGATCCACCAACAGCGCCAGATCCCGGCGGATGGAGGGAAAGCGGGAGACGGGCCGGAACGCCGGCAACCGCCCCTTCTCGAGCGCCGCCAGCTCGAGCTGGAACAACCACACGTCGCCGGGAACGTCGAGTTCCTTCTGCCGCGCCGGATGGAGCAGACCGAGCCGCCCCACCTCCCGCCCGTGGCGCAGAACCACCGCCGCCTGGCCGGGATGCAACGCTGGATCCTCCACCGGCCTGAAAGCGAAAGACTCTCTTTCGTCCACCAGCGCGAGCACCGCCTCCACCACGCCCTTCAGATCGTAGAAATCGAGTTTGCGCGGCTTCTCCGCCCACTGCTCGGGCAGATTGCCGCCATAGAGCAGGCCGCCGAGCATGGCCGGCTGCTCGATCTCGTCGCCCCGCCGACGGAACACCTGCCCCGCTTCGAAGAGCCTCACCCGATCCTGCTGCCGGGCGAGATTGTAGCGCAGGGTGGAGAGCAGGCCGGGCCAGAGGCTGGCGCGCATCACCGACATCTCCTCGGAGATGGGATTGGCCAGGCGGATGGGGATCTCCTCCGGCGTCAAGAGAGAAGCCAGAGCGGGGCTGATGAAGCTGTAGGTGATCGCTTCGTGCAGCCCCAGATCCACCAGCAGGGCTTTGGCCCGCTCTAGGCGGAAAGCCGCTTCCGGCCTTGCCTGCACGCTCACCGGTGCCAATGAGCGGTTCTCGGGGATCCGGGCATAGCCGTAGATGCGCCCGACCTCTTCGATCAGGTCCGCCTCGATGGCGATGTCGAAACGGGCGCTGGGGGGCGTCACCGACCAGCCACCGCCGGTCTCTTCCACCTCCATGCCGAGACGCTCCAGGATCTCTTCGATCTCCTGCGGAGCGATCTCCACCCCCAACAGCCGGGAGACCCGCTCCCGGCGCAAAACCACGCGGGGCGGTCGCGGCAGGTGGTTCTGGTCCACCACGTCCACCACCGGCCCCGCCTCGCCGCCGGCGATGGAGATCAGCAGTTCGGTGGCCCGCTCCAGCGCGGTCGCCGCGAGCTGGGGATCCACGCCCCGCTCGAAGCGGTGGGAGGAGTCGGTGTGCAGGCCGTAGGCCCGCGCCCGGCCGATGATGGCGGTGGGTTGAAAGAAGGCCGACTCGAAGAGGATATGGCGCGTCCGCTCCGTCACCGCGGACGCCTGGCCGCCCATGATCCCGGCCAGCGCCAGGGGCCGGGCGTCGTCGGCGATGACGAGCGTGTCGGCTCGCAACTCCACCTCCCCGCCATCCAGCAGCTCCAGCCTCTCGCCGGGCTCCGCCATGCGCACCTGGATTCCCCCCTCGATCTTCTCCAGATCGAAACCGTGCATGGGCTGTCCCAGCTCCAGCATGACGAAATTGGTGACATCCACCACCGGGCTGATGGACCGCAGGCCGCTGCGCCGCAGCCGTTCCTTCATCCACAAGGGCGTTTCCGCGGACGGATCGATCCCCTTCACCACCCGGCAGGCGTACCGCGGACAGGCTTCGGGACTTTCCAGTTTCACCTCCACCCGCGCCCCGACGGCAGCCGGCACGGCCTCGATCCGCCACTGGGTGACCGGCTTGCGAAAGATCACCCCAACCTCGCGGGCGATGCCGGCGATGCTGAGGCAGTCTCCCCGGTCAGGGGTGAGGTCCAGGTCGATGATGTGGTCGTCGAGCTGCAGCCAGCGGCGAAAATCCTCTCCCACCGGCGCGTCGGCGGGCAGCGGCATGATGCCATCGGAGCTCTCGGCCAACCCCAGCTCCGCGGCCGAACAGATCATGCCGAAGGACTCCACCCCACGCAGCTTCGCCTTCTTGATCTTGAAGTCCCCCGGCAGCACGGCGCCCACACGGGCCACCGGCACCTTCATACCGCCGGCCACGTTCTTCGCGCCGCAGACGATCTGCACCGCTTCCTTCTCGCCCAGATTCACTCGGCATACGGAGAGCTTGTCGGCGTCGGGATGACGCTCGCAGGAGAGCACCTCGCCCACCACCACGCCGCTGAAAGCGGGAGCCGCGGGCTCCACGCCGTCCACCTCCAGACCGGCCATGCTCAAGGCGTCGGCCAGCTCGTTCACGGGCACGCCGGGATCCACCCAATCGCGCAGCCAGGCTTCACTGAATTGCATGTCGTTGTTCCTTGTTTCTGTTCGTTTAGGTCGCACGGGCGCGAGAAGCCGCGCCTTCGAGCCGAGCGGCGCCCCCGCCGCCAGCGCCTTGGCGTTCTCCAGTCAGGCGAACTGCCTCAAGAACCGGAGATCGTTCTCGAAAAAGAGCCGCAGGTCGTTGACGCCGTAACGGAGCATGGTGAGCCGTTCCACGCCCATTCCAAAGGCATAGCCGCTGTATCTCTCGCTGTCGATGCCCACGTGCCGGAACACCTCCGGATGGATCATGCCGCAACCGAGCACCTCCAGCCAGCCGGTGTGGCTGCAGACCCGGCACCCTTTCCCGGCGCACATCACGCACTCCATGTCCACTTCCGCCGAAGGCTCGGTGAAAGGAAAGTAGGAGGGGCGGAAACGCACCCGCAGATCCTGCTCGAAGAAGCTTTTCAGGAAAGCGTGCAGGACGCCCTTGAGATCGGCGAAGGTCACTTCTTCGTCCACCATGAAACCCTCCACCTGGTGAAACATGGGCGTGTGGGTGAGGTCGGAGTCGCAGCGGTAGACGCGACCCGGCGCGATCACCTTCAGCGGGGGCTGGGCTTGGCTCATCACCCGCACCTGCACCGGCGACGTATGGGTTCGCAGCAATCGGTGCTCGTCGAAGTAGAAGGTGTCGTGCATCGCCCGCGCCGGATGGTGAGGGGGAATGTTGAGCGCCTCGAAATTGTGGTAGTCGTCCTCGATTTCGGGTCCTTCGGCCACGGTGAAGCCGGCGCTGGCGAAGATCTCCTGGATCCGCTCCAGCGTGCGCGTTACCGGGTGGAGGCTTCCTTCGCCCCCGGTTCGGCCCGGCAGGGTCACGTCGATTCGCTCGGCGGCCAACCTTGCCTCCAACGCAGCCTGTTCCAGCGCCCGCCTGCGCGCCTCGATGGCCTCCTGGAGGCGCTGCTTCGCCCGGTTGATGGCCTGACCCGCCGCCGGGCGCTCCTCTTTGGGCAACCTGCCCAACTGTTTGAGCTGTTCGGTGAAGAGCCCGTTCTTGCCGAGATAGCGCACCCGCACCTCGTCCAGGGCGCGCAGCTCTCCGGCGCTTTCCACCGCAGCCAGCGCCTCTTCGGTCAATGCCTCCAGATCCATGAATCCTCTCCCATGAGAAAAAGAAAAGGGGAAAGACCGGAAGGCCCTTCCCCTCGTTCGCGGCGCCCGTCACGGGCCGGGCGCCCTGTTCAGCAACCGTCCGAAGACGGCCTCCGATCAACTCGCGAGAGCGGCCTTGGCCTTTTCTGCGAGCTGGCTAAAGGTCGGCATGTCGTGTACCGCGAGGTCCGCCAGCATCTTGCGGTCGATCTCGATCCCCGCCTTCTTCAGGCCGTTCATGAACCGGCTGTAGGAGAGATCGTTCATCCGCGCCGCCGCGTTGATGCGTTGGATCCATAGGGCGCGGAACTGGCGCTTGCGCTGGCGGCGGTCGCGATAGGCGTACTGGCCCGCCTTGATCACCGCCTGCTTGGCGACGCGATAGACCTTGCTGCGGGCGCCGTAGTAGCCCTTGGCCTGTTTGAGAACCTTCTTGTGGCGCTTGTGCGCCGTCACTCCACGTTTCACTCGGGGCATGGCTTTTCTCCTCCGACGAAGTTCGAATCAGGCATACGGAATCATGCGGCGGGCCGCCTTCACGTCGGCCTTGTGCAGCATGGCCGGCGTGCGCAGCTGGCGCTTCCGTTTGGGACTCTTCTTCGTCAGGATGTGACGACGGTGGGACTGGTTGCGCTTGAAGCCGCCGGCGGTCTTCTTGAACCGCTTGGCCGCGCCCCGATTGGTTTTGATCTTCGGCATTTTTCTCTCCCGATCGAACTCTAGGATGGATGAAAGAGCGACCCAGGCAATGCCTTCGGCCCGGCCGCTCGCGATAAATCACTTCTTTTTCGGTGCCAGCACCATCACCATCTGGCGACCTTCCATCGCCGGACGCTGCTCCACCTGGGCGATCTCCTCGAGATCCTTTTCGATGCGCTCCAACACCGCCAGGCCCAGCTCGCGGTGGGCATGCTCCCGCCCACGGAAGCGCATGGTCACCTTCGCCTTGTCGCCGTTTTCGAGGAATCTTCGCAAATTGCGCAATTTGATGTTGTAGTCGCCGACGTCGGTGTGGGGCCGGAACTTGACCTCCTTCACCTGCACCTGCTTCTGCTTCTTGCGCGCCGCCTGTTTCTGCTTCTTCTGTTCGAAGACGAACTTGCCGTAGTCCATGATGCGGCAGACCGGCGGCTCGGCATTGGGCACGATCTCCACCAGATCGAGATCGGCCTCGTCGGCCACCGCCTGCGCCTCCTCCAGGGAGACGATTCCCACTTGTTGACCATCTTCGCCGATGAGCCGCACCTGGGGAGCGGTGATCTCATCGTTCAGGCGGTTCCTTTTCTCTTGTTTGGCTATGTCGGGATTCCTCTTCTTTTACGATAACGACCCCCCGCCTTCCAGCCACGGCTGGAAGCTGCGAGGGATCATTTGCGTTCCGCCAAGTCGCTTTCCAAACGTTCGGTGAACGCGTCCAGGGACAAGGCTCCAAGATCGTCGCCGCCGCGGGTGCGCACGGCGACGGTCCTCTCCGCCACCTCGCGGTCCCCGACCACCAAAAGGTAGGGAACGCGCTGCAGAGTGTGCTCGCGGATTTTAAAGCCGATCTTTTCGTTTCTCAAGTCGGCTTGCACGCGAAAGCCCTGTTTTTCCAGCTTTTCGACCACTTCCCGCGCATAGGAAGCCTGTTTGTCGGTGATGTTCATCACCACCGCCTGCACCGGAGAGAGCCACACCGGAAGAGCGCCGGCATAGTGCTCGAGAAGAATGCCGATGAAACGCTCCAGGGAACCGAGAACGGCACGGTGCAGCATCACCGGCACCTGCTTGCTGTTGTCCTCGGCGACGTAGTGAGCCCCGAGGCGCTCCGGCATGGAGAAGTCGAGCTGGATGGTGCCGAGCTGCCAGACCCGGCCCAGGCAGTCTTTGAGGGAAAACTCGATCTTGGGGCCATAGAACGCGCCCTCTCCCGGCTGCAGCTCCCACTCCAGCCCTTTGTGGTCCAGCGCGTCGGCCAACGCCTTCTCGGCCTTGTCCCAAAGAGCATCGCTGCCCACCCGCTGTTCGGGACGGGTGGAGAGCTTGATGAGCACCTCGTCGAAACCGAAGTCGCGGTACACCTCGAAGAGCAAGTCGATGAAGGCGGAGACCTCGCCGAGGATCTGCTCTTCGGTGCAGAAGATGTGGGCATCGTCCTGGACGAAGTTGCGCACCCGCATCAGCCCGTGCAAGGTGCCCGAGGGCTCGTTGCGATGGCAGGAGCCGAATTCGGCAAGACGCAACGGCAGGTCGCGGTAGCTGCGCAGCCCGCGATTGTAGATCTGCACGTGGGCGGGGCAGTTCATCGGCTTGATGGCGTAATCCCGGTTCTCCGAGTGGGTGGTGAAGATCATGTCGCCGAACTTCTCCCAATGGCCCGACTTCTCCCAGAGCGTACGATCGATGATCTCCGGCGTGTGCACCTCCTGATAGCCGTGTTCGCGCAGCTTGGAGCGCACATACTCCTGCACGGCGAGGTAGATCCGCCACCCTTTGTCGTGCCAGAAGACCATCCCTGGCGCCTCTTCCTGGGTGTGGAAGAGATCCAGCGCCTTGCCGATCTTGCGATGGTCGCGCTTCTCAGCCTCTTGCAGACGATGCAGATAGGCCTTGAGCTCCTTTTTGTTGCGCCAGGCGGTGCCGTAGATCCGCTGCAGCATTTCGTTGTTGGAGTCGCCCCGCCAATAGGCGCCAGCCAGTTTCGTCAACTTGAAGGCCTTGGGCAGCTTGCCGGTGCTCGGCAGATGCGGTCCGCGGCAGACGTCGAACCAGTCGCCCTGGCGATAGATGGTGATGGGCTCGTCCTCGGGAATGGAGTCGATGATCTCCACCTTGTAGTGCTCGCCCAGTTCCGAAAAGACCTTCTTCGCCTCTTCGCGGCCCCACACTTCCCGCCGAATGGGCAGGTCGCGGCCGACGATCTCGCGCATGCGCTCCTCGATCTTCTGCAAATCCTCGGGAGTGAAAGGTTCGTCCCTCGCAAAGTCGTAATAGAAACCGTCCTCGATGGCGGGACCGATGGTTACCTGGGTGCCGGGATAGAGCTCCTGCACCGCCTGCGCCATGACGTGGGCGGCATCGTGGCGGATCAGCTCCAGCGCCTCCTCGTCCCGATCGGTGACGATGGCCACCTGGGCATCGTGGTCGATGGGGCGGTCGGCATCCACCAGCCGGCCGTCGACTTTGGCGGCCAACATGGCACGCGCCAAGCCCGGACCGATGTCCGCGGCGATCTCGGCCGGGGTGACGGGGTGATCGTAACTGCGGTGGGAACCGTCGGGAAGAGTGATGGTGGGCATGATGACTCCTCAGTGGTGGCCGCTACCAAAGGCCACGTGAATTCCTGTGGGCGCGTATTCTACCGGGTTGGCCGCCTTTTAGCCGATCCGCGCTTTTCAGACAAGAAATATGAAAAACCGGCGCCGAAGCGCCGGTTTCTCCGCCTTCCTTTGGAAGGCTTCTCCGAAACGCCGAATCAGTGCGTGCGCACTTCGATGCGACGGTTCTTGGCGCGGCCCTCGCGCGTGCTGTTGTCGGCGATGGGATCCGACTCGCCACGACCTTCGGTGGTGATGTCGTCGATGCCCAGCGACCGCAGGTACTCGGCCGCCGCCTCGGCCCGGCGCTTGGAGAGTTTCTGGTTGTACTCGGCCGGGCCGGTGCTGTCGGTGTAGCCGATGATGGTGAGTTTCTCGTGGCCGGGGCTGGCCTTGATCTTTTCGGCCAGGTCACGCAACGCCTGTTTCATCTCGGGCTTGAGCTTGGCGCTGTCGAAGTCGAATTCGTCCACCACCAGGTTGATGGTGAGGTTCTCGACGATCTCGCAGCCGTCCGAATCAACCGTGGCACCAGCCCGGGTGTTGGGGCAAGCGTCGCGGCTGTTGGGCACGCCGTCGTTGTCGTCGTCACCATCCGTCATCTTCTGCTCTTCGGCCTTCGGCATGGCATCGCCACACTTCTCCACGGGTGGCATCATGGGTCCGTCCACACTTCTCCAGCACTCGCCGGCGCCGCTCATGACCACGTCTTTCACGCTGTCGGCAGCGTATCCCATGTTGCCCGCCATGGCTGCACTGCTACCCAGGATCAAAGCAGCGGCAGCCACCATGGGAATGAAGTTCTTGTTACCTTTTTTCATCAATTGTCTCCTGCAATTTACCGTTGGTTTCCTGATTGAAGCACCCGTTGGATGTTCCGCGCACTCTGAGGACTGCCGGTTGACGCTCTCGCAGACCCCACCTATACAAACATGCTTGACTCGCGATTATATCCAACCCATTTGCAAAAACAAAGCAGTTCATGAACTCTGTCACATTTTTACAACGAAGCTCTTTTCTCTCGATTCACACATTCCCATCCACATTGCGTTGCAGCCACAGCTCCATCAGCGCCAGCTGCCACAGTTTGCTTCCCTGGATGCGTGTATGGTGCATGTCCGGCGCGCTCAACAGCATGTCGATGTAGTCCCGCTCGAACAGCCCCCGCTCCCTGCAGGCCCGGGACTCGAGAACCTCCCGCATGAACTCCAGAAAAGGCCCGCGGACATATTTCAAGGCCGGCATGGGGAAATACCCTTTCGGCCGGTCGATCACCGCGTCGGGCACCCTTCCGCGCGCCACCCTTTTCAGCAGGTGCTTGCCGCCCGATTCGAACTTGATCTCCGCAGGGCACCGGGCGGCCAGTTCCACCAGTTCGTGATCCAGAAAAGGGACCCGCGCCTCCAACCCCCAG
This sequence comes from Sedimenticola sp., assembly GCA_026984735.1. Taxonomy (GTDB): domain Bacteria; phylum Pseudomonadota; class Gammaproteobacteria; order Chromatiales; family Chromatiaceae; genus Thiolapillus. Next base: position 9,029 of record JALSRN010000057.1, on the reverse strand, counting down.
GCCATGGTCATGTTGTCCACCCGCTTCACGGGATCGTCCACGATGAAGGTGGTCACGTCCAGCGCCAGCACCGAATCGATGCATTGCGCGCCGTCGAACTCCTCCAGTCGCCTGGCGACATAGCGGTAGGTGTAGTCCTCGCCCCGATACGACGGGGTCACCATCCTCAGGAACTCCCGGTGTTCGCGGTCGAAATAGTGGCGGCGCAGCCGTTCCGCGCAACTGCCCCGCCCGTCCTCCATGATCCTCGGATACCAGAAATAGCCTCCGAACACCTCGTCCGCGCCCTGCCCCGACTGCACCACCTTGATCTCCTTGGAGACCTGCTCGGCGAGCAGATAGAAGGCCACGGCGTCCTGCCCGAACATGGGTTCCGCCATGGCGTCCACCGCTTCCGGCAAACGCGTCAGCACTTCGCTGTTGGGAACCAGGAACTTGTGGTGAAGGGGGCGGTAGCGCTCCACCACCTGGTCGGAATATTCGAACTCGTTTCCAGGCTCTTCCGGCTGATCCTCGAAACCGATGGTGAAGGTGTGCAGATTCTCCTTGCCCAGTTCCGCCAAAAGGGCCACCAGCAGGCTGGAGTCGAGCCCGCCGGAGAGCAGCACTCCCACCGGCACGTCGGCGATCTCGTTGCGCCGGCGGACCGCTCTGCGCAGCACTTCGTGCACCGCTTCCACCCACTCCTCCTCGCTGCGCGGTTGGGCGGGCTCGAGATCGAGTCGCCAATAGGGGGCGCTCTGCTCCCGCCCTTGCGCGTCGATGCGCATCCAGCGGCCGGGTTCCAGCTTGCGCACGCCGCGCAGCACCGTTTTGGGCGCGGGCACCACCCCATGGAGGGTGAACTGGAAGTGCAGCGCCTCTGCATCCAGACTCGGATCCACACCGCCGCCCGCCAGCAACGCCTGCACCGTGGAGGCGAATCGAAAACGATCGCCGTTCCGGGTCCAGTAGAGCGGCTTGATGCCGAAACGGTCGCGCGCCATGAACAGCGTCCGTTCCCGCATGTCCCAGATGGCGAAGGCGAACATGCCGTGGAATCGCTCCGGCGCCGCCTCTCCCCATTCGCGGTAGGCCTTGAGGATCACCTCCGAATCTCCTTCCGAGAAGAAGCGATACCCTTTTTTCCGCAGTTGGGCACGAAGTTCCGGGTAATTGTAGAGGGTGCCGTTGAAGACCAGCGCCAGCCCCAGTTCCTGATCCACCATGGGCTGATTGGCGCGTTCCGAGAGGTCGATGATGGAGAGACGCCGATGACCGAAGCCGAGGATGCCGTCGCTGTAGCTGCCGCCATGGTCCGGCCCTCTCGGCCGCAACCTTTCGGTCATGCGGGCGACGGCCGCCAGATCGGCCGGCGCGCCATCGAATCTCAGTTCACCGCAGATGCCGCACATGACTCTCTTCCAATGGCCGGCCGTATCCGCCTCCGCCCGGCGTCTCCACGCGCAGGCGGTCGCCGGCGCTCACATGACAGTGGCATTTGGGAGGCAGGACCTTGCCGTTGAGCCGATTGACGCCCGGAGCCCCTGCACCGCCTTCCGCAAGCCCCCAGGGTCGATGGCGCCGCCGTTCGGTGAGCAGGGTGAACTCGGCCTCTTGCAGAAACTCGAACTCCCGCACCAGCCCGTCACCACCCCGATGCAAGCCGGCGCCTCCCGTTCCCCGGCGCAGGGCGTAGCGGAGAACCCGCACCGGAAACTGCCGTTCCAGCACTTCCACGGGGGTGTTGAGCGTATTGGTCATGTGACTCTGCACCGCGCCGGGTCCGTCACCGCGACAGCTGGCGCCCATTCCCCCTCCCATGGTCTCGTAATAGTCCCAGCCTCCCGTTCCGGACCGTCCCATGGCGAGGTTGTTCATGGTGCCCTGGCTCGCCGCGGCCAAGCGGTCGGGAAGCGCCCGGGCCAGCGCCCCCATGACCACGTCCACCACCCGGCTGCTGGTCTCCACGTTGCCGGCCGCCACCGCCGCGGGAAACCGGGCGTTCAGCAACGACCCTTCGGGTGCCTGGACGACGATGTTGCGGAAAGCGCCGGCGCAAGCCGGCGTCTGCGGCGGCATGAGGCAGCGGAACACGTAATAGACCGCCGCCGCCGTCACCGGCAGCGGACAGTTGACGTTGCCCGCGACCTGTTCCGCCGTCCCCGAGAAATCCACCACCGCCTTTTCGCCGGAGAGGTGGAGACAGACTTCGATGGGAATGTCCGTTCTGCCCTGGCCGTCGTCGTCCAGCCAGTCTCGAAAGCGGTACTCGCCCTCGGGCATGGCGGCCAACACCCCCGCCGACAAACGCTCGGCGTAATCGTTCAGCGCATCCAGCCCCGCCTGGTACTCTTCGACGCCCCGCTGCTTCACCAACTGCCCGAGGCGCTCCACGCCCGCGAGATTGGCGCTCAGCTGCGCCGACAAGTCCCCTTCCGCCGACCGCCGGTTCCCCGTTGCGCCGAGGATCCAGTTCCAGATGCCCTCTTCACGCCTTCCCCCGCGCACGATGTGCACCGGCTCGATCACCAACCCCTCCTCCTCCAGCGAGGACGAGAGCGGCATGGAGCCGGGGGTGGCGCCTCCGATGTCCGCATGATGGGCGCGATTGGCCACGAACCCCAGCAGGCGTCCTTCGACGAAAAGCGGCGAGATGAGCGTCACGTCGGGAAGATGGGTGCCTCCCAGGAACGGATCGTTGAGGATCACTTGGTCGCCGGGACGCCACTCGAGGCGCTTCACGATCCCCCCCATGGCGAAGGCCATGCTGCCCAGATGGACCGGAATGTGCGCCGCCTGGGCGCACAGCCCTCCTTGCGCATCGAAGATGGCGCAGGAGAAGTCGAGACGGTCGCGGATGTTGGGAGAAAAGGCGGCGTTGCGCAGAATGGCCCCCATCTCGTCGCAGACCGCGGCCAGGCGGCTGGAAAAGAGATTCAGGGTGACGGGGTCGTAATGTGTGGAGACCGCTTCCATGAACTTAGACAGGGACGGCTGCGCCGCGGAGGTTGCATTTTACCCCGGAACGGAATACGCTTTGCAGCCCATAATACCAAGTGTTTTACTCAGTATTTCACGAGAGCATCGAGGAGACATCCATGACCCATACATTGCCCGACCTTCCCTACGCCAAGGACGCTCTGGAACCCTACATCTCGGCCGAGACGTTGGAGTTTCACCACGACAAGCACCACGCCGCCTACGTCACCAATCTGAACAACCTGGTGCCGGGCACCGAGTTCGAAAACGCCAGCCTGGAAGAGATCATCAAGAGAGCCAGCGGCGGCATCTTCAACAACGGCGCCCAAGTGTGGAACCACACGTTCTATTTCAATTGCATGGCGCCCGACGCCGGCGGCGAGCCCTCGGGCGCCCTCGCCGAAGCCATCAACAGTGCCTTCGGCTCCTTCGAGGAGTTCAAGGAGAAGTTCTCCGCATCGGCCGCCACCAACTTCGGCTGCGGCTGGACCTGGCTGGTGAAGAACGACGACGGCTCCCTGGAGATCGTCAACACCAGTGGCGCCGGCAATCCCTTGCGCGACGGCAAGACGCCGCTGCTCACCATCGACGTTTGGGAGCACGCCTACTATATCGACAAGCGCAACGCCCGCCCCGCCTATGTCGCCGACTTCTGGAATCTGGTGAACTGGGACTTCGTGGCCTCCAACTTCGGTTGATCCGCCCCGGCTTCGCTTCCAAGACCCGGCCCCCGCGCCGGGTTTTCTTTTGCCCCAAAAAGGGCGATCATCGTTCCATGATCCGCTTGCCGCGCACCCTCGCCAACTGGAAGCAGCCCCGCTTCGAACAGATCTTCAAGGAGGAGACCGCGGCCATCGACCCTGAGCGGCTGCCGCTCCAGCAAGGGCTCTCCCACAGCACTCACGCCTTGGACGAAGGGGTGGAGTTCGTGCTTCTGAGCGCACGGGAAGAGGCTGACCACCTCAGACTCAAGGCGGCCATCTTCTACCAGGGCATCACCGCCGGCTGTAGCTGCGCCGACGACCCCACGCCCATCGACCCGGTCACCGAATGTTGCGAAGTGATCCTCCGCATCCATCCCCCCGACGGCCGCACGGAGATCGAACTCCTTTGACGAGAGTCAATGCCGAATAGGCGCTCTTCCCCCCGAATATTGCGCCGGAACCCGGAATTTTTCGGCCGGGGCCGAGTTCAGGGTCGTTCGAACCGGTAAAAGTCGAAGTGGCTCATCGGCTTGCAGCCGGTTCGAGCAAGGCCGGGCGAAAAGATTCCGGGAAAGATCGGATCACGCGGCCCCTGCGCAGCGCAGCCGCGGAGAAACGACGACAAGCCGTTCAACAAGCAAACGAAACAGCGGAAATTCAAGTGGTCTGGCGCAGTATTCGGGTTGGAGCACGCTTGGGCGATTCCATTTCGCCCTGGGTCGTGCTGGTGAGCGGAGCTCTGTTGCCACTGTTGTCGTGGTTGTTCGGGAGCGTCGCGCTGGCGGCGCCCCCCCTGCAGCTCTATGTGGCGCTCACCCCCTCGGGCGGCACCCTCAAACCGGAGCCGGGCACCTATTCCGGGCCGGTGGTGATCGACAAGCCCATCACCATCGACGGCGGCGGCAAAGTGACCGTCGACGGCGGTGGAGAGGGAACCGTGCTCACCATCACCGCCGACAAGGTGCAGGTGCGCGGCCTGCACCTGACCCGCTCCGGAACCTCGCACGACGCGGTGGATGCCGGCATCCTGGTCAAGGCGGATGGCGTCACCATCGAAAACAACCGCATCGACCAGACCCTGTTCGGCATCCATCTGAGCAACGCCAACGACAACATCATCCGCAACAACCGGATCAGTTCCCTGTCCGACCGCGACATCAGCATCCGTGGCGACGGCATCCGCGTCTGGTACAGCCATGGCAACCTGATCGAGGGAAACGAGATCGAGGGCGTGCGCGACCTGGTCTTCTCCAACGCCTCCGATAACCGCGTGATTGGCAACCACATCCACGACAGCCGGATCAGCATGGAGTTCGTCTATTCCCCCGACAACGAAGTGCATGGCAACGATCTGGAGCACAACGTCACGGGAATCACCGTCATCTACTCTCAGTCCGTCGACATTCGCGACAACCGCATCGCCCATCTGCGCAAACTGACCGGCTCCGGAATCTCGGTGAAGGAGAGCTACAACATCTCCATCGCCCACAACCGGATCGCCCATTGCGCCATCGGGCTGCTGGCCACCGCGCCGCTGCAGCCCGAGAACATCCTCCACATCGAGCACAACCTTTTCACCTACAACGATGTCGCCACCTATTTCTACGGCGAAAGAGGAGGACACGCCATCCACGCCAACCAGTTCGTGGGCAATTTCGTGGACGTCATGGGCAGCGCGCCGCCCCCCACCCTGTTGAACCATTGGGAAGGCAACTACTGGGACCGCTATCCCGGCTTCGACCGCGACGGCGACGGCGTGGGCGACCAGCCCTACCGGGTGTGGCTCTACGCCGACCGCATCTGGATGGCACGTTCCATGGCCCGCTTTTTCCGCGGCAGCGTGGCGCTATCGCTGGTGGACTTCATGGAACGTCTGCTGCCCTCCTCAAAACCCGATCTCATCTACGAAGACCCCGTTCCTCTGATGAAGCCGCCCCCTTCAGATTGAGGGTCGGTTGTGCCATCATTGGCGGCCATGAATACCACCCTGCTGCTCTTGCCGGCGGTGGCGCTCTATCTGGCGTCCGGCACCCTTTTCGCCCTCCGGTTGTTCCGGCAAAAAGAGGAAAAGCGCCCTTCCCGAACGCTCGGCCTGCTGCTCGGCGCCGGCGCCCTCCTTTTTCACGGCGCCATCCTCTACCTCAAGCTCTACACGCTGAACGGACTCAATTTCAGTTTCTTCAACGCAGTCTCTTTCGCCGCCTGGGTGATCTGTCTCCTCTATCTGCTCACCGCGCTCACCAAGCCGGTGGAATCGCTCGGCATGATCCTGCTTCCGCTGGCCGCTTTCACCCTGCTGCTGGAATATTTCTTTCCCGGCGTGCGCCTGCTCTCGCCTCACGCCAACTGGGCGCTGCGCGCTCATGTGGTCATCTCCATCCTGGCCTACAGCGTGCTGGCCATGGCGGCGGTGCAGGCGATCCTGCTGGCCATTCAAGACCGACATCTTCGCAGCCACCACCCCGGCGGCTTCATCCGCGCCCTTCCCCCTCTGCAGACCATGGAGGGGCTGATGTTCGAGATGATCGCCATCGGCTTCGTCCTGCTGACCCTGGCGCTGGCCAGCGGCTTTCTCTTCTTGGAAGACATGTTCGCCCAGCACCTGGTGCACAAGACCATCCTCTCCATTCTCGCCTGGGTGGTCTTCGCTGTGCTGCTGTGGGGCCGTCACCGCTTCGGCTGGCGTGGGCGAACCGCCATCCGCTGGACCCTGTCGGGATTCGTTATGCTCGCCCTCGCCTATTTCGGTAGCAAAGCAGTGTTGGAACTCATTCTGAAACGATAGCCGGAAAGGAGCGCCGCAATCGGGCCAGATCCTCCGGCCGGTCCACGTCCCACCGCGTGGCCAGCCGTTTCACACCGAGACCGAGGCGTTCCGCCCGCCGCAGGGTCTTTTCCAGCACATCCGCGCCGCCCCAGGAAATCTCTTCGAACAGTCGCCGTTCCGCCCGTTGCAGCCCGATCAAAACGTAGCCGCCATCTTCCGCGGGGCCGATCACCACTTCGTTCCTTCGCAATTCTTTGAGAGCCGTCTCCAGGTAGGCGGCATCGCAAGCGGGACAGTCGCTTCCCACGATCACCACCCCTTCCGCCGTCTCCAGGGCCCGCGCGGCGGCGCGCCACATCCGTTCGCCCAGATCCGACCCCTCTTGGGACCACTTCTCCAACTCCCACTGCCGAAACTGCGGATGCCCGGCGTGGGGATGGCAACAAAGAATCGCCGGCGCCAACCGGGCCGCCTCCACGCGGGCGAGGGTGTGCGCCAACAAGTTGCGGGCGAGCCGCGCCGCCCCTTCCCTTCCCAGGGCCGGCGCCAGTCGTCTCTTGCATCGACCCGGAACCGGGGCGCGGGCGAAGATCAGGATTCGGTGTCGGGGGAACTGCACGGTCGATAGTGGCGCGCCAGCCGCCGCGGCGGCACGCCCAGCCAGAAGGCGAAACGCAAGGTCCACATCCGCAGTACGGTCCGCAGGATCCCATGGCGTTCCCAGCGGCGGGCGGAGGTGAGGATGGGGCTGCGGATGCAGTAGGGCGGGCGCCGCCGCAGCCTTCTGCTCAGCACCAGATCCTCCATGATGGGAATGTCGGGGAAGCAGCCGGCCGCGAAAAAGAGCGAACGTTCCACGAAGATCCCTTGATCGCCGGTGGCCATGCGCGTGAGGCAGGAACGCAGATTCATCGAGGTCTCGATCAATCGGTAGGACCAACGGCGCCCCGCCAGCCGCACCTGAAAGAAGCCCCAGCCATCCGCCTCTTCGCAGGCCCTTTCCAGGTGCCCGAGCCAACCGTCGGGGAGCAGGGAGTCGGCGTGCAGAAACCAGAGCCAGCGCCCACGGCTGGCCCGGGCGCCGCGGTTGAGCTGGCCGCCGCGGCCTGGACGACTCTCCAGCAACAGATCCACGGCCGGCGCCGCCAGCCGCTTGGTGTCGTCGCGGCTCCCTCCATCCACCAGGACCACTTCATGGCCCGAGCCGCGCGCCTCTTGGAGCTGCTCCAGCAGTCGTCCGATGAGCGCCCCTTCGTCGAGGGTGGGCACGATGATGGAGATTCGCGGCCTCACCGTAGCGCTCCACCGCAGCTGCTGCCCTGCCCGGCGGTGCAGCCGTAGCAATGGTCGCCCACCTGGATGGGGTTGCCGTCGAGACGCTGGGGAACCAGGTCGCGGACGTGCAGTCGCCCCTTTTTCCCGAGCCGAAGAGGCAGCGCCAGCATCTGGTTGAAATCGCAGTCGTAGAGCCACCCCCGCCAATCGACGCTCACCAACGAGCGACACATCACCTGGTCGAGGTTCTGGTCGAAATGGGCCGCTTTGAGGCGGGCGAGATAGTCGTGAAACTCTCCCCTGGAGAGGAGCGTGCTGCCGAATCGACGAATGGGCATGTTGGCGAGAGTCAGAAGGTGATTGAAGCGGATGTCCCACTCTTGAAGGAGGCGCTCTCGATAGGCGCGCTCCAGCTCCGCCTGCGGCGCCGGCAGCTCCGCGCCCGCCGGATTGAACACCAGATCCAGCTCCAGCCCCGAACCCTCATGGCCGTAACCCATTTCATTGAGCCGCCGCAACGCCTCGATGCTCTTGCGGAAGACCCCTTTGCCACGCTGGCGATCCACGTTCTCTTCCAGATAGCAGGGGAGGCTGGAGACGAGGTGGACTCCCCAATCAGCGAGAAAGGAGGCCAGATTCTCCTGTCCCGCTTCGAGCAGCACGGTGAGGTTGCAGCGGTCCACCACCTCTAGCCCCAGCTCCACCGCAGCGGCCACGAGACGACGGAAATTGGGATTGAGTTCCGGAGCGCCCCCGGTGAGGTCGAGGCGTTCGAATCCTCCGCGACCGAGAGCGCCGATCACCTCCTCCGCCGTCTGTCGGGACATCGTCTCTTTCCTGCCGGGCCCGGCGCCCACGTGGCAGTGCCGACAGCTCTGGTTGCAGCGGTAACCCAGATTCACCTGGAGGGTAGTGGGTCGAACTCGGTGGATGGCGGGAAAATCGCCGGGCAATAACAAAGGTGCGGTATCGAGCATGGAGTGGTGCGGTGGTTCGATGAATGCTGGGGATCTCGAAAAAATTGCGATTTTGCCTGGTCTTCGAAGTCAACGATCTCGCCCCGCGTCCCTGTGCGAAGAGGACGCCTCGATTCTTTCGACGCGCCCGTCCGTGAAAAATCACTTCAACGGGCTTTCCAGCTAACCGTCGTTACTTTGTCATATTTTCGCGGAGAATGCGCAGCGCTGTGCGTGTGGGAACGTCGCACGGGTGGCCGCAGACCGCGAGCCGCGGCCCGATGTGGCTTCGGTAAAGGTTCTGCGAGTATAATCTCCGCCCCGCCCTCGTAGCTCAGCCGGATAGAGCAACCGCCTCCTAAGCGG
>JALSRN010000056.1 GCA_026984735.1 Sedimenticola sp. | reverse complement strand
GGATGGTTTCCGGTGAGCGCGAGGTGTGAGGCGCCGCACAGAAACCTTGCGTCATCTCTCCTATAGTTGAGGCCAATCCTCAGACCTTTTGGCGTCGAGCCGGACCGATGAAAGAGACTTCCAGCGTCGTCTATCTAAAGCGAAACCATCCTGACCGCGGCCCGGTGGTGAAGGCAGGAAAATACGAGAAAGCAGTCGGCACTTGTCGCGGCATCCTTTTCCAGACCCTCGAGGAATCGTTGAGGGAATTCTTCGGTCAGGTGGACGACGATCTCTTCAAGTTGGCGGAAAACTCCACCAGCAACAGCCAACAAACCATCTTCTTCGACGCCATGCGCGGCATCCGCCTGGCGAAAAAAAAGCTGGAACTGGAATATTTGCAGTTGGTGGAAGACGCTTTTCAGACTTTCTGGAAGGGCGGCGACATCTTGTCCGCACAGCGACTTCAGGCGGAGGAGGAGCAAGCGCTCTCCTTGGTGGAGAAGGACGAGCTGGAGGAGGAGCTCGCCGTGACCACCATGGTGAACAAAGCCAACGACAATTTTCACCGCGATTTGGCGATGCTCAACGCCCGCTTCAGTTACATGCTGGGCAAAGGCGATCTACCGTTGGAAGCCAATCCGGTCTCTCCAGCGCTGCTGGCCCTGGCGTTCAAAGAGGTGTTGGAGCAATGGGACGCGGAGCTGTTGGCGAGGATCGTGGTGTACAAATGCTTCGATCGGACGGTGCTTTCTCGCATGGGGTCCTGTTATCGGACGATGAACCGGTTTCTGATCGATGAGGGCGTTCTGCCCGAACTCCGTTATCCGGGGGCGGTACGAAACCAAGGTGGTGGCGGCGTGCATGGCGGAGGCGGGGCGCCCGCGAGCGGTGGGGAGACCACCGATTCCACCGTGGTTGGCGAAGGGGAGGAGAGTGGTGGCGTTCCTTCCCTCGATCAGATTTGGAAATATCTCCAGCAGCTCGGCGCAGCGGCCGCGTTGCACCCTTTGCCACTTCCGGCCAATCCGCAACTTCCCGTCATGCCGAGATCCGTGCTGATGGAGTCCCTCGGACGGCTACAGAACGAGGTGCTTGCCGATGATGAGTTGGAGGGAATGGATGCGGCGCTGCTGCAGGAGTATCTGCGTCAGCAGCTGACGATCGTTCTCGGAAACGGGGTTCATGGAGAGGAGAAGCAGCGGGTTGGAGAGCCGGAAAAGCGGACCATCGACATGATTCTGGCGCTGTTCAACCATGTGCTGGAGGATCCAAACCTTCCCGATCCCATGCGTGCGCTCATCGCTCGCTTGCAGATCCCGGTGCTCAAGGTGGCCATCGCCGATCCGGGCTTTCTGCGTGACGAAGCTCATCCGGCGCGCAAATTCATCGACGAGTTGGCCCGCGCCAGCATCGGATGGCGCGACGATGGCGATCGTAGCGAGAAGAGCCTCTATCACCAGGTCAAGCGGGCAGTGGAGCGGATCGTTCATGAATACGATCAGGATGTGGGGCTTTTCGAGGAGGTGCGCGCCGAGTTCGCAACCTGGATGGCCGAGCGGGAGCGGGTGAAGAAAATCATGGAGCAACGGCTCGCCCAGGCTGTTTCCGGCGAGGAGCGGCTGACGGTGGCCAACATGGAGGTGGACAAACTGTTGGGCAGCCTCCAGGTCGAGACCTTGCCGGAAGCGGCGCGGAAGATTCTAACGGGCCCATGGAAGAAACTGCTCACCATCCTTTGGCTGCGGGAGGGCGACGACGGACAGAACTGGAAGAAAGCCGTGGGTATCGCCCGGCTGATGGAGAAATATCTCTCCTCTTCGAGAAGGGGCTCTTTCAAGCGGGACGAGCTGCTCACCGAGATCCCCGAAATCATCAGTGGACTTAAAGCGGGTTTTGCATACATCTCTCTCGATCCGAAGAAGTCGACACGTTTGCTCAACGGGCTCCAAGGTTGCTTCATCGAGGCGCTCCGGCCCAGCGACCCGCCGTCTGAGCCTGTCGCGACGGAAGAGGCGTCCTCCGCCCAGAACGAGCAGGGGGAGGCGAAGGAGGCCGATGAACCGGAACGGGAACGCGACGAGTTCGATCAGACGGTGGCGGCCATCTCCGAGGGAACCTGGGTGCGGCTGCTGCCGGCGGAAGGAGAAGAGGGCGAGCCCCTGGTCTGCAAGCTGGTGTGGCGCAGCAAGTACACCGGCACCATGGTGTTCGTGGATGGGCAGGGCAACAAGGCGGCCCAGCTCAAGGAAGAGGCGTTGGCGCAGATCTTTCGTGAAGGCCGCGGCGCGTTGCTGGAGGAGGCGCAGGCGCCGCTCATCGACCGCGCTATTCGCAAGATGATGCGGGTGCTCAATGCCGAGATCGTGGGGCTACGGTTGAAAATGCCCGACTGAGACAGCGAAGCCGGCTGTGCCTCCGCTCGGCAAGGAAGCGATTCCCTTCCAGCTATTTCGGCGCCTGCGTGGGATCCTTGTCGGTTTCTCCAGCCTCTTTCCTGTTCCTGACC
>JALSRN010000055.1 GCA_026984735.1 Sedimenticola sp. | reverse complement strand
CGATCGAGCGCCGGGGCGTGGACCACTCCGAGCACCGGCCGGTGCTCCTCCACCAGGGCGACGTTCACGGTGAACTCGCCATTGCGCTTGACGAACTCGCGGGTGCCGTCGAGGGGATCGACCAACCAGTAGCGCCTCCAGTTTCGGCGCTCTTCCCAGGGGACGAAGGTGGACTCCTCCGAGAGCACGGGCAGTTCCGGGGTCAGCGCTTTCAGCGCCGTCACTATGACGCGGTGGGAGGCGAGATCGGCCTGGGTGAGCGGAGAGAGGTCCTCCTTGGTGGAGACCTGGATCTCTCCCTCGTAGATCTCCAGGATCGCCTTGCCCGCCGCTTTGGCGATCTGGTTGATCCTGCGGATGTCTGGTAAGGTCATGTGCAATGGATTCCCATCGGTTGCGAACGCCGGATGCCGCGTGGTCGGCGGCTTTTCCGGCGACGATCCAAGGCTACAAAGGGTACAGCTCCAGTGCAAACGGTTTTTGACCCGGCTTCCTCCGCGGCCTGGAACGCCATCGATACCGTGTTGCTGGACATGGACGGCACGCTGTTGGATCTCCATTTCGACAACCATTTCTGGCTGGAGCACGTGCCCCGTCGCTACGCCGAGCTGCGGGGAATCTCCGTGGCGGCGGCCAAAAAAGAGCTGGAACGGCGCTACCGATCGGTGGAGGGCACCCTCGACTGGTACTGCTTGGACTACTGGAGCCGGGAGCTGGGGCTGGACATTCCTCTGCTGAAGGCCGAGGTGGAGCACCTCATCCGCGTCCATCCCCAGGTGCCCGAGTTTCTCGACCTGCTGCAAGCGGCCGGCAAGACGCGGGTGCTGGTGACCAATGCCCACCAGAAGTCCTTGCAGTTGAAGATGCACAAGACCGCGCTGGGCGACCGGCTCGATCTGGTGGTTTCCGCCCACGACCTGGGTCTTCCCAAGGAGAATCCCGCCTTTTGGGAGCGGCTTCGGCGGCGGGTTCGTTTCGATCCCCGGCGCACCCTCTTCGTGGACGACAGCGTCGCGGTGCTCGAGTCGGCGCGAAGCTGGGGGATCCGCCATCTGCTGCACGTGTTGCGTCCCGACTCCCGCCAGCCGGCCCGGCCCCGGGGAGATTTCGCGGCGGTGGCCGATTTCGGCTCGCTAACCGGCGGCCTGCGCAAGTTTGCGCAAGTGCTCGAGTTGAGCGAAGAGCCGGGCGGCTGATACCGGCTTGCCCACATAATAGCCTTGAAGATAGTCGCAGCCGATCTTTTCCAGGAAGCGATACTGCGACTCTTTCTCCACCCCTTCCGCCACGACTTTCATGTTGAAACTGTGGGCCAGTTGGGTGATCGCCCGCACCAAGGTGATGTCGTCCTGCTTCTGATCCATGTTCATGACGAACTCACGGTCGATTTTGATGGCGTCGAAGGGAAAGGAGCGCAGGTGGTTGAGCGACGATTGGCCGGTACCGAAATCGTCCAGGATCAGCGGGATGCCCAAACGTTTGATCTCGGTGAGCAACACACGGGCGTTGGCGAGATCTTCGAGCAGGGTGTCCTCGGTGATCTCGATGTGCAGCAGCTGGGGGTGAGCGCGCTGCCGCAGGGTGTTCAGGATCTGGCTGTGACGGTTGGCGCTGCGCAGGACGGAAGCCGACATATTGATGGAGACCCGCAAAGGGATCTGCAGCTCTTCCAGACAACGTGTCTGCAGTTTGTCCACTTGTAACAGGAGGTTTTCCATGAAGCTCTGGTGGGGATCCATGGCCAGCAGCGTCTCCATGAACTCTCCGGGGTAGCGGAGCTGATCTTTGTTCGATTTCCAGCGTAACAAAGCCTCCACCCCGTAGATCTTCTTGTTTTCGGTATGGACGATGGGCTGGAAATGGAAAATGAATTCATTTCTCTCCAGCGCCGCTCGGATCTCCCGCTCCAGGTTGAGCTGGCTGGTGGCGCGCTGTAGAAGCTCCGAAGAGAAGAAAGAGTAGGCGTTCTTGCCGCGTCTTTTGGCTTCGTACATGGCGGTGTCGGCGTCGCGGATCAGGTTGTCCGGTTGGCTGTCGTCGTAAGGCGCCATGGCGATGCCGAGGGAGGCGGTGAGGTGAAACTCCTGCCCCGCCAGGGTGATGGGCTGGGAAAGCTCGTCGAGGATCTTGGAGGCGATGTTTCTGGCTTGGCGTTTCCCTTCCACGTTTTCCAGAAGGATGGCGAACTCGTCGCCGCCGAAGCGGGCCACGGTGTCGGTGTGGCGCAGAAGCTCCCGCAGGCGGCGGCCCACGATCACCAGCAGCTCGTCACCCGCAAGGTGCCCGAGGGTATCGTTGATCTGCTTGAAGTTGTCGAGGTCGAGAAACAGCAGGGCCACCGCTTGGTTGTTGCGCTTGGCGAGATTGACCGCGTGTTCCAGGCGGTCTTTGAAGAGCGCGCGGTTGGGAAGCTGGGTGAGCGGGTCATGATGGGCGAGGTGATCCAGCCCCTGCTGGCGTCTGCGCACCTCGCGGCGCATCTCGGCAAAAGCGTTTACCAGCTCCCGCGTTTCCCTGGTCTTGGGGAGGCGGACTGGGTTGGAATGGAGTCCCATGGCCTCGTGGCGCAGCGCCCGGGTGGTTTCGGAGATGGGGCGGATGATGCGGTTATGCAGGTAGAAGTAGGCGGCCAGGATCGCCAGCGCGACCAACAAGGTCACCGCCAGCAACCCCAGGCTCAGCCTTTGGGCGGTGAGGTTCAATCGTTGTAGATCTGTTGCATATTCATTGCTTAGAGTTTCTTGCAGCTGGTTCAACTCTTTCTGCAAAGCGATGAGGTGTGGGTTGATGGCCGATTTGTAGAACTCCAGATCCTTTCGCCAGCTGTCGCTGGAAAGCGCATTCAACACTTCGTGGTATCCCTTTTCCCAGCGATCGGCGGTCTGCTCCAGCGCTTTCCAGGTTCCAGCCTCGAGGAAGAATGCGTCGGGGGGAAGAGGCAGCGACTGAAGCGCGCGCAGTTGATTGCGCAACCCTTCGAAATAGAGGGCGATGTTCCTCGCCCGCGCCTGCATGCCGGAACTGGGGTCGTCGGCGAAAACGCCGAACCGGTTGGCCACCAGAAGCCGGAACTCGCCGAGGATCTTTTGCCAGATGTCTCGAAGCCGGTAGGCGGCGAAGAGGATTTTCAGCTCGTCCGCATTCAAGCCGGAGTTGGCGGAGAGCTCGTCGATCACTTCGTTGACCGTATCGAAAAAAGAAGTGGCGTTTCCCTGCATGCGGGACTCCATGATGGTGGTGGCAGGAAAACGCCGGCTGTTGTCCAACGAAATCTGGAGAAAACGGTGGGCCAGCTTGGTCAGTTCCGGCACCTCTTCCTCGCGCATCCGTTTTAGAAGCGCGTGCATTGAACTGTGGGGGGGGAATTCGTCGGCAGGCGGCAGAGTGCCGACGAATTCATTGATCCGCGAGTCCAGAGTGACGGGTTGGCGGATGCCGGGCTCCACCAGTTGGTGTTGGAGCCATTCGTTGACCCGCCACAATTGCAGGGCGCTCTGGAAGAAGCGGTGCTCCAGCTGGGTGCGGCTTTCCAGGTTGGAGATCTGCCAACTGGTCGCTTCCACCACATAGTGGTACCAGAGCCATCCTCCGCCCAGTAGCAGTGCAACGAGGACGCTGGCGAGGGTGAGATAGAGCCCCTGGAAAGAGTCCAGTCCCGGCAGGCGGTGTCCGTTACGGCGCCGACGAGTTCCTTTCGTGTGGCTGGATGGATGTTCGGCCATGGATCGCTGCGGTGATTGACTATCTGGTGTGGCGCTGCCCCGCCGCCGCTCGTTTGCGCGTGCGCTTGCGGGCGCCTCCGCCGCTGCGCCGGTCGGGACGCCGCTTCCTCTTTGGGCGCACCCGGCTGGCCGGGTCCACGGGCACCAGCAGTTCCTCGGGAACCGGGTGCATGGGGATGCGGTGGCCGGTAAAAGCTTCGATGTCGGGGAGCGAGAAGGCGTAGGTCTCACAGACGAAGCTGATCGCCGTTCCCGCGGCACCGGCGCGACCGGTGCGGCCGATCCGATGCACATAGTCTTCCGCATCCTCGGGAAGGTCGAAGTTGATCACGTGGGTCACTCCGGGAATGTGCAGTCCGCGCGCCGCCACGTCGGTGGCCACCAGCACATCGAGCTGGCCTTCAGTGAACTTGCGCAACAGGCTCATGCGCTTCTTCTGTGGAACATCGCCGGAGAGCACCGCCGCTTCGATGCCGTTGCCGGCGAGAAAGCCCCACACTTCGTCGGCGGCCCGCTTGGTGTTGACGAAGACGATGGTGCGGGCGCCCCTCCCGAAGCTGCGCAGCAGGCCGATGAGCAGAGGAATTTTCTCTTCGTTGGCGGTCATGTAGCCGACCTCCTCCACTTGGTCAGCGGTAACCTGCTCGGGCTCCACCTGGATGGTGCGGGGGTTGTTCATGTGCTCGTAGGCGAGTTCCGTCACCCGGTAGGAGAGGGTGGCGGAGAAAAGCATGCCCAGGCGCTTCCGCGGCGGCGGGCAGCGGCGCAGCAGAAAGCGGATGTCCTTGATGAAGCCCAAGTCGAACATGCGGTCGGCCTCGTCCAGCACCACCACCTGCACCGCGCGCAGGTCGAAGACCCGCTGCTTGAAATAATCGATGAGCCGGCCCGGCGTGCCGATGAGGATGTCCACCCCCGCCTTGACCGCGTTGCGCTGCTTCTCGTAGCCGGTTCCGCCGTAGACCACCTCGATCTTGTGTCCGGTGTGGGCGCCGAGCACCCGCGCGTCGCGCTCGATTTGAATGGCCAGCTCCCGGGTGGGCGCCAGGATCAGCGCTCGGGGCTGGTTGGGGCGGCGGCCTTGTGGGGCCGGATGCTTCTCCAGGTGGTGGAAGGTGGCCAGCAGAAAAGCCGCCGTCTTGCCGGTGCCGGTCTGGGCCTGGCCCGCCACGTCCTCGCCGGCCAACGCGTGCGGCAAGGTGGCCGCCTGGATGGGGGTGCAGTATTCGAAGCCGGCGTCGCGAATGCCGGCGAGAATGGGTTGGGAGAGGCCGAAGTCGTCGAAACGGGTCTCGGTCAGGTGTCTTTTTTCATTCATGGGCGGTAGAATACCCCATCGACCTTTTCAATCCCAGAACAAGGTCTTGAAAAAAGGCACCGGCTCGGTGCAAAATCGCTTTCAGCAGGCGAAATTAAGAACTTCATCAACCCCAAAAGCCTGGTTCCGAGTTTCGAACTTCCCCATCGCGTTCTCCGCTCGCCCATACCGTGGCGGGCGAACCCATGCCAGCATTAGGCTGGAAAGGTGGATTCCAGGGTTCACGTCATCATTAACGATATTGGAGAAACAGTCAGTGAGTGACAAGATCATCGAGTTGTCGGACGACAACTTTGAAGAAGAAGTGCTCAAGTCCGAGCTGCCCGTGCTCGTGGACTATTGGGCCGAGTGGTGCGGTCCTTGCAAGATGATCGCACCCGTCCTCGAGGAGGTGGTGGACGACTACGCAGGGCGCCTGAAGATCGCCAAGCTCAACATCGACGACAATCCTGACACGCCACCGGCCTACGGCATCCGCGGCATCCCCACGCTGATGCTGTTCAAGAACGGCGAGGTGGAAGCCACCAAGGTGGGCGCGGTTTCCAAGTCGCAGCTCACCGCCTTCATCGACAGCAATCTCTAGAAATGGCAAAAACATCGGTGCTGCGGCGATCCGCAGCCGCGCCGGGTCGATCCCGGCGCCCACGAGAACAGCAACGACCATCCGCCGAGCGCGAGGCCCCTCCCAGTCGATCGGCAGACGCCGATACCTCTTCCTCCCATAGCAGGCATCCAACTACCCGCAAACCCGAAATGAACCTCAACGATCTGAAAAAAATGCCGGTCGCCGAGCTGGCCGAGCTGGCCAAGTCCATGGGCATCCAGGGAACCGGCCGGTCGCGCAAACAGGATCTCATCTTCGCCATCCTCAAGGCCCACGCCAAGAAGGGCGAGGACATCTACGGCGGCGGCGTGCTGGAGATCCTCCAGGACGGCTTCGGCTTTTTGCGTTCGGCCGACTCTTCCTTCCTGGCGGGGCCGGACGACATCTACGTCAGCCCCAGCCAGATCCGCCGCTTCTCGCTGCGCACTGGCGACACCATCACCGGCACCATCCGTCCGCCCAAGGACAACGAGCGCTACTTCGCTCTGCTCAAGGTGGACGAGATCAACTACGACAAACCGGACGCCGCCAAGAACAAGATTCTGTTCGAGAACTTCACGCCGCTCTTTCCCAACGAGCGGTTCCATCTGGAGATGGGCAACGGTTCCACCGAGGATATTACCGCGCGCACCATCGAGCTGGTGGCGCCGGTGGGGAAAGGGCAGCGCGGCCTCATCGTCTCCCCGCCCAAGGCGGGCAAGACCATGATGATGCAGAACATCGCCCAGTCCATCGTCAACAACCATCCCGAGGTCTATCTCATCATCCTTCTCATCGACGAGCGGCCCGAGGAGGTGACCGAGATGCAGCGTTCGGTGCAGCGCGCCGAGGTGATCTCCTCCACTTTCGACGAGCCACCGACGCGCCATGTGCAGGTGGCGGAGATGGTCATCGCCAAAGCCAAGCGGCTGGTGGAGCACAACCGCGACGTGGTGATCCTGCTCGATTCCATCACCCGGCTGGCGCGTGCCTACAACACCGTGGTGCCCTCCTCGGGCAAGGTGCTCACCGGCGGCGTGGACGCCAACGCCCTGCAGAAGCCCAAGCGGTTCTTCGGCGCCGCCCGCAACGTGGAAGAGGGGGGCTCCCTTACCATCATCGCCACCGCCCTGGTGGATACCGGCTCGCGCATGGACGACGTGATCTACGAGGAGTTCAAGGGCACGGGCAACATGGAGGTGCATCTGGATCGCCGCATCGCCGAGAAGCGGATCTTCCCGGCCATCAACATCAACCGCTCCGGCACCCGCCGCGAGGAGCTGCTGGTGCCTCCGGACGAGCTGCAGAAGATGTGGATCCTGCGCAAGATCCTGCACCCCATGGATGAGCTGGCGGCCATGGAGTTCCTCTACGACAAGCTCAAGCAGACCAAGACCAACGAGGAGTTCTTCAACTCCATGAAGAAGAAATAGGGTGAACCGGCCTTTCCCGCCGGCCCACCCTTGGCCATGAGCGCCAGCCGAGCCACCACCGCCATGATTCTCGCCGCCGGCCGCGGCGAGCGCCTGCGCCCCCTCACCGATGCCACCCCCAAGCCGCTGCTGCCGGTGGGCGGCAGGCCGCTCATCGTCCGGCACCTGGAGCGGCTGGCTCAAGCCGGTTTCCCACGCGTGGTGATCAACCTCGCCCACCTGGGAGAGCAGATCGAGGCCGCCCTCGGCGACGGCTCCACCTGGGGGCTTCGGATCCGCTATTCCCGTGAAGGGGAGGGGCGGGCGCTGGAGACCGGAGGCGGCATCTGCAAGGCGTTGCCCCTGCTCGGTGACGGGCCCTTCCTGGTGGTGAACGGAGATCTGTTCACCGATCTCGACTATGGCGCCCTCGCCATCCCGGAGGGGGCCTTGGCGCACTTGGTGCTGGTGGACAATCCCCCCCATCACCCCCAAGGGGACTTCCACCTCCATGCCGATGGCCGGGTGACCGCCGAGGAGGCGCCCCGCCTCACCTTTGCCGGCGTCGGCCTCTATCGGCCGGCGCTCTTCGCAGGCTGCGAGCCGCGGCCCTTCCCCCTGGCGCCGCTGCTCCGCCGCTGGATGGCCTGTGGTAAGGTGACCGGCGAGCATTTCCGGGGGCGCTGGCTGGACGTGGGCACGCCCGAGCGCTATCGACGGTTGCAACAGGAATTTTCGAGTGGGCCAGGAGATTCTTGACAGCCACTTCTCGGAGGCGGATTTCCGCCGTTTCCAGGAGCGCCTGGTGGCGGAGACGGCGCTGCTGGAGCAGTGGCTGGAGGCGGGATTGCTCGACGGCGGCGAGTCCATGGCCGGTTGCGAGCTGGAGGCGTGGCTGGTGGACGAGGCAGGGCTGCCGTCGCCTTCCAACGCCGCTTTTCTGGCGGCGCTGGACGATCCCATGGTGGTGCCGGAACTCTCCACCTTCAACGTCGAACTCAACGCCCGGCCGCAGCCTTTGAGGTCCGGTTTCCTCTCGGCCCTCCACGACGAGCTGGCCTCGCGCTGGAGCCGCTGCCAGCAGGTCGCGCAGAAGCAGGGAACCCGCATGGTGATGATCGGCATTCTGCCCACGGTGCGCAAATCGGATCTCTGCCTGGCCAATATCTCCGCCATGCAGAGATACCGGGCGCTCAACGAGCAGGTGCTGCGCATGCGGGGCGGAGAGCCGCTGGAGCTCGACATCCAGGCGGCGGAGCACTTGCGCACCCGGCACCACGACGTCATGTTGGAGGCGGCCACCACCTCTTTTCAGATCCACCTGAAGATCGGCGCCGAGCGCGCCGGGCGGGCCTACAACCTCTCCAAGATGATTTCGGCCCCCATGGTGGGGGTGAGCGCCAATTCGCCTTTTCTGTTCGGCCACGATCTGTGGGAGGAGACCCGCATCCCTCTCTTCGAGCAGGCGGTGGCGGTGGGCGCTTCGGACTACACCCGGCGGGTCAGCTTCGGGGTGCGTTATGTGAAGGATTCCATCGCCGAATGTTTCCGGGCCAACCGCGACCGCTATCCCGTGCTGCTGCCCCAACTGCTCGACGAGCCGCCGGAGCGGCTGGCCCACCTGCGTCTCCACAACGGCACCATCTGGCGCTGGAACCGGCCGCTGGTGGGGTTCGACGAGCAGGGGCATCCGCACATTCGCATCGAGCACCGGGTGGTGCCGAGCGGTCCCAGCGTCATGGATCTGGTGGCCAATGCCGCCTTCTATTTCGGGCTGCTGACGGCGCTGTTGGAAGAGGAGCCGGAAGCGGAGGCGCGCCTCCCCTTCGAACGGTGCAAGAAGAATTTCTACCGCGCCGCGCGCCAAGGGTTGGAGGCGCGGGTCGAGTGGTTCGATGGTCGGGAGGGCACCCTGGCCGAACTCTGCGAGCAGCGGCTTCTTCCCCAGGCGCGGCGCGGACTGGAGCGGTTGGGAGTGCCCGCCGCCGAGGCGGAGCCGTGGCTGGAGATCGTCGCCGCGCGGGTGGCGGCCCGCCGCACCGGCTCCCGCTGGCAGCGGGCCTGGGTGAAGGCGCACGACCGCGATTTTCCCGCGCTGGTGCGGGCCTATCTGGAGTGCCAGGAGAGCGGCGCTCCGGTGCACCGTTGGAGTCTGACGTGCTGAAGGAGTTGGAAAGCCTGCCGTCGGGGCTGTTGGAGCTGCGCGCGGACCAGCTTCACGACGCGCTCGGCGGTCCCGCCCTCATCCATCTGCCGGGACGGCGCGACCGGCCCCTCTTCGTCTCGGTGCTCTTGCACGGCAACGAAGACGTGGGCTGGGAGGCGGTGCGGCGACTGCTGAAGAAGTTTTCCGGAGGCGCCGGGCCGGCGTTGCCCCGGGCCCTCTCTCTTTTCATCGGCAATACCGAGGCGGCCAAGGCGGGTGTGCGCCGGTTGCCGGGGCAGCCCGACTACAACCGCGTCTGGCCCGGCAGCGCCCTGCCGCGGACGGCGGAGCACGCCATGATGGAGCGGGTGGTGGAGGCGATGGCGCGGCGGCAGGTGTTCGCCAGCATCGATCTGCACAACAACACCGGCCTCAATCCCCACTACGCCTGCGTCAACGTCGTCCGCAACGAGGCGTTGCACCTGGCCGTGCTCTTCAGCCGGGTGGTGGTCTATTTCATCCGGCCCAGGGGGGTGGCCTCCATGGCCATGAGCCGCCTCTGCCCGGCGGTGACCCTGGAGTGTGGCAAGGTGGGGCAGTTCCATGGGGTGGAGCATGCTGCCGACTATCTGGAGGCCTGTTTGCATCTGGCGCGTCATCCCGCCCATCCGGTGCCGGCGCACGACATCGACCTCTTCCACACGGTGGCGGTGGTGAGGATCCCCGACGGTGTCCGCTTCGGTTTCGGCTGTCAGGATCTCGACCTCTGTCTGCCGGACGATCTCGAGCGGCTCAACTTCCGCGAACTGCCGGCGGGAACCTTCTTTGGAACGGTGAGGGCGGGCGTGGGGTTGCCGCTGGAGGTGCGCGGCGAAGAGGACCAGGATGTGGCCGCTCGCTACTTCACGGTTGAGGGCCGCTCGTTGTTGACCCGCACGCCGGTGATGCCCTCCATGCTTACCCGCGACGAGGCGGTGATTCGTCAGGACTGCCTCTGCTATCTGATGGAGCGGTACGATCCGCAAACCGACGCTGGAGATGCGGCATGAAATTCTTCGAATACTTCGTTCCACTGGTGTTGCTGGCCCTTTCCGCCCTGCTGCTGGGCAAGGGGTGGCTCGCTTTCGACCACTCCCGCACCTTGCTGGCGCGCACCGAGGCGGCGCAGGGGACGGTGGTGCGCATGGCGCCCTATCTCCAGGGGCGGCCCGGCAAGGGGAAGCTGATCTACCTGCCCGAAGTGAAGTTCACCACCGCGAAAGGGCGGCAGGTGCGGTTCCGCTCCAACGAGGTGCGGCGGGCAGACCACTTCCGGACCGGCGATTTGGTCCCTGTGCGCTACGACCCCGCCCACCCGGAGAAGGCGGTGATCGCCAGTTTCTCCGCCCTCTGGGCCCTGCCGCTCATCTATGCGGCGGGTGGCGTGTTGCTGCTGCTGTTCGGCGGCTGGTTCCTGCGGCGCGCCGTGGCGGGCAGGTGATTTCCAGACGCTGACGGCCGTGCGCTCGCGATTGGAGAGAGGGATCAAAATCGGGAGTGGTCCACCAGCACGCTCTTGATGAGCGCGTAGAGCTCCACCCCGGGCTTCAGCTCCAGGCGGCGGGTGGAGGCTTGGGTGATCACCGCCTGCAGGCGCCAGCCGTCGCCCTCCAAGTCGAGCGCCGCCCTCCCTTCGTCGAGCAGCCGCACCGACCCGAGGCGGCAGCGCAGCACGTTGAGGATGCTGCTGCGGGTCACCGGCTCGCGGCTCACCGCCACTTCCAGCGGGCTGACCAGCAGCCGCATGCTTTCCGTGCGGGGCGGCTCTTGGGAGGGAACGCGGATCAGATCTCCGCCGATGTGGAGCTCCATCAGTCGTTCCGCTTCGCACCAGCGGTGGACTCTCGCTTCCAGCGCGTTGAGCCGATAGTCGTTCCTCTCGTATTGCAGCTCCAGAGTGTCGCCGTGGCGGCGCAGGCGCCCCTGTTCCATGATGTAGACCTCCCTGGAGAGACGCAGCACCTCCCGCCAGTCGTGGCTGACGAGGATGACGGGGATTCGGATGCGGTGGAACAGCCGCTCCAGATAAGGGAAGATCTCCGCCTTGTGGGCCGCGTCCACCGCGCTCAGCGGCTCGTCCAGGAGCAGCAGGCGCGGGCCGGAGAGGAGGGCGCGGGCGATGGCCACCCTCTGTTTTTCGCCGCCGGAGAGGGTGTCGGGGCGGCGCCGGAGCAGTTTATCCAGCCCGAAGAGAGCCACCGTCTCGCGAAACCGCTCCGGCGAAGGGCCGTTCTTTCGCTGCCGCGCGCCGAACGCGAGGTTCCCTTCCACGTCGAGATGGGGGAAGAGGCGGCTCTCCTGAAACACCAGGCCCACTTCGCGCCGGTGGGGGGGCAGCATGATGCCGCGCGCGCTCTCCTGCCACGAACGTCCGTTCACCCGGACGACGCCTTCGGCGGCCGGTTCCAGGCCCGCGAGGGCGCGCAGAAAACTGCTCTTCCCGCAGCCGGAAGGGCCGTAGAGGGCGGCCACCAGCGGCTGCTCCAGCCGCATCTCCATCTCCATGGCGAAGCCGCCGCGGTGCAGCCGCAGCCGGGCGAACAGGCTGGCAGGGGAGGAGGCCTCAGCCATGGCGGGAGGTTTTTCTCCGATTTATGGAGTAGACCATCAGCAGGGCGAGGAAGGAGAAGGCCAGCAGCAGCAGGGAGAGGCGGTGGGCCTCGCCGTAGGCCATCGACTCCACCCGGTCGTAGATGGCGATGGAGGCCACCCGGGTTTCGCCCGGAATGTTGCCGCCCACCATGAGCACCACGCCGAACTCTCCCAAAGTGTGGGCGAAGGCGAGCACGAGGGCCGAGAGAAAACCGCGCCGGCACAGCGGCAGCACCGTGTTGAAAAAGGTTTTCCAGGGCGGGCTGCCCAGGCTCCAGGCCGCCTCCAGCAAGGGACGCCCCATCTGTTCGAAGGAGGCTTGCAAAGGCTGCACCACGAAAGGGAGCGAATAGAGCACCGAGGCGGCCACCAGCCCGGAGAAGGTGAAGGCCAGAGGTTCTCCCGTGAGCGCCATCCATCCTCTTCCCAAAAAACCGTGGGCGCCCATCGCCAGCAGCAGATAGAAGCCGAGCACCGTGGGAGGCAGCACCAGGGGCAGCGCCACCACCGCCTCCACCAGCGGCTTCCAGCGGAACCGGCCGAAGGCGAGCCACCAAGCCACAGGCGTGCCGAACAGGAGCAGGAGGGCCGTGGTGAGGGCCGCCAGCCGGAGGCTCAGAAGCAGCGACTGCAGATCGGCTTCGCTCATGGCGGCAGCTCGTAGCCGGAATCGCGGATCAGCTGCCGCGCCTCCGCGCTGAAGAGGTAGCGGAAAAAGGCACGCGCGGCCGGCTTGCCGCCGCCGCGGCGCAACAGCACCGCGCCCTGTTCGAGGGGCGGGTGCAGGGAGGCGGGGACCGGCCAGCGGCAACCTCGCGATTCATGAGAGCGGACCAGCTGGGAGGCGGCCACGAAGCCGCCCTCCACCGCGCCGCTGGCCACATAGGCGTAGGTTTGGCCGATGTTCTCTCCGGTCACGATCTTCAAGTAAGCGGGATTGATGGCGAGCTTCTTCAGCGTTTGCGCCGCCGCCAGGCCATAGGGAGCGGTCTGCGGATTGGCCATCGCCAGCCGTTTCGCCCGCAGCAGCCGCCGCCGGCAACGAGCGGCATCCCCCCTTTGGCGGGGCGCCCACCAGACCAACCGGCCGATGGCGTAGAGGCGCGCCTTGCCGGCCGCCGCGCCTTCCCGCGTGAGCCGACGGGGGCGATCGGCGTCGGCGGAGAGGAAGAGGTCGAACGGGGCGCCGTTGCGGATCTGCGCGTAGAGGCTGCCGGAGGAGGCGCTGCTCAGAACCACCCGGTGGCCGCTGCGCGCCTCGAAGGCGTCGGCCAGTGCCCGGGCGGTCGGCTCGAAGTTGGCGGCCACGGCGACGCGGATCTCCTCCGCCGGCGCGGGGCGGGAATCGACGAGCGTCGCCACCAGGCAGAACAGCAGAAGAGTCGCGCGGCGGCGCATGGCGTCAGCAGCCGTCCAGACAATCGTCCCCCGGCGCCAAGGTTTCGTCTTGCGTCTCTTCCTCGCCGTAGCCGGCGGGGTTGTTCCGCTGCCAGCGCCAGGCGTCTTCGCACATCTGCTCGAGACCGCGCTCCGCTTTCCAGCCCAGCTCCTTTTCCGCCAGCGAAGGATCGGCCCAGCAGGCGGCAATGTCGCCGGGGCGGCGGTCGGCGATCTCGTAGGGGATCTCTCGTCCGCTGGCCCGGCGGAAGGCTTCCACCATCTCCAGAACCGAATAGCCGCGACCGGTGCCGAGGTTGTAGGTCACCAGTCCCGGATGGGCGGCCAGCTTTTCGAGCGCTTTCAGATGGCCCAGGGCCAGGTCCACCACGTGGATGTAGTCGCGCACGCCGGTGCCATCCGGCGTGGGATAGTCGTCGCCGAAGATGCGCAACCGCTCCAGACGGCCCACCGCCACCTGGCTGATGTAGGGCATGAGGTTGTTGGGGACGTCATTGGGCGATTCTCCGATCCGTCCGCTGGGGTGGGCCCCCACCGGATTGAAATAGCGCAGGATGGCGATGTCCCAGGCGGGGTCGGAGCGGTGGAGGTCGCGCAGGATCTCCTCGATGATCAGCTTGGAGCGGCCGTAAGGGTTGGTGGCCGAGAGGGGGAACCCCTCGCGGATGGGCAGGGAGGCCGGATCTCCATAGACGGTGGCCGAGGAGCTGAAGACGACGGCCTTCACGCCGGCGTCGCGCATGGCGTGCAACAGGTTGAGGGTGCCGCCCACGTTGTTCTCGTAGTACTCCAACGGCTTCTCCACCGACTCGCCCACCGCCTTGAGGCCGGCGAAGTGGATCACCGCATCCACCGGGTACTCGCGCAGGATCTCCTCCGTCGCCGCCTTCTCCCGCAGATCGGCGTGGATGAAGGTGAGCGCCTTGCCGGTGAGCTCCTGCACCCGCTCGAGCGCGGCGAAGCTGCTGTTGCTGAGGTTGTCCACCACCACCACCTCGTAGCCATCCTCCAGCAGCTCGACGCAGGTGTGGGAGCCGATGTAGCCGGCGCCGCCGGTGACCAGGATGCGTTTCATGCGACTCGATCTCCACCTGAGTTCAGGGAGAAAGAGTACCCCAGAGCGTGGTGGAGAGCGAGTGTGAACGGTTGGTCATTTATCGATTTATTTCCTTGACAAGAGAGTGGAAATAGGTCGAGGATGGCCACGCGGCGGGGCCGTTCAGGAGGGTGACGGCACGAAACCTTCCCGAAGAGCCGAAGGGACGGCAGCGCGAGCGCGACCTTCCAGTCCCGGCCGTTGGAATTTTGCGTTCGATAAGGAGGTGTTTCATGAAGATTCGGCCGTTGACTTTTTCACTGGCCGCCGTCGGTTTGGCCGCCGGGGCCGGTTCGTGGGCCGACGCGCCCTTCAACCCGATCCCGGTGGATCCAGTGCCGGGCGTCTATTACGGCTGGGGATACAATTTGCGGACCCGACAGTTCACGGCCCCTTGCGTGGAATATGAGAGCGGCTCCATCTATCCTTCCGGGAAGTCCGTGGAACAGAAGGGCTACGAACTGGCGGAGAGCACATCGGAGATCGCTGCGGTTTCCAATCTGAGCGCCAGCATGGCGCTGAAGGTGGTCGCGGGGGGAGGGACCTACAAAGCGAACAACAAGACGAGTCTGGTCCGTAACAACAAGAGCAGCACCTACAGCCAGACACTCTATGCCAGATCCTCCTACTACCGGGTTCCCAGGTTCGTGGACGTCAACACGGTGCGGTTCAAGGAAGCGGTGCGCAATCTGCTCACCACGCCTGGCGGGAAAGGGCAGTTCGCTCAACAGTGCGGCGATGGCTTCGTGGCCGGTATACAGATGGGGCGGGAGTTCATCGGCACGGCGACGGTGACCCGGCAATCGCTCAAGTCCTGGACCGAGTTCGCCAGCGAAACCAACGCGGAAGCCGCCGGCGCCTGGGGCAACGTGAAGGGCGGGCTGAACATCGGCGAAAAGATGGAGCAAGCCTTCGGCACCCAAAACATCGCCATCAACGTCTACAGCACGGGTTCGACCATGCCGGCTCCCACCAAGGCGAGCGAGCTCCAGGAGTATTACCAGAAGTTTCTCCAGACCGACGGTGACGAGGGTGTGGTGAAGGTCTTCGTCATGCCCTACAAGATGGTCGCCGACTATCCCTGGGAAAGCCCTTTGAAAACGCTGACGAAGGACGATTACATCGGCATGATGGTGGTGGGATTGTGGGATCTGAAGGCGGCCATCGCCGACGCCGACTTCGTGATCGACCCCTCCACGCGCAACATGTTCGCCCTGGGCACCAACACTCATGTGAAGAACCGCCGGCTCGATTTCATTCGCAAGCAGCGTCGAGCCTGGCAACAGGAGTACGACAAGCTTTTGCAGACCGCGCTCAAATGCGACAAGTCCTTCGACGACCGTTGCAAGCAGGTGGGGCTCTTTTATGGAAATGGCTACCGCGCTCTTTCCGAGCAGTGGCACGCTGTGATGCCGGAACGCTACCTCAGCGATTGCTACAGTCCCCGTACCGTGGATCCCACGGATCCTCTGAAGCAAGCGTTGCAAAGCGTCAACTTCGGCACTCCGGCCAAAGGCGATTCGGAGACGGCAGGCAACCCCAGCCGGGTGGTGGCCAAGCTGGCCATTTTCCCCGACCACCGCAAGCTCAAGGCCCGGCTTTCCGTGGCGAAGATCGAGTGGAAACGCAGCAAGTGGAGAGGCGAGCCCATCGTGGTTCGCTCCCACAAGGGGGAATCCGGTTGGGGGCTCGAAGCCGAGGCGCTCCTTTTCGACCTCGACGGGATGAAAGAGAACGCTGGCGGCAACAACCTGCGCCATTGCACTTGGAAGGGGCCCGGCTTTCGACACCGTTTCGTGAACACTCCGCCTGCAGCCGACTATTTTCGCAGGTTCGACCTGCAGCAGCGGCAGGTGGACGGGTACATCGACGGCATCACCGGCAGGCATCCGCGGGGTCAGCAGATGTTCGGAAACGGCCAAGGATATCTCGAGTACATCACCTGCGAGGTGGATCGCAAAGGCAAGGACAACTTCATGCATTGCTCTGATGTTGGCGTGCGTTCACTGCCTCTCCAATTGGTGAGCACCCAGGACGTGGAGGCCGACCGCTGGCGGCGGCCGCCCGAGCCGCGCGTGCCGTCCATACTGGCCGATTTCAATGCGGGCAAGGCGCTGCGGGCCGCCCACTACGCCGCCCAATTCAGAGCGTTCAAAGGGATGGTTCCGGCTTCGCGGAAAAAGGCGGTGTCCGATGCCAATCGGCGCAGGGCGGCAAGCCTGAAAGGGTTGAAGGCGATCCGGCTGAATCTGCCCCGCTCTCAGCTCAGGCTGATCAACCAGCGCCTGGGAACTTCCACCGTAAAACCGATGAGCAGGAAAGGGGTGTCTCCCGCGACTCCTTCGAAAGAGCGCGAGAAACAGCCGAAACGTGCCCATCGGGTGCAACCTTTCCCCATGCTGAGGTTGCCGATGCCGCCGTCGAAGTGACGCTTCGGCTCCGTGCCCGCTCTTCGGGGGCGGGCGCGGAGTCGGGCTTTTTCAACGCCTTCGCAATGAATCGGCCTGCAGTTCGGCGTGGTAGGAGGAGCGCACCATGGGGCCGCTGGCCACGCTGGCGAAGCCCATGGACTCGCCCAGACGGCGCAGCTCGTCGAATTCATCCGGAGAGACGAAGCGCTTCACCGGCAGGTGGTCGCGGCTGGGTTGGAGATACTGGCCCAGGGTGAGCATGGCGACGCCATGGTCGCGCAGATCCTCCATCACCCGATGGACCTCTTCCAGCGTCTCTCCCAGCCCGAGCATGATGCCCGACTTGGTGGGCACTTGGGGGTGGCGCTCGCCGAAGGCCCTGAGCAGCCGCAGGGAGCCGGAGTAGTCTGCCCCCGGTCGGCACCGGCGGTAGAGGCGGGGCACGGTCTCGAGATTGTGGTTGAAGACGTCGGGGGGCGCCGCCGCCAGGGCGGCGAGGGCGGTCTCTTCGCGGCCGCGGAAGTCGGGGACCAGGATCTCCACGGTGGTCCGGGGGCGTGCTTCGCGGATGGCCCGGATGCAGCGGGCGTAGTGGGCCGCGCCGCCGTCGCGCAGGTCGTCGCGGTCCACCGAGGTGATCACCACGTACTCCAGCTCCATCTCCGCCACGGCGGCGGCGAGCTGCTCCGGCTCTGCCGCGTCGAGGGGCAGAGGGCGGCCGTGGGCCACGTCGCAGAAGGGACAACGGCGGGTGCAGATGTCGCCCATGATGAGGAAGGTGGCGGTGCCGTGGGTGAAGCACTCGCCCAGGTTGGGGCACTGAGCCTCTTCGCACACGGAGGCGAGCCTGTGCCGGCGCAGGATGCGGCGGATGCGCTGCACGCCGGCGCCCTCGGGCGCGCGGGCGCGGATCCATGCGGGTTTGCGCGGCAACTGGCCGGAGGGCTCCACCTTCACCGGAATGCGGCTCACCTTGTCGCGGCCCCGCTGATGGCGGGAGCCCGGCTTGCGGGAGGGGGGCAGAAGATCGTCGGTCATGATCGGTCCGTTTCTTGAGGAAGAGGGGGCATGGTTTCCAAACCCAGGTCGGCGGCGAGTCGTGCCACCACTCTTCGCCCCGCCTCGGCCAGGCTCAGATCGATTCCCAGCTCCGCCAAACTGGTCACCACCTGTCCGGGATGGCCGCAGGGGTCGATGCGGGAAAAGGGCTCGAGATCCGGATCCACGTTGAGCGCCAGACCGTGATAAGTGTAGCCGCGGCGAACGCGCAGGCCCAGCGCCGCCACCTTCTTTTCTTCCACGTAGACGCCGGGGGCATCGGCACGGGCATGGGCCTGGACGCCCTCGTCGGCCAGCAGTCCGATCACCGACTCCTCCATGGAGGTGACCAGCCCCCGGATGCCGCGGCCGGTGGCCTTGAGGTCCAACAGCAGGTAGAGCACCAGCTGGCCAGGACCGTGGTAGGTGACCTGACCGCCCCGGTCGCTCTGGATCACCGGGATGTCGCCTGGATCCAGGACGTGCTCGGCCCTGCCGGCCTGGCCCTGGGTGAAGACCGGCGGATGCTCCAGCAGCCAGATCTCCGAAGGGGTGCCGGGGGTGCGGGCATCGGTGAAGTCGCGCATGGCGCGCCAGGTGGCCTGGTACTCTTGAAGGCCCAGGTGGCGGACGATGACGGGCTGCGGCTTCATCCGGCGTCGCTGCGTCTCACAACCGCATCAGCACCCGCTCGTTGGCGGTGAGCTCGTCGTAGAGGGCCTCGAGCTGTTCACGGCTGTGGAATTCGGCCACCACGTTCACCGAGACGTATTTGCCGGTGCGGCTGGGGTGAAGAGAGACGGCGCCCTCGCCGAGATCGGGACAGTGGCGGCGCACGATGCCCACCACCAGCGCTTCGAAATCCTCGTCCGCCCGCCCCATGGCGCGCACGCAGAGGCGGCAGGGAAAGGTCATGCCCCTCGCCCGCTCAACCACGGCATTCGTCTCCCGCCTGTCGGCGCAGGCGCGCCTTGCAGGCTTGGTAGAGCGCGTCCATTCGTCGCCACATGGGGCCGGGGCGGCCGTCTCCCACCGCTTGGCCGTCGAGCCGGGTGACGGGCATCACCTCCTTGGTGGAGCTGGTGATCCAGATCTCCTCGGCCGTCGCCAGGTCGCTCGGAGTCACCACCATTTCCGCGCTGGGGAGCCCGGCCTCGCGCGCCAGCTCCAGAACCAGGTCGCGGGTGATGCCCGGCAACAGGTGGTTGCTCTTGGGCGGGGTGAGAATGCGCCCTTCTTTCACCATGAAGAAGTTGGAGGCGGTTCCCTCGGTGACCTCGCCGTCGCGAACGAGCAACGCCTCGTCGGCGCCGGCGTCCCGCGCCTCCTGCTGGGCGAGGATGTTGGCCAGCAGGGTGATCGCCTTGATGTCGCACCGCTGCCAGCGGATGTCCTCCCGCACCACCACCGAGAGCCCCCGCGCCACCAGCTCCGGGTCCCGCGGCGGCAGGGGGTTGCTCATGGCGAAAAGCGTCGGCCGAGTCTTCGCCGGAATGGCGTGCAGCCGCTTGTGGTAGGCGCCCCGGGTCACCTGGAGGTAGATCTGCTGATCGACCCCGCCGTGCTCTTCCACCAGACGGCGGAAGACGGCCGCCCACTGCTCCTGCGTCAAAGGCGGCTCCATGCGGATGGCACGGAGGCTGTTCTCCAGCCGCTGGAGGTGCTCCCGCAAGCGGAAAGGGCGCCCGCCGTAAGCCGGGATCACCTCGTAGACCCCGTCGCCGAAGAGAAAGCCGCGGTCGAGCACGGGGATCCGCGCCTCTTCCAGCGGCAGATAGTCGCCATTCAGATAGACCAACACGTTCGGCTCACTCGAACAGCAGCAGGGCGCTGTCCCACAGGTTGTGGAGCAGTCCGCCTTCCGCCACGTTCCGCAGCGCCACCAGCGGAACCTCGGCGACCACGTCGCCGTTCAGCTCCACCCGCAGGCGGCCCACCTCCTCCCCCTGTCTGAGAGGGGCGGTGATCCGCGGACGGAGCCGGGTGTGGAGTTGGAGCTTGTCGTACTGGCCGCGCGGAATGGTCACATAGAGCGGTTCGGCCACCCCCAGCGCCACGGCGTCGTCCTCCCCTTTCCAGACCCGCACCCTGGCCAGCGGCCGGTCCGCTTCGAAGAGGCGGTGGGTCTGGTAGAAGCGGAAGCCGTAATTGAGCAGCCTTTGGCTCTCTTCGGCCCGCGCCTCTTCGCTGTGGGTGCCCATCACCACCGAGAGCAGGCGCATCCCTTCCCGCTTGGCCGAAGCCACCAGGCAGTATCCGGCGCTCTTGGTGTGGCCGGTTTTGACGCCGTCCACCGAAGGGTCGCGCCACAACAGCCGGTTGCGGTTCTTCTGGGTGATGCCGTTGTAGGTGAACTGGCGTTGGGAATAGATGGGGTAGTACTGAGGAAAATCGTGGATCAGCGCCCGCGTCACCTTGAGGATGTCGGCGGGCGTGGTGTAGTGCTCGGGGTCCGGCAGCCCGGTGGCATTGACGAAGTGGGTGTGGAGCATGCCCAGACGACGGGCCTGTTCGTTCATCAGCGCGACGAAGGACTCTTCGCTGCCGGCGACGTGTTCGGCCAGCGCCACGCAGGCGTCGTTGCCCGAATCGATGATCATGCCGTGGATCAAGTCGTCCACCGAGACCTTCTTTCCCACCTCGATGAACATGCGGGAACCCGGCGTCTTCCACGCCTTCTTGCTCACCCTCACTTGGTCTTGCAAACGGATGTGGCCCGCCTCCAGCTCCCGGAAGACCACGTAGGCGGTCATGATCTTGGTGAGGCTGGCCGGTTCCAGCCGCTTTTCCGCATTCTGTTCGGCCAGCACCGCGCCGCTGTGGTAATCGCTGAGAAGGTAGCCTTTGGCCGCCACCTTGGGTGGCGGCGGAGGAGGCGCCGCAGGCACGGTCTGCGCCAGCCAGAGGAGCAACAGGAGCGTCTGAAGGCGAGGAACGAAACTCATGGATGCGTGCCGGAACGCCGGTCGGAATGGCCGTTCATTGTACAAGATGGGGGGCGGCGATGCCCCACTCCCGCAGCGTCCGGGAGACGGTGTCGACCTCCGCGGCCGCTTCCAATGGGCCGACCACCACTTTGTGCAGTCCTCCTTCCTGGCGGATCCGCACCGGATAGGGATAGCGGCGCTGCAGGCGGCGCTGCAGGCTGCGGGCGTTGAGCAGGCTGGCGAACGCCCCGGCCTGGAGATAGCGTCCCCCCTTTACGGCGCTGGAGGGGCGGGACGGAGACGCCGGTCGATGAGGCGCCGGCGCGCTCTCCCGTCCGTCGGGAGCGAGCGCCACGATTTCCACCGGCGCGGTTCCCCTGCCCAGCATGCGCAGCTTGGCGGCGGCGGCGTAGGAGAGGTCGATGATGCGCCCTTCGTGGAACGGGCCCCGATCGTTCACCTTCACCACCACCGAGCGCCCGTTCGCCAGGTTGGTGACCCGCACCCAGGTGGGCAGCGGCAGGGTTTTGTGGGCCGCCGTCATGGCGTACATGTCGTAGATCTCGCCGCTGGAGGTGCGGTGGCCATGGAATTTCATGCCGTACCATGAGGCGATGCCGCGCTGTCGAAACCCACGGGCGGTCTTGAGCACATGATAGGTCCGGCCGAGAACCCGATAGCTTTCGGGGTTGCCGTGGCGGCTTGGCGGCACGTCGCGGGGCACCGCATCGGGTACTCCGCTCACGTCCACCGGATGGTCCGGCCCGTAGTCTTCGTCGGGAAAGAGCACCGGCCGCACGCTGCAGCCGCCGACGAGCAGGAGCGACAGGATCAGCAAGGGCAGCCCGGACCTCATGGGGCTTTCCTCTCCTCGATCGCCTTCGCCAGCTGGTAGACGGCCATGGCGTACATGGGGCTGTGGTTGTAGCGGGTGATGACATAGAAGTTGTCGAGCCCCAGCCAGTACTCGGAGCTCTGGTCGGTCTTCAATTCGATGAGCGACGCTTTCAGCCGGTCGTTGATCAGGGAATCGAAACCGATGCCCGCCGCGCGCAGCTCGGCCAGCGTGAAGGAGGGCTTCAGCTTTCCGTCGAGAAAGCGACGGTGACGCCGCGGATCCACGCCGTTCGCCCGCAGGACCACGGGAAAATCCCGCTTCCAGCCGTGGCGGGCGAAATAGTTGGCCACGCTGCCGATGGCGTCGGTCTCGTTCTTCCACAGATCGCGCCGCCCGTCGCCGTCGAAGTCCACGGCGTACTGGAGATAGCTGCTCGGCATGAACTGGCCGAGCCCCATGGCGCCGGCGTAGGAGCCGCGCGGCTCGGTGGGATCCATCTTCTCCTGACGCATGAGCAACAGGAACTTCTCCAGTTCGGCGGAGAAGAAGCGGCTGCGCGGCGGATAGTGGAAGGCCAGGGTGTAGAGCGCGTCCAGCACCCGCTCCTTGCCGGTGAGCCGACCGTAAAAGGTTTCCACGCCGAGGATGGCGGTGACGATGCTGGGAGGGACTCCATACCGCCGTTCCGCGCGTTGCAGCGCCTGCTGGTTGCGTCGCAGAAAGGCGGCGCCCTGGCGGATCCGCCGGTCGGTGAGGAAGATGCGGCGGTACTGGCTCCAATTGAGCGTCCGTTCCGCCGGGTGGCTGATCTTGTCGAGAACGGAGCGGCGCAGCCGCGCCTTGGCGAGCGTCGCCTGGAGCCGGTCCCGATCGAAGCCGTGTCGTTCCACCATCCGCTGGATGAAGCGATCCACCGCGGGCGGCCGCTCCTCCGCTCCCGCCGCGAGGGAGAGCGCCAGCAAGAACAGCAGAATCCGCCCGGCTCGCCTCATTTGGGCAACAGCTTCCTGTGAGTGTGGATGGACATGAGCATACCGAAACTGGCCAGCAGGGTCACCAGCGAGGTTCCGCCGTAGCTCACCAGCGGCAGCGGCACGCCCACCACCGGCAGCATGCCGCTCACCATGCCGGTGTTGACGAAAAGGTAGACGAAGAAGACCAGTACCAGCGATCCCGCCAGCAGCCGGTTGTAGCTGTCTTGAGCCTGGGCCGCGATCTGCAGGCCGCGCAGGATGACGAACAGAGAGAGCGACAACAGCAGCAGGGCGCCGAGCAGCCCGAACTCCTCGCCCAGCACCGCGAAGATGAAGTCGGTGTGGCGTTCCGGCAGAAATTCGAGCTGCGATTGGGTGCCGTTGAGCCACCCTTTGCCGTAGATGCCGCCCGAGCCGATGGCGATCTTGGACTGGATGATGTGATAGCCGGCGCCCAGGGGGTCGCTCTCGGGGTTGAGGAAAGTGAGCACCCGTTTGCGCTGGTAGTCGCGCATGAAGTGCCACAGCACCGGAGCGGCGGCGGCCGCCGTCACTCCCAGGCCGGCGATGAGCCGCCAGCTCATGCCGGCGAGAAAGAGCACGAAGAAACCGCTGGCGGCCACCAGGATGGCGGTGCCAAGGTCGGGCTGGCGGGCGATGAGCAGCACCGGCAGGAGGATCAACGCCAGGCTCACCGCCAACTGCTTCCAGGTGGGCGGCAGGGGACGGGCCGAGAGATACCAGGCGATCATCATGGGAGTGGCCAGCTTCACCAGCTCGGAGGGCTGAAAGCGCATGAAGCCGAGGTCCAGCCAGCGCTGCGCCCCTTTGCCCACCACCCCCATGACCAGTACCAGCGCCAGCATCGCCACTCCCGCCAGGTAGAGCCAGGGGCTCCAGCGACGAAAGGTGTGGGGATGGAACTGGGCCACCCCCACCATCACGGCGAAGGCGATTCCCAGACGCATCAGCTGGCGCTCCACCTGCGCCATATCCTGGCCGCTGGCGGAATAGAGCACCACCAGGCCGTAGCCGCACAGAAGCAGCAATCCGGTGAGCAGCGGCAGGTCCAGATGGAGTCGCGCCAGCAGGCCGCGGGGACGTGCCGGTTCGCTCGGCGGCAGGCCGCTGGGAGAGGTGGGGCCGGTGTTCATGGCAGGGCTCCGGGTGGGGCAGGATTTTCGGGTCGATCCGGCAACAGCCAGGCGTCCATGATCTTCCGCGCGATGGGAGCGGCGGTGGAACCGCCATGTCCCCCGTTCTCGACGATCACCGCCACGGCGATGCGGGGCTCCTCCACCGGCGCGAAGGCGATGAAGAGGGCGTGGTCGCGCATGCGACGGGCCACCTCCTCCTCTTTGTACTCGGCATCCTGGGCCACGCTGAAGACCTGGGCCGTGCCGGTCTTGCCGGCGATGCGGTAACGCCGGCTGCGGATACGCCTCGCCGTGCCGTGGGGGCTCTCCACCACGTGGATCATGGCCTGGCGGATCGCCCGCCAGTGGGCTTCGTCGCCGATGGGAATGGGGTGCTCCCGAGGCGGCACCGCCGTCCGCCGACCGCTGCCCTCGTCGATCCGCTCGGCCACCACCCTGGGCTCGAAATAGTGGCCGCCGTTGGCCAGGGCGGCGGTGGCCGCCGCCAGCTGCAGCGGGGTGGCTTGAAAGCTGCCTTGGCCGATGCCGATGATCACCGTCTCCCCGGGAAACCAAACCTGTTTGTAGCGCTTGCGTTTCCACTCCCGAGAAGGGCGGATGCCGCGCTGTTCGCCGAGGAGGTCGATGCCGGTGCGCTCCCCGAAACGGAACTGCTGAAGATAGCTCTGCAGGCGATCGATGCCGGTCTCGTGGGCGAGCTGGTAAAAAAAGACGTCACAGGACTGGGTGATGGCCTTGTCGAGGTCGGTCATGCCGTGTCCCCCCTTTTTCCAGTCGCGGTATTTGTGGTCGCGGCCGGGCAACTGGAAGAAGCCGGGGCAATAGCGCTTGGTGCGGGTCGTGATGACACCGAGCTCGAGGCCGGCCAACCCCATGAAGGGCTTGATGGTGGAGCCGGGGGGATAGGCTCCTTTCAGAGCGCGGTTGAACAGCGGTTTGTCCGGGTCCGAGCGCAGCTTTTCGTAGGCCTTGGTGCTGATGCCGTCGACGAAGGGGTTGGGGTCGTATCCCGGCTTGCTCACCAGGGCCAGCACCGCCCCGTTGCGGGGATCCAGGGCCACCGCCGCGCCGTTGTAGTCGCCGAAGGCTTCAAGCGCCACACGCTGCAAGCGGCTGTCGAGGTTGAGGCGCAGGCTCTCTCCGGGGCGGGGCGGCGTCTCGCTGAGCACGCGCACCGTCTTGCCCAGGGCGTTCACTTCCACCTGCTGAAAGCCCACTTGGCCGTGCAGCACTTTTTCGTAGCTGCGCTCCACGCCGGTCTTGCCGATGTAGGTGGTGCCCGCGTAGTTGGAAGGGTCGATGCGTTTCAAATCGGCGGCGCTGATACGCCCCACGTACCCCACCACATGGGAGAGGGCGGCGCCCAACGGATAGGTGCGCCGCAGGCGGGCGCGGATGGCGACGCCGGGAAACTGGTACTGATTCACCGCGAAGATCGCGGCCTCCTCGTCGCTGACGTCCAGCTTCACCGGAATGCTTTCGAAGCGCCGATGCTGTTTGCGCAGCCGTTGGAACCGCTCCAGGTCTGTGGGGCGCAGCTCGATGAGTCGGCCCAGCCGTTCCAGCGTTCCTTCCACGTCGCCCACCTTTTCGGGAATCAGCTCCAGGTTGAAAGCCGGCCGGTTGAGGGCCAGCAGCCGTCCCTCCCGGTCGTAGATGAGGCCGCGGGTGGGAGGAAGGGGCACCAGCTTCACCCGGTTATCCTGGGCCAGGGTGGTGAAGTGGTCGTGGCGGATCACCTGAAGGTAGATCAGCCGCGTGACGATTCCCCCGAGGGAGAGCACCACGCCCAGCGCGGCGACCAGGGCCCGGCGGGTGAAAAGACGCCCTTCCCGGCGGTAGTCCTTGAACTCGAAACCGTTGTTCACGACGTGTGGAAGCGTCTGCGCAGGTCACGCATGATGATGAAGAACCAGGGCCAGATCAGACCGCCCAGAAGAGGTGCCAGCCAGGATTCCGCGGTTTTGGCTGGCCGGCCGATGGTGCCGTCTACCCAGAAAAAGAGCAGCCTCTCCAGCGCCAGCAGCACCACCAGGTAGACCGATTGCTGCCAAAGGGGGAAGACCCGGACTCTCCGGTAGCTCTTGAGAGTGATGAAGGCGATCACCGAGAGCCCGAGTGCGTGTTGTCCCAACAGGGTTCCAGTGAGGATGTCGAGCAGCAGGCCGGCGACGAAGGCGAAACCCACTCCGACCTTTTCCGGCACGGCCATGCACCAATAGACTAGCACCAGGGCGGTCCACTGGATGCGATAGAACTGGAGCTCCTGGGGCATGGGCAGAACGCTGAGCACCAAGCTGATCAGCAGCGTGGTCAGAATGACGCCGTAGCCGCGCATCAGGGAGCTTCCGGTTCGGGGCTGGAGGAAGCGCCTTCTTGAGGACGCTTCGGCTTTTCCGGCTGCACGGCGGGGGGTTTCACTTCCCACACCAGCAGCACCTCGCGGGCGCGGTCGAGCTGCGCCAGGGGCGTGGCCGTCACCCGGGCGAAGGGTTTGCCGGGGAGCCGTTTTACCTCGGCGACTCGCGCCACCGGATAGCCAGGCGGAAACTTGCCCCCAAGCCCCGAGGTGACCAGTAGATCGTTCGGCCGGATGTCGGCGTTGTTGGGCAGGTAGGGAAGCTCCAGGCGGTCGATGCGGCCGGTGCCCACGGCGATGGTGCGCAGGCCGTTGCGCAGCACCTGCACCGGCAGGGCGTGGTGGGCATCGGTGATGAGCAGCACGGTGGCGCGCAGCGGGGAGACGTGGATCACCTGCCCCATCACCGCCCGGGCGTCGAGCACCGCCTGTCCGGCGTAGACGCCCGAGGCGCTTCCCTTGTCGATTACCACTTGCTGTCGGAAAGGGTCCAGGTCCATGGCGGAGAGCTCGGCCACGAGCACCCGATTGCCGATCTTGTAGGCCGAACCGAGGAGGTCGCGCAACCGCTCGTTTTCCGCCTGCAGCGAGGCGAGCTGTTGGAGTTCCGCCTTCAGTTCCAGGTTCTCACGCCTCAGTTGGAGGTTTTCGCGCTCCAACCGGCTGCGGCTCTTGAAGCGCTCCGCGAGCCAGCCGCCGACGTCGCCGGGCAGCTCCGCCAATCGTTGAATGGGATAGGTGAGGGTGGAGAGCACGCTACGCAGCGTCTCGGTCTGGTGAAACCGGTGGTCCATCACCATGAGGAGGATGGAGAGCATCATGGCGCCGATGAGACGCGCTCCCGGAGAGGGTCCTTCTGCGAATATGAACTTGATTTCGGGTTACTCCACGCTGAAGAAATCTCCCGCCTTCTCGTCCATCAGCTCCAGAGCGCGGCCGCCCCCCCGGGCCACGCAGGTCATGGGGTCCTCGGCGACGATCACCGGCAATCCCGTCTCCTCTTCTAGGAGGCGGTCCAGTCCCTTGAGGAGGGCGCCCCCGCCGGTGAGAACGATGCCACGCTCGGCGACGTCGGCGCCCAGTTCCGGCGGAGTCTGCTCGAGCGCCTTGCGCACCGCGTCCACGATGCCGCTGAGCGGCTCCTGGATCGCTTCCAGGATCTCGTTGCTGTTGAGAGTGAAGCTGCGCGGGATGCCTTCGGCCAGATTACGGCCTTTGACCTCGATCTCCTGTAACTCGCCTCCCGGCCAGGCGGTGGCGATCTCGTGTTTGATCTGTTCCGCCGTAGCCTCGCCGATGAGACTGCCGTAATTGCGGCGTACGTAGTTGATGATGGCCTCATCGAACTTGTCGCCGCCGATGCGCACGGAGTTGGCGTAGACGATGCCATTGAGCGAAAGGATGGCCACTTCCGACGTGCCGCCGCCAATGTCCAGCACCATGGAGCCGCGCGCCTCGTCCACCGGCAGATTGGCGCCGATGGCCGCCGCCATGGGCTCCTCGATGAGATAGACCTCGCGCGCCCCGGCACCCGCCGCCGACTCCTTGATGGCACGCCGCTCCACCTGGGTGGAGCCGCAAGGGACGCAGATGAGTACTCTAGGGCTGGGGCGGATGAGGCGGCTTTCGTGCACCTTGTGGATGAAGTACTGGAGCATCTTCTCCGTCACCGTGAAGTCGGCGATCACGCCGTCCTTCATGGGGCGAATGGCGGTGATGTTGGCGGGGGTGCGGCCTAGCATCTTCTTGGCGTCCTCGCCCACCGCTGCAACCGCTTTGAGTCCGCGGCCGCGATCCTCGCGGATGGCCACCACCGAAGGCTCGTTGAGCACGATGCCCTTATCCCTGGCGTAGATGAGGGTGTTGGCTGTGCCCAGATCGATGGAGAGATCGTTGGAGAAAAGTCCGCGCAGACGTCTGAAAAGCATCGACAAAATCCGTTCGAGCAGCCGCCCGGGCGGCTTGGGGAACAATCGGGAAAACACCGGCCTGTCGCGACCGGCCAGCAGGAATCGAGAGCGCTAATCTATCAACAGGTGTGCCGGGGGGCAAGGGGGAGGGCTCCGGGCCTGCCGGTCGTTCCCTCGCGGAGTCCCGGATTGGAGCTTCCGGCAGCGTCGGAATGTGGAAATGGTGGGCCTTTCTGTGGTAGTTTTTCCGGCCTTGCCGGCCCACTCCCTAAAGAACGGAACCGATGACCCTGGAACGCGACGACGTGGCGAAGATCGCCCACCTGGCCCGCCTGGCCGTTTCCGAGGCGGAGCTCGACGCGCTGCGCGGGGAGCTGTCGGGCATCTTGGATCTGGTGGAGCAGATGGAGGCGCTCGACACCGCCGGCATCGCTCCCATGGCTCATCCGCTGGAGATGCATCAGCGCCTGCGTCCGGACGTGGTCACCGAGGAGAACCGCCGCGAGCAGTACCAGGCGGTGGCGCCCCTGGTGGAACGGGGGCTCTATCTGGTGCCCAGGGTGATCGAATGAGCGCGTTGCACCAGAAGAGCCTGCGCGAGCTGGCCGCCGGCCTGGCCGCCCGCGAGTTCAGCAGCGTGGAGCTCGCCGAGCACTTTCTGCAGCGCATTCGGGCGTTCGACCACGACCTCAACTGCCTGATCACCGTGTGCGACAAGGAGGCGCTGCGTCAGGCGGGCTTGGCGGATGAACGCATCCAGAAAGGAGAGGGCGGGCCGCTCACGGGCATCCCCTTGATACACAAGGATATCTTCTGCACCCGGGGGGTGAAGACCAGCTGCGGCTCCTTCATGCTGGACAACTTCGTCTCGCCTTACGACGCCACCGTGGTGGAGAGGCTGGCCGGCGCCGGCATGGTGATGCTGGGCAAGGCCAACATGGACGAGTTCGCCATGGGCTCCTCCAACGAGACTAGCCACTACGGTCCGGTGAAGAATCCCTGGGACACCGAGCGGGTACCGGGCGGCTCTTCGGGCGGCTCGGCGGCGGCGGTGGCGGCGCGTCTGGCTCCCGCCGCCACCGGCACCGACACCGGCGG
The DNA here is from genome assembly GCA_026984735.1 of Sedimenticola sp. GTDB lineage: Bacteria > Pseudomonadota > Gammaproteobacteria > Chromatiales > Chromatiaceae > Thiolapillus. The sequence goes on along the minus strand of JALSRN010000055.1, from coordinate 20,649 downwards.
CTCCATCCGCCAGCCGGCGGCGCTGTGCGGCATCACTGGCCTCAAACCCACCTATGGCCGGGTGTCGCGCTGGGGCATGATCGCCTTCGCCTCCAGTCTCGACCAGGCCGGTCCCATGGCGCGCAGCGCCGAGGATTGCGCTTTGCTCCTGGCCGCCATGGCCGGCTTCGACGAGAAGGACTCCACCTCGGCGAACCGGCCGGTGGATGACTATGCGGCGGCGCTCGAGGCGTCGGTGAAAGGGGTGAGAATCGGCATGGTGAAGGAGTTCTTCGAAGAGGGGCTCGACGCCGGCATGGCCGCCGCCATGGACGAAGCCATGGCGGCGCTGAAGAAGCTCGGCGCCGAGCTGGTGGAGGTCTCGCTTCCCCATTCGAAATATTCGGTGCCCGCCTACTACGTGGTGGCGCCGGCGGAGTGCTCCTCCAACCTGGCGCGCTTCGACGGCGTGCGCTTCGGTCACCGCTGCAAGGAGCCGAAGGATCTGGAGGATCTCTACAAGCGTTCCCGCTCGGAAGGTTTCGGCGCCGAGGTGAAGCGACGCATCATGATCGGCACCTACGCCCTTTCGGCGGGGTACTACGACGCCTACTACCTGAAGGCGCAGCAGGTGCGCCAGGTGATCGCCGACGATTTCCGCGAGGCGTTCCGCCGGGTCGATCTGCTCCTCGGCCCCGCCTCTCCCGAGACCGCTTTCCGGCTCGGAGAGAAGTCGAGCGATCCGGTGGCCATGTATCTCTCCGACATCTACACCATCGCCGTCAACCTGGCGGGATTGCCGGCGCTCTCCATGCCGGCGCCGCTGGTGGAAGGGCTGCCGGCGGGCTTGCAGCTCATCGGCAACTATTTCGAAGAGGGACGGCTGCTGAACGTGGCGCACCAGTTGCAGCGAACCACCGACTGGCACTTGCAGACGCCGGGGGGGTACGCCTGATGGAGTGGGAAACCGTCATCGGCCTGGAGATCCACGCGCAGCTCACCACCCGCTCGAAGATCTTCTCCGGCGCCTCCACCGCTTTCGGGGCCGAGCCCAATACCCAGGCCTGTCTGGTGGACCTCGGCTTCCCCGGCGTGCTGCCGGTGCTCAACGAGCAGGCGGTGCGCAAGGCGGTGCTCTTCGGCACCGCCATCGAGGCGGAGATCGCCCGCCGCTCGGTCTTCGCGCGCAAGAACTATTTCTACCCCGACCTGCCCAAAGGCTACCAGATCAGCCAGTACGAGCTGCCCATCGTCGGCCGCGGTCACGTGGAGATTTTGCTCGAGGGGGGAGCGGTTAAACGGATCGGCGTCACCCGTGCCCACCTGGAGGAGGACGCCGGCAAGTCGCTGCACGAGGATTTCCACGGCTACACCGGCATCGACCTCAACCGCGCCGGCACGCCCCTGCTGGAGATCGTCTCCGAGCCCGATCTGCGCTCGGCGAAGGAGGCGGTGGCCTACGCCAAGAAGATCCACCAGATCGTCACCTATCTGGGGATCTGCGACGGCAACATGCAGGAGGGCTCTTTCCGCATGGACGCCAACGTCTCGGTGCGCCCCCGGGGCGAGGAGAAATTGGGCACCCGCACCGAGCTGAAGAACCTCAACTCCTTCCGTTTTCTCGAACGGGCCATCAATTTCGAGGTGGAGCGGCAGATCGACCTGTTGGAGTCAGGCAGCGCCGTGGTGCAGGAGACCCGGCTCTACGACGCCCAGAAGGACGAGACTCGCTCCATGCGCACCAAGGAGGAGGCCAACGACTACCGCTACTTCCCCGACCCCGACCTGCTGCCGCTGGTGGTCGACGACGCTTTCATCGAGGAGACGGTGCGTGACATGCCCGAGCTGCCCGAGGCGCGCCGCCGCCGCTTCGAGGAGCAGTACGGCCTCTCCCCCTACGACGCCGACGTGCTCACCGCCAGCCGCGCCGCCGCCGACTATTACGAGGGGGTGGTGGCCGTGGCCGGGGACGCCAAGCTGGCCGCCAACTGGATGATGGTGGAGCTCTATGGCGCCCTCAACAAGGCCGGGCTGGAGCTCTCCGAGAGCCCCCTCTCCGCCGAGGCGTTGGGAGGGCTGGTGCTGCGCATCGCCGACGACACCATTTCGGGCAAGATCGCCAAGAGCGTCTTCGAGGAGATGTGGGCCAGCGGCCGCTCCGCCGACGCCATCATCGAAGAGAAGGGGCTGAAGCAGATCACCGACAGCGGCGCCATCGAAGCGATCGTGGACGAAGTGCTGGCCGAGAACGCCGCCCAGGTGGAGAATTACCGCAACGCCGATCCCAAGAAACAGCCCAAGATGCTCGGCTTCTTCGTCGGCCAGGTGATGAAGAAGAGTCAGGGCAAGGCCAATCCCAAGCAGGTGAACGAGCTGCTGCGCAAGAAGCTGGCGGGGTAGTTCCGTTTCGCCGCTCTTGCTCCTGTCGCCTGTCACTACCGCTTGGCCGCCATGGCCACCGTGTGGCTCTTTCCCTGCTTCACCTTGCGGTGATTTCCGAACACCTCCTTGAAAGCGCGGGCGACGAACTGGCGCAGGCCGGTGATGACCACCACGTAGAAGCGCCCGCCGGGCTCGAGCCGCTCGCGAATGTCGTGGAAGAAGAGATAGTAGTGCTCCTTGCCGGTCTTGGCCGGCAGGTTGGTCACCGCCAGGGTGAAGCGGCGCTCGGGAGGAACCTGGTCGAGGCCGTTGCTCAACAGCACTTCCACGTTTTCGATGCCGTTGATGGCGGCGTTCTTCCTGGCGTACTCCACCGCCACGAAGTCCTTGTCCACCAGGGTGCAGAAGCCCGCCGGCGCCTCCTTGGCGATGGCCAGCCCCAGGGGACCGTAGCCGCAGCCGAGATCGAGAGCGCGCTCGTCGGGGGCCACCCGCAGATGGTCCAGCAACAGGTGGGTGCCGGCGTCGATGCCCTTGGGGGAGAAGAGCCCCCAGGTGGTGTGGAAGGTGAGCGGGTGGCCCAGCAGGCGCTCCTGGAAGACGATGTCCCGGCGCAGTCGGGCGGGGTCGAAGCGCTCCCTTTCCACTTTGCTCATGCGCCGCAGACCGGGCAGCCGGGGTCGGGCCGCAGCTTCAACGTGCGCAGTTCCATGGCGAGGGCGTCGAGCAGCAGCAGCCGGCCGCTCAGCGCCTCGCCCGCCCCCGCCAGCAGCTTGATCGCCTCGGTGGCCTGGATGGCGCCGATGATGCCCACCACCGGGGCCAGCACGCCGTTGGCCGCGCAGGTGGCGTCCAGCTCGCCGCTGTCGCCGTAGAGGCAGTGGTAGCAGGGGGCGCCGGGCCGGTCGTTGAAGACCGCCACCTGCCCCTCCCAGCGGATGGCCGAGCCCGACACCAGGGGGGTGCCGGTGAGCACGCAGGCGCGGTTGATGGCGAAGCGGGTGGCGAAGTTGTCGCTGCAGTCGAGCACCACGTCGGCGGCCGCCACCTGCTCCTCCAGGACGATCTCCTCCAGCCTTTCCGGAATGGGCTCGATCCGGCAGCCGGGGTTGACGCCGGCCAGGGTCTCCGCGGCCGACTCCACCTTGGGGCGGCCGAGGTTCTGGCGGCGGTGGACGATCTGCCGCTGGAGGTTGCTCAGCTCCACCTGGTCGTAGTCCACCAGCGTCAGCGCTCCCACTCCCGCCGCGGCGAGGTAGAGGGCCGCCGGCGATCCGAGGCCACCCAGGCCGACGATCAGGGCGCGCGAGTCGAGCAGCCGCTGCTGCCCCTCCAGGTCGATCTGGGGGAGCATGATCTGGCGGCTGTAGAGAAGCAGTTCGTCGTCGTTCATGGTGAAGGAGCATAGCAGCCGAGGGTGGCTCTGTCCCTGCCCGCCAGGTCCCGGCGGGTCTCCACCGACCGGAAGCCCGCCTGCCGGAACAGCCTTCGCACCGCCTTGCCCTGATCCATGCCGTGCTCCACCAGCAGCCAGCCGCCCGCCTCCAGCCGGGCCGGCGCGCCGGCGATCACCAGACGCAGCTCCTCCAACCCGTCGCGGCCGGCGGCAAGGGCGCTCGGCGGCTCATGGGCGACGCCGTCGCCTCGTAGATTGGGGTCTTCCGCGGCCACGTAGGGGGGATTGCAGAGGATGAGCTGGAAGCGTTCGCCGGGCGGCAGCGCTTCGTACCAGTCGCCTTGGAAGAATCGGAGGTTCTCCAGCCGCAGGCGCTGGGCGTTCTCTTTCGCCACCGCCAGGGCCTCGGCGCTGACGTCGGTGGCGGCGATCTTCCAGGCGGGCCGCTCGGCGGCCAGGGCCAGGGCGATGGCGCCGGAGCCGGTGCCCAGGTCGAGCGCCTTCAGTTTCCCGGAGCGATCTTCCGGCTCCGGCGGGGGGGTGGGCTCCTGCCGCCGGCCGCTCTGTTCCGGCGCAGGAAAGAGACGCAGCGCCGATTCCACCAGCAGCTCCGTCTCCGGGCGCGGAACCAGGGTGGCGGGGGTCACCCGCAGCGGCAGGGACCAGAACTCTTTCTCGCCGGTGAGATAGGCCAGGGGCTCGCCCGCGGCCCGCCGGCGCAGCAGCTCACGGTAGCGGGTCAGCTGCGCCGGTTCCAGCTCCCGTTCCGGCCAGGCGTAGAGCCAGGCGGGGTCGCGTCCCACCGCATGGGCGAGAATGAGCCGGGCGTCCTCGATGGAGCGCCCCTCTTCCAGTGCCTGTCGAACGGTGGTCACGCGGCGGAGAGCTCGGCCAGTTGCTCGGCCTGGTATTCCTGGAGCAGGGGATCGATGATCGGGTCGAAGTCGCCTTCCATCACCTCGTCCAGCTTGTAGATCGTGAGGTTGATGCGGTGGTCGGTGACCCGGTTCTGGGGAAAGTTGTAGGTGCGGATCCGCTCGGAACGGTCGCCGCTGCCCACCTGCAAGCGGCGGTCGGCGGCCCGCTCCCGCGCCTGCCGATCCCGCGCGCGCGACAGCAGCTTCGCTTGCAGCAGCGCCATCGCCCGCGCCCGGTTCTTGTGCTGGGAGCGTTCGTCCTGGCACTCCGCCACGATGCCGGTGGGCAGGTGGGTGACGCGCACCGCCGAGTCGGTCTTGTTCACGTGTTGGCCGCCGGCGCCCGAGGCGCGGAAGGTGTCGATGCGCAGTTCGCCGGGGTCGATCTCCACCTCGTCGATGCTCTCGGCCTCGGGCAAAATGGCCACGGTCACCGCCGAGGTGTGGATGCGCCCCTGCGACTCGGTCTCCGGCACCCGCTGCACCCGGTGCACGCCCGATTCGAACTTGAGGCGGGAGTAGACCTCGCGGCCGCGGATGCGTGCCACCACTTCCTTGTATCCGCCGAGCTCGCCCGGGCTCTCGCTGATCAGCTCGGCGCTCCAGCCCCGTCGCTCGGCATAGCGCAGATAGGCGCGCAGCAGGTCACCGGCGAAGAGCGCCGCCTCGGCGCCTCCCGTGCCGGCGCGGATCTCCAGAAAGACGTTGCGCTCGTCGTTGGGGTCGCGCGGCAGCAGCAATCGCTTGAGCTCCGGTTCCAGCGCTTCCATCCGCGCGCGCGCCTCGCCGCGGGACTCGCGCGCCAGCTCGGCCATCTCGGCGTCCTCGAGCAGTTCGCCCGCGGCTTCGAACTCGCTTTCCGCCTCCCGATAGCGCCGATAGCAGTCGGCCACCGGCTCCAGCTGGGCGTATTCCCGGCTCAGCTCGCGGAAACGGTCGCTATCGCTCTGCACGGCGGGGTCGGCGAGCAGGCCGGTGATCTCCTCGAACCGCTCCTGGATCTTCTCCAGGCGGCTGCGGATGCGCTCGTTCATCGGTGGAGCTGGAAGAGGGTGTGCGCCGCCTCGAGAAGCTCCTTCTGGCCGCTGGAGCCCGCCTCGCGAAGCTGGGAGCTGGGGGTGTGCAGCAGCTTGTTGGTGAGGGTGTTGGCCAGGTACTGGAGCGCCTCCTCGGGGGGGGTGCCGTTGCGCACCATGCGCTGTGCCTTCCGCAGGGTCTCCTCCTTGATGGACTCCGCCTGGCCGCGGTAGCTCTGGATCAGGGCCACGGCGTCGAGCGACCGCAGCCAGCCCATGAACTCGGCGCTGCGCTGTTCGATGATCTCCGCCGCCTGCTCGGCCGCCTGCTGACGCGAACGAAGGTTCTCCTCGATCACCTCTTCCAGGTCGTCCACGGTGTAGAGATAGACGTCCTCCAGCTCGCGCACCTCCGCTTCGATGTCGCGCGGCACGGCGATGTCCACCATGAAGATGGGCTTGTGGCGGCGCTGCTTCAGCGCGCTCTCCACCGCGCCCTTGCCCAACACCGGAACCGGGCTGGCGGTGGAGGAGATGACGATGTCGGCCTCGGCCAGGTGGGCCGGGATCTCGGTGAGGCCGATGGCGAAGCCGTTGAACTGCTCCGCCAGCTCGTGGGCCCGGGCGACGGTGCGGTTGGCCACGATGATGCGGCCGATGCCCTGCTGCTGCAGATGGCGGGCTGTGAGCTCGATGGTCTCGCCGGCGCCGATGAGCAGGGCGGTGAGCGGCTCCAGGTCGGCGAAGATCTGCTTCGACAGGCTCACCGCGGCGAAAGCCACCGATACCGGGCTGTCGCCGATGGCGGTGTCGGTGCGCACCTGCTTGGCAGTGGCGAAGCTGTGCTGGAAAAGACGGCCCAGGATCTTGCCCAGGGTGCCGGCGTCGCGCGCCGTCTGCCACGCCTGCTTCACCTGACCGAGGATCTGGGGCTCTCCCAGCACCAGCGAGTTGAGACCGCTGGCCACGCGCAGCAGATGCTCCACCGCCTTCGGCCCCTCGTGCACGTAGAGGTAGGGAGCCACGTCCTCCCGCGTCAGGCCGTGGAACTCGGCCAGCCAGCGGCCCAACCGTTCGGGGTCGGCGCCGCTGCCGTGACAATAGAGTTCGGTGCGGTTGCAGGTGGAGAGGATCACCCCTTCACCCACGCCTTTCACCTCGGTGAGCGCGCGCAGCGCGCCCACGACGATGTCCGGGCCGAAGCTGACCCGCTCGCGGATCTCCACGGGAGCCGTGGTGTGGTTGAGGCCAAGGGCGATGAGGGACATGGAATCGAAAAGGCGCACTCCAGGCAATTTAGCCAAATTTTCGCCCAACGAAAAAACCTTTGCAATATTTTGCGTTTTTGCAACACCGTCGATTGCGAAATGTCATTGAAAGCGCTTGTCAAGGCCATTCTTTTGCGTTAATAATTCAAGCGCCTAATGGAGGATGAGCCGTACGGTCGGCCTTGTGGAGGCCGCAGAGGGGGAGGCGGCGAAGGCAGGGAGCTGTTGGATTGGGGGCGATCCGTTGCTCCTGCACAACAGAGAGAATAAGAAAACTTCGCCGTTCAGGAGTTGAGTGCATGAAATCCCGATCGTCGTTCCTGCTGGTGACCTTGCCGCTGCCCCTTTTTTTGGCGTTTTGGGGGCGGGAGGCCGGCGCCGTGTCGCCCGATACGCCCTACCCAAAAGGGGAACCCACGGCGAAAGAGATCATCGAACAGGTCTATTTCGTCAACCACTTCTATGCCTTCAAGAATTTCGCCATCGTCAAGAAAGGGCGGAAGATCACCGTGCTGGTGAGCCGCGCCAAGGGCAAGCGGCCCACCACCAACACCATCGAGCGGTATCTCAACAACGACTACGAGGACGATCCCGTGGTTAAGTCCAAGGATCTGGCCATCTTCCGTTCGGGCAAACTGCGCGGCACCGGCATTCTCATCACCGACTATGACGACGAGAACAAGAGCCAGTCCTACGTGATCTGGCTGCCGGCGCTGCGCAAGATCCGCCGCTTCGCCCAGCCGGCGCAGGACGACTCCTGGGGCGGCCTCGATTTCACCTTCGGCGACGTGGTGCTGCGCAAGCCCAGGGACGAGACTCACGAGCTGCTGGGCAAGGAGATCTTCGGGGAGTGCCTCAGGGGAATGGAGATTCCCAAACGCCACCGCAACCGCTACACCCGGCACCTTCCCAAGGAGTCCTGCGCCTCCAAGGGGAAGGAGGTCTACAAGGTGAAGAGCACCACCAAGTTCAAGAACTGGTGGTACGACTACCGCATCAGCTACATCGACACCAAGACCTTCGCCGACTACCGCACCGAATATTTCAAGAACGGCAAGAAGATCAAATTCATCGACCGCGACTGGCGCAGCGTGGGGCTCGACGATCCACGGGCCCTCGCCTGGGGATACTGGTACGGCAAGAATTTTCTCACCGGTCACGAAAGCTGGGCGGTGATTCCGCCGGAGGTGGTGAGATACAACGCCAAGTTCAAACCGTCGCTGTGGTCGGAGAGGACGCTGCGCAAGATCAAACGATGAACTTTTGAGGGTTCCCCGACGCCCGGGGGCGGGGGGATGGAGATGTCAATGAACCAGAGAGAGTCAGGAAGAAAGATGATGAAGAACAAGACGATTGCCACGCTGGCCGGCGCCCTGCTGGCCGCTTCCGCCACCGCCTTTGCAGGAGGAGTGCCCAAGGACCTGCCTTATCCCACTTCCGGGAACCTCACGGCCGACCAGATCGCTCAGCAGGTCTATTTCGTCAACCACTTCTACGCGATGAAGAACTACGCCATCGTCAAGAAGGGGCGCAAGATCACCACGCTCATTCTCAAGGGCAAGGGCGAAAAGCCCACCACCATCACCCTGGAGCGTTACCTGAACAACGACTATCCGCCGGATGATCCCATCAAGGCGCAGGACCTGGCGATCTTCCGCTCGGGCAAGCTTCGCGGCACCGGCATGTTGGTGACCGACTACAACGACGACAACAAGAGCCAGTCCTACATGATCTGGCTGCCGGCGCTGCGCAAGATCCGCCGCTTCGCCCAGCCGGCCCACGACGACGCCTGGGGCGGCTCCGACTTCACCTTCGGCGACGTGGTGCTGCGCAAGCCCAAGCACGAGACCCACGAACTGCTGGGCAAGGAGACCTTCAACGATTGCCTGGGCTACATGGAGATTCCCAAGAACCAGCGCGGCCGCTACACCCGCAACCTTCCCGGGCCGGCCTGCGAGCACAAGGGCAAGGAGGTGTACAAGCTGAAAAGCACCACCAAGTTCAAGAACTGGTGGTACGACTACCGCATCAGCTACGTCGACACCAAGACGTTCGCCGATTATCGCACCGAATATTTCAAGGACGGCAAGAAGATCAAGATTATCGACCGTGACTGGAAAGACTCGCCGCTGGACGATCCCCGCGCCCTCTTCTGGGGCTACTGGTACGGCAAGACGCTGGCCACAGGGCACGAGACCTGGGCCGTGATTCCCGAAGGGGTGAGCGTGGCCAACGGCAACTTCAAGCGCAAGCTGTGGTCCGAGCAGACCCTGCGTAAGATCAAACGATAACGAACCCGATAACTAAAGGGCGCGCCGGCGGGCGCGCCTCCATCCGGAGAGAGTAACCATGCACAAGCGTTCCACCTTGTATCTGGCGGTTGCGGCCGCATTGAGCCTGCCGGCCGTGGCCAGCGCCGATTTCACCGAGGACATCGAGATCAACGGCTATCTCAAGAACGAAACCGCGATCTTCCTCAAGAGCGGTCAGATGACCGGCGAGGCGCGCACCATGCTGGACCGGCGCAGCAAGGACGCCGGCAACTTGATGAAGTTCGAGAACTCGGCGCGCTTCTTCGTCAACGGCTCCATCGGCGAAGAGTCGAGCTGGCACCTGGACGTCAACCTCATCTGCGACAGCGAGGGGGTCAACAGCGACTGGCAGTGCCACAAGAACTACACCCAGAACGACTGGTTCCGGGAGGCCTACGTGGACACCTCCGTGGGTGAGCTCTCGCTGCGGCTGGGCAAACAGCAGGTGGTTTGGGGCACCGCCGACGGCATCAAGTTGCTGGACATCATCAACCCCACCGACTTTCGTGAGATGGCGCAGAACGCCATGGAGGATTCGCGCATCCCCATCTGGATGATCAACGCCGAGATGAACGTGGGGGAGAGCGGCAACCTCCAGTTCATCCTCTCCGAGAACCGCAAGAACGTCATCCCGGGCCTGGACGACAAAGACGTGGGCGGCCACCCCTTCATCATGAAAGGGGTGGACTCCATCACCGGCCCGGTGAACGGCTTTCTGCACGTGACGCCGGCGCTGGCGGGGGTGGCGGCCAGTTTCAACGCGGCGGCGTTCGCCGGCATGTTTACCGGCAGTCTCAATACATCGGGCCTCCTGCCTTTTGCGGGAATGACGGTGGATGGCTTTGCAAGCAACCCTAATATCGTGGGATATCCTTGCGCATCGCCTGGTGTGTGTGGTGCACCCACCCCTTTCGGGCCGGGTAAGTTCGTGCTTAATAATATCGCCCAAAACGGCTTGGCGCCGGGCGATCCCAATGCCAACAACAACGTGACCAATCTGCTGGCGGTCTATGGGCCGCAGGTGACCCAGGTAAACTGGAATCCGGCGAACCCCACTTCCGCTTTCGAATACATGCCCAACGCCACTTTCGCCACCTTCAACACCTTCAACACCTTCAACGGCGCCCGCTTCGTGGGCGCCAATGCGGTTTATCGCGAGGAGGATCCCAGCACATCTGAACCCAATTTCGGCTTTCGTTATCGCGGTTCGTTGGAAAACGGCTTCAACTTCAGCCTCAACTACTTCTACCACTACAGCGCCAACCCCGAGATTCACATGAGTTGGCACGACGCTGTGACCGGCGAGAAGTTGGTGGTGCAGAGAGCGACCGGAGTATCGCCGGCTCCGGGCGTCGTCATGCCGAATCCTGCAACCAACGTGGGAATCAACGATATTCCTCTGAACGCGGCAGCCAATCCTTTGGCCAATCCCACGATTCTCTTGCACAATGCCGCCGGACAATATTATGGGGCCTTCGATCCCACCACGGGCACTTGGAACGCCAACACCCATGGAGTGACGATGGTGATGGAAGAAACCCGCTCCCGCGTCAACAGCTTCGGCGGCTCCTTCGACTACGGCACCCAGTGGGGCGACGTTCCGGTAGTCATTCGTGGCGAGGCGCTCTACGACAAGAACGAGAAGCAGCCGGTGGTGGACAAGCGGCTCCTGGGGATAGGCGACCTGACCAATGCCCTGGTGATGGAAGACATGGACAAGTTCAGCTACGTGCTGGGGCTGGACATCACCGTGATGACCAACCTGCTCGTCAGCGGCCAGTTCATCCAGATGATCAACCTCGATTACGTGGATGACCAACGCACCTGCACCACTCAGACGGGGATCAATTTCGATTGTTCCCGCTACACCGCCGACTTCTCCACGGTGCACATGACCAACGGTCTCAACAAGGGGTGGGAGTACAAGGAGTTCTATTCCCTCTTCTTCTCCAAGCCCTTCGGCGAGAGTCAGCTCGGCCGCTGGAACAACATCACCATGTATGAGGATGGCGGCGGCTGGTGGAACCGCTTCGACATGGAGTACTCCTTTACCGACGAGTGGGTCGGCTCCGCCGAGCTGAACCTCTACTGGGGGGACGAGGACACTACCTTCGGTCAGTTCAAGGAGAGCAGCAACTTCCAGGTGGGCGTCAAGTACATCTGGGAGTGACCATGAACCCGGGGTCGGGGTGGCAGACGCCTGCCACCCCGACCGTTGCCGGGGGAGCGGACCCTCCAGCGGGATGCATCCTCGGGCCGGAATCCAAAAAAACGGTTTGTCCGACCGGTGGGAGCGTCATTCCGGTCGAAGTTACATAAGCCCTCGGGCGGGCGTCTGAACGAAAACAGAAGCGGTTCGGGCTAGAACAATCACCAAAGCAGTAAGTCAGGAGCAGTCGCCATGGGAGAGACCACGCAGCGCAAGCGGTTGACGGAGCGGTACGCCGACTTCGTGCTGAAATACCGCAACTTCATCATCATATTCCTGGTCATCGCCACCATCGTCGGGGCCACCCAGATCCCCAAGCTGGACATTCGCAACGACCCCGACACCCTGTTGCCGCCCAGCAACCGTTATGTGGCCACCAACCTCTATGCCGAGCACCATTTCGGCATGGGCAACATCATGGTCTTCTCCCTTGGAGTGAAGGAGGGCGACATCTATCAGCCCTGGTTCATCAACAAGGTGCAGGAGGTGCACCGCAAGCTGGAAGCGCTGCCCACCTCGCGGCCGGCCAACTTCATTGACATCGCCGCGCAGAAGATCAAATACATGAGCTCGGACGAGAACGGGCTGGTCTTCAAGCGCCTCATTCCCACCGAGGGGATCAGCTCCGATCCCAAGGAGGCGAAGAAGCAGCTCGATTTCCTGCGCGAGGGGATCAAGACCAACCCGGTGATGGCGCCCATGCTGGTGGCCATGTACGACAAGAACACGGGCAAGCGTTGCGCCTACGACGACTACGACGAGGATCGCTGCGTGGCCAAGGCGGCCTACATCCTGGCCGACTACACCGACGACGTGAAGAGCATCTACCTGCCCTGGGTGAAGCAGGTGCAGGATATCATGGATGAGATCCGCCAGGACGACCGCATCGAGCTGCTGGTGGCCGGCGAGCCCTATTTCCTCGCCTATATGTTGGCCGACCTGGTGCACAAGTGGTGGCTCTTCGTCATCTCCATCGCCATCGTGGTGGCCATTCTGTGGATGGAGTTCCGCGACTGGCGCGGTGCCGCCTTCCCCCTCGTTGGGGTGGGCATGACCATCGTCTTCACCCTGGGGCTGATGGGCTTCACCCAGTTCAAGCTCACCACCATGATGGTGCTCACCCCCATGTTGCTGCTGGCCATCGGCATCGGCCACTCGGTGCAGGTGACGCGCCGCTTCCTGTTGGAGATGGGCGCCACCGGCGATTGCGACAAGGCGGCCCACGTGGCCATCTCCCACACCATCATTCCGGCGACCCTCTCCATCATCACCGACATGGTGGGTTTCGCCACCCTGGCCACGGTGGACATCTCCTTCTACAAGGCCTATGCCTACTTCGGCATGTTCGGCATGCTCACTCTGCTGCTCACCACCACCACCCTCATCCCCCTGTTGCTCACCCGTTTCCGCCCCTCGGAAGAGGCGTGCGGCGCCGGTGGGCACACCTGGGAGGCCACGGTGGGCGGCTGGCTTACTCGTATCGTCACCACGCCCCTCAAATGGGCGCCCATCGCGGTCATTCTGGCGATGATGGGCGTCTCCTTCTACTACACCAACTTCATGAACTGGAAAGGAGACCCCGCTGCCGCCAAGAAGCTGGCCGAAGAGGGCGACATCATGCCGGGGGTGGAGAAGGGCATCAACTACGCCCGCGCCGCCTTCAAAGGAAGCTCGGAGGTCTGGAAGGAGCTGGTGCAGCTCAACCAGGTGATGCCGGGGGTCATCTCGGTGAGCATTCCCATCCGTGGTAAGGAGCCGGTGGCGCCCGAGTGCGAAGGGGGCAACCTCTTCCCGGACGAGGTCTATGACATCGAGGATCCCAAGGAGAAGAAGGCCCGTTGCGCCGCGGAGAAGAAGGCGCGCGGCTGCTGGGACTCCGAAGCGTGCGGCGCCCAGGGGGTCTTCAACGACGCCGACGTGCTGGCCGACATGGAGAAGATGGAAAATTGGATGCGGGCGCAGAAGTTCATCGGTTATACCGGTTCCTACGCCCAGTACGTGCGGCTGGTCAACATGCTGCTCATGGCCGAGCCGGGGACCAAGCCGAACGTGAAGGATCTGGCCATTCCCACGCGGGAGTACCTCACGTCCGTCGATCCCGACGATACCCGCGATCCCAACGAGATCGTGCAGCTCTACAACGGCCTGCTGGAGATGATGACCTCGGCCGGCGACATGGACTCCTTCATCTCCAAGGACTGGAACGAGGGGGTGGTTCTCGGCTTCATCAACACCATGGATCCGGTGGAGACCCACCAAGTGACCATGGACATCCAGCAGTACATCGAGGACCACAAGAACGACAAGGGATTCCGCAAGGTGAAGTTCGGCTTGCGGTGCGGCCCGGCTGACGAACCCAAGGTGTACGAGGCTTGTGACGAGACCCTGGGCGAGCCCGGCCCCAACTATGTGCGGCCCGGTGTGGGCGGTTTTCTCGGCGCCACCGAGGCGACGCGGGAGGTGGCCATGGCCAACTGGCTGAAGGGGCCGCTGCAGACAGCGGCGGCGGTGTTTATCATCGTCGCTCTCATCTTCCGCTCCTTCACCGTGGCGGCGATGTTGTTGGTGACCCTCTTCATCACGCTCTTCGCCCAGTACGGCCTGGGCGGCTACTTCACCTCGGTGAAGAACTGGTCGGGCAACCTCGCCTTCCACCTGCTGGTGACCTTGAGCATCGCCATGGGGTTGGGCATCGACTACGGCATCTACATCCTCTCGCGGCTGCGCGAAGAGATGCTGGCCACTGCCGGCGACTGGGAGCGTTCCCTGCGCAACACCCTGAACACCACCGGATCGGCGGTGATCATCTCCATCGTGGTGCTGCTGGGCAGCTTCATTCCGCTGCTCAACACCAACCTCGCCAACACTTGGGGACTGGCCATCTACATCGGCGAAGCGCTCATCATCGACGTCTTCACCGCGTTGATGCTGCTTCCGGTGATGGTCCGCTGGTTCAAGCCGGCCTACGTCTTCAAGCCCAACGGCGACTGAAACGCTGGCCCTTCCGCCAGACCGGCTTCTGGAAGGCGGATGAGAATGCGACATGGAGTCGAAAGGCCCCGCTTCGGCGGGGTCTTTCGCTCTTCGAGGGCTTTCGGGGCGCCGCCTCTTCAGGTTTTTCGGTGGAGGTTGTTCATCACCTGCTCCAGCCGGCCTTCGAGGATCGGCCGGAGTTGATCCGCGGCGCGGTCGATGGCCGAGCGGATGAGGATCGACTCCTCGCGGGCGGGGGGCGAGAGAACGTAGTCCACCACCTCTTCCTTATGGCCGGGGTGGCCGATGCCGATGCGCAGGCGATAGAAATCGCGGCTGCCGAGCGCGGCCATGATATCCCGCAGGCCGTTGTGGCCTCCATGCCCCCCGCCCCGCTTGAGCCTCACGTTGCCCGGAGGCAGGTCAAGGTCGTCGTGCACCACCAGGAGCCGTTCGACCGGAATGCGATAGAAGCGGGCGAGGGCGCCCACCGCCTGGCCGCTGCGGTTCATGAAGGTGGTGGGTTTGAGCAGCCAGCAACGGTGGCCGGCCAGTTCCAGGCGGCCGGTCTCGCCGGCGAATTTGCGCTCGGGGCGCAGAAGAGCGCCGTGTCGGCGACCGATCTCGTCGACGAACCAGTAGCCGGCGTTGTGCCGGGTTGCGGCGTATTTCGGCCCGGGGTTGCCGAGGCCTATGATGCATTCGATGGAGTTGGGCATGGCGACGGTTTGTGGCAGCATTCAACGAAAACGGCGGCTTGCAGCCGCCGTTTTCGTCGGCAGGAGAGCGGGATCACTCCTCTTCGCCACCTGCCTCTTCTTCGCCGCTCTCTCCTTCAGCGGCCTTGGCCCGGCGGTCGGCCTGGATGCTGACCACCGCCTCGTCGTGGCTCGCTTCGTCTCCATGGGTGAGGGCGGCGATCTCCACCCCCTCGGGAAGTTGCAGCTCGCTGAGGTGGATCATGTCGCCGACGTTCAAGCCGGAAACGTCCACCTCGATGTGCTCGGGCAGGTCCTTCGCCGCGCAGATCACCTCCACGTCCGTGACGGCGTGGTGAATCTTGCCGCCCGCCTTGACGCCGGGAGCCTTCTCCTCGCCGAGGAAGTGCAGCGGCACCCGCATACGGATGCGATCGGTGTCGGCCACCCGCTGCAGATCGAAATGGAGAATGAAAGGCTTGGCCGGGTGGCGCTGCAGATCCTTCAACACCACGCGCTCGGTGGCGCCGTCCACCTGCAGCTGCAGAATGGAGGAGTAGAAGGCCTCGTGCTCGAGGTGCTGCACCAGCTTGTTGTGGGGCGTGGCGATCATCCGGGGAGGCTGCCCCCCTCCGTAGACGATGCCGGGAACCATCCCCTCGCGACGCAGGCGGCGGCTCGCACCCTTACCCTTGTCGTTGCGGGAGACCGCATCGATGGTGAATGTCTGGGACATGGTCTTATCTCCGTTTGCATGAAAGAAACTCCGGAACGTCCGCGACCAGACGAACCGGAGGCCAGGGCGTCAATCCATGAACAACGAGCTCACCGACTCCTCGTTGTTGATGCGACGCATGGTCTCCGCCAGGATCCCGCCGATGGAGAGCTGGCGAATCTTTTGAGACTGCTCGGCGTTGGGGCGCAGCGGGATGGTGTTGGTCACCACCAGCTCGTCCAGCGCCGAACCCTCGATGTTGTCGACGGCCGGGCCCGAAAGCACGGCGTGGGTGCAGTAGGCGACCACTCGCGCCGCTCCCTGCTCCTTGAGGGCGGCGGCCGCCTTGCAGAGGGTGCCGGCGGTGTCCACCAAGTCGTCCACCAGCACGCAGGAGCGCCCTTCCACGTCGCCGATGATGTTCATCACCTGCGCTTCGTTGGCCTTGGGGCGGCGCTTGTCGATGATGGCCAGGTCGGCGTCGTCGAGGCGCTTGGCCAGCGCCCGCGCCCTCACCACGCCGCCCACGTCCGGCGACACCACGATGAGATCGGGGTATTTCTGCCGCCAGATGTCGCCCAGCAGAATGGGCGACGAGTAGATGTTGTCCACCGGGATGTCGAAGAAGCCTTGGATCTGGTCGGCGTGCAGGTCCATGGTGAGCACCCGGTCGGCGCCGGCGCTGCCGATCATCTTGGCCGCCAGCCGCGCGGTGATGGGCACCCGGGCGGAGCGCGGGCGCCGGTCCTGGCGCGAATAGCCGAAATAGGGGATCACGGCGGTGATGCGGTTGGCCGAGGCCCAGCGCAGGGCGTCGATCATCACCAGCAGCTCCATGAGGTGGTCGTTGGTGGGGTGGCTGGTGGGTTGCACCACGAAGACATCGCGCCCGCGCACGTTGTCTTCGATCTCCACCATGATCTCGCCGTCGCTGAAGCGGCCCACCACCGCTTTGCCCAGCGCCATGTCGAGGTAATCGACGATCTCCCGGGCCAGCAGCGGGTGCGCATTGCCGGTGAAGACCATCATGCTGCTGCCAGCCACCATCGAACCCCGGTCGTGTCGTTTGAATCGGATCGGTATGGCTGGGGTGGCAGGATTCGAACCTGCGATGCCGGAGTCAAAGTCCGGTGCCTTAACCACTTGGCGACACCCCAATCGGGTCGGGGAAAGCCCTGCCTCGGGCTTCCACCGTGGAATCGGGCGGTCTTCGATTCCGCCCAACCTCGTTATCGACGCTCCGCCAACTCTTGCAGCCGGCGGTGCAGCGGGGAGAGGTTGCATCCCCGGCTGACGAACCCTCTCATGGGAGAGGGCAGCGCTCGCAGGGCCTCGGCCGCCGCCTCGCGGCTGTCGAACTCGCCGAAGACACAGCCGCCGGTGCCGGTGAGCCGCCCCCTGCTGTAGCCGTCCAGCCACTCCAGCGCTTCGCGGACCGCCGGATGGCGGGATTTTACCAGGGGTTCGCAGGTGTTTTCGTCGCGCCCCGCGAGGAAGTCGCGTATTGTGATCGGCTCGGCGTTTCGTGTCAATCGGGAATCGGAAAAAATTTCCGCCGTGGAGACGTGGCAGGGCGGGATCACCACCAGGTACCAGGGGCGGGCGGGTTCGAAGGGGGTGAAGCGCTCCCCCACCCCCTCCGCCCAGGCCGAGCGACCGTGAACGAAGATGGGCACGTCGGCGCCCAGGCGGCGCCCGATGGCGGCCAGCCGCTCCAGATCGAGGCCGCACCCCCAAAGGTGGTTGAGCGCCACCAGGGTGGTGGCCGCGTTGGAGCTGCCGCTGCCCAGGCCGCCGCCCATGGGAAGGGATTTGCGGATTTCGATCTCCGCCCCCAAGGAGGTGCCGGTGGCCGCTTTCAGCGCCCGCGCCGCCAGAAGCGCGAGGTTGTTTTCGTCGGCCACGCCGGGCAGGGGAGTGGTGCAACGAACGGCTCCGTCGGCGCGCACCCGGAAGCGCAGTTCGTCGCTCTGCTCCAGGAACTGAAACACCGTCTGCAGCTCATGGTAGCCGTCGGAGCGGCGCCGGAGCACGCGCAGCATCAGGTTCAGCTTGGCCGGCGCCGGCCACGGCAGCGCTTCCCTCTTCACCGGTGTCGCTCGATGGCCCTCTTCAGTTTGGCGTTGTCGGGAGCGAATCGAAGCGCGTCACGCCAGACGCGGCGGGCCTCCTCTTTGCGGTCGAGGCTCCAGAGCACCTCGCCCAGGTGGGCGGCGATTTCGCCGTCGTCGAGCTTGGCGGCGGCCTTTTCGAGGTACTTCAGCGCCTCTTCCTTCCTGCCCATTCGATATAGCACCCACCCCATGCTGTCGAGCACGGCGGCGCTGTTCGGCAGCTTCTTCAAGGCTTGGGAGATGTAGCCGTAGGCTTCCTTCAGGCGGTTGGTCTGCTCCGCCAGGGTGTAGCCGAGGGCGTTGAGGGCGTCGGCATCGCCCGGATGCAGCTTGAGCACGGCGCGCAAGTCGCGCTCCGCCTGGGCGACCCGGCCCAGGTCGGCGGCGAGGAGGCCGCGGGCGTAGAGGAGGTCGGCGTTTCCGGGGTTGGCGGCCACGGCTTCGTCATAGACTTTCATGGCGCGTTCGGGGTGGCCCTGCTTCTTGTAGAGCTGGGCCTCGGTGACGTAGACCTGCACCGCCTGTCGCGGGTTGGTGAGGCGGATTTCCCGGAAGAGCCGGGCCGCCTCGTCCAGGTTGCCTCGCCGGCCTTCGAGAATCGCCAAGCGCAGCCGGGCATCGGCCAACAGCCGCCCTTCCTTCACTTTTTTGTAGTACTCGATGGCCTTTTCCGGATGCCCGTCCAGCTCTTCCACCTGCCCCAGGAAATACCAGGCGTCTTGTCGTTGCTCGGGCGTGCCGTCACGGGCGAGCCGCTGCCAGGTGCGGCGCGCCAGATCCCACTGCTTGGTCTGGACCGCCAGCAGCCCTACGGTGGAGAGCAGCGCGGTGTTCTTGGGCTGTCGCTTCAGCGCTTGTTGGAAGGCTTCCAGCGCCTCGGGATAGCGTTTCCGGCGGGTGAGCATCTCTCCCAGTGCTTGGAAAAGGGTGGCGTCGGGGTGCGCGTCGAGGGCTTGGCGCAGGCTTTTCTCGGCTTCGTCCGCCTTGCCCTGGAGCTCCAGAAGACGGGCGCGAAGCAGATAGGGCTCGTGCCAGCGGGGAGCGAGCCGGGAGGCTTCGTCGAGCGCCCGTTCAGCCAGAGCGAAGCGCTTGCGCTGGCTGGCCACCAGCGCCAGCGCATAGTGCGCGCGCGCCTCTTTCGGGTGCGCTTTCGCCAGCTTTTCCATGAGCTGGATCTTGTCGTCTCGTTTGACGGCGGCCAGCGCCTTGGCCAGTTGCAGAAAACCGTCCTTGCCCAGAGCCCGGGCGATGCGCAGCACCGCGTCCGCCTGTCGCAAGGCCAGGTTCATCTCCCCCGAGCGCAACGCCAGGATCATGCGCAATTCACGGGCCTGGATGGAGTTGGGGGCGTAGGCCACCCAGAGGTCAGCGGCCTGCGCCGCCTTGGCGGCATCGTTCATGCGCAGGGCGAGCTGGGCGGCCTGGGCCGCCGCCACCGGATCCTTGGCCCGCCTCGCGGCGCGTACCAGGTGCCGGTAGGCGGTGGAGGTCACGCCTTGCTGGGCGCCGATCTCTCCCGCCAGGTAGTCGAAGACCAGGTCCGGGTCCATCTCCTTCGGAGGCTTCGCCCGGCTCTGGAAAGGCAGCGCCTGCGCCGCCGCGTGGGTGGGGGCGGGCGTGGAAGGTTTTTTCGGCAGGCCCTGGCACCCGCCGGCGAACAGCGCCGCCAGCAGGAGAAGGGAAAAGGGGAAGGGATTGCTCATCGTCGAAATTATACTAGAATATCGGCGCTCTAAATCGGGATCTGAAAAAGTCTTTTCCTGGACTTTATTCAACCAAGGATCCGGAGAAGGTATCGGGAGTGACGACGCATCCCCATGCTGTCCGCAGCCCACCGAAAAAAACCGAAGTTTCGCGGCTGGCCAAGGTGGGGACGGCGTGCGTCGCCGGAAGCGTCGCTCCCCCGTTCATGAGAACTTGGAGCGATCGGATGGCTTCTCGTCGGGGGTGTTGACAGGAAGTCGAAAACGGAGGAGAATGCGTCCTCTTTTTTGGAGGGGTTCCCGAGTGGCCAAAGGGGGCAGACTGTAAATCTGCTGGCTCAGCCTTCGGAGGTTCGAATCCTCCCCCCTCCACCAGGATTGCGACGCCATCCCCGGCGGGGTGGCCTCTCGGCGGTGAAGTCGGGAAGCGGTGGGGTCGCCGCGTTTTCAGTGCGGGTGTAGTTCAACGGTAGAACCTCAGCCTTCCAAGCTGATGACGTGGGTTCGACTCCCATCACCCGCTCCATCTGCGGCTCCGGCAGCCGCTGGGAAGTGGAGAGAGAACAGGTTTCTTGCCCAGATAGCTCAGTTGGTAGAGCACACCCTTGGTAAGGGTGAGGTCGGCAGTTCAAATCTGCTTCTGGGCTCCATATTTTTCGAAAACTCGGAAGAGGACGACCGGGGATCCAGCGCTTGCCGGCCGGGTCCCGCGCCGGGAGGGAGTCCGGCACGAGGGGGGGCCTTGCGAGGCTTCCGGCGACCGCGCCGCTTCGGCGAGCGGTTTTACTGCATTGACGTTGACCATTTGATCTTTGTTGCGGAGATTGTCCAGCGATGTCTAAGGAAAAATTTGAAAGAACGAAACCCCATGTGAACGTGGGCACCATTGGTCACGTTGACCACGGTAAGACCACCTTGACGGCGGCGATCACGACGGTTCAGGCGGCGAAGTTTGGAGGAGAGACGA